>NZ_JBAUYR010000113.1:0-5659 GCF_049584895.1 Binatus sp. (SeqCode)
ACACCCGGCAACGCAAATCGCGATGCGCTCTTGCTTTAAGAGGGCGCTTTGTTAGCTATAGCTGGCGACTGATAACCGGTTACGGTCCGAGGGCTTGATGAGCCGAGCCGTATCAGAAATAGCCCACCGCGGCCGGCATCTCGCATCGGCGTGGACGACCACGACCGCGATTATGACCGTCGCGGCCGTCCTCATGCTGGCGCTTTTCAGCGCCTCACCCGCTTCGGCGACCACTCGCACTGTTACCAATACCGACGACAGCGGCGCAGGCTCGCTGCGCCAGGCGATTTTGGATGCCGATACCGCTAACACAGGTGACACAATCATGTTTAGCGTCACGGGCACGATCACGCTGACCAGCGGCGTGCTTGAGATTCAACATTCCCTGACGATCACTGGTCCCGGCGCGTCCAGCCTGGCGATCAGCGGGAACGGCTCCTCTCGGGTCTTCATGGTTGACTCGGGCGCGACAGTCTCGATCTCGGGCCTAACCATCGAGGACGGCTCCTCGTTCAGTGGTACCAACGTCGGTGGCGGCATCTACACCTTTGGCACGCTGAGCGTGACCAACTGCACATTCTCCAACAACTCCGCTGTCGGTGGCGGCGGTCTCGGTACGGAGCCCGGCAGCACAGTGACCGTGACCAATTGCACCTTCTCGGGCAACACCGCTGACTATGGCGGCGGCATCATCAACTACGCCACCATGACCGTGACCAACAGCACCGTATCCAACAGTTCTGGTGGCGGCGGCATCGACAACGACGCCGGCGGCACCATGACCGTGACCAACAGCACGGTCTCCGGCAATTCCAATGTCCCCAATGGCGCTGGCATCCAGAACTACGGCAACACGCTGACCATCACCAACAGCACGATCTCCGGCAACTCAGCGGATAACGATGCTGACACCAGCGACGGCGGCGGCGTCTACGTCGGCAGCGGCACCTCGATCGTGTCCTTCAGCACCATTTCCGGCAACGTGGCGAGCGGCGCTGGCGGCGGCATCTTCGTCGACTCAGGGGCAACAGCAATCGTCAAGAATACGATCGTTGCGAATAGCACAAACGGAGATTGCAGTTCTTCTGGAACATTCACTTCCGACGGTCACAACCTATCCGACGATACGAGCTGCAACAGCGACTTTAGTGGAACCGGGGACCTGAGAGACACTGCCGCCGGGCTCGATCCGGATGGCCTGAAGGACAACGGCGGTCCTACCCAGACGATCGCGTTGCTGTCGACCAGTGCTGCCATCGATAAGGTCCCGAAGACCCCGACAAACTATTGTACCGATGCCAACGGAAACCCCATTACCGCCGACCAGCGGGGCGAGTCCCGACCGGCTCCTGGACATACCGCGTGCGACATCGGCGCGTTCGAGTACGGCGACCCGACACCCACTCCTACGCCAACCGCCACTGCGACGGCCACTGCAACAGCCACGCCGACCAGAACAGCGACTCCGACTGTCACGGCGACGGCTACAGCAACCGCGACTGCCACCAACACCGCCACTCCTACCTCAACGCCGACGCCGGTCGAGGGCAAGCTCAAGGTTTCTCCCAAGACACTCAAGTTCGGCACCGTCACCGTGAATCAAGCGGTGTCGAAGATGGTCACGGTCACCAATGCCGGCAAAATCAAAAAGAAGCATCAGCCGCTGCCGATTCTGATTGAGATGGAGAGCGTCAATGGCATGCCGACGCCGTCGCCATTTTCGGTCACGACCCAATGCGACGACGATAACCTGATGCCGAGCGGGAAAGGCATACCGAAGAGCGAGACGATGTGCACGATCGCGGTGCAGTTCAAACCGACCGAGGCGGTGTCATATTCCGGGACGCTGACGATCTCCGACAACCTCGAACCGAGTGAAATGCAGACGGTTCAAATGACAGGAAAAGGCAAAGCCACGAAGTGATGGCCCGAAATCGCCGCCGTCCTCTCACGCGCCATCGGCCCGCTCACGGGCTGTCTCTCAGCGCCGAAAGTCGCGGGCTCCTTTATCGTTTGATAAAATCGGCATCATGCCGAATCACCCCATAAGCGTTTCCTTAGTCGATCAATTGGAGGCAGAAGCGCCCGCGCATTCTACCGATCACAGAGCGCGACGATAGGTTCGTTATCATCAAATCGCAGAAGGTCATTTAGCTGACGCGGCTTGCTCGCATTCCCGCAGCGGGCGCAAGCGGCAGCGTATCGGTACGGCCGGCGATGGTAGTCACCTCCACTTCTGGTCTTTCAGAAAGTTCATTTCTTCCTGGGTGGATTGTCTTCCGAGGGCGTGGTTTCGACCTGGGAACCTTCCAAATCGCCGGAATACTTCCAGATGCTGCTCCGCATGCTGGAGAATTTCGGTGTAATCGCGATTTTCCGAGACCAGCTCGGACGTGAGCTGCACCGACTCCAATTGATCATTCAGATTTTCGCTATGTTCGAGCGGAAGGTACAAGAACATCCGCATTATCGGCGACAAGTCCCGGTCAAATCCGGATGCTATAGCGTGGCGGGTTAGTTCACGCGCCTTTGCGTCGGTTGCGAACGCTCGTGCCGTGTCGCGGAACATGTTGCGCGGGAATTGATCGAGCAGCAGAACCAGCGCGAGACAACTTCGTGGGCCGTTCTTCCAGTCCTCAAGACGTCCGTGTGCGGCATCTTCGTAGCTGGCAAGGAACCGCGTCGTACAAAGCCGGTCGAATTCCGGAGTCGGAAAAAACCAGCGCGATTGAAACATGCTTTCCCTGGAACCCGGTTCGTCCGCAAACCAAAAGCGCAGGACCGTCTCAGCATCCGACGCAGCATTTTGACCCTCATCCCGAGCTTCTCTCACGACGATACCTCGCTTCAATCAACTACCCTCGTAACTCTTCCATCAGTGCCTTGGCGTCCTTCAGATCCGCAGTGTCGAAACCTTCGGTGAACCAGTCGTAAATTTCGGCGAGCATCGATCGCGCGTCGTCTCGATTGCCTTGTCTCGCCAGCAGGCGAGCGAGACTGGTCGATGCGCGCAGCTCCCATGACTTCGCATGCTGCTTGCGTGAAATTTCGATCGCGTCGCGGAAAGATTGCTCTGCTTGCGAAGCGTTCGAAGCACTCTGAGCCAGCATCAGTTCGCCCCGCAGGCGACGGAGCTCCGCTGCATAGTATTGTTGGCCGGTTTTCTCGATGAACTCGAATGACTCGTCGACGATGCGGAGAGCCTCATCGGAACGGCTGAGCCTTCCCAGCGCGGTGGCGACAAAGGCGAAATACCGGTCGCTGATATACTCGGAGCCGGCGGCCTTCAATTCCGACATATGAAGTCTCATGCGCGCGATGCCGTCTTCGAGGTCGCCGGCCAGCGCATCTGCCCATCCGAGATAGATTTCGCTCAGGACGCGGCCCGTGAAGTAGCCCGATTCGGTCGCTAGTAGCAGCCTTGCTGTTGCCCTCGCTCTCATCTGCTCAGGTTCGCGACGCAGCTCGTAAATGTAGGTGGCGAATCCGTGTATGTCCGCCATCATCGTCTTCGGCCCGGAATGCGCGATTGCGGTTGCGATGTTCATACGCTCGAGTGCGCGATCCGGATAACCAAGGAACCACAGGTTCCATCCCGAGAGGATGCGGTTGTTTTGCCGAGTCCCCGAACGCCACTCGAAAGCCCGGGCTTCGGTCATCTGCTCGGCGCGCTGCGGGGTCGGGCCGATGGCCGGCTTCGCGATGGATTCCACCAGCGTCCACGCCCGATCGAGACCAACGGCTGCGTGCTCGAAGTCGCCCGAAACCATCTTGGCGTACGCCCACCAGTTCGCCGCTTCGGCAATATATTCGGCTCTCCCGTGTTCTTCGGCTCGTGCAACCAACTCGGCGCCTATCGCCTCGGCCTTGCGGACATCGGGACGGAGTTGTTGAACGAAAAAAATTCCGAAGAGTGCCGCCCAAGTCTTTTGCCGGTTGAGCTCCGACCGCTGGCAAAGCTCGAGTGCGCGCGCCTGCGACTGCTCGAAGTCAGGCGAGCTGAAACCTTTGCTATCCCCCAACGGCCCGACCACTTCGATCCTGAGGTCCAGTTCCAGTTCGGCGCGCCGGTCGTCGTCGGGGAGCTTGTGCAACTGCTCAAGCCCCTTCTCAAACTGTGCGACCGCTTCGGCGCTGGAGCCGAGGTCGGCGCATTGACGGATAGCGCGCAGGCAATATTTCACCGCCTTGGCCGGATTGCCGCTGCGCGCATAGTGATGGGCCAGCTTGGCAATGTGGTCGTCGAGGCTGTCGGCATAGGTGGATTCCAGCGCCGCGCCGATTCGCTCGTGCAGCATGCGGCGGCGTTCGTTAAGCACCGAGTTGTAGGCGACATCATGGGTCAGCGCGTGCTTGAAGGTGTACTCGAGGTCGCCGACCGTGGGCTGCTCGTAGATGAACTCGGCGAGCTGGAGTTCGGATAGCATCCTCTCTATTACCTCGCCCGTTATTTCACGGGAGAGGACGCCGGCCGCATCGCGGCCGATAGGTGCGGGTTCTGCGCTCGGTTCCTGGTCCAGGACTTTGCTGATGAGTGCGAATTGGAACTCAGTACCGATGACCGCGAGCGTCTGAAGCAGATCTTTGTTATCCGGCGCGAGCCGGTCGATGCGCGCCGCGAGAATAGCCTGCACGGTCGGCGGTATCTTGAGCTCGTCAAGCGACTTGGTGAGTTTCACCGTTCCGTTGCGCACCAGCGCGCCCTCATCGAGCAACACCTGCACAGTCTCTTCCATGAAAAACGGGTTGCCCTCGGTTTTTTCAGTAATGAGTTTCTTAAGCGCTGCTAGTTCCGGGCTGTCACCGAGCAGCGCCGAGAGCATCTCGTCGGCGCTGTTCTTGCCGAGCGGATCGAGCCGCAACTGCGTGTAGTAAGTCTTGTTACCCCACTCGTGGCGGTACTCGGGCCGATAGTTGAACAGCAGCAGGATGCGCGCGGTGCCGATTGAGTCGGCGAGCAGGTTCAAGAATCCCTGCGTTTCGTTGTCGATCCAGTGAAGGTCTTCGAAAATCACAATCAGCGGCTGGTTCAGGCTTTCGCGCAGCAGGATGCGCTTGATCGCGTCGAGCGAACGGCGCTTGCGAGTCTGCGCTTCGACCTCGGCAACCTGGCTGTTCTCATCAGTCAAGCCGAGCAGACCATAGAGGTACGGCAGCGCGTCCTCCAGCGAGCGGTCGAGCGCGAGTAGCCGCCCTGTCACCTTCTCACGTCGCGTCCGCTCGTCATCTTCGGGAGTGATCTTGAAGTAGTTCCACAACAGGTCGATCACAGGCAGGAACGCGGAAGCCTTGCCGTGCGAGACCGAGAATGCCTCCAGCACCATCCAGCCCGACTGCGAGACCGCTTTGAACTCGAAGAACAGGCGCGACTTGCCGACCCCGGCCTCGGCCATCGCTGCGACAATCTGCCCGTGTCCAGCCTTGGCCTGATCCGCCGCACGCTTTAACGATTCCATTTCTGCCTGCCGACCCACGAATTTCGACAACCCGCGCCCTGCCGAGCGTTGCAGCCGGGTTCGCAGAGGCCCGAGACCGATCACCTCGTAAACGTTGACCGGCTCGTTCACGCCTTTGATTCGGGTCGGTCCAAGCGGCTTGAGCTGAAAGTATCCTTCGACCAGTTTGCGCGTCTGCTCGCTCACCGCGACGGTCCCGGTTC
>NZ_JBAUYR010000114.1:0-25273 GCF_049584895.1 Binatus sp. (SeqCode)
ACTGGGTGCAGGGGTCACCCCTGCCGGTGGGCGTGGGGCGAGGAGCCCCACATTCAATCGTTCCGCCCTAAATCCGTGCGGCGTGTGACGCGACAGAACGCAGTCGCGAGCGGCGAGGCATTGCGAGGCGGTCTGCGATTACGCGGTAGACGTCGGCGTTCAGACCCATTCCGACGTGACTGCCCATCACCTCGACATTTTCCACCGTCGGTGCGCCGCTAAGATCGACGCAGCTCTCCCAGTGCACGACGCCATCAGTGCGCGAGTAGACGTGCGTGGTCGGGACGTCGGCGGGCGAGTCGTCGCTCAGCAATAGTCCGCACTGGCACTCCTCGCTGAGGCATCCTTTCGCCTTTCCGCGAATTGCGGCGATCGAGCGGGCGACGGCTTGCACGGCAAGGTTCGCGTGGAGACGTGGCATCCGAATCGGCGAGCCAAGCGTGATCACGCGCTCGACCATTTCAGGGTGCTCACGGGCAATCTCGCGCGCATAGACGCCGCCGAGGCTCTGGCCAATTACCACTATTGGTTGATCGAATTTCTCGTAGGCGAGAGCGAGCCGCGCATTCAGTTTGACCATCGTCTCGCGCGGACATTCGGAGTTCGAGAGGATACCGGCATAGAGGGCGCGATGCCCGAGCCATCGGCAAAAATTCGCCAGCGGCGCGAGCGTCATGTCGCCGGCCATGAAACCTGGAATCAGCATGACGACTTGGGCATTGCGCCGATTGACGCGCGGCCATGGATGCGACAAAGCGCCGAGCCAGTAGACGCTGGCCTCGAGCGGAACGCGAAATTCGCCTAGCGCGTCGAACATTGATGGACGTTTGGGTTGTAACTTATTCCGTGTAGAAACTTGCGCGATACCTGGAGTCATCGGTCTCCTTCGTCGACAGTTCGCGCGGGCATCGGCTCAAACGGCAGGCATATGCTGGGCGAAACCGCAACATTATCATCCCATTCAACCCCTACACTAAAGATAATCATTCTATAACCGCCTATTCAACGTCCCGTATAGCAAGCATTGATGATTAGGTGGGCATCTGTGACATACGGCACCGAACGAATTGCTGGTTTATGCTGCAATAGCACACGTAGAAGAGCAGATGACGAGTAAAGTTTGCACAGGTCCACTGTTACAATTTTCGGCAGTCGTAACTCGCCTTTTCTCTCCGTTTGAGAAGATGTGCCGCCAAATTGGTCAATGCTGATCAAGCATTCCTGCACGTAAAATTTGATCAGAAAAGTCTGTGCCTTAATGTTGGCCGGTTGCTAACGTAGGCGGCTCCAAAACTCAAATCGCATTTTTCGAGAGGCACCAATGGAATTCGGAGTTCAGCTTGGAAATTTGGAACCAGCGCAGTATCGCGCGAACGCTCAAGCCGCGGAGGCGCTCGGCTACGACCTGATCGTCTTTCCCGACCATCTCGTGAACGAAGGTCCGGACAAGCAGATGGACCCGAAGTCGAAGGCCTATGACCATATCGTGATGGCGGCGGCGGTTATCGACGCGACGAAAAAGATTCGCGTCGGGCACCTCGTGCTTTGCAATTTATTCCGTCATCCCGCGATTACGGCGCAAAGCCTGATGACGCTGGATCATCTGAGCGGCGGCCGGCTGGTCGCGGGACTTGGATCGGGATGGACTGAGACGGAATTCAAGATGAGCGGGATTCCGTTTCCCCCGATCACCGAACGGCTGCGGATGCTCGACGAGGCGATGGCCTGCATTCTGTCGCTGTGGCAGAACGAGAAGACGACCTTCGACGGCGAGTTCTATCATTTCAAGGATGCAATCCTATGGCCAAAGCCGATTCAGCAGCCGCATCCGCCGATAATCGTTGGCGGCGGAGGCAAAGGTCTGCTGCGCATCGCGGCGAAGTACGCGGACTACGTAAACGTCGTTCCGGATGCGGGCAAGCGCGGATACATCTCGATGGAGGTCGCGCGGAAGATGACGAACGATTCGTTCCGCGAGAAGGTCAGCTTCATTCGCGACGAAGCCAAACGGAACGGCCGCAAGCCCGACGCCGTCCGCATCAGCAACTTCGTTTTCATGACGATGATCTCCGAATCGAAGGAAGCATCGCGCAAGACCGCCGAGATGATGGCGTCGATGTTCCAGCAGACGGCGGACGAGATACTCGCTTCGCCTATGATGCTGATCGGGACGCCCGAGGAATGCATCACAGAGTTGAAGCGGCGCGCGAAAGATTGGGGCACGTCGCAGATCATATTTACCGGCGAGGTTGGGCAGAACGAAAAACTGATGCGCGATCTGTACGAGAAGGTGCTGAAGCACGTGTAGCCATGTCGCTCGAATCAAAAGTTAGTGCAGGGATCTATCTCTCGCGACTACCGCCGGCAGTGGACGCCAGTCCATCTCGATTTTGCCGTTGAAGATATCGACGCGGCGGTGAAACGCGCGGTCGATGCGGGCGGCAAGCTCGAAGGCGAAATCCAGCGCAGCGCGAAAGGAGCAATGGCGAACATGGTGGATCGATCCCTCCGGCAACGGAGTGGATTTGATCTGCAGCCCGAAGTAATAATCTGCTCGATCACGATATCGCGCGTTCGGCTAAAGGGGGAGAGCCGTCTGAACGCAATCAACGCAAGGCCGCGACTATCCAGCTTTTTCAGGCAATGGCCGCCGCAGGTGCTCCTGCTGCTGACCTTCGCGTGCTTCTATTACGCCATCAATCCCGGCAATTTCTTTTCGATCGACGAGGCGATGGAACAGGAGACCGCGCAGGCGCTGATCCTCAGGCATACGATCGATATCCCGGTGATGGTGGACGCGCGGTTCGGTCGCGGAAAAAATTGGTACACGGTAAAGGGGCCGGGCCTGCCGATGGTCTCAATCCCGTTCGTGTATCTCGGGATCAAACTCGACGACGTATTCGGATCGCTGAACGGAGGCCAGCTTGCGGGTCCTCCGGTTGGGCCGGAGCAGCAGCCGCTGCGATGGGGCGGGCGGCTCGCAATCTCATCCGCGCTGATCGTCAATGCAATTGCGGGCGGCGCGATCGTCGCCGTTCTGTTCATGGTCGGCACCCAACTTTCGCCGAAGCCGCGTGCCGCGATGTTGATGGCGATCGCGGCGGGGTTCGGCACCCTGGTCATGTCGGAGGCGACCCATTTCTATCAGCACGAGTTGGACGCGCTGATGGTGATCCTCGCGTTCTGGTTCTTTTCAGCGAAAAGCCCCCGTGAGCTGATGAGCAGCTCGATATTTGGAGGCGCGAGCCTCGGGGTCGCGATATTGGCGCGGCCGGACGCCGTCCCCGCGGCGGTCATCATTTGGCTTTACGGTGTCGCGGTGGCATGGAAGCTGGTTCGAGATTTGCCTGATCGATGGCCGCGAATGACGCGACGGACGCTGCTCGCCGTGGTTGGTCCGATCTGCGCAGTGGCCGGCACGATGTACTTCAACTACCTGCGGTTCGGGAGCGTTCTTCAGTTCGGCTACACGGAGGATCGAGCGCGTTTCGTGCTCGACTTGGTTCAGATCGCCAAAGCGATCGCCGGCTATCTTGTCAGTCCGGGCCTAAGTGTTTTTCTTTTCGCGCCACCGCTAATTCTTGCTGTAGCAGTGGGCCGCAAGGCTTATCGCCGCTGGCCGCTGGAGACGACGACTCTGGTTCTCGCGGCGATAGCGCATCTGTTGATGATTGCGTCCAACAAGACCTGGAGCGGCGATTTATCCTACGGCCCGCGGTACATGCTGGAGTCGATTGTATTGCTGATGCCGCTGACACTGCCTGCGTTCGAGATGGCGGTTGATCGCGCGCCGAGCCGGGCGGCATTCGCAGTAGCGGCGGTCGTGTTCATTGGATTCGTGGTGCAGCTTATAGGAGTCAGCGTTGACGTCGGCAGCAACGAGGTTAAGCGCATCGCCGCAGGAATCGTCGCCAGCAACAAATGGGTGTTCGTGCCGAGCGCGTCGCCGGTCGTCTACGATCTTCAGGACCTGTTTGCGCGCCGCCATCTGAGTCCGTGGGCAATCCGGGCGTTGGCAATTCCCGACATGGCGCTCCTGCTGTTGATTATCCTGATCGCGATCGTGCTGTTCGGCGGTTGGCTGATATTCCAGTACTTCAGGACGGCGGAAGGAGAGCCCGCGAACCTGGATTCGCGCGCACTTCCAATAACAATCGTGGCGGCTGCGGTGGTGCCGATTTTGATTGGGTTTGCGATTGCGCGGCCGATTACCGAAGCGCCCGGCGTCCACGGGTACGAGATGCTGCAGGCCGGACTCGCGGAGCAGCGGGCGGGAAAGGTGGTATCTGCGGAGGAAGACTACGCGATAGTGCTCTCGCTCTTTCCGACCAACAAATTCGCCTGGTTCGACCTGGGTCTGATGGAACAGCAGGCGGGCCGTATCAACGAAGCAATTTTGCTCTACCAGGACGCAATGCGGGAGGATCCGAACTTCTCACCCGCGAAAGACAACATGGAATATATCATGCGCACCCATTTTGGATTCGGGCAGCCGCCGCGGCGTTAGCTTAGAGCACAGCCGATTGCGGTGTAGTCGGCACGGGCACTTCCTGATGCCTCGAGCGCTTGCCATGCGCTCCCAGTTGGAGCAGGAGCACCAGCGTCATCGCGGCGAGGCAGTAGATGTGATCCTTATAGATCCTGCGGGCGAGACGGCTTTGCTCTTCAGGTGAGTCCGACGCTTTGCCCAGGCGCGAGGCATTCGGAATCGTGCGCACGCGCGCGAGTCCTATTGCGCTCGCGGCGGCGATCAGCGAGAGCATTCGATCCACCAATGATACCTGCCGAATATAATCTCGAGGATGATGACGAGAATGGTCAGTAGCATCACCACTGCGATCAGCCGGTTCATCGGCCATGCTTCGCGCGTGACGCGCCGGTAGTAGCCCGAGATCGAGGCCAGCGCATTTGCGGGAACTTCGCCATAGTGGCCTCGCACCTGCACGTCGAACATCAGATCGAACCAGAGTACGCAGACTAGGAATGCGGCGCCGGCCGCGGCGAATGTATGCATGGTGAGGGCTTCCGCTCCGCTAGATGCTGTAGTTGATGGCGTGCTTGCGCTTTTCTGAGAGCGCTTGCAGCGTGACTCCCCGCAGGATGCCGTTGACGGAGTCGCGGACCTCGCGCCATACATCGCGCATCGCGCATGGCTGCTCGCGCGGGCAGGTGGCAGAGCTTTCTTCGAGGCATTCGACGGGAGTGTACTCGCCCTCGATAATCTCGACGACGTCCGCCATCGTGATTCGCGCCGGCGGCCGCGCCAGCATGTACCCTCCGCTCGGCCCCTTCTGACTGGCAACCAGACCGCCGCGCTTGAGCTCAATCAGGAGCCGCCGCAGGTAGTTTTCGGGGATGTCCTGGGTGTCGGCTATCTCCTCGACACGCACTGGCGAACTGGTAGGATAGCGCTCTGCCAGTAGCAGAAGTGCCTTCAAGGAGTAATCAACGCCGACGCCAAACTTCATTTTTTTCAGTATTTCCAGTGTGAATCTAACATTTTTAAGCAATAAGGGGAATAAGCGACCGGGTTTGTCATCTACTTAATTGACTAAGTAAGTCACCTAAGTTACGTTTTAGATTCGCAGGAGATTTGTTCGTGCCGAAGAGGGAACCGCAATCGTGGGAAATGGTGCTGAAGCGCAACTCGGTCGAGCGCCTCAAGCGTGAGCTGTTTCCCACCGAACTGACCGGCCAATGGGACCGGCTTGCCACGACCTCGTACGAAAAGCTACCCGAGGAAGATATCGTGCGGCTCCAGTGGTTCGGCATGTACCACGACAAGCCGAAGATCGGCACGTTCATGATGCGGATCAAAATCCCCAGCGGCATCCTGAGCGCCGAAGGGTTGCGCGCGATCGGTGAAATCTCCGAGACCTACGGCCGCGACCAGGGCGAGTTGACCACGCGCCAGAATATCCAGCTTCACTACATCACGCTCGACAAATTTCCCGAGATTCTCGAGAAGCTCAAGGGGGTCGGGCTGACCACGATGGGCGGATGCGGCGACGTCGTGCGCAATATCACGGGATGCCCGGTGGCGGGTGTCGACCCCGACGAAGTTTTCGACGTGACGCCGCTGATTGCCGAGACCGCGGGGTTTTTCTACGGCAATCGCGAGTATTCGGACCTCCCGCGCAAGCACAAGATTTCGATCGCCGCATGCAAGCATCAGTGCAATGCGCCCGAGATAAACTGCGTCTCGCTGATCGCGATGCTGAAAGATGGGCGCGAGGGCTTTGCGGTACGCGTCGGCGGCGGGCAATCGTCGACGCCGCGGCTGTCGCGGCACCTCGGCGTGTTCATCACGCGCGATCAGGCGATGCCGGTGATGCGCGCGACTATCGACGTCTGGCAGGGCACCACCGAGTACCGGATGTCGCGGGTCAAGGCGCGGCTCAAGTTCATGATCGACGATTACGGCCCCGAGGAATTTCGCAAGCTGGTCGAAGCGAAGCTCGGGTACGCGCTCGAGAATCTGGCCGAGATGCCGATTCCAGAGACCGAGAGCGATCACATGGGTATCCACAGGCAGAAGCAGGCCGGACTCAACTACGTCGGCTTCCCGGTTTACCTTGGGTTGATGAGCGGGCGGCAGATGCGCGAGATTGCGGCGCTGACGGCGTCATTCGGCGGCGACATTCGTCTGACGCGGCGGCAGAATTTCATCATCAGCGGAATTCCTGCGACGCGGCTCAACGACGTGATCGCGCAAGTGGGCGCCATTGGTTTTCCGCTCGAGGCGAACGGACTTTATGCGTCGTCGATCGGATGTATCGGCGATCCGCATTGCAACTACGCCGTCACTCCCACCAAGACCAAGCTCGCGACGATTATCGAGCGGCTGGTGAATCAGTTCGGCGAGCAGGTCGGCGGCCTCAAGCTGAACCTCGACGGATGCCCGCATGCGTGCGCGCAGCATTGGACCGGCGACATCGGGCTGCAGGGCACGACCAGCCGCGGGCCGGCAGGCGAGCCAATCGAGTCGTTCGACATTATCCTGCGCGGCGGGTTGGGCAAGGATGCGGCTATCGGCAAGCCAATCGTGCGTCGCGTGCCGTCGCCGCTGGTCGAGGACTACCTGTCGCGGCTGTTCGGGACTTATCTCGAACGGCGCGAGACTGATGAGACGTTCTCGCATTTTTGCGTGCGCACGCCTGATGCCGAGCTGATTTCGATCGCAAATGGAAACGCAACCGGCGCCGACGCCGCCGCATGACCGGGTAGCGCGCGCCCCAAGGATTTCGTCATGGCTGCAGGAACCCAATTCAACGAAGAGCCCGAAGCGCCTGAGCTCAGCCTTATCATGGACGAGCTCGAGGCGGGCGAAGCCGCGGTCGAGCTCGACGACAAGGAGCCGCAAGAGGTCCTTGCATGGGCAATAGAGAGGTTCGGCAAAGAACTTGCGATTTGTTGCAGCTTCCAGGCTGACGGCTGCGCGCTGATAGACATGGCGCATAAGATCGATCCGCGCATCCGCGTGTTCACGATCGATACCGGCAGGATGCCGCAAGAGACCTATGACGTAATCGATAAGTATCGCACGCGCTACGGTATCAACGTCGAAGTCTTCATGCCCGACACCGCGGTCGTGCAGCAGATGGTTACCCGGCACGGCAACAATCTCTTCTACAACGACGTCAACCTGCGGTTGCTGTGCTGCCAGGTGCGCAAGGTGCTGCCGCTGCGGCGCGCACTGATGAACTACAGCGCATGGGTCACGGGACTCAGGCGCGACCAGTGGGCGACGCGATCGAATATCCGCAAAATCGAAATCGACCACGACCACGGCGGCATCGTAAAGCTTGCGCCGCTGGCCGATTGGACTGACGAAGAAGTCTGGGATTATATCCGCGCCAACGACGTGCCTTACAACGAGCTATACGACAAGAGCTATAAGTCCATAGGATGCGCTCCGTGCACGCGCGCAGTAGGTGAGGGCCAGGACGCTCGCGCGGGCAGATGGTGGTGGGAGACAGGCGCTCCGAAAGAATGCGGGATGCATTGCGCAATCGAGACCGGCGGCTTCGAGCACGAGTTGGCGTCGCTGCTAGGTCAAAACGAAGGCGGCACCAAGTCCTAGGACGGCGATGGCGAGCGACGACCAGCCCCAGCCGGGCGAATCGATAACGCTCGACAGCTTGCAGCACGATATCCTGATTCCGCAAATCGAGGCCTTCCTAGACGCCACCACCGACCCACAAGCCCGCGAGGTTTACCTGACACTCAAGACGGCAATTGAGTCGCTGGAGGTCCCCCCGGACTTACAACCAAGACTAGGTGCGATCGTAGAAGTAGCACTAACCAGCGGCCGAGTAAGACGCCTATTCGGTCCCGCCGCAGAGTTATCGCTGAACGCCCTATTCCTGAAAACCCCCCGCGGCCGCGAAGTGGCGCAATCCCTAGCCGAACTAAACAAGGCGCTAGCGAGTCTGAAGGGTCAAACAGTCGAGCAGATCACATCGTCGCAAAGAAGTCCCGGCGCCTACTCCCTAACGCTAAAAACCAGCGGCTGCCAGCTAGTAATCCGCTTCGAGCAAGCAGGCGTCCGAGTAGAAAGCCTCGAAGTAGACCTAAACAGGTAGCTGTGAGTCGAGGGTTGCCGGCGCCGGCCGCTAGAGCGTCCGTCGAGATTCTTCGCTACAGCAGCTTCCGCTCAGAATGACACAGAACAAATGACCAGACAGAATCCATCCTTTTCCGCCATCGTGAGCTATGCGAAGGATCTCGCGCGTCTCATCCACCAGCCCCTCTATGGTTCCAAACGCTCCATCATTCGCGGGAAGGGGACTGTCTCTCTGATGTGATGGATTCCACACAGCCAGCCGGTCATGCGCTCGAGGCCCATGCCGAAGCCGGCGTGGGGGACTGAGCCGTAGCGGCGGAGGTCGAGGTACCATTCGAAGGGAGCTAGTGGCAGGCCGTGCGAGGTTATCTTGGTGCGGAGGGTTTCGTAGTCATCTTCGCGCTGGCCGCCGCCGATTATTTCGCCGTGACCTTCCGGCGCGAGCATGTCGACGCATAGCGCGACGTCGGGACGCGTCGGGTCCTGCTTCATGTAGAACGCTTTGCACGCGGTGGGGTAGCGATGCACCATCACGGGGCGATCGAATTCCTCGGACAGCGCGGTTTCTTCATCACCACCGAAGTCGTCGCCCCAGTTGACTGCGACACCTTTCTTTTTCAGCCGCTCGATTGCTTCGTCGTAGCTGATGCGTGGATACGGAAGCTGCGCGGCGGCTTGTAGCTTGGTCGTGTCGCGCTCGAGTGTTTTCAGCTCAGCGCTGCGGCGTTCGAGCACCCGACCTACGATGTAGGACACGAATTGCTCGGCCAGCTCCATGTCGCCGGCGAGGTCGCAGTACGCCATTTCCGGCTCGACCATCCAGAATTCAGTCAGATGCCGCCGCGTCTTTGACTTCTCAGCGCGGAACGTCGGGCCGAAACAGTACACCTTGCCGAATGCGAGCGCGCCCGCCTCCGCGTAGAGCTGTCCGCTCTGCGTCAGGTACGCCTTGCGCTCGCCGAAGTAGTCGAGCTCGAACAGGTTGGTGGTGCCCTCGCATGAAGTGGGAGTCAGAATCGGCGCGTCGAACAGGACGAAGCCGCGCTCATGAAAAAAATCGCGGCACGCCGACGCCACCTCGCTGCGGATGCGCAGAATCGCGTGCTGGCGCGACGATCGAATCCACAGATGGCGGTTGTCGAGCAGGAATGCGACGCCATGCTCTTTGTTTGTGATCGGATAGTCGGTCGCCGGCGACACGATCTCGATCGACTTCATCGTCAGCTCGGATCCGCCGGGCGCGCGCTTGTCCTCGCGCACGATGCCGGTCACTTCGAGCGAGGTCTCCTGTCCCATATGATCGGCCGCCGCGAAACTCTCCGCCCCGAGATCGGAGAGCGACGCGACGCATTGGCAAACGCCGGTGCCGTCGCGCACCTGGAGAAAATGAATCTTGCCGCTCGAGCGCTTGCCCGCGAGCCATCCCTTGAGCGTCACTTCGTTTCCAACGTGATGCGACAGTTCTTCGATATAAACTCGCGCCATGTGCCCATTTAAGCATATCGCCGCGTAAGTACAGGAGCGCGGGCGCGTCGCGCGCTTCGCCTTCATCAGCTAGGCTCGTGAGGTGGAGAGGAAGGGCGGATGAACGCGATCAGCGGGCTGAACGGGTTGGACTACGCTGCGATCGCGCTGTTCGCGATCGGAGCAATCTACGGACTGCAACGGGGCGCGCTCAGGATGTTGACGTCGGTGGTAGCGCTGGCGGCCGCCATCTATTGCGCGTCGTTCTACTACAACAAGGCCGGGGCATTCGCGGAGACGCAGCTCGGATCGTCGCACACGGTCGGCGCGATAATCGGTTTCGTCGCGGTCTTCGCCTTGATCTTCGCGGCGGTGGAAATTATCGGTTCGTTCGCGATTCGTCTGACGCAGGTCGTTCACCTGAGCCCGCTTGATCGATTGGCGGGCGGCCTGCTCGGCGCGGGCGTCGCCGGCGTCTTCGCAGGACTGGCCGTGATGCTGATGGCGGCTGTTATGCCGCCCGACGCGGCTCTGCTACGCGATTCGAAAATGGTGCCGATGCTGTTGGCGTACAACGAGATGCTGGTGGGATACATCCCGGGCGACGCGAAGCTTGAGTACGAGCGCAATCGCGACGACCTGATGAGATACTGGGTTCAGAATGCGGTGAAGGTCGCGGACCATGAAGCGTCGCCGGCTGCGTCGCCCTCGCCCTCCTCGAAGTGATCGGAAAGGCTAGAGGACGTTTAGCGTGCCCGAGTGCCGATGAGTTGCGAGCACCTTGCGGGCCCTTCTTTTCACGCGCTCATCCGGATCGTTCTGAAACCTCTCGAGGACGGCGAGTATGCGCGTCTCGTAGATCGATGGCGAGCCGTCGCAAAGCACGTGAACAATCCAGCGGCGAACGTGAGGATCGGGATCGTCAGCCATTTCCAGAAATCGATCCCAAATCTGTGGATCGTGACTCTTAACTTCACACGGGCACAGAGCCTGAATGGCCTTGCGCCGCATCCGGTGATCGCCGTCTCTGCTCAATTCGAGCAGGCGCGGAACTTCTGAGCGCGGTGTACGCACCTTATTTTAAAAACAAAAGCGGACTCAGATTTTTTGTTGTCGGTCGCGCTTACGCGATAGCGCTGTCGACCGCCTGGACCAGCCTGCCCTTGGGCACCGCGCCAATGATCTGTTCCTTGACCTGCCCGCCCTTGATGATGAGCAGATTGGGAATGCCTCGCACGCCGTAGCGGCCGGGAGTCTGCGGGTTGTCGTCGACATTGATCTTCGCAATCTTCAGGCGCCCGTCGTATTCGCCGGCAAGATCGTCGAGGATCGGCGCGATCGCGCGGCACGGCCCGCACCACGGAGCCCAGAAATCAACCAACACCGGGGTCGACGACTTTAAAACTTCCTGGTCGAAGCTCGCGTCGGTAACGTGAACGATTTTGTCGCTGGACATCGTAACTATTCTCCTGTGCGATCAGCCGCAATTGAAAGATAAGTACGGGATGGTACGCAGTCAAGGCAGGGTTATTTCTTGCGGATGGTGACGGCGGTGCCGTAGGCCGCGATCTCACTCATCAGGTTCGCGATTTCGTTGCAATCGAAGCGCATCGCGACCACGGCGTTGGCGCCCTTCTCGAGGGCCGCCGCGCGCAGCCGCTCGATCGCATGATTGCGGCTGTCGCTGAGCAGCGTCGTGTAGCCGCCGACTTCACCGCCGACGAGAGTGCGCAGGCTCGCGCCGAAGTTGGAGAATACATTGCGTGCGCGCACGATAAGCCCGAACACTTCGCCATACACCGCGACGATCTCGTAGCCGGGCACGTCGTTCATCGTGGTGACAAGAATCTTGTCGAGTTGCTCGTCCATCACGCGACGATACCGCCGCACCGCCGCCAGCGCCAATCGTGCGCTCGGGATGACCGATCGGCTATGCTCGGTCGAGGAAATGATTGAATCAACAAACGCATAACCCTGGGCTTTCACAAGAGCTGCGCAGATTCAGGTTGCTTCTAACGGGTTCGCTTTTGGTAGCCGCTGCCGCTTTCGCGGGACCGATCATTAATTTGTACTGGTTCAATGGAGTGGAGGCACCACGAGTTGAATTCTTGTTCACGGTCGCGCTGCCCGCGCTCTGGGGAATATTGGTAGCAATCGCGCTCTTCCGCTATCGACTTCGCGGATTGTGGTTTTTGACCGGAGCGCCTCTAGCGATGTTTTGGCCAGCCATTGTTGCGTTCGTTTGGTGGGCTTGCGCGCACGGAGACGCAGGTTGTTCCTAGCCCTGGTGCTTCATCTATGCGATCCGCCTCAACTCGCAGCATTTTCAAACCAGGAAACCACCCGCGCGCGAGTCGCACTTGATCTGCGGGCGGAATCCACTACCCTTGAGGCTCTATGCCTGCGCCGATGATGAACGACATACTGCCCGACCTGCTCGAGGAGATGGTTTGTCTGCTCAAGCAGCAGGGGGCCGATCCGCTCGAGTCAAAGCTGCGCGCGGCGCGGATCGAATCGGTCTGCGATTGCGGCGACGAGAATTGCGCGAGCTTCGCGACCGCCGCCGAAGTGAAGGTCGCCAACTACGTCGAGCTGCAATCGATCGAAGGCCAGGTGATCATCGATCTGAACTCCAATGACGAGATCTGCTTCATCGAGGTGCTCGGCCGTCCCGACGTGAAGTACCTGCTCGAAGAATATTACGTCGCGCAGAGCTGAACGGCGCGACCGCGACGCTAGCCGACGGCGCGGGTTTGCGGAGCAATGCGAAATCGCTCGACGAATGCCGTGACCTCATCGACGATGCGCTCCTTCTCACTGTCCACCGTGATCACGTGGTAGCTGTCCTCGAGCTCGACCGCGCGCTTCTCGACGCTGCCAAGATGCTTCATCACGTAGCCGACATTTTTGCGCATCGGGCACGTGTGATCGCGCCGAGCATGCATGACCAGGGCGGGCTGCATGATACGCGATAGCATCGGCCTCACCAGCGCCGATAGGTCGAGCAGCTTCATCGGCGCCGACAGCGGCATCAGGCGGCAGCTCGGATGGAACGATCGCGCGGCGGCGTCGTGAATGTCAGACGAGCCGGGATTCAACAGATAAATGCTTTCGGTGAGCGAACCGAGCACACCGCGCAATCCCCGCAGCGCGAGACTGGTTGAGGTCGTCAGAAAAAACGCCGGCGCCAGCATCGCAAGTCCAGCGACCGATTCACCTTGATCCGCCGCGAGCCGCGCCGACAACACCGCGCCCATCGATAGTCCGACCGCGACGATCGGCTCGCCGTATTGCCGCAGCTCCTCGAGGCCGTTGACGACGCTCTCGTACCAATTGTCGTAACTGACAGGGCCCAGTTCTTCAGGCATCCCGGCGTGACCGGCCAGCTTGATGCCGCGCACCCGCACGCCGCGCGCCGCCAACTGCTCGCCGAGGTAGCGCATTTCGAACGGCGTTCCGGTGAGACCGTGAACCAGAAGCGCGCTTACGCCTGCGCCGCCGGTGCCAATTCCAGGAAAGAAAAACTCGTTGGTGTCGACGCCCGCTGCGTGGCGCGATGGAGGCTCCTCGGAATCTGATTTCATTTTTTGCTCTGCTGCGCGACTAGCGCGTGCTCCTTTAAGTTGAGGACCCGGCCGCCAGCTGATCGCTGTCGATTTGGATCTTCGCCTGATCCTTAAGCGAATCGAGGAACCGCGTCCATGCCTGCGCGCGCCGCTGCTCGACGTATTCCTGCAGGAACGCCTTCTGCGCGGTCTTCCAATCGGCCTCGGTCGGCTCGGCGCGCGAGGTGACTTCAAATAAATACGAATTGCCGGAGCTCTCCATCACGCGAGCGATGACGCCGGGAATCACCGGCACGGCGGCGGCCGCGTCGGTCACCTCGGGAAATTCTCCGATACCGGGGACTCTGCGGTCGGCGCGCACAAACGGATCGACATTTTTAACTGCGAGCTTGTTCGAGGCCGCCGCTTTGTCGAAGTCCGCCGGACTCTTGATCGTCGCGAGAATCTTTTGCGCCTGCTGACTCGCCTGCGCTTGGGCGCTCGTGCGAATCACCGCCTCACGCACCTGCGCTTCGATTTCCTTCAATGGCGGAATTCGCGACGGCTGCCGCACCAGCAGCTTGATCACGTATGGCGCCCCCTGCTCCGGCACGAGTGCGACCTGCCCGGCGTCGAGCTTGAACGCTGACTGTATCAAGTCGCGATCCTGCTCGAGGCCGCCGGCGGGCTCGCCCTGCGCAAACAGCGGAGTCTCGACCGCCTCGATTCCGCGCTTCTTCGCGAGATCCTCGAGCTTGGCGCCCGCAATCGCCGACGTGAGATCTTCCTGCGCCGCCTCGCGTCCGAGCTTCGCTCCCGCCTGCGTGCGCATCTCTTCGATTATTTTTGGCTTCGCCTCGGCCAGCGTGTCGGTATGCGCCGGCGTGGACGCTTCGACCTTTACGATATGAAAGCCGAAGTGCGTCTCGACCATCGAGATCTGTCCCGGCTTCATCGCGAACACCGCGTCCTCGAACGGCTTGACCATCTGGCCGCGGCCGAAGGTGCCAAGGTCGCCGCCTTCGAGCTTGTTCGATGTATCGTCCGAATATTTCGCCGCCAGCTTTGCGAAGTCTGCGCCCTTCGCCTGCGCTTGCTTCAGTACGTCCTCGGCCTTGGCTTTCGCAGCGGCTTTCTCCTTGTCGGACGCGCCTGCGGGCACCGCGATCAGAATGTGGCGGGCGTGAACCTCTTCGGGATGCTTAAACCGCGCGACGGCGTTGCGCTTGTAGTAGTCCTCGATTTCGCTGTCGGGCGGCGTGTACTTGGCGGCCAGCACCAGCGGATCGTAATGCACGTAGGACAGCTTGATGCGTTCCGGCTCGCGGAATTGCTCGGAGTTCTTTTTGTAGTAGTCGGCGATCTGAGCTTCAGTCGGCGAAATCTTTGCGGCGAAATCGCTGTAAGCGAACTCTACGTAGCGCAGCCCGATTTTCTCGTTGGCAAGATTGTAGGCGTGGCGCGCTTCGTCGTCGCTCACCTGCACGCCGTTGTCGATCATGTTGCGCAGCGTGTCGGCAATCATCCGATCGCGCTCGGCGGTCTCATATTCAGCCGGCAGCAGATTGTTCGCGCGCAGCACGTCCTGGTAAGTGTCGAAGTCGAACTGACCGTCGCGCTGAAAGGCGGTCTCCTTGGTGATTTTATCCTGCAGCGCAACGTCGCTGATGCTGATGCCGAGATGGCGCGCCTCATCGCCAATCAGCTGTTCCTCGATCAGCCGCTCGACGGCTTCCTGGCGAATATTGATGTTCTTGAGCACGGCTTGCGCGTTGGCGCCGTAGATCTGTTGCACCGCCGCGCGAAGTTGCTCGGCTTCGCGATCGACCTGATCGCCCAGTATCTTCTGGCCGTTAACGGTCGCGATGGGATGGATGCTGCCGAACAGGCCGCCGCCGCCAAAGCCCCAAAAGGCCATGATAATCGCCAGGATGGCGAAGGGCACTTGCACCTGCCACGAATATTGGTAACGCCGAATTCCTTCTAACATTGAATAGCCATCATACTTTAGTGCCTTTTCGGTGCGCAATTGCACCCGGTTACTTGCTTGCTCTGTCGATCCTCTGTAGCTTCTTGTCTGCGGTTAAGTTTGACGGACCCAAACGATTGCCGCCGGAAATTCTTCAATATTTGGGCCGCGTCTTGGGGTGGTAGTAGAGCCGGGGCTTGGTACCGGCATCAGTTCTGAACCGGGCAGGCGAGGGGAGAAACACGTGGTCCTTAATTCTATTTTCGGTTGGTTTTCCAACGATCTGGCGATCGATCTCGGCACTGCCAACACCCTAATCTATGTGAAGGGCGAAGGCATCGTGTGCAATGAGCCCTCGGTCGTCGCGGTGCAAAAGGACTCGCGCGGCTCGCGGCGCGTGCTGGCGATAGGATCCGAGGCAAAGAAAATGCTCGGACGTACGCCGGGCTCGATCGTCGCGATTCGGCCTCTGAAGGACGGCGTCATTGCCGACTTCGAGATCACCGAGAACATGCTGCGGTACTTCATCCAGAAAATTCACTCGGGCAAGACGTTGGTGCGTCCGCGCCCGCGTATCGTCATCTGCGTGCCGTTCGGAATCACCGCGGTCGAGAAACGCGCGGTGCGCGAATCGGCGGAATCGGCAGGCGCGCGCGAGGTCTATCTGATCGAGGAGCCGATGGCGGCCGCGATTGGTGCAGGACTTCCTATTACCGAGCCAGCCGGAAACATGATCGTCGATATCGGCGGCGGCACCACCGAGGTTGCTGTAATCTCGCTGGCCGGCGTCGTCTTCTCGCGCTCGGTGCGGGTGGCGGGCGACAAGATGGATGAAGCGATCATCCAGCACATCAAGCGCAAGTACAATTTGCTGATCGGCGAACGCACCGCTGAGCTGATCAAGATCACCATCGGGTCGGCCTACCCCGGCAACGAGATTCAGACGATGGAAATCAAGGGCCGCGACCTGGTCGCAGGCGTGCCCAAGATTATCGAGATCACCGACGAGGAGATTCGCGAGGCGCTGATGGAGCCGGTGCGGCAAGTGGTCGAGTCGGTGCGAATCGCACTCGAACGCACGCCGCCGGAACTCGCGTCGGACATCGTCGACAAGGGAATCGTGCTCGCCGGCGGAGGCGCGTTGCTGCGCAACCTCGACGTCCTGCTGCGCGAGGAGACCGGGCTGCCGGTCACGCTCGCGGACGATCCGCTGACCGCGGTCGTGATGGGTGCGGGCAAGGTGTTGGACGAACTGTCGCTGCTGCGCGACGTCACCGTTGACTAATCAGAAATCGCGCAGCGCCCCCCATTCCGGTCCCCCTTCCCGCGAGGCCCGAAAAAAAGGGGTTAGGGGTTAGGTTGCCGGCATCATCCACGATGTTCGCAATAGCACAATATTCGCGCGATCACTCTTTGTGTCATCCCGACGACGCGAGCAACGCGACGGGAGGAAGTGGGCTTCCAGACGGCTTCGCAATTTCTGCGTTTGTCATGCTGACGATGGGAGCAAGGCGACCTGAGGAAGCACCTCGGACAGCTTCGCGCCAGCGGAGCCGGTTCCGGTCTTCTGATTCGCGCGCTGCTCGCGTTCATTTAGAGAACCCCAGATGAGAAGCACCTTTCTCTGGCGCAACCGCGTGCTGCTGACCAGCGGCGTGCTGCTAATTTTGTCGCTTCATCTGATCTCGACGGGCGTACATCCCGGTGATCTCGCCGCGCGTCCGGAATCCGCATTCCTCGAAGTCATCAGTCCCGTCACCGGTGCGTTCACCCATCTTAGCGACGGCGCTTCGTCGATTACGCGCGATTACGTCGACCTGGTCCATGTGCGCGACGAAAACGCGCGCCTGCGAATCGAGCTCGCGCGGGTCAAGAGCGATCAAGCCCGATTGGCGGAGCTCGAAGTCGAAAATAGACATCTCGGCGAACTGCTCGAGCTCAAGGACGCGCTGGGAACCAACGCCCTCGCCGCCAACGTGATCGGCAGCGACGCCAACGGCATCTCGCGCACCCTGATTCTAGCCTCGGGTTCGGACAACGGACTTCGTCCCGGGATGGCGGTGCTCGCCAACCAGGGCGTGGTCGGCAAAATTATCGCGGTCAGTCCGAATGCGTCACGCGTTCTGTTGATCAACGATCACAACTCCGCACTCGACGGCTTCGATCAACGCACCCGCGCGCGCGGAATCGTGGCCGGGCTGGTCGACGACGGAGTGATCCTGAAATACGCCGATCGTTCGCAGGACATCCGCACCGGCGACACCATCGTGACCTCCGGCCTCGATGGAATCTTCCCGCGCGGCCTGCTGGTGGGAACCATCGCGAACGTGCGCCGCGACGGTGCGGGACTTTTCCTCGGTGTGAAGATCGCTCCAGCGGTTGATTTCCGCCAGCTCGAGCAGGTGCTGATCCTGACGCAGCCGCCGCCCCATCTCGACGATCAGGCCAAGGACTGACGCGGTTGCGGCTCATCCTGCTGTTCTCGATTTTCGTAGTGTTGGGATTAGCGTTTGAGTCCGCCGGCGCTCGCATCGTCTCGGTCCGATCGTTGATTCCAAATCTGATCATCATATTCGCCGTCGATCTCGGCCTGCGCCATCACGGCGTCCTGCCCGCGATACTGGCGTTCGCGATGGGCTATGCGACCGACGCGCTGGCCGGTTCGCATCCGGGGCTCAACGCCTTCATGATGACGATGGTATTCCTGGTGAGCTACGAGGTTTCGACGCGGCTGATGGTGGCGAACGCGGGCGTCGGCGCGACGCTGGTATTCTTCAGCGTAATGGTGACTTCGCTCGGCACCATCGCCATCGCAAACGGCTTCGGCGCCCTCTCCAGCACCGGCCCGATGCTCCCGGGACTGACGCTCCAGGCATTCATCACGGCAATAATCGCCCCTTTCGTGTTCGCAATGTTGGCCGCAACCAAGCGCCTGACCGGAATGACCGAAGCCTCGTCCCGCGAAAGAACCGTCCGCGATCGATGATCCGTGTTGCTCCACCAATAGCGACCCCTTCCCTGTGTCATTCAGAGCCGCCGCGGCGAAGAATCCCGAATTCCTTCCCTGCAAGGCGACCTTTGCATAACTATCGGTCTTTCTTCCGTTGGCCGAGGCGAGTGGCAAGCGCGGTTGTTCATTCGGAAAACACGCACCAACTGTATTTCTGGCCGTTTATGTGTTCCATATCGCGCCCTGCGTGAGGCGTAACGCCTACTACATCTTCCTTGCCAAGACCGTCAGGATATCTAACGAAGTCGTCCCCGACGTCTCCCGTTACATACGCTTGTTTGAAGCCGGTTCTGAACTCCACCGTAAAAATGATGTATCCCATCCCCGACTCGCCGCATGCATGAAGTATGTTCGCGAATTTCGCCGGCAGGCGAAAGCGGCTGTCGGCGATCGATGCAATATCCTCCACCTCGAGATATCCCTTATCGCGACCCCGATCCGGGTAGAATCTCCACAGCTTTAAGTAGTCCGCCAACGAGATGAGATAGACGCAATCAACCCTCTCCCCGGTCTTCAGCACAACATCGCAAGGAAAATACTTTACCGCGCCCTCCCTGCTCGGCTCGATTTCGACCAGTTGATGCCGAAGCGACGGTGGAAGTTTCGGTCGGTCCAAAGAGTTCTTCATGCTTCTGAAGTGGCACAGGCTTCAGCCTGTGATTCTTCCCGCTCGGTGGCTGGAGACCGAATCACTGGCTGAATTCGAAATCAAGTCAGAACGTTGTTTATCTGTCAACTTCGCAACAATACATTGGACTGATATGTCAACCCTGCCGCTATGCCCGTCAAAACGCCAATCCGGAAGCCCGCAGCGAACAGCCATGGGATTGCCTCCTCGGTCGTTCCGCGAATAGATTGTAGGGCAGTCGGGAACAATCAGTGGCGAAGTTCCACATTCCTCGAAGCAATAATCAGCGGGTTCCGTTGCTGGAACCGCGAATCGTGTCGTTGACCGTCATGATGTTCGCGGTGTTGGCGCTGGTCGCGGTGCGCCTGTACTACCTGCAGGTTCTGCATCACAAAGAAAATGTCGAGATGGCCGATCGCAACCGGATTCGGCTGCAGCGCGTCCCCGCGCCGCGCGGACTGGTCTTCGATCGCAATCATCGTCCGCTGGTCGACACGCGTCCGTCGTTCGACGCGCAAATCGTGCCCGAGGATTCCGACAATCTTTCGCTGACGATCGAGCGCCTCGCGCGCTACACCGGCGCGGACGATATTGCGGACAAAATTTCCGACGCCGATCAGGCGGGCCGCCCACCTTACGAGCCCATCACCGTCGCCGAGCGTCTCGGATGGCAGCAAGTCGTCGCACTCGAGGCGCATCAGCTCGATCTGCCGGGCGTCAGTCTGCAGATCACGCCTGCGCGGCATTACCTGTACGGACAGCTCGCCGCACATCTGCTTGGCTACGTCGGCGAAGTCAACGTCACCGATCTCAAAGCGCATGAGGACTACCACATGGGCGACGAGATCGGAAAATTCGGACTCGAGCGCGTGTGGGAAAGTTTTCTGCGCGGCAACGCGGGCGGACAGGAGATCGAAGTTGACGCCGTCGGGCGCCGGCTGCGCGTGCTGAAGGAAATCGCCGACACGCCCGGCCAAAGCCTGGTCATGACTATCGACCTGAATCTCCAGCAGGCGGCGGAGACTGCGATGGCGGGGAAGAACGGCGCCTTCGTCGCGATCGATCCGCGAAACGGCGACGTGCTCGCGATGGTCTCGCATCCGGCCTTCGACCCCGACATCTTCGGCGGCGGCGTGAAAGCGTCGGCGTGGAAGGAGCTGATGACCGACCCGAACCATCCGCTGCAGAATCGCGTCATCCAGGGAATCTATCCGCCGGGATCGACTTTCAAAATTGTCGATTCGATCGCGGGACTCCAGGAAGGCACGCTGAAACCTGCAACCGAATACAACTGCCCCGGCGGGATGTGGTTTGGCGGGCGCGAGTATCACTGCTGGCGTCATCAGGGGCACGGCACTATCGAGCTGCACGATGCGATCGTGCGCTCGTGCGACGTCTATTTTTACAACGTCGGCGAAAAGCTTGGCGTCGATCGAATCGCGAAGTGGTCCAATCTGATGGGACTCGGCATCAAGAGCGGCATCGATCTCGATCATGAAAATCCCGGCACCATCCCGTCGTCGGCCTGGAAGCAGAAGCGCTACCACGAGCGATGGTATCCCGCGGAAACGCTCTCGGTCGCAATCGGACAGGGCTACGTCGCGACCACTCCGCTCCAGATGGCGCAGGTCGCGGCGCAGGTTGCCAACGGCGGTATCCGCTATAAACCGCAATTCGTGAAGTACGTCGAGGGTCTCGACGGCAATATCGCCAAGTCGTATCCGCCGATCGTCGAGAACCGGATGAAGATCGATCCCGACGCGCTCCAGGACGTGAAGGACGCGATGGCTGACGTCGTAAACGGCGCCGGTGGCACCGCGCACAAAGCGCATCTCGACAACGTAATCGTATGCGGCAAAACCGGCACGGCGCAGGTCGTCGGCAGCAAAGGTGGCGGCGAGAGTGAGGAGGAAGAGGACAAGAATATGCCCGACCAGTACAAGGATCACGCATGGTTCATCGCGTTCGCGCCCAAGGATCATCCGACCATCGCGGCCGCTTGTATCATCGAGCACGGCGGCCATGGCGGCAGCGCCTCGGCGCCCGTGATTCACGACGTCTTCCAGCGCTACTTCCAGATCAATCCGCCGCCGCCGGCACCCGCGATCGCGCGCGTGCTCGACAACAACTAGCATGACAGGAGTGCGGCCCTGATGGCGGCCGGCGATCGCAGAGCAATACTTCATTTCGACTGGACGCTGTTCACGCTGGTGCTCGCGCTGGCAGGCATCGGGCTGGTCAGCGTCATCAGCGCGTCGTACGGCGGGCATAAGATTATCGATCCGCTGGTGATTCACCAGTTCGTCTGGATCGCGGTCGGTACCGGCGCGTTGCTGCTCGCGGTCCTCGTCGACTACCGGGCGCTGCAGTCCTACGCATATCCGTTTTATGTGATGGTGGTCGGACTTCTGATCGCAGTGATGGTCGCAGGACACGCCACCGGTGGATCGCGCCGCTGGATTAATCTCGGCTTCTTTCATCTCGAGCCGTCTGAGCTGGCCAAGCTCGCAGTCGTGCTCGTGATGGTGCGTTATCTGCGCGAGGAACCGCCGAAGGGCGGATGGGGCTTCCGGCATTTGATCGTCCCGTTGATCCTGCTCGGCGTGCCCGCCGCACTCGTGCTCAAGCAACCGGACCTCGGCACCGGGCTGGTACTTGTGCTGATCACAATCACGCTGGTTTTCGTCGCGGGTCTGAACTGGCGCACGATGGCGATTCTGGGTATCGCCGGGATGCTCGCGGCTCCGCTTAGCTGGCATTATCTCAAGCCGTATCAGCGCCAGCGGCTGGTCAGCTTTATCAATCCGCAAGCCGACCCGCTCGGATCCGGCTATCACATCATCCAATCTGAAATCGCGATCGGCGCCGGCGGCCCGACCGGCAAAGGATTTCTGAAAGGCACGCAGGCGCGGCTGAATTTTCTGCCCGAACAGAGCACCGATTTTATCTTCGCGGTATTCGCTGAAGAGTTTGGCCTCGCCGGCGCGCTGCTCCTGCTCGGATTGTATGCGAGCGTGATCGCGCGCGGCGCATGGATCGCGAGGCACTCACGCGACCGCTTCGGCGCGTTGCTCGCGGTCGGACTGACCGCGATCGTCTTCTGGCAGGTCGCAATCAACATCGGGATGGCGACCGGGATGCTGCCGGTGGTCGGAATCACGCTGCCGCTGGTGAGTTACGGCGGCTCGTCCCTGATCGCAATGATGGCCGCGATGGGCATCCTCATCAGCATCAACACCCGCCGCTACCTGTTCTGAGTTTCCTGCGAGGTAAGTCTGTGGCTCCCAAAAAAAAGTTCACCGATCCCGTCGACCTCGAGATCGTCGAAGTTCAGCGTCGGTTCGTCGACCTGATGGAAAACGTCAGGCTCGAATCGATGAGCCCCGAGATGAAACAGAGTTACCTGGCGGTGATGAAATCGCTCACCGAAAAGCTCGCAATGCCGAGCAAGCCGCTAAACGAAATCCTCGGTGAGATGATGGCCGAAGCCGGCCCAATGATCTTCCAGGCAATGCAGCGCTAGCGCGTCCCGCCGCCGACGCGATCATTAAGCAAGTGATCGCTTGACTTACTTTCAAAAGGGAATACTTTACAAAGTGGATGAGGCGGCTGTCGACAATAAACGCGTCAACCCCAGACGGAGGCGAGTTATGGCTATTACGCTGAATCACACAATCGTACCGGCGCATGACAAGGACGCTTCGGCAAAGTTCTTCGCGCTGATGTTCGGCCTCAAATACGAGGGAGCGATGGGTCATTTTGCGCCGGTCAGAATCAACGAAACCCTGACGCTTGATTTTGACAACTGGGACCGTTTCGAGATGCATCACTACGCTTTCCAGGTCGGCGACGCTGAGTTCGACGCGATCTTCGGTCGAATCAAAGAGGCCGGCATTCCGTACGGGAGCGGTCCGTTCTCGCAAGAGGATATGCAGATCAACACTCGGCGCGGTGGGCGCGGCGTCTACTTCAAGGATCCCAACGGCCACGTACTCGAGCTTCTGACCCGAGCATGATCGCTTAATCGCAAGCGTTCATCACGCTTCGAAAGCGTAGGCGGCTTCCTCGTGCTCGCTGAGGTCGAGTCCGACCTGCTCCGATTCGTCGATCACGCGCAGCCCGACCAGCGCGTCGGTCACTTTCAGCAGAACCGTGCTGCCGACGAACGAGAACGCCATCGTCGCGACGACTGCGGTCGCCTGGATGAATAGCTGGCGCGGATTTCCATAGAAGAGTCCGTTGGCGCCGGCCGCATTGACCAACGCGCTCGCAAACAATCCGGTCGCGAGTGCGCCCCATATTCCGCCGACCGCATGCACGCCGACCACGTCGAGCGCGTCGTCGTAGCCGAATCGCGATTTCATCCGCACCGCCGTGTAGCAGAGTGCGCCCGCGACTCCGCCGATGATTATCGCCGCGCCGGGGCCGACGTTAGCCTGACGCGGGAGTTATCGCGACCAGTCCCGCGACCGCGCCGCTCGCCGCGCCGAGCACGGTAGGCTTGCCACCGGTCCACCACTCCGCCGCGACCCATGTCAATGTCGCAGCCGAAGCGCCGAGATGTGTCGCGACGAACGCGGACACCGCCAGGCCGTCGGCGGCGAGCGAACTTCCCGCGTTGAAGCCGAACCATCCGACCCACAGCAATCCCGCGCCGGTGACGGTCATCGTCAGGTTGTGCGGCGGCATTGGCTCGTGCCGATAACCGCGCCGCGGACCGACCATCAGCGCGGCGGCGAGCGCGGCGACCCCCGACGAGATGTGCACCACAGTGCCGCCGGCGAAATCGAGCGCGCCCATCTCGTGAATCCATCCGCCGACGCCCCACACCCAGTGCGCGAGCGGATCGTAAATCAGCGTGATCCACATGAGGCTGAAAACCAGGAAGCCTTTGAACGACATCCGCTCCGCGATCGCGCCGGTGATAAGTGCGGGCGTGATCACCGCGAACATGCACTGGTAGATCATGTACGCCTGATGCGGCACGGTCGCCGAGTACGCGGCGTACGGCAGCGAGGCGCTGACGCCGTTGAGTCCCGCCCACGAAAGCGCGCCGATGAATGCGCTGCCCGGCGAGAATGCGAGGCTGTAGCCGAAGAGCACCCATTGGATCGATACGATCGCGACCAGGATAAAGCTCTGCATCAACGTCGAGAGTACGTTCTTGCGCCGCACCATCCCGCCATAAAAAAGCGCGAGTCCGGGGATCGTCATCATCAAAACCAGCGTGGCGCAGAGTAGCAGCCATGCTGTGTCGGTCCCGTCGAATTTTTGCACGCCGGGAACCGCCGCAGAGGCAGGCGTCGCATCCGCCAGGAAAAATGCTGCGATCACGAACAGAGTGATTGGCGAGAGCGCGCCGATCGATTTACGGACCATCTTCCAAGCCTCCAAGCGTACGTAAACTCTGCGATATAGTCGAAAAAAAGAGGCGGCTCAAATGAACCGCCTCTTCGCGAGCGTTCGATTGTGTGGCGCTCAGCCCTTGGGGAGTTGCAGGATGCGCTCGCCAATCATGTTTTTTTGCACCGGCGAAGTGCCGCCCGCGATCGTCATCGACTCCGATGACAGTATGCGGCGCATCCAGTCGCCTTCGGGGGCGAACGGGGTGTGGCGCTCGAGCAGAGCGTACTCGCCGAGCAGGCGCGTGATGAACTTGGTCATCCGCTGGCCGAGGTCAGTCGACAGCAGCTTGGAGATCGATGCTTCGGGTCCTGGCTGCTGACCCTTCAAACGCTTCGACAGGCTGCGCAAGCCGTTGTATTTCTTCGCGGTCGCTTCGATTGCGAACTGCGCGATTTGCTGACGGATATCGTTGTCCTCGATCGCCGGGCGTCCGTTCAGCTGCACCGACTTCGCGATCTGAACCAGCTGATGCAGCACCTGCTCCGTTCCGCCGAGCGTCTCGCCGATTCCGAAGCGCTCGTGCATCAGGGTCGAGACGAGAACCTGCCATCCCATGTTCATCGGGCCGAGCAGGTTTTCCTTGGGGACGCGCACGTCTTCGAAAAAGATTTCGTTGAACTCACTGTCGCCGGTGATTTGTTTGAGCGGACGCACCGTCACGCCGGGTGCTTTCATATCGACCAGC
>NZ_JBAUYR010000115.1:0-32523 GCF_049584895.1 Binatus sp. (SeqCode)
TTCGGACATCGCCGCGGCGACGCGACGATGATGTCGGTGATCGAGTTCACCGGACAGGAAGAGCAGAGCAAATCAAAGAAGCCGCGCAAGCGCTCGGCGAAGAAAGATGCCGTGACCACCGAGCGTCCTCGTCGCGCGGCGGCGGCCGCGGGCTGATTCAACCGGTAGACTGGTTTCTGTCCACCTGCTGCAATAGGCGGACGGACCTATTTCGCCGCATAAACTGACATAGATAGTACGGCCGAGTAGGACGCCCACGTTCGTAAAGGGGAGGCACAGGGCGCCTATGGATTCGTCACTGCCGTTCAGGCAGAGGACTCTGGTTACGCTCGCGTCGTTGATTGCGCTGGCCGGAGTTGCATTCGTTTGCGGCCCGGTACATGCGGCGCAAACACCATTGCCCAATATCCTGTTGATCGTAATGGACGACATTGGCATCGACCAGTGGAAGCTGTTCGGATACGGCGGCGCAACTCCCGCCGCCACGCCCAACATCGACGCGATCGCCGCCGCGGGAATTAAATTTCACAATCTCTGGGCGATGCCGGCATGCTCGAACGGTCGCGCGACGCTTTTGACCGGCCGCTACCCGTTGCGCACTCACGTCTACACCGCGCTCGGCAACAATGATCTCGCGAACTTCATGGTCAACCCCAACGAGGTAACCGCTCCCAACTTGCTCAGGCAACGCGGTTATAAGAGCGCGCTGTTCGGCAAGTTCCACATGGGAATCCAGAGCAACAATCCTTACGGCTACGGCATGGTGCGGGCGTTCGGCTTTGATTACTTCTACGGATGGCTCGACGCTACCGGCGATCCCTCGTCGATCGACGGAACCGCCGGCGGCGTTGCTCCGCCCGGAACCTGGTCATGCGGCTTCGTCCGCGATGCAAACCACGGCGGCGCGGATTCGGGCGCTTGCTACAGCGGTAACAATACTTGCGCAGTAATGAGCAAATCGGGTGCTGAGGCTCCGGGTCGTGTATGCCGCGACGCCGGCGGCATCTTCGATCCAAACCAGCCGTGCGTCAATCCGACTCCCGACTACATCAACTTCGCCACGTTGAGCGGGCACTATGTTTCGCCGCTCACGATAAACAATGAGGACGGCTCAATCGAGCAGGTGCCCTCGACCGACATTCGAGCGCGGACTTATCGCGGCACCGATCCGGTGGACGCTGCGATTAACTGGATCAATCAACAGCCTACGAGTCAGCCGTGGATGGTGAGCCTGGCATTTGCGACTGCCCACACTCCCGTCATGCAACCGCCAACTCAATTGCTGCCTTCGAGCGAAGCGGACACCAGCAATCTGGATTGCTCCAACTCGCTCGACCAAAGAGTCATCACGAACCAGATGGAAGAGGCGCTCGACAGCGAAGTAGGGCGGCTTCTGGTAGCAACCGGGATTGCCAGCCGCGGCCAGAATGGCCAGCTGATCTACCGTCCGAATCAAACTAACACGGTGATCGTTATGGTCACCGATAATGGAAGCCTGGGGACGGTGGTGAAGGCGCCATTCGATACCAGCCAGGCGAAATCCAGTGTTTATCAGACCGGCGTATGGTGTCCCGGAATCGTCGCGGGTCCTCCGGTAAAGAAACCCGGCCGCCAGGTGAACGCGATGGTCAATATCGCGGACCTTTACCAGTTGTTTGGCGAGCTCGCCGGTATCGACGTGCATCAGAACGTCCCGCGTACAGTCGACGCGCAGTCCATTCTTCCGTATCTGCTCAATCCTTCGCAGCCGAGCATCCGCAAAACGAACTTTACGCAAATAGGCACTAACCTCCACGCCAACGGCGAGATCAACAGTCCCTGCCAATTCAACACTACCACTTGCTCGCAGATCGCTCCGACCAAAGGCGTGTGTGAGGACAATGGCGGGATATGGTGGGGATCCGGAGCGACCGACCCGAGCACTATCGGCATCCCGGCGGACGGATTGCAGCTTTGCTGTGACGTCGCCGTCTGGCAGGCAAATCACGCGCAGACAATTTTGACCAACATCTACCCGCTGGAGGCGTTCGCCATCCGCAACGACAACTACAAGATCGTGATCAATAACTACGAGGACTACGACGCATCTTCGAACTCGTGCCTCGCGACGTCGACCAAAGAATTTTACCAGATCAATGAGGACGTACCGTTGCCGAAGCTCGACAACGACAACCTGTTGGCTAGCGGAACTCCACTCAATCGGCAGCAAAAGAAGAACTACGACGCATTAACGGCGCAGCTTGCGCAGATCCTGGCGTCGCAGCCTGCATGCCCCGGCGACGTTAACCTCGATGGTGTCGTGAACAATGCGGACATAGCGGAGTGGCAAATGTTCCAGCAGCTTTCAGGATTCTCGAGCTGGGCCGACATCAACCTCGACGGACTGACAAACTCTGCGGATCTGGCAATCATACTGCAAAACCAGGGAGCGTGTCCTACCCCGCACGCAGCGCAGGTTCCCGCGGCTCAATCGCGGCCGATACCGGTGGCGTCACGGTAAAAGTCCGGTTTCCTACTCGATGCTCTCGAGCAGCTTTGCGCGCAGCGCCATGTGCGCGCTCTTGAGCCCGGACAGGATTCCGTCTTCGAAATTCCACTCGCCGCTCGCCATCAGGTCGGCGAAGTCGTTTGGATTGCGGATGTCCTCCGGAGTCAGCCCGGGATGAATCGCGCGCGCCATCGCAAGCACCTTGTTCTCCTGCTGCGCGATCATTTCGAGCATCAGGCGATCGATTAGCGCCAGTGTCTCGCGCGCGGCCATCCGCGAATCGTAACCCGTCTCGAGGCCGCTTCGCTACTTAAATTATGGTGAGTCCTGAATCTGGTTTGGAGATGAACTATTCCGCCTGACCGCGCGGGATTTTATCTGCTACGTATGCTGTATGGACAGATGCCACACGCTCGCCATACTCGACCTGAGATGAAGCGACGCTCGCTTTCGGTAAAAACAATTTTTGACGGAACGAAGCTACCCCTAGTGGTGGGGCCACCCAAGAACCACAGCGGATGGTATGAATTGCACTACATTGATCGATGAAAGCCGAACAGCACACCTGTACGCACGCCATCGAGCCACCGTCCCTGAGAGCAAAGTAGCGCGCCGCGCGCGACTTTGCGCTTCACACTGGGTGCAGGGGTCACCCCTGCCGCCCGCCGCGCAGGCGATTATTCTCTGCCACCTTCTTGGCGAGTGCGCGCTTTGATAATGTTGATGCACAGGCGGCAAAAATAAATGTCCAACGAACTCGTTGCTCCCGATAAATTTTTCCTCAATCGATTCGGCATGAACCACGGCGCGCTCGAGCGAATCCTCGGCAGCGCGCTCGAACGCAAGGCCGACTATGCCGATCTCTACTTCGAGTACCGCAGCGCCGAAGGGGTCGCGCTCGAAGAATCGATGGTGAATCACACAAGCAAGAGCGTCAGCCACGGCGTCGGCGTCCGCGTGTGCGCCGAAGATCGGACAGGCTACGCCTATTCCGACGAAGTCACCGTTGACCGGATGCGCCTTGCGGCCGAGGCCGCGCGCGCGATTGCCGATCAGCGCGGCACGGCGCCCGCCGCCGTGCAGGTCGGCGCTCCGGTCGCGCGTCATGCGCTTTACGATCTTCCCAGCACGCCGCTCGACGTGCCGGTGCAGGAGCGCGCGAAGCTGCTGAGCGAGATCGATAGCCTCGTGCGCGCGTCCGACCCGCGCGTGAAAAACGTGATGGCGTCGTTCGCATGCGAGCGCAAAATCGTGATGATCGTCAGGAGCGACGGGCAAGTCGCCGCGGACGTGCAGCCGCTCTGCCGGCTCAACGTGACGGTCATCGCCGAGGACGGCAAAGGTCGCCAGATGGGATCCTACGGTGGCGGCGGTCGCGTCGAATGGAATTATTTCATCGAGAATGATCGATGGCGCGAGTATGCGCTCGAAGCTGCGCGCCAGGCGATCGTCAATCTCGACGCCGTCGATGCGCCCGCGGGCGAGATGGTCGTCGTGCTCGGCCCCGGCTGGCCCGGAATTCTGCTCCATGAAGCGATCGGGCACGGCCTCGAAGGCGACTTCAATCGCAAGAAGACGTCCGCATTCGCTGATCGAATCGGCCAGAAGGTCGCGAGCGAACTCTGCACCGTGATCGACGACGGCACGATTCCAAATCGTCGCGGCAGCCTCAACGTCGACGATGAAGGCACGCCGACCTCGCGCACGGTGCTGATCGAGAAGGGAATCCTGCGCGGCTACCTGCAGGATCGGATGAACGCGCGGCTCATGAAGATGGAGCCGACCGGCAACGGCCGGCGCGAGAGCTTTGCGCATTCGCCGATGCCCCGGATGACCAACACCTTCATGCTCAACGGTGAATCGACGCCCGAGGAAATAATGAAGTCGGTCAAGAAGGGTCTTTACGCCGTCAACTTCGGCGGCGGGCAGGTCGATATCACCAACGGCAAATTTGTCTTTTCAGCAAGCGAGGCTTACCTGATTGAGGACGGCCAGGTTACGCGGCCGGTGAAGGGCGCCACGCTTATCGGCAACGGCCCCGACGTGCTGACCCGCGTCTCGATGGTCGGCAACGACCTCAAGCTCGACGCAGGCGTCGGCACCTGCGGCAAGGACGGCCAATCGGTGCCAGTGGGCGTAGGTTTGCCGACGATTCGTATCGACGGCATCACGGTCGGCGGCACCCGCGCAAACTAAATAGCAAGGAAGCTTTTGAATACCCCCGTCACACGTCTGGTCTTCTCTGTTCCCCCTTTCCTCTCAGGAAAGGGGGCGAGGGGGATAGGACGCCGATCTCTCGCGTACAACTCTGTTTCCCCTTCCCCATTTTTCTGGGGAAGGGGTCAGGGGTTAGGGTGTCTTCGTTTCGAAGGTAGGTAAAATCTGATGGCGCTTGATATTGAACTCGCCAACTGGGCGCTCGACGAAGCAAAGCGCAAGGGCGCGAGTGCGGCGGAAGTTTTGTGCGTCTCGGCCGAGTCACTCGAAGCCGGCGTGCGGATGGGCGAAGTCGAGAAGCTAAAAAGCTCGCGCGAGCGGCGGCTGGGACTGCGCGTATTCTGCGGACAGTCGTCGGCGACTTCCTCGACGGCCGAACTCGAGCGCGATTCGCTCGGCGCGTTCGTCGCGAGCACGGTCGAGCTCGCGCGCCTGTCGGCTGCCGATCCGTGGGCAGGATTGCCCGACCCTTCGATGCATCCGAAAACATTGCCCGAGCTTTCGCTCGCGGATCCCGACAGCGGAATCGTGAATGCGGATCGCGCGCTCGAGATCGCGCGCACGGGAGAGAACGCGGCGCTGAAATTCGATCCGCGCATCAAGAATTCCGGCGGCGCCGAATTCAGCTCCGGCCGCTACCAGGTCCTCTTCGCCAACAGCCAGGGTTTTTCCGGCGAGTATTCCGGTACTTCCTACAGCCTGGTGGTGGCGCCGATCGCGCAAGACGGCGACGCGATGCAACAGGGATACTGGTACACGTCGAATCGCCGCTTCGGAAAACTCGAAGACGCCGAGTCGGTCGGAGTAACCTCCGCCAAGCGCGCGTTGCGCCGGCTCGGTGCGCGCAAAATCAAGACCACGCACGCGCCGGTGGTCTTCGATCCCGACATGGCGGCCGGCTTGATTCGATCGATCGTCGGCGCCGCATCGGGGCCCGCGCTCTACAAAGGAGCGTCGTTCCTGGTCGGGCAGTTGGGAAAAACGATTGGCGCCGCCGGGGTCACGATCGTCGACGACGCGCTGATTCCCGGCGGTCTCGGCTCCAAGCCCTTCGACGGCGAGGGTCTGCCGACCTCCCGCAAAGCCGTGCTGGACAAGGGCGTGCTCGCGACCTATCTGCTCGATTGCTATTCCGCGCGCAAGCTTGGCATGACCCCCACCGGCAACGCCGCACGTTCGGTTGGCGAGGCTCCCAGCGTCTCGACCACCAACCTGTATCTCGAGCCCGGCAGCTACACGCCGGAGCAGATCATCGGCTCGGTGAAGCAGGGGCTGTACCTGACCGAGACGATCGGATTCGGCGTGAACATTGTCACCGGGGACTATTCGCGCGGCGCAGGCGGAATCTGGATCGAGGACGGTGAGCTGACGTACCCGGTGCAGGAGATCACAATCGCTGGCAACCTGAAGGACATGATCGCGAGCGTCGAAATGATCGGCAACGATCTGAACTGGAAATCGTCCACCGTCGCGCCCACTCTCAAGATTGCCGAGATGACAATCGCTGGCGCCTGAATCCAAGCCTGTCGATAATTCTTTACCGGCTTTTCGCTTCCGCTTGACCCACGCACGCCTTTCAGCTAACTTTTTGTAGGGTTTAGTTACACACCGGCCGTCATAAGGTGCAGCCGATGGGGAGATGATGATACCTATGAATGTTCAGGTCTCGGCTCAGGCTCAAGAAAGGCTGCTGACGAAGCTCTCGTCGATGGGACTTCCGCGCTCCGCTGCGACGGCTCTCCTCGAGCGCCACATGCTGGTGCGTTATCCCAAGGGCGCTGAGCTGTTCTCGATGGGATCTCCCGCCGACGTCGTCTTCGCAGTGCTCACCGGTCTCGTCAAGGTTCATAGCTCGCGTGCGGGCAGCGACCCGGTCTTGGTCGAGATTGCCGGTCCCGGCGACCTCGTCGGATACGCCGACTTTGCCGACGCGGACGGCGGACGATCGCAACTGTTCGAGGCGACCGCACTCAGTAACACTTGCGTAGCACTGTTCACGCGTCATCAGATTGCTGAGGTGCTCAGGAGTCTCGAGCCTGAAGCGCTGCTTCGGATCACGGAAGCGATCAATTCGATGTGGTCGTCGGTAGTCTATCGGTACGCGACATTTCTCGGGATGTCCCTGCGCAAGCGGCTCGAGATTGTTCTCGGCGAATTGGCGGGACGATTTGGTGTGCCTGATTCGCGGGGAACTCTGCTCCTGCCGGAGCTTGCGCAGGAAGAGCTCGCCGAGATGATTGGCAGCTCGCGCCCGATGGTCAGCAAGCTCCTCACCGAGATGACCGAGCGCGGCATGCTGATTCGCGAAGGACGCCGTCATATCCTGCTCGCGGCTCAGAAGCCGGCCGACGCAACCGCGGTCGCAGTTCCGCGCGAACCATCGCTGCATCCGGCGTTCGAGCCCGCGCGCGCGGCCACGCGCCGTGTACGAGCGGATCGCCGCGCGGTACGTGCGCCGGCCGCGCCGATTGTGAATATCTAGCTCTCCTTTCGGCTATTAAGAAGCATTGCGCCCGACTGCATTCCGCAGCCGGGCGCAGCTTTGATCCTCTATGCCGAAGGGTGAATTTGCGCTTTGCCCAAAACCGGAAAGTGGTTAGCTTTATAAAGAAGCTGGGCCATCCGAGGGTCACATGAACGCGAACCGATTCACCGAAAAACTCCAGGAAGCGCTCGGGCGCGCTCAAAATCTCGCCCTCAGCGCGCACAATCAGGCCGTCGACGTCGAGCATTTACTGGCGTCGTTGCTGGAAGACAATGAAGGTCTGGCATCGTCTATCCTGAAACTCACGGGAGTCGATCGCGACGAGGTGAGTCGCAAGCTCGAAGCTGAACTCGCCAAAATTCCAAAGGTAACGGGAGGCGGCGCCGACAGTGGGCAGGTCTACGCGAGTCAACGCCTCGGCCGCGTGCTCGCGCGCGCGGAAAAGGAAGCGGGCAAGCTCAAGGACGAGTACGTCTCGGTCGAGCACGTGCTGATCGCGATGCTCGATGAGCCCGGCGCTGCTTCGAAAATCCTGCGCGAGGCAGGGTTGACCCACGACAAGTTGATGGCGGTGCTGAAGAAGGTGCGCGGCAATCAGCGCGTGACGTCGTCGAATCCCGAGGCGACTTACCAGTCGCTCGAGAAGTACGGCCGCGACCTTACCGCGCTTGCCTCGGCCGGCAAAATCGATCCTGTCATCGGACGCGACGAGGAAATTCGCCGCGTGGTCCAGGTTCTCTCGCGCCGCACCAAGAATAATCCGGTGTTGATCGGCGAGCCGGGCGTCGGCAAGACCGCAATTGTGGAAGGTCTCGCGCGGCGGATCGTTCAGGGCGATGTGCCCGAGGGTCTTAAGAATCGCAAGTTGGTCGCGCTCGACATGGGCGCGTTGATAGCGGGCGCCAAATTCCGCGGCGAGTTCGAGGAACGGCTCAAGGCGGTCCTCAAGGAAGTTAAGGAAGCCGAGGGCGAGATAATTTTGTTCATCGACGAGCTTCACACCGTCGTCGGTGCCGGCGCGGCGGAAGGCGCGATGGATGCGTCGAACCTGCTCAAGCCGATGCTGGCGCGCGGCGAGTTGCATTGCATTGGTGCGACCACGCTCGACGAGTACCGCAAATATATCGAGAAGGACGCTGCGCTCGAGCGCCGCTTCCAGCCGGTGATGGTCGAGGAACCGAGCGTCGAGGACACTATCTCGATTCTGCGCGGGCTGAAGGAGCGCTACGAGGTCCATCACGGAATTCGAATCAAGGACTCCGCTCTGGTGGCTGCCGCGGTGCTCTCGAAGCGCTACATCACCGATCGATTCCTGCCCGACAAGGCGATCGACCTGGTCGATGAAGCGGCAGCCAAGCTGCGCACCGAGAAGGAATCGATGCCGGTCGAGATCGACGAGGTCAATCGGCGCGTGATGCAGTTGGAAATCGAGCGCGAGGCCCTCAAGCGTGAGTCCGATCAGTCGTCGCGCGATCGTTTGCAGAAACTCGAGAAGGAACTCGGGGAAGCCAAGGACAAGCGCGCGGGCCTGCAGGCACAATGGCAAACCGAAACCGGCGGTCTCGAAAAACTCGCAAAAATCAAAGCGGAGATCGAACAAACCAGGCTCGCAATCGAAAAAGCCAAGCGCGACTACGACCTCAACAAAGTCGCCGAGCTGCAGTACGGCAAGCTCCCGTCGCTCGAGAAGCAGCTCGCCGAAGAAGAGGAGCAGCTAATCAAGAAGAACGCCGGCGGTAAGCGGCTGATCAAGGAAGAAGTGGACGAGGACGATATCGCGGAGGTCGTCGCGCGATGGACCGGGATTCCCGTCTCACGCCTGCTCGAGGGCGAGGTGCAGAAGCTCGCGCATCTCGAGGAGCATCTGCACAAACGCGTCATCGGTCAGGACGAAGCGGTGACCGCGGTCGCCGACGCGGTGATTCGCGCCCGGTCCGGCCTCAAGGATCCCAACCGCCCGATTGGATCGTTCATTTTTCTCGGACCCACTGGCGTCGGCAAGACCGAACTCGCGCGCGCGCTGGCAGAGTTCCTGTTCGACAGCGAAGCCGCGATGATCCGAATCGACATGTCCGAGTACATGGAGAAGCATACCGTCTCGCGGCTGGTCGGCGCGCCTCCGGGCTACGTCGGCTTTGACGAGGGCGGGCAACTGACCGAAGCCGTGCGCCGCCGCCCGTACTCGGTCATCCTGTTCGATGAGATCGAAAAAGCGCATGCCGACGTCTTCAACGTCCTGCTGCAATTGCTCGACGATGGCCGCCTGACTGACGGTCATGGACGCACGGTGGATTTCCGCAACACAGTCATCATCATGACGTCGAATATCGCCAGCCAAATTATTCTCGGGTTCAAGGGGCAGGACTACGAGAAGATGAAGGCGCAGGCGCTCGACGTCCTGCGGCAGAGTTTCCGTCCCGAGTTTCTCAACCGCGTCGACGAAGTCGTCGTGTTCCATCCGCTGAGCCGCGAGGAGCTGCGCCAGATTGTCGACGTCCAGTTGGTGCGCCTGCGTCAGCGGCTCGAAGAGCACAAAATCGAGCTCGAATTGACCGACAAGGCGCGTGACTACCTGGCCGAGCGTGGCTACGATCCGTCGTATGGTGCACGTCCGCTGAAGCGACTCATCCAGCGCGAGCTCGAGACGTCGCTCGGACGAAAATTGCTGTCAGGCGAGATTCACGACAATTCGCGGGTAATCGTCGACGCTGGCGCCCGAGGATTGGAATTTTCCAGCAAGCCTCTCGCCGATGCAGCCTAAGTAGCTGTTCCGCCTACATAATCCATCTACTCGGGCAGAGCGTCCGATACTCTTGCTTCCCGCAAAATAAGCATTACACTTTAGATAGTGTGATGCTCGCATAATCGTATGATTAGAAGGGCTAATCTAAAATTTGCGCGTTTCTGCTAGAGAGAATATTAGTACCCGGAGTTGAATCCGGCATTTCAAAAGGATGACTGATGGCTAGTTCTACAATCGATCTCCGTATCGCAGCTGCAGCTTCACGTAAGCCGCGCTCGCGAATCTTTATCCGCATCGCAATCGTGATTGCTGCTCTCGCAGCCGCCGCCTCGCTCGCATTGCTGCCCGATCCCGCGAAGGCCGCGAGCAATCCTGTCGTGATCAAGATGTCTGACCGGAAGCCATTCTACACGCCCGAAAACGTCGCGATAAAAGTCGGCGACACCGTGAAGTGGGTTAACGACGGCCAGACGGTGCATGACGTCTCGACCACCGCAGCCAACGCCCAGAACCCCAAGGATACCTCGATGCCGAAAGGCGCGACGCCCTTTGACTCGGGCTTCATCCCGCCCGGCGGCGACTACAGCTACACATTCACGGTGCCGGGCACTTATCGATACTTTTGCCTTCCGCATGAGAAGGCGGGTATGGTCGGGGTGGTTGTCGTAAAGAAGTAGCGACAACGAAAGGAGATTTTCGAAATCGTGATTGGTCCGCTTGCCAGGACGACTCGCGTCTCGGCATTGATGCTCGCGGTTGCGCTTGCGATTGCAGCATCACCGGAGCCGGGTTTCTGTTTTCCGTGGAGCATCGACATGTACCGCGGGCCGGAGGTTCAGCCGTACGCAGAGGCACCGCGCGTTACTCCGGCCGACACAATTCCCGTCCATGGCGGAGAGCCTCCGATGAGCCTCGAGCAGGCTACCATCAAGATGCACAACCCGCTCGAGCCGACCCCGGCAAATCTCGCCGAGGGCAAAGACCAGTTCACGACCTACTGCGCGCCATGTCACGGAGAATCGGGGCAGGGTAACGGCCCGGTCGCGCATCTCCTGGCGAAGCCGCCGAAAAGTCTGATCTCCGGCACCAGCAAGGATCTGCCCGACGGCTACATCTATGGCGCGATTCGCGACGGCGTGCTGTCGATGCCTTCCTACGCCGAGGAAATGCCGGTCGAGCAGCGGTGGCAGGTCGTGATGTACATTCGATCCATGCAGAATGCCGCCGCGAAACCCAAGGTCGCCGGCAACTGACCCCCGCCGCCTGGGGCCCTGCCTCGCTTCCCGCAGAATTGCATTATGCGATCCGACGGGTTCTTCCGGTCGCCGAATTAAAACTATTTAATTGATTCTCGATTGCGGACCGGACCGGCTTAGCGTAACCGATTCGAGTCACGGCGATTGGAACCTTTCAGGGCAGTCGGCGTATTTAATTGGGCGGCTTGGGACCGAGGAGTTCGGATGCCTACGATAAGGATCGGCGGTGCACTGATGTTTGCGATAGCGACGGTCGGATTTCTCGTTTCGAACGCGAGCGCCGCGGACGCTCCGCTGTCCAAGGATCAGCTGGTCGAGATCGCGATCGAGGCAAATCCCGCGGTCAAGTCGGCGCGTTACCGATGGGACGCCGCAGTCCATTCGATCAAGCAGACCGTTGCGCCGAACGATCCGATCTTCACGTATTCGAATACCGACAGCGTCAGTAATCCGTTCGGTCGCCCGGATTTGCACTCATTCGGCGTGACCGAATCCTTTCAGTTTCCGGGCAAGGCTTTCCATCAGCGCGATCAAGCGATCGACGCCGCAGAAATTGCCCATCTTATGCTCGCCGCTACAGTCCGCGACGTTCGCGCGGCGACTGAGATCAGCTATTTTCAGTTGGTGCTCGACCAGGCTTCGTACGACCTCAACGCCGAGAACGTCGAAAACCTGGACCAGGTCGTCCGAGTCGCCGAGACAGCTTATTCGGCTTCGGCTGTGCAGCAAACCGACGTTATCAGCGCAGAGTTCAACCTCGCGACAGCACGCCAGTTTGAACGCCAGTATCGAACAGCGGTTGCAAACGACAAGACCGCCCTGAACCTGGAACTGTATCGCCCGGTCGGCTCGCCGCTCGCGGTGGATCAAACGCTGAAGCTCGAAGCCCTCAACTATCCGCTTGATGCGCTCATCGATCGCGCTTACGCGGCGCGGCAGGAGATTCTTGAGGCAGCGCTCTCGCAGCGCAGCGCGAACACCGCGCTCTATCTGGCGAAGATGGAATACCTGCCCGATTTTACCGCTGGCATTGGCAACGATCAGTACACTCTCAGCACCGCCGGGCCTCAACCCAATAAATTCAACTATTGGTTCAGCTCTATTGGTTTCAATGTGCCGATCTTCTTTTGGCTCCATCAGAATGAGGATGTGGCGCGAGCGAAGGCCAGCCTGGCGGCAGCGCGCTCGAGCCAGGATCTGATCAGAATTCAGACGGCCGCGGCAGTCACCACGCTGTTCCGCAACGCGCAGTATGCTTACGAAACCGCAATTCTGTATCGCGATTCGCTGATTCCGCTGGCGCGCCAGAACCTTCGGGTCGCCCTGACCGCATACCAGGGAGGCAAAATCGATTTCACGACGCTCTCGACTATCCTGCAGAGTGGGTTCGCGGCGCGCGTGAATTACCTGCAGGCGGCAAATCAATTTCTAGCCGGCGAAGTTTCGCTCGAGCAGGCTATCGGAGCGCCGTTGCATCAATGAGCCGACGCACCTTCAATCCTGTCGCGCTCGCTGCCGTCGCGGCCGCTATCGGGGCCGCACTTCTTATCGGCGGATGCCATAACGACACGCCCAGCGGCGCCGCGGTCCCTGAAGCTACTCCAGTGGTCCGACTGATTCGGCAGCAGGGCATTGATGTGATTCAGTTCAACGCGAGCGACGTTCCCGGCCTGAAGATCCTGCAGGCTCAGAACATTGAGCTGCCGGGCACGCTGGAAACAACCGGGCAGATCACTTTCGACGACCGCAGCACCTCGACGATTATTTCGCGGGTGCAGGGACGTATCGAGCAGACCCGCGTCTCGCTGTGGGACAATGTTCAGCGCGGTGAAAAAATCATTGCACTCTACAGCCCCGATTTCATGACGGCGGAATCCGAGTATCTTCAGGCGCACGAGACTTCGAAACTTATGAAGGCGCCGGGAGTGGGCGGCTCGTCGGATTTTGCCGGCGCTCTGTCGCTAGCCGCCAAACGCAAACTGCAGTTTCTCGGAATGACGGACGGCGACATCGCGGCTATCAAGGCGCCCGATCCTACAGTCTGGATGCGCGCGCCTATCAGTGGCACCGTCGTCGAAAACAAAGCGCAGCGCGGCGCTGCCGTTAATCCAGGCGACGAACTATTTTCGCTCGGCACGCTGAACGACGTCTGGATCACCGGTGACATTTACGAGGACGATCTCGCACGGGTCCGCGTCGGCCAGGATCTATCAGCAATCACCACCGCCTTTCCCGATGAGGTCTTCCACGGCGTGATCGATCGCATCAGTCCGAACATCGATCCCAACACGCACACGCTGCAGATCCGCTGCGTCGTGAAAAACCCCGGCGCCCGGCTGAAACCCCAGATGCTCGCGAAGGTGACCATTGTCACCCGCCCCGGCGAGGCGCTGGTAGTTCCGCAGGACGCCCTCGTTTTCGATATCGACAACTACTACGCATTCGTCGAGGTGAGCCCCGGAACGTTTGAGCATCGCAAGGTCTCGATCTCCTCGTGGAGCAAAGTCGGCTACGCGCGTATCGTCTCAGGGCTCAAGGCCGGCGACCGTATCGTCAGCGGCGAGACGCTGCAGGTGAATGCGCTCTGGCACGAGGCTCACGGGGAAAGCTCCTAGAGAGTCGCAACGGGAATTTTTGGCTAGCCGATGATTCGATCGTTGATGGCGCTGGCTCTGCGCGAACGAATAGTCGTCATCGGCATCGCGTTGATGCTCCTGCTGGCCGGCATCTTTTCGTTTTCCCAATTGGATATCGAGGCTTATCCAGATCCGGTTCAACCGCTGATCGAGATCCTGGCGCTGCCTAACGGTCTCAGCGCCGAAGAAGTTGAAAAGCTGGTAACAGTGCCGATCGAATATGGTCTGGCCGGAATGCGCGATCTCGAGGCGATGCGCTCGATTTCGCTCTATGGACTCTCGGACATTCGTTGCTACTTCTCCTGGGACAGCGACTACTACTGGGACCGTGTCGAGACTATTAATCGACTTTCGTTTATCAGCTTGCCGCAGGGCGTCACGCCCGCAATCTCCCCCGACAATCCCATCGGCGAAATCTACCGCTACACGGTCGAGAGTCCCGATCACGATCTGACCAACGAGAAGACCATCGAGGACTGGATCCTCGAAAAGCAAATCAAGACCGTACCGGGGGTCGAGGACGTTTCGGGTTTCGGCGGATTGACCAAACAGTTCCAGGTCGAAGTCGACCCGCACAAGCTGAACTACTACCAGGTCCCACTGTCGACCTTGATCGCGGCGCTGCAGAACTCGAACACCAACTCCGGTGGCAACTATATGAGCGTCGGGGAGCAGGCGTTTGACGTGCGCGGGCTCGGCTTCTTCCGCGGCCTCGACGACATCGGCGACGTCGTGCTCAATGCCAACAAGTCGGTCCCGATCAAGGTCTCCAATGTCGCCGACGTTGAGATTGGCTACGCGCCGCGGCTGGGAATCGTCGGCAAGGACAATCAGAACGAGGTCGTTACCGGCATCGTCCTGATGCGCAAGTACGGCAACACGCTCGAAACACTCAAGGGGGTCGAGGCCAAGGTCCAGGACCTCAACACCTCGGGCATCTTGCCCACCGGCTACAAGGTCGTACCGTACTACGACCGCACGACACTGGTCGAGACCACGCTTCACACTGTGCTCGAAAATCTCACGGTCGGGATGGTGCTGGTTTTCCTGGTGTTGATTTTCTTTCTCGGCAACTTGCGCGCGGCAATCATCGCCGCGATTAACATTCCACTGGCGCTGTGCGGGGCGTTCGCTTTGATGCACCTGACCAACACGCCTGCCAACCTTATCTCGCTAGGCGCGATCGACTTCGGCATCATCATCGATACCACCGTCATCGTGATGGAAAATATCGAGCGGCATCTGACCGCGCCTGAGCGATCGCACGAAAGTTATCGGCTTCGAATCCTTGCGGCCGCGCAGGAGGTTGGCGGTCCGATGTTCTTCTCGACGCTGATTTTCGTGATCGCGTTCCTGCCGCTGTTCACGATGCGCGGGGTCGAGGGCGCCATCTTCTCGCCGATGTCGCACACCTACGCGTTCGCGCTCGGCACCGCGATTCTGCTTGCGGTGACCTTGTCGCCGGTGCTGTCGTCGTATTTCTTCGCGCGCGGATTGCGAGCGATTCACAATCCTGTCTGGAGCGCGATTGCGGCTTTCTACCACGGCATGTTCGAGCGGATACTGCGCTGGCCGCGGCTGACTTTGAGCGCCGTCGTGCTGCTGGTGGCAGTGGTACTGTCGCTGTTCCCGCTGCTGGGCGGGCAGTTCCTGCCCAAGCTCGAGGAAGGAAATATCTGGGCACATGCGACGATGCCTCTCACGATTTCGCTCGAGCATGGCGCCAAGCTGTGCAATCAGATGCGCTCCGTGTTCAAGAGTTTTCCCGAGGTTACCACCGTAGTTTCGCAGCTCGGCCGCCCTGACGACGGCACCGAGACTGCGGGTTTTTTCAACATTGAATTCTCAGTCGACCTGAAGCCGGACGATCAATGGCCGGCCGGCATGACCAAACCGAAACTCGTCAAGCAGATCGACGATAAACTTACGCAGAGATTTCCAGGCGTGAGCTTCAGCTATTCGCAAAACATCGAGGACAATATCGACGAGGCGATCTCAGGTGTAAAGGCCGGCGAAAACGCCATCAAAGTTTTCGGTCAGGACCTGGCGACCGACGAACGTATCGCCAACGATATCAGGGAAACGTTGGGCGGCGTGCCCGGCGTTGTCGATGAAGTAGTCCTGCGCTCGATGGGCCAGCCCAATCTGCAAATCACCCCTGACCGGGCCGCGTGCGCGCGTTATGGACTCAATGTCGGCGACGTCGGCGCGATTGTGCAGGCGGCGATCGGCGGGCAGGCGGTCACTCAGGTGCTTGAAGGCGATCGGCGCTTCGACCTGGTCGTGCGATGGAAGCCGGAGTATCGCGAGAGCCTGGATGCGGTCCGCCAAATCCGCGTCAACCTGCCAGCCGGCGGACAGATCCCGCTCGACCAGGTTGCGAAAATCGAGACTGCCGAGGGCGCGTCCTTCATCTACCGCGAGGCGCTGCAGCGTTACGTGCCGGTCAGATTTTCCGTCCGCGATCGCGATTTGCAGAGCACCATCCTCGATGCGAAGCGGCGAATCTCGAAAGAAGTCCATCTTCCCGAGGGCGTGCATCTGGAATGGTCGGGCGAGTATGGCGAACTCCAGGCCGCCAATCGCCGCTTCGCAATCGTCGTACCCTTCGCGCTCTTGCTGATAGCAGGCGTCCTCTACGCCGCGACCCAATCGCTCATCGATACCTTCATCATCATGGCGCAGATTCCGGTCGCATGTCTCGGCGGAGTTCTCGCGCTGATCATCACCGGCACTCCTTTCAGCGTTTCGGCCGGCGTGGGCTTCATTTCAATTTTCGGAATCGCGGTGATGGACGGCATCCTGTTGAGCTTCTACATCCGCCGGCTTTGGGAGGAGGGCAATCCGTTTGTCGAATCGATCATCACCGGATCCGACCGTCGTCTTCGCGCCACGATGATGACGGACCTGGTTGACGCGCTCGGACTCCTGCCGGCGGCGGTCTCGACGCGAATCGGTGCTCAGACGCAACAGCCGCTGGCAATCGTCGTCATAGGAGGCGCGCTGGCGATCATGGTGCTGACACGAATCTTGCAGCCAGTACTGATCTACCTATGCCATCGTCGCCTGCGCCTGGACGATCAGAACCGCGCGCGGATGACACAGCCGGTCGAATTAATCGATCCCGATCGGACCTGACAACTGTAACCAACTTCTCGCGTCCACGAGGCACCACGCTTCGTACTTCTCTTTTCATGAGGGAAAAGAATATGGCGCAACCAGCTGATGTCGAACGCTATCGGGAAAACTGGCAGGACGAGGTCGATAGCGCTGCCGAGTATCGCGCGATGGCAGAGAGCGAGTCCGATCCGAAAATCGCCAAAGTGTACTCCAACCTCGCGAGCATGGAGGAAGCTCACATCGCGTTTTGGGAAGACAAATTGCGCGCCGCCGGCGAAAAGGTTGGAGAACGTCGGCCGTCCTGGCGCAGTCGCGTACTTGCCTGGATCGCACGGCGGCTGGGCGCTGACGCGGTCCTCTCGACCATCGCCGCGAAGGAGGCGATGGACCGCAACGTATATGTGAAACAGCCTGAGACCAGCGGCACCCGGATGAGCTCGCAGGAGCAATGGCACACGCGGGTCCTCGGCCAGCTACTGCGCACGCAGCCTCGCGGGTTGAGCGGCAGCTTTCTGGCCAGACTCGAGGGCAGGCATCGCGCGGTCGGCGGCAATGCCCTGCGCGCCGCGGTGTTGGGAGCAAATGACGGCCTCTGCTCGAATCTAAGCCTGGTTATGGGAGTGGCAGGCGCGGCGATAAACCGCCACGGCATTCTCATCACCGGTGTAGCCGGCCTGATCGCCGGGGCGTGCTCGATGGCGCTGGGAGAGTGGGTATCGGTGACCAGTGCGCGAGAACTCGCCGAGCGCGAGATTCGTATCGAATCGAGTGAACTCGAGGAAGATCCCGAAGGCGAAGGCGAGGAGTTGCAGTTAATCTACGAATCGAAAGGGCTGAGCAGCAGTGAAGCGAAGCGCGTGGTCGATCAGGTACTCACGGACAAGACCGCGACTCTCGACGCGCTCGCACGCGAGGAGCTGGGGATCGATCCAACAGAGCTAGGCGGCTCCGCTTATGAGGCTGCGCTGGCGTCGTTCATGCTTTTCGCACTGGGTCCCGATTCTGCCGGTTTTGACTACATCGGGTCGGGTAGCAGTTGTCTTGAGCGTCGGCCTGAGCGGACTCGCACTGTTCGCGATTGGCGCCGCGATTACGATCTTTACCGGGGTGAGTGTCTTGCGCTCCGGGAGCCGCCAACTCGCACTCGGCCTGGGAGCTGCCGGCATAACCTTCTTGATTGGCCACGCTATCGGGGCCACCCTGACTTGACGCGGCTCGATAGCGCTCCCATCAAGCCTCGCCGTCTCGCACCAACCGTGGTAAACGGGCAGGAGGAGGATCTCAGCGATGGAATTCGAGATGCTCGCGAGTGGCTACGGCCTGCTCGAAGCGCCGCGTGTCGACGATCTCGGCCGGCTCTATTTCAGTGATATTCCCAACGGCGGCATCTATCGGCGCAATCCGGGAGGCAACGTCGAAACGCTGATCCCGAAACGCAAAGGCGTCGGCGGGATGAACTTCAACCAAAGCGGCGGGCTGGTGCTCACGGGCCGCGCCCTGATTCATTGGGACGAGAAGACCGGCAAAAGCCGCGACCTGTTCGCGGCGTGGGAAGGCAAGCCGATCAGCATGAACGATCTCACATGCGACGATCACGGCAGCGTCTACACCGGCACCATCAACTTCAATCCGCTGAGTAACGACAAGCCGATTCCAGGCAGCCTGTTCCGCATCGATCCGCCCGGCCGCCCGGTGAAGTTGTGGGATGGCATCGAGGTCAGCAACGGTCTCGGATTCAGTCCCGACCGGAAACATCTATACCATTCGGACTCGAGCACCGGCGCGGTGTGGGTTTACGACGTGACGCACGAGCGCGGCGTCAAAGACCGGCGCATCTTTGCGAAAATGCCCGAGGGAATGCCGGACGGACTAGCGGTCGATGCGCAAGGCGGCGTGTGGGTTGCGGCAGTGCGGGTCGGCGAGGTCGTGCATTTCTCGAAGGACGCCACGCTGGTAAAGCGAATCAAATTGCCGGCCACGATGGTAACCAGCCTGGTCTTCGGCGGCCGCGACTTGCGCGATCTCTACGTCGTCACGGCAGACAACACCGACGATCCAAATCGCAAGGGGACGATTTTCCGTGGTCGCGCCGACGTGCCGGGACTACCGGTGCCGAAAGCGAACTTTTAGGTTTTTACTCTCGACAGCGATCCGACCACGACCGGATCGCTGGGCAACTGATCGCGCGATCCAGCCAGCAGCGCGCCGGCGACGATCGTCAATGCGAATGCGCCGACTCGCATCGCGGCGGGCATTGAACCGGCCGGCAGTCGCTCGCCGAAAACGATCATCCCGCCGATGATCGGCACGATGTTCGAGAGAGCTCCAGACAGCGGCATCGCAATTATCGCGCGCGACGAGTGAAACGAATTCTGCAGCATGACGATCCCGATTATGTTGGCCGCGACCACGCTATACACGTAGGGACACGAAACGATTCGCAGCGCGAGTGAGCCGTTATCGCCGGCGAGCGCAAGTGTCATCGCCTTAGTGAACAAGCCGCCGAGGCCGAACGCGATGCCGGAAAAAATCGCGGCCGCGGCGCCGCTGGCATTCATCCGCGCGACGGCCATTGGAGCCAATCCGATGAGCGTCAGTAGAGCGGTGAACATAAGCAGCGTTGCAGGTTCGAACGCGCCTTCGGTCTCACCGCCGCCAAGCGACAGCGCGAGCAGCAGCATCCCGAACACGATGGCGCCGATGCCGACCCATTCGCGCGGAGTCGCTCGCTCGCCGAGAATTACCACCGACGCAACGACGAACAGCGCGATTCCGCCCTGTCCCATCACCGCCACCATCGACACCGGCGCCCTCGACACCGCGATCACGTAGCAGGCCCAGCCCACCGTCTGCACGCCGAGTCCGCCGATCCACATGGGATCGCGAATCCACGCGACGATCGCGCTAATCGTGTTTGCGCCGGACGCTTTCGGCAGATGCGTCGAGCGGGTCTTCATCATGAGTAGCCCGAGCGCCATGAGCGCGCTGGCAACGACCGCCATGGCCAGGTACAGAATCACTGGTTCAGCCTTTCACTTCGCGCATTACGCCGCCACGGATCACCTTGAACTGACGTCCGGCCCACATCACTTTGTTGCTGAGCAGGCTTGCAAACCATACTCCCGTCATAATCAGGTCCTTGAGCGGGACCATCCACAACTCGCTCAGCATCCCCGGCATCTTGAGCACGCGGCCGACGATCGCAGCGGACATCGCGAGCCGCGCCGCGACCACCAGCGTCAACGTCGCGAAAGCCGCGGCGCTTCCGCGCGAGGCCACCACCAGCATCAGCGCCCAGAACGGCCCATGCATCAGGATTGTCGCGATACTGATAGGACGCACGGTGCGGTAGGTGCGCGCCCACCGCAGTTGGTGATGCCAGAATTCGGCGAAACTCTTTTCCTCGCACGTCAGGGTGACCAGCGAATCGGATAGCTTGATTTCGTAGCCCTGCGTGTTGGTGAAGTTGCCCAGGTAGAAGTCGTCGGCGAGCATGTTCTTGACCGCGCGGAATCCGCCCGCGGCCTCGAGCACCTTGCGCTTGATCGCGATCGTCGCACCGAGGGCGTAATGCATCGGCTCGATCATTTCAGCGAGCAGGATCTGCGGCAGGAAGTCGGTGTTGACGTACAGCGCCTCCAGCCGTGACGCGAACGATCCACCCGGCCGTGCCCGATACGCGCAAGTCACGATGCCGATTTTCTCGTCGGAGACCAGTTCGCCGACAATCCGTTTGAGGTAGTCGCGCTCGACCGATACATCGGCGTCGCTCAGCACGAACACTTCGGCTTTCTCGGCGCGATCCGCCATCTTGACCAGCTTCGCGATTTTGCGATTGCTGCAGTTGGGCTCCTCGCCGACTATCAGCGTGAGGTTTGCGTACTGGTAGCGCTGGCGCAGTGCGACCGGGATTTCGGCGGCGCCATCCTCGTAGCTCTCGACGCCAAAATAGTAGTCCACCCGCGGGTACGCGATTTCCAAAAAGCTGACCAGGTTGCCGGCGAGCGAATTGCTGCTGCCATGCAGCGGCTTCAGCACTGCGACGCGCGGTGGAACCTTGGGCAACGGGGACAGGGGAGAGGTTGTGCGCTTTGCAAACCTGATCGCAGCGAGCGTTGCCGCGATGTAGTAGAACATCGAAACGACCACGGCCGCAGCCGGTAAAGCGATCCAGATTGTCATCGAATAATTTGCGCCGCGATTCTAGTCCCGCGCCATCGATGTAGCCACAGACATCGTGGCGCGGACCTGGCCCCCGCCCCCGACTCGCGCCCGGAGTTCGCGGTCAGGCCGACGCCTGCTGAGCCGTCTGATGCCGTCGTTGGCGCATCGTCGAAAGAAACTGCCGCCCCTCGTTGAGCATCCGCTTGGTCTCTTCCATCGACGTCATCATCTTCTTCACCGACTTGAAGATGTACTTCGGCCGGAAGTAGAAGCTGCGATAGAAGCGCTCGACCGCGCCGTAAATCTCTTCGTTGGTAAGGCCAGGATAAGTGATCGTGCACTTCTGATAACCGGATTCGTCGAGCAGCGGATCGACCGCCAGGAATCCATTCTTGGTCACGTAGTCGAACAGCTCAGTGCCGGGATAGGGCGACGCGAGCGACACCTGGATCGTCTCGCAGTCCATCTCGCGCGCGAATCGGATCGACTCCTCGATCGTCTCTTTATTCTCGCCCGGCAGTCCCAGGATAAAGGTGCCGTGAATCAGGATTCCGATCTCGTGGCAATCCTTGGTGAAGCGCCGCGCTCGATCGATCCCGACGCCCTTCTTGATATTCTTCAAAATCTGCGCGTTGCCCGACTCGTAGCCGACTACGAACAGCCGGAGCCCGCCGTCCTTCATGATTTTCAGCGTTTCGTAATCGACGTTTGCGCGGGAGTTCGTAGACCAGGTGATTCCCAGCGGCTTCAGCAGCTGCGCGATTTTGCGCGCGCGCGCCGGGTCCGCCGTGAACGTGTCGTCGTCGAAGAACAATTCCTTCATCTTCGGGAACTTCGACTTCATCGCCGCCACTTCTTCGTAAACGTTCTCCGGGCTCCGCACGCGATAGCGATGCCCCTGCGTGACCTGTGGCCACAGGCAGAACGTGCATCGCGCCGGACATCCGCGCCCGGTGTACATCGACACGTACGGATACTGGCAGTAGGGACTGTTGTACTTCAGGTAATCGAGGTTCTTTTCGTAGACCTCGGTCACGAACGGCAGCTTGTCGAGCTCTTCGTCGGTAAGCGCCGGACGATCGGGGTTGTGATGTTGCGTGCCGTTCTTCTGCCAGCTGATCCCGCCGATCGTGCTCCAGTCGCGGCCCTCCGCCACCTCGAGCATCGAGTAGTCGAATTCCTTTCGCGCCGCGATATCGATCGCGGCCGACAGCTTTAGCGTCTCCTCTGGACGCGCAGTAGGATGTCCCCCGACCATCGCGATGATCGCGTTCGGATTCGCCGCCTTGATTGCTTCCGCCGTGCGCGTGTCCATTCGGAGCGACGGCGTCGAGGTGTGAATCACGACAAGGTCGTAGTTCTTGGCCTCGTTGATCGTCATCTCAACGGTGTAACTGTGGGGAGGCGCGTCGAGCAGCCGAGCGCCCGGAATCATACCAGCCGGGTACGCCAGCCAGGTTGGATACCAAAAAGACCAGACCTCGCGCGTCGCCTGGTAACGCGAACCGGCACCCCCGTCAAAGTCGTCATACGAGGGCGGATTCAGGAAAAGTGTCTTCATTACATCCATATTTTTAGAGCATACTCCAAGCCTGTCCGATTGGTTAGTCCGCGACTATACAAATCGCGACCACCGAAGGCAAGAATGTCCCAATGGAATATTTGCTTTCCGCTCAACTTTGCGACGGACCGAAAAACCATGCATTTTCAAGGATTTTTGGGCGATCAGGACCTCTTCTCGGCGACAAGAATCATCCGACGCGTCACAATCCCGTAATCCTCGCCCTCGAATCCGCCAAATACTGCCGTCACGCGCATCCCCACACGCTCCAGCAAACGCGTCATCTCGGTGAGAGTGTACAGCCGGATAATATGCCCGATCGATTCGCGCCGCCCGCCTTTTGGATCTACGACGATGAAATGCACATGCATGCGGCTCGTCGCGAGATCGAGGTCACGTCGCTCGACGTACAACGTTCCGTCCGCGCCGGTGTGCCAGTCGTTCTGAATGTAGTTGTCGATCGCCCACTCGCGATTCAGCATGTCCAGCAGTAGCTGCCCTCCGGCTTTCAGGGCCTTCACCGCGGATTCCAAGACTTTCAAATCCTCGGCCTCCGATTCCAGGTATCCGAATGAGGAATACATATTGACGATCGCGTCGAACTTGTTTTCGAACGGGATCTCACGCATGTCGCCGGCCACGGTCTCGATTGTGACCTTGGCCGCCTCGGCAGCCTTGCTCGCGAGATCGAGGTACTCCGCATTCAGATCGAGTCCCGTAACCTTAAATCCACGCTTCGCCAACTGGACCGAATGCCGCCCCTGGCCACAGCATAAGTCGAGCACCGACGCGCCCGGCTTCAGACCGAGCGTGCGCGCAACGAAAGCGCTTTCTTTCTCGGCGCGCTCTTCGGTGAACATGTGCCCGTACACGTTCAGATAGTCGCTGCGAAAAAAGTCCACGTACCAGGCAGAGCCTTGCGATGCCATCGCGTTCCCTCTCAATACAGTTAGGATGAAGTTGATAATTCAGTTAACGCATAACGGGTCCACAAGATCGAGTCATCGCCATCCTGTGGCCCGACTGCTTTCGATGGTGCTACGGTTTTGCGCTAAGAGAAAGTCGGCGTGGAAAAAGTTTCAGTATTAGCGAGCGGCGGCCTCGACAGCTCGGTCCTGATCGCAAAATTGGCGGATGGCGCCGAAGTGTATCCCATCTACGTCCGCTGCGGTTTCAAGTGGGAGGATGCGGAACTTGCCGTTCTTCGATTATTCGTCCACGCGCTTGGCAACCCAAATGTGAGGCGCGCGACCATTCTCTCGGTCCCAACGGCCGCTCTCTACGGCGACCATTGGAGCGTCACCGGCGCGAGTGTTCCCGCCGCCGACGAGCCCGACGAGAACACTTATCTCCCCGGCCGCAACATTCTTCTCATTTCATTGGCTGCTATCTGGTGCAGCACGCACGGCGTCTCCCGCATCGCGATTGGATCGCTCGGAGGCAATCCTTTTCCCGACGCAACGCCTGATTTCTTCGACAACTTTGGCCGCATCCTGAGCATGGGACTAGGACACAACATCCTAGTCGAAGCACCCTTGAGAGGGCTACACAAGGAGGACCTTATTAGGCAGTTCAAAGATCTACCGCTCCAGTTGACTCTGACCTGCATGGCACCCTTGGGTTCGATACACTGCGGGCAATGCAACAAATGCTTCGAGCGTCAGCAGGCTTTTCACAAGGCCGGCATACTAGACCGCACCACTTATCTCGGATAGCTGGATAGTGCGGAACTTCCTGAGCATAACTCTCATACTTCTGCAGGTGAGTCTCCTTGGAGCCTGCACCGCTCATCCTTCGACCGACACAAAGTCGGCATCCACTGCGTTCAAGGTCGCGCTGCTTACGCCGGGCCCGGTAAGTGACGCGGGCTGGAACGCGGCTGCGTACCAGGGCCTCGAACTCATCAAAGCCAAGCTAGGAGCCGACACCGCTTTAGTGCAGACCAAGTCGCCGGCCGACTTCGAGGACGCCTTCCGCGATTTCGCTTCCCGCGGCTTTGACCTTATCTTCGCGCACGGCTTCGAATACACCGATTCTGCACTCGAAGTAGCGCGGAGCTTCCCCAATACCTACTTCGTGGTCAGCTCAGGCAGCGAGTCATCCGCGAATGTCGCATCGATAACCTTCAATGTCGATCAAGCGACCTATGTGGAAGGTGTGCTAGCGGCTGGTGTTTCAAAATCAGGAGTAGTTGGTGCGGTGGGCGGCATAGAACTGCCATCTATTAAGTTGTTCTTCGAGGGGTTCAAGCGCGGCTTTCTTTCAGTACAACCCAAAGGCCGCATCTTGATCAGCTACACCGGCAATTTCGACGACGTTGGCGCGGCCAAGGAAGCGGCGCTGGCGCAAATCAGCCAGGGCGCCGACGTCTTGATTCATAACGCAGACGCAGCCGGCCTGGGCGTTTTCCTCGCGGCGGAACAGGGTCACGCCTACGCGTTCGGGGTGTTCACCAATCAGAACAACGTCGCGCCCGATGTCGTCCTTGCCAGCGCCGTGACCTCAACTTCGCTCGCGTTTCTGAAAATCGCGACCGAGGTGAGAGACAAGACCTTTCATCCCGGGATGCTGGAATTCGGAATGCAGGACGGCATGGTAAGCGTGGTCTTTAACCCGAAGCTCGAATCGCGGATACCCGCGGGCGCCCTGGAACGCGCCCGCAAAGTCGAGCAAGATCTCGCGACCGGCAAGCTAGTCCTGCCGCCGACGCTCTCACTACCCGTCACCGCCAAGTAGATTACCCTCCGCCTCGACCGGTGCCGGCGTAGTCACGAACGCGATTGCGCCCGTCAGACCGCCGACCATAGTAGTCGCGAACCATAACAGTCCCAGTGCGATCGCGTCCTCCTTTCGCATTCCCGCCATCCCGAACAGCAGCAGGTAAGCCGACTCGCGGATCCCCAAGCCATTCAAAGTAAGCGGCAGGCTTGCGAACACGTTCGCAATCGGTACGCAAAGAATAAACAGCGACAGCGGCGCTGTGAGGCCAAGTCCAGCCGCCAGGATGTACTGGCCCAGCGCCAGCGTGACCTGCAGGATGATCGATAGTGCGGTTGCTGGAATCAGCGCCGCCGGATGATGCAGGTACGGCGCGACGATTCCGCCCGCGCGGCGAACAGGCCGTGGCATCAGATGAATCATGCGCGCGACAAGCGGCGCCGCGAGTAACCCAACGAAAGCAATCGCACCGACTGCGATTGTTGGCGTGATCACCGACGACGGAATCGGCGCGAAGTTCAGAAAGATCGCGCTAAAGGCGGCCAGCCAGAACAAACCGATCAAGCCCACGGCGCGATCCGCGACGACCGACGCGATTGCCTCGCCCATCCTGCCGTGGCGCCGGCCGAGGTAGACAGATCGCGCCGCATCGCCGCCCAGCAATCCGGGCACGAACAGGTTGGTGAACATCCCGACGAACGTGTACGCGAGGAACTCGCGATAGTGGCCGTGTACCTTGAGAAGTGCGGCGAGCAGTTGCCATCGATACGCGCACATCGCCTGTCCCGCAACGTAAAGCACGACCACCGCTGCGAAGTAAGCGGGACGCTCGCGACTGAGGATTCGAATGATCGGTCGCGCGTCGTAACGCCACAACAAAACGGCGACCACCGCCACCCCCAACCCCGCGCGAATCGCGAACGCGCGATACCGATGCGCCGGGGGCGCGGCCCGCTCAGTTGACGCTGATTGGTTCACGGCGCGAGATTCGTTCACGTCGGAGGATTGCGCGCTTCTTTCCTTCGGCCGCGATCAGGTCGAAGTCACCAAAGCTCTCCTTCATTCGGGCGAGATCGCCGGCGTCGAGAACGACCACGATGGGCCCGGGCCGCTCCCATCGCCGGAACATCTGATCGTCGTTGTTCATGAACCAATAGCGCGCGTTCGGGTCGAGTCGCGAGCCGAAGTCGAGTTCCGTGCGCCCGCCGAGCAGCACGATGCGCTTGCGATTGTAGAACGGCAGCGACTGAACGTAGCGATGATAACAAATGATATCCGCGTCGGGCGCCTTCTCGGCGATCGCGCGGCTGAGCGACGCGTATGAACGCATCGGCTCGGTCTCCAGCCGCGCCCATCCGCCGGCGATCAATGCAAACGCGAGCGTCACGATGATCGCGCCGAGCCCCGCAGCCGTGCGGCGCATGATGAACATCAACATCGTAACTACGCCGCCCGTTATCAGGATTGCGCCGATCGCATACAAGGAAGGACGCGCAGTCATCACGTACGGAGTGCGAAATTGTGGCGCCGCTATTGCCGTGACGATCACGCCCGCGCCCAACAGCGCCAGCATCGGCCCACTCTCGATGAGTATCCGGGAATCCGGCGGTCTCCGTGCGGCGCGCGAGTCCGCGGCCGGCCATGCGCATGCCACGAGCCCGTCTGCGATCAATACGGCGAGCGGAGGGACAGCAGGCAGGATGTACGGGATCAACTTCGCGTTGGCGCATGAGAAAGCGACCAGCGTGATGCTCGCTGCGACAAGGCACAAACTGCGCGCGGGATTGCGCGGAGCCTCGCGCCAGGTCAGGAACGGCACCAGCAACGTCCACGGCAGCAGCCCGATGGCGAGGACAGGAACATAAAAGTAGAACGCTTCGCTGTGGCTGTAGTCGGTCTCGAAGAAGCGTCGCAGATGCTCGCCGACGAAATAGAAGTCGGCGAAGCCCGGCTCGCGTATCGACATCATCACAAACCACGGTGCCGCGATCAGAGTCGTGAGCATGAGGCCCAGCACCGCGCGGAACTTCGCGATCGCGCCGCGCAGTTCGTGCCTCAGCGCCAGCCAGATCAGCATCGACAGAATCGGCAGCGCGGCACCGACCGGCCCTTTGGTCATCACGGCCAGACCCATCGCGACGTAAGCGACCCAGCACCAGCGGCCGCCTTCATGCCAATGGAGATAGAGCGAGAAGGTTGCGATCGTCACCAGCGCGGTGAGCGTCATGTCGGTGGTGAGCACTTGCGCCATCAATGCGTACAGGGGAGTGGTGGCGAGGATCGCGGCGGCGAGAATCGCGTGGCGCCGGCCGAATGCACGCAGCGCGAAAACGTACGTCGCGAGTATTCCGGCGATCGCGGACAGCGCGACCGGGATGCGCGCGGCAAATTCGGAGACGCCAAAGATCCAGAAGGAGAGCGTGGTCAGCCAGTAGAGCAGCGGCGGCTTCTCGACGTACGCGACGTAGTTGAGATGAGGCACCAGCAGGTTGCCGCTTTGCAGCATCTCGCGCGCGATCTCGGCGTAGCGCGCTTCGTCTGGCTCCCAGAGCCCGAACGAGCCGAGATGAAACAAGCAGATTGCCAAGGACAACGCGACGATCGCGGCGACATCGTATGCGATCGGAGTCGCGGGCGCCGACGGGGCGGTGAACGCCGGCGAGGACACTTCGTTGGGAGCAGTCCCGGACACGGAGGTTGAGTCTAACGCGCCGATGATATTCCTAATAGCCGACGGCGCCTCCTCCCTTGCGCGGATCGGCGGCGCCGTGAAGATTTGCCGGCGCAATCGTAATCGCGCCGACCGCTCCGAGATTCGGCACGACCTTAAGCTTGTAGCCCATCTGCTCGAGCGCGCTGCGCGTCGCCGCCGGCATCGCTTGTTCGACGATGACGACATCGGGTGCGGCCTGCTCATGAATTCTCGGCTCGGCGACGGCGCTGGTCGCGTCGAGATGGAACGCGAGAATGTTGAGCGCGACCTGCAGCACTCCGCTGATGATGGTTGGCCCGCCGGAGCCGCCGGTCGTCATCACGGGCTTGCCGTTTTTGGTGACGATTATCGGCGTCATCGACGAGAGCGGACGCTTGCCCGGCCGCACCTGGTTCGCGAGCTCGCCTTCGAGGTGATACGCGTTGGGAACTCCGGGCGCGACGGCGAAATCGTCCATCTCGTCGTTGAGGATGATGCCGAGCTCGGGCACGCTCATCTTGGCGCCGAACACGGTGTTGATAGTGGTCGTCAGCGCGACGACATTGCCGTCCTTGTCCGCGACGAGCAGATTGGTGGTGCCGTGATCGTGCGCAGCAGCGGGCGGTGGCGGCGATGTCTTCGGATGCATCGCGCGCTCGCGCAATTCCAGGATGTGAGAGTCAGTGAGCAACTTCTGGATCTCGACGCCTACGAAAGACGGGTCGGCGTACTGCTCGCGATCGATGAAGCCCTGGCGCATCACCTCGATAAGGCGCGCGAGGTACGGCGGCGAGTTGACGCCGAGCCCGGCGAGATGGCCGGAGTCGAGCGCACCGAGCATCTCGAGCACGACACCACCCGACGACGGCGGCGGCATCGCATAGACGTCGTAGCCCTCGTAGCGATGGTGAATCGGGTCGCGCCAGTCGGGACGATAGTTCGCGAGATCGGCAGCGGTGAGGAGTCCACCATGCGCTTTCATGAACGCGACGAGCGCGGCGGCGACTTCGCCGCGATAAAAGTTCGTGACCGGATCGTTGCCCAGGCCCTTCAGCGTCGCCGCGAGATTCTTCGCGACGATCGTGTCGCCGGCCTTGAGCGGCGAGCCGTCGGGCTTGAGGAAAACCTGGCTCAGCCCGGGATCGCTTTTCAGCTTCGGCGCGAGCGTCTCGATCTCCTTCCCTAGATGCTCGCTCGCGACGTAGCCGTCGCCGGCTAATTTCTCGGCGGGCGCCGCGATCTGCTGAAACTTCATGGTGCCGAAGCGCCTGAGCGCCGCGTCGATGCCTGCGATTTCACCCGGCACTCCAACCCCGAGAATGCCATCGCGCGCGAGGTCTTCGTCGGGCTTGCCGTTGCGAATGTACATGTCGGGTCGGGACTGGAGCGGCGCAGTCTCGCGATAGTCGAGCGCATAGAAGTGCCGGACCTTCGCGATATAGATGAGCATGAAGCCGCCGCCGCCGATTCCGCACGCGGCAGGATTGGTGACGCCGACTGCGAGTTCAGTGGCGAGGGCGGCGTCGACGGCATTGCCGCCTTGTTTGAGAATCTCGACGCCGGCGTGCGCCGCGTCGTCGCTTTCCGACACTACCATTCCATGCACGTCGACGGCGGACGTTTGCGGAGCAGCGGAGTCCGCGTTGGAACACGGCGCGATGAACAGCGCCAGCGCGAGCAGGAGGGCAATCGCGCGCGAACACGCGGCGAAGAATTGAATCCGACGTGGCATCGACATCAGGGCTTTACTAACAGCCATCGCCGACCGATGAAAGGTACGTTTGAGCGCGATGGCGTTCGGAAGTCCAGGATCAACTGCCGGAGAGGCGAAGTTCGCTGAGGCCTCGCAGGGCCATCGAGCCGCGATACTGAAGCTTGGCCTCTGGGTTGGCGAGTTGCAGGCGCGGGAATTTTTCCAGCATCGATTCGATTGCGATTGCGCCCTCGAGCCGCGCCAGCGGCGCGCCGAGGCAGAAATGGATCCCCTCGCCGAATGACACGTGCTCGTTGGGATCGCGCGCGACGTCGAAGCTGGCCGGATTGGAGAAGTGCGCGGGGTCGCGATTAGCCGCCGCCAGCAGGATGAAGGCGAGGCTGCCCGCGGGAATCTCGGTGCCGCCGACGCTCGCAGTAGCAATCGGCATCCGCACCGTCATCTGAACGGGTGGGTCGTACCGCAGCATCTCCTCGATCGCTTTCGGGATCAGATCGCGATTCTCGCGCAGGCGTTGCTGCTGTTCGGGATTGCGGCATAGAGCGAGCAGACCGTTACCGATCAGATTGGTGGTGGTTTCATTGCCGGCCAGCAGCAGCAATACGACGAAGGCGAGCAGCTCATTTTCGCTGAGCGCGTCGGATTCATCGCGGGCGGTGACCAAGGCGCTGATCAGATCGTCGGCTGGATTCGCGCTGCGCTGCTTGATCGCCTCGGCGAGGTAGCGACGGAGATCCTCTTTTGCGGCGAGGCCGGCGGCAGACGGGCCGGTCGCCATCTCCTGGCCGAATGAGCTGATCAGATCGTTGGACCACTGCTTGAATTGAGCGTGATCGCTGGCCGAGACCCCGAGCATCTCCGCGATAACAATCACCGGCAGCGGATTGGCCAGCGCCGCCATCGCTTCGACTTCGCCGGAGTTCGACGCGCGGCTGAGAAGGTCAGTGGTGATTTCTCGAATTCGCGGCTCGAGCTCGCGCACGCGCCTCGGTGTGAACGCCTTGCTGACCAGCTTTCGCAGGCGCGAATGCACCGGAGGATCAGCGGTGAGAATAGTGGGGGCGCCGCCGAAGGGATCGATACGCTCGCGAAACGGGATCTCGGGGCGCCGAACGGTGAAGCGTTCGTGGTCGTGCAGGACGCTGACGACGTCATCATAGCGGGCGACGAGCGTGGTCGGCATGAAGAGTTTGAGCTGCCGCGGAGGACCTTCGAGCAGCGCAGGGAAGTGCGGATAGGGATTCGCGCGAAAGTCAGCATCGAACGGGTTGAAATAGAAATCAGGCTGAGCCATTGGCGCCTCCAGAGAACCGCAAGACTTAATTGTAATGAAACCCACCGTGGGTTTCATGCTTCCTTGGGCAGGGGTGACCCCTGCACCCAGCGATAATTTCGGTTCCTTGAGCAGGGGCGGATGATGGTGCTTTAATCGGTTCCTTAGCTTCCGCCAAAGCGCTCAGCAAGCAGAGGTATCTGCCATGACCTACGCACCTGCTAACCGGCCGATGTACGACGCCGACAGCCATATCATGGAGTTGCCGGATTTTTTGCAGAAGTATGCAGATCCGGAACTGCGCAAGGACATCCCGGCGGTAAGCTACAGCGCGTCGCTGGTTACTGATGAAGAGGTCGCGGAGATCATGGCGCGCGGCGGGCGGCATACGGAGGAGCACGTCGCGGAGATGATCGCGCTCGGCGACAATCTGATCGAGCGATCGAAAGAGATTCAAGCGTTGGGCGCATTTGACGGCCGCGAACGATCGAAGGCGGTCGACATGCTCGGTTTCAAAAAACAGCTCGTATTCGCGACGCACAGTGTCGCGATGCCGTTTTCGCCGAACTCGAAAATCCCGCCGAAGCTGCGCTACGGCGCGGCGCGCGCGCACAATCGGCACATGGCGCATTTTTGCGGGGACGATTCGCGGCTGATGGGCGTCGCGGTCGTGCCGCTGGAGGAGCCGGCACTCGTGCTCGAGGAACTCGAGTTCGCGTTGAAGAGCGGCGCGAAGGCCATCTGGGTGCCGCATCACGCGTGCGGTGGCCGATCTCCGGGACACGTCGAATTCGATCCTTTCTGGACCCGGCTGGTCGAGGCGAACATTCCGTTCGTGATGCATGTCGGCGGATCGCCGCTGCAACTGGACAAGGCGTGGATTAACAACGGGCGGCCACCGGTCAAAGACTGGATGGGCGGCGGCGAGAATCTGCGCACCAAGGACATTGCCGTGCTGCACCAGGGGCCGGAGACGTTTCTTTCGATGATGTTGATCGACGGCGTGTTCGAGCGGTTTCCGAAGCTGCGCGGCGGATGTATCGAGCTGGGCGCGGGATGGGTGCCGGCGATGCTCGTGCGGCTGGACTGGACGGTGAAGATTTGGAGCAAGACGGACGCGAACCTTGCGCGGTTTACGCGCAAGCCGTCGGAGCAGCTCACGCAGCAGATGGCATTCACACCGTTCGTGTTCGAGGACATCGGGGCTCTGATCGATCGGTCAAATCCAGACCTGTATTTGTTCTCGACCGATTACCCGCACACCGAGGGTGGCCGCAACCCGATCGCGCGCTTCGAGACGTCGCTCGGAGATCGTTCCGAACAGATCCGCGACCGATTCTATTCGGAGAATTTCCTGCGGATTTTTCCTGAAGCGCGCGCGTCCTAGCGACTAACGAAAGAAATTTCGATCGACGAAATAAATTTCGTCCTACTGACTCAGCGGCGGCGGGCGGTG
>NZ_JBAUYR010000116.1:0-25455 GCF_049584895.1 Binatus sp. (SeqCode)
CCTCGAATGCGCGCCACCGCCGGCGAGTTTCCGTTCGCTGCTTCGGAGATGGAGGAGGCCACAGGGCGAGCGACGTTGATACGTCACGAGGTTCGCTCTGATCGAAAATTGGAGATAAAATTAACCCCATGAAGGCGGTCGGAATATGGCTGCTGGCGTTATTGCTCGCCGTCACTTGCGTATTGCCGGCCGCGATTGCGCCGAGCGCGACGACGAAGGGCGATGCAGCTCGCGCCGTGTTCAATCTCCCTTTGCGCAGTAGCCGGCGTCCAAGCCGGGCTATGCCGTTTGAGGAGAACCTTCGCTCGCTCTCGCTGCAAGAGGATTCCGCGCCTCGAGGGTCGTTCGGAAGAGTCTTAAATCCGGGCCTGCGGCGGATGTCACGTTCTTTCTCGCGCGCTCATCTCTCTGCAACTGAGCCTTCCGTTTTTCCTCTTACGCTTCTCTGCCGTCTGAGAATTTAGCTCTCACCGTTAGTCGCGTTTAGCGGGAAATCGCCGAGCAGGAGCTTCGAGAGCATGCCCGGCGATCGCTTGACGTCTGCAACGGACCTTCGCGCAGACTGGATGCCATCTAGATTGCGCGCGGAATCGTTTCAGGGAGGTTTGAGGAGAATGTTGGACAAAGATGAAGAAAATCGAAGGCTTCGCGAGCAAGACCTTTACGCCTGGAGCAAGGCGACCGAGCTTCTGTTGGTTGACCGTAGAATCCAGGAAATCGATTGGGACGCCGTCGGAGACGAGCTCGAAAAAAGCGCGGGAATGAATGATGCGAACCCAGTGAGGGAAGCTGTTGAGAAACTCCTGACTCATCTGACGATTTGGAACGCCGGCTCGCAGTATCACAGTCCGGCGCGGCGCTCTGAAATCGAATCAGCAAGATTCAAAATTGACGATACCCTTTCCCGATCGCCGTCGCTTGCGGGACTGATCGAGCTTGAGTGGAGGAGTTTGTACAGGCGGGCTCGCTTTGCTGCGATGCTGATTCTGGGGGAGAAAGCAGCTTTGCACGAGGTACTAACTTCGGATCTCGTGCTGGTCACCGCTGATGAACCCGAGGCGGAAACTGAGGCTCTTGCCCTCATGCGGCTCAGCCTCCGCATTACCGGGCTAAAGCTTCGCGTCGCAACAAATCCCGACGACGAAACTGACGATTCCGATGAAGATCACTATGCATGGTGTCGCGCGCAGGCAGCTGCGGCTCGATCCCGACAATTTGACGAACTGGATCCTATCGGCATTGCGGAGGAAATCTCGAGCGTGGGAACCTCGGTTCGACGCGCCGTGATCGAATCGTTGGCGGGACTCCTGGACAAGGTGATCGCGTGGCAGGCGAGGCGCTGCAGCTTGAGCCTGAAGATCAGGATCGCTTCGGATCGCGCTCGTGTACGCGCGCTGCTTTTTAAGAATCCGAGTCTCGCCGCCGCACCGGAACTCATGACCGAAGCCCACAAATTCATAGTGAGAGAGGGAGAATGGGGAGTCGTCGCGCGCGAATCGATGTCATTGCAATCGTCTCGCTGGACGCTGGCCGAAGTCGTCGACGACGCATCTATTACTGAGCGTGACTCCGCATTCGCTGACGCGAGAGACGCTTCCTGATCAAAAGACGCAGACGCCGCCGCCCATGGACAAGGAACTGCAAAACACCACTCGTTCGCTGACCAGTCGCGCGAAGGTTCTGTGGCGTATCGCCGGTCCTATCGCCGCGCTCGCCGCATGTGCACTACTGCTCGTTCTTCTGAGCGATTTGTCACGCGGCCTGGACTATCACGGAATGACGCAGGCGCTTCGCGCGACCCCACATCGACTTGTCTGGATTTCCATTCTGCTGACTGTAGTTAGCTACCTGGCACTGATCGCGCGCGATCTGTGCGCGTTGAGCTACGTCGGCGTGCAGGTATCGACGCCCGCCCTCCTGCTCGCATCGTTCTGCGGCTCCGCGCTCGGCAACGCCATCAGCTTCAAGGCGCTGACCGCCGATGCGGTTCGCGATCGCGTGTATGGCGCGGTCGGGGTGCGCCCTGAGCAGACCGCGCGCGTTATGCTCTTCATCAACGTGGCATTTGGCATTGGCCTCGCAGCGTTCGCAGCGCTAAGTCTGATGCTCGCCGGGAATGCGATAGCGCACTTGTTGCCCGCTCCGATCGCGTCGATTCGATGCGCCGGCGCCGCCGCGTTGCTCGCGATCCTCCTCACATTGCTGCTCCGTTCATGGCGACGGCAACCTGTGGCAATCGAGCGGCTTTCGATCGCGATGCCTTCGCTTGCGATCACACTCGTTCAGCTCGTCGCAAGCGCAATTGATTTGGCGGCGGCTGCAGCGGCATTTTGGTTCCTGCTGCCGCGCGCACAGATCGACTTCTTCAGTTTCGCGGCGGCGTTTTCGGCGGCAACCGCGCTTGGCGTGATCAGCCGGGTGCCGGGCGGCCTCGGAGTTTTCGACGTCGTCATCTTCCTCGCGCTGAGACACTTCGTCCCTCCCAACGACGTGGTCGCTGCGTTGCTGATCTATCGCGGCGTGTACTTCGTGCTGCCGCTGCTGCTCGCCGCCGCATCATTGGCGGGGTTGGAACTGAGGAGCGTGCCGGGCCGTTTTCGCTCGAAAGCAGGGGAACGGGTTTCGCTGGGAGCGGAACTGCTCGCGCCGATTTTTCTAAGCGCCGTGACCTTCGCGATGGGCATCGTTCTGGTTGTATCGGGCGCGACCCCGGCGATGGATTGGCGACTTGCGGCGCTGCAAGGTGTTCTGCCGCTATGGGCTGTCGAGATCTCGCACTTGCTTGCCACTCTGGCCGGGGTTCTTCTGCTGTTCGTCGCGCGCGGCTTATATCATCGCCTCGACGGCGCTTGGTGGCTGGCTCTGATCGTCGCGTTGGCCGACGTTGCATTGAGTCTGACCAAGGGACTCGCATTCGGTGAGACCGCGGCAATCGTTTTCCTGGTGTGTCTTCTGCTCGCGACGCGACGCCAGTTCACTCGGCCCGCGGCTTTCATGCATCAACCGTTCAGACTGGGCTGGTTCATAGCGATTGCCATCGTCATCGCGTGCGCGATCGGAATCCTGCTGTTCGCCTTTCGTGACATCGCCTATCGGCGGGAAATCTGGTGGCAGTTCGAGTTCGACGCACAGGCATCGAGGTCGCTGCGAGCGATTCTCGGCGCGTCGATTCTGGCTCTCGGCATTTCGCTATGGCAGTTACTGCGGACGGCGCCTGGCCGGGTCGAGCCTCCTTCGGAACAAGAGCTATCGCGCGCTGCGGCCATAATTCGTGGCCAGGAGTGCAGTGCCGCGATACTGGCATTGATGGGCGACAAGAGCTTCCTGTTCTCCAGCTCGGGGAACTCGTTCCTTATGTATGCCAAGCGCGGCAGGAGCTGGGTTGCACTTTTCGATCCCGTGGGACGCTGCGAGGAATGGCCGGAACTGGTTTGGCGCTTCGTCGAACTTGCCGACAAACACGGTGGACGCGCTGCCTTCTATCAAGTTCGTCCCGATAGCCTGCCGCTGTACCTGGACGCGGGTCTTAGGGTCGTGAAGGTCGGCGAAGAAGCTTGCATCTATCTGGACCAATTCAGCCTGGAAGGTTCCCAGCGCTATGGGCTGCGCCAGGCGTTGAAGCGCGGTGAACGCGAAGGACTGACATTCCAGATTCTGCCGCCACGACACGTAAGCCTGGAACAAGACGTCCTGAGTCAGATCTCGGAAAGATGGCTCGCCACGCATCATACCGTCGAACGGCGTTTCTCGGTGGCGGGCTTCGAGCCAAGGTTCGTGGAGGCTCAATCGGCAGCGTTGTTATCGCAACATGGTAAGCCGATCGCGTTCGTCACTTTCATGACAACGGATCTGCAGACCGAAGCTACAGTAGGACTCATGCGGCAGGTGCCGAGTGCGCCACCGTGCACGATGGAGTGCTTGTTCACACAGTTGGCGTTGGAGCTGAAAGGGCGGGGCTTCAAGCGCCTCAGCCTTGGGATGGCGCCATTGGCGGGGATAGCACGCACGCCGCTCTCGTCACGATGGCATCGACTGGCCGGCCTGCTGTGGGAGCATGGCAAACCGATTTACAATTTTCAGGGTCTGCGCAGCTTCAAGAATAAGTTCCGCCCGGTCTGGGAACCTCGGTATCTTGCGGCATCGGGCGCAGCTGGTCCGTTCATCACGCTGGCGGACGTGGCAGCGCTCGCCAGCGGATACAGGCGAGGTTCCTCTGCGATATGACTGGGTTTCGTTGTGCGATCGCTTTCATCGCTGCAGCCTTTTGCCTTTGTGCATCGACCGCGCACGCATTCGAGCCCGGCCGTTTCGGCAGCGCCAGACTAGCCGAGCCGACAGGTGAAGCTCGTGCGATCGTGATCTACTTTTCCGGCCGCAAAGGATTATCTAAGACAGATGACGCCGCCGCACAGGCGATAGCGAAAGGCGGAGCGTTGGTCGCCGAGGTTGATAGCAGAAAATATTTGAGGGGGCTCGGTAAGCTCAAGGAGAAGTGCCACTGGCTGGTTTACGACACCGAACTGCTCACCCGCCAGCTCGAGCGGGAGCGCCGGCTTCCAACCTACCTGACGCCAATCGTCGCAGGAGTCGGCGAAGGCGGGACGCTTGCTGAGTTGAACCTGATCCAGGCTCCCGCGGTCACCATTGCGGGTGCCGTGTCGCTTGATCCTGCAGAGACAATCGCTAGCAGGCAACCAATTTGTTCCGACCTGCCCACGACGGCGCGCAGAGGCGGATATCGTTACGGCGCCCCAAAAAGATTACCCGGCTTCTGGATAGTCGGATTAACACCGAAGGTCCACAAAACGGATCGCGAATACATCATGAAGCTGCGTCACGAGGGCGCGACGATCGATCTCCATGAGATGCCGCTCAGCATGGCGACGGGCGACGCGTTGCGATCGTTGATCGAGCCGTATCTTGCGAAGCCCCGGCCGGCGGTCACGAAAATTCCTACGAATACTGCGCCGACTGTCGATATCTCCGCGTTGCCGCTCGCTGAGCTGCCGGTTGGACATCCGTCGAACCTGATGGCGGTGCTTCTCTCGGGTGACGGCGGATGGCGCGACCTCGACAAGACCATCGCGGAAGACCTTCAGCAGCAAGGTGTGCCGGTCGTTGGCTTGGACACTCTCCGATATTTCTGGAGCAAGAAGACGCCGCAGCAGACCGCCGATGTTGTCGCCGCGCTGATCCAGACGTTTATGACGAAATGGCACGCCGACAAAGTAGCGTTGGTCGGTTATTCATTCGGCGCCGACGTGATGCCGTTCGCCTACAACCTTCTGCCGCCGAGCTTGCGTGACCACGTGGTTCTGATCTCTCTGCTGGGACTCTCAAAATCCGCGGATTTCGAAATCTCTGTTCGCGGATGGCTGGGCGAACCGCCCGGATCCGACGCACTTCCGGTGTTGCCGCAAGCAACTAAGATTCCGCCGCACCTGATCCAGTGCTTCTACGGGCAGGACGAGACAGATACTGCCTGTCCTCAGCTTGCGCAGCTCGGCGCCGAAACGTTCCGCAGGAATGGCGCTCATCATTATGACGGCAACTACGGGCCACTTGCCGATGCGATACTTGCAGGTTTCAAAAGGCGGGCGAGCGTACCCTTGAAGTCAGAGAGTGCAAGCGACTGACTAGATGGCCTTGATCCGTTCTTGCAGAGGTCGGCGGCAAGCGGTAACTCCCGATTAGAAAGGTATCCGCGTGGCAAATCCGATTGCGCGAGTGCTGTCGCCTGGCCCGTCCGCCGACAGCGAGCCTACGTCCGCCGGCAAGTGGCTGGTGGCCGCCTCCGTGATGATCGGCACCTTCCTGTCGGTCATGGACGCGACGGTCGTCAACGTCGCAATGCCGCACATGATGGGCAGCTTCGGCCAGGACCTGCTGACTATCACCTGGGTTTCGACCGCCTACAGCATCGCCGAAATCATCATGATCACGATGTCGGCGTGGATGACCACGCTGCTTGGCCGCAAGCGGCTGTTCCTCGCGTCGATGGTCCTGTTCACCGTGGGCTCGGTATTGGCGGGAACTTCGAAGACCCTGACTCAGATGATCTTCTATCGCGTGCTGCAAGGGATCGGAGGCGGAAGCCTGATGCCTTGCTCGCAGGCAATCGCGCGAGAGACTTTTCCGCCCTCCGAGCAGGGTATGGCAATGGCCGTTTACAGCATGGGCGTCGTGCTCGCGCCGGCGATCGGGCCGGTCATCGGAGGATGGCTGGTCGACAACTATGGCTGGCAGTGGGTCTTCTACATCAACGTGCCGTTCTGCATCGTGGGCCTGATGATGGTCAGCACGTTCGTGCACGACCCTTCGTACTTGAAGCGCGGCGTCGCACGCATCGACTGGACCGGAATCGGCCTGCTGACCCTGGGGCTCACTATGATGCAGGTCGTCCTCGAGCGCGGCGAAGAAGTCGACTGGTTCTCAAACCATCTGATCGTAATAGGCTCTGTTGTCGCCTGCGCCGCGCTGCTGGCGCTGGTGGTGTGGGAACTCCACACCGACGAACCGGTGATAAACCTCCGCTTGTTTCGCAACGTACCTCTCAGCGTGGGCTCGAGCCTCGGGATGGTAGTCGGCTTCGCGCTTTTTGGATCGAGTTTCCTGCTGCCGCAATTTACGGAGACCTTGCTTAACTATCCTGCGTACCAGGCCGGAATGGTCCTGATGCCCCGCGCTGTAGCAATGCTGCTGACGATGCCTGTGGTCGGACGCCTCTACAATTACGTAAGTCCAAGAATCCTGATCGCGATAGGCATAGTTGCTTTGGTCCTTGGTTACCGGCAGCTCAGTCACTTCACACTCACAGTCAGCTTCGCCAACTTCATGCCGATCCTGATAATGACTGGAATCGGTATGGGCGCTTCGATGGTGACGATGAGCACGGTCTCACTGAGCACCGTGGCACGCTCTCAAATGACCGGAGCGTCGAGCCTGTTCACGCTGTCGCGGCGGGTTTCCGGCAATATCGCATATGCGATGCTGGCGACGATGCTCGCGCGCCGCTCGCAGGTTCATCGCTCGGAGTTGGTCGGCGCTTTCAGTGGCACCAATCCGACATTCCGCTCGACCGACACTCAGTTTCGAAGTCTTCTCAGCGGTTATGGAGTCGCGTCGACGCCCAGCCGCCGATCGGACTTGGCGATGCTGAGCCGAATTGTCAACAATCAGTCCACGATGATGGCCTACAACGATTGTTTCTGGCTGATGGCAGTCATGCTGGTTGGCGTACTGCCCTTTCTGTTCTTATTGCCCAAGACCGGTGTGCCACAAGAAAGCGAAGCGTTTGTGGAATGATTAGACTGAATCAACCCAAAACATGAGGGCAAGCTTCACGAGTCAAGGAATCGCGCGCCCGCATGTTCAATGGTTCCTCACCGCACATTTGTGCATTTTATCGCCAATATGTTCAGCCCGCTTCTCCTAAGTTTTAACTTGAGACCCCTCAGCCATCTTGAGTTGCGTTTGTTCCTTACGCGGGTGGCGTCGCGTCGACAGCATTCGTGTTGAGAGCATCTTCTTGGGCGACTCCCCTTCAGAGAGCCTTAAGTAATCGACCTCCCGAATTGAAACTCTGACAGCGCTTTCGCGTCCTATCTATAGGATACGAAGATGAAAGCAAATGTTGCAATGGGACTGGGTGGTCTAGCGGCAATTATACTCGACTTTGTCGTTGTAGCGTCAATCGTTGGTCTGTTGCTGCTCACGCGATGGCTCGGAGTCGGCTGGATGCTCGACGTTCTCACGGTTCTGCTCATAACCTACGTAGTAGGTGCTTGGTTCTACGGCCAACGCTTCAGCGCCTTCCTGGGTCGTCAGAAGGGCTAGCGTTTCAGACGCCGTCGGCATCGGGGATTCTGTCCAGCGGATATCGATCAAGGTAGAAGATCGCGAAGGTCGGATTCTCGATGAACGATGCGCTGTGGATTCGGTGAGAATATTCATTTTGCTGAAGCAGGTCGGATCACGTCAGCAGGAAGCGATCGCTGTGCGCCATAGTTGTTGTCTGTCGTTTGACACTCGAATTGGAGCATTGCCAGATACGACGGTCGGCCCGGCGTACAGCGATTCCAGGACCTGGAGAATTCTGGTGCGAACCTACGCCGACGGTGTCACTCGCCCGCAGCAGTGCGAGGTTTGATCGAACTAAGCCGCGAATGTGCGTTGTCTATAGCCTGCTTGCGCAGGCCAAAGTACAACGCAATCGCGCGATCCGCCTCGAACAGGCGATAGGTTGAAAATTCAGGATCATTGCGCTGCTGACTCGCGAGCATCCGCATGTCCTGACTGGTGAACACCAACTCCATGTCGAACTTCGCAGCCAGCCGCGCGATGACTCTGCCGCCCAGCCATCCTGGAATATAATCCTGTCCGTATCGCGCCCACAGCCACGTATGGTCGCGATCGATCGGCGTCGCGCTGGCGACAAACTGTATTCCCCGGGCCACCTCGATCGTCGCGAGGGTTGGTAAACGAATCGCGTAAGTGAAGTTGTAAGTCGGCCGCATCAAGCCAGATCGTTCGTGATGTAGCGAGACCTTCATTCGAATTACGGCGCCGTCGAGCCGCGCTTCCTGCATCTCGACGCGAGTTCCTGCTCCGGGGATAGTCGCTCGATGAACGAACGGCACGTGATGCATGTCGCCGAGGTTCTCCATCACGCGCAGGTATGAGACGGGATAGTCGCGCTGCACGAAGCTGGTTCGCGGACTTGGATCCGGCGCTTCCGGGAACCACGGAATTTCCGCGGCGGGCGCGGACTCACCGTACCAGTACCAGATGAGACCATGCGCCTCGCGAACCTGGTGCAGATTCAGATCGAAGCCGCGCGGTACGGGCTGGCCCTCGCCGTTGGCGGGAATCATTACGCATCGGCCGTCGTGATCGAAGCGCAGCCCGTGAAATGGGCACACCAGGCAGTCGTCGCGCACCCATCCGAGGCTCAACTCCGCCGCGCGATGCGGACATCGGTCCGCCATGCATACCGCAGTGCCGCTGCCATCGCGCCACAACACCAGTCGCTCGCCGAGGCGCGCGATGCCGACCGGTTTGCGAGTTTTCAATTGCAAGCTGTCCAAGATCGGATACCACTGATTCGGGATGAAATCGTTGTTAGTCATGGTTCTTCCTTTTCGATCCCATCAGCGCGGGGAAAGCCTAAGCGGCGACGATCCATTTCCGGGCCTCTGACGCCTGGTCGGATGGGAAGACTCGCATCGCTCCGGGCATCAGTAAGCGAAAGGCGCCCACCGCATGCCTGATCCAGGCGACGTCGGTCACGACGGCCACTCTTTCCCACCGTGAGAGATGTTCAATTCCGAGTTTGAAGTCTTCCCATTCGGCGCCGAAATCGATTCCGGTGAATTCCGAACCCAGATCATAGTAGAGCCGCAGCTTTGCATTTCGCTTCAGCGCCTTTTCTATTGCCGGTATCACCACCTCAAGGTAGTCCTTTCTCGTCACTACGCCCTTGGCCTGTATTCCCACTACATTGTCGGGAAAGCCTTCGATAATCTCGATCATAGTTTGTCTCCTCCGGTAATAATCGCCTCAGCTCGCGGAAACAGACCACGCATAGCGATCGCGGTACCGCGCCGGATTTCGTTGCGCACCATCTCGGCGCTAATCGCATCATTCATCAGATAAGCGGTCATCCAGGTGAAAGAGACGCCGTACAGAACCGTTGCCGCTGGAATGGGTTCTAGATCGGATGCGAGAACGCCACAGTCCCGGTAGTGCTGAAGCAGCGAAGCAAGTTGCGATACGAGTTGCGCGTCGCTTTCGAATAGTCGGCGCCCAACGACCGACGGATCCGCGATCGCCGCGCCGAACAGTTCCCGCCACAGCCGCCGGTCGTCACGCGTGAAGTCGTCGAGAAAAATCTCGGTGAACGAGCACGCGGCCGCGACCGCGTCGCGCGGCGGGTCGTCGAGGATCTTCCGTCCGCGCGCGATCAGCGATTCTGATTCACGTCGGATGATCGCGAGCAGCAGCGCCGATTTCGAGGGGTAGTAGTTGTAGATGGTGCCGACAGCGAGGCCCGCGCGCTCGGCGACATCTTCCATCGCGACATCGGCGTAGCCCGTTCTGGCGAACAGTTTCGCCGCCGCCTTAACGATACGACGCTGACGCTCCAGCTTTTGCCGGTCGCGGAGTCCGACCGGCCGTTCGTCTAAAGATGAATCCATTCACTATATTTATAGAGCTGATCCGATGTGCTTGTCAACAAAGCTGAATAGATTCATCTTTATTGCGAGGGGCCGATGGGGCTGCCAGGTTTTAGAAAGCACCCGGAAGACTTAAAACTCCGAAACACAAAATGAGCAGTAGCATTCCGGTGCGGAGCCCATGCGCGGCCCATTCGCGACTGATTATTCCCAGCCGGCTGGCGGCGACGATGTTGGGATGTTGCCGGGGATAAGCATTCCTGCGCCTATCAGCAGGCCAAGCATCGCGAAGTGTTGCTGATTGCGGCTGAGCGCCGGCCCGATCTCCACTGCGGCGAGAGTAGCGTTGTCGACCACCGCCGATATCGTGTTGAGCCAGAAGAGCAACGCGCCAGGAAGATTGCGCGAGTGACGGAAGAGTTGCGTGAGCTGGAGCGGCTGCGCGAGCGAGTTGCGGAGGACTTCGCCGACCGTTTGAGGCAATTACATCGAGCGGTCGACCTGGGCTTTCCCGAATTTACCAGTTACGTGCGAACGCTCGAGAGCCGGCTGGCAGAGCGACAAGGCAACGTTCGGCCCAACAAAAACCGGGCTGGGACGCAGTGTCGATATCAGCCCGGCGCTGAGGGACGTTGTGCGCCTGCGGATGCTCAAGCGCGCGACGCGAACTCAAGTAGATCGAGGCGAAGGCGGCGGGGTAGAGCTGGTATTCTCGAATCCATCGGGGACTCCGCTCGACGATTCCCGATTGCGAAAGCGATTCGATCTCGCGATGGAGGAGACGGGGATCGCCGGCCACGTTCTTTACGACGCGAGGCACACTTACGCTTCCACGCCCTTGGCGCGTTGCCGAGATTTCGTTTATGTCGCATCGCAATTGGGGCATGCCAGCCCAAAGACCACGATGGATCACTATGCCCACCTTTTGCCGGGCGTCGATCACAACTACGTCGACTTACTCGACGAGTCCGAAGCGGATTGGCAGCGATTTGGCAGTCGCTCGGACAAACAGCGTATCGAGATTGAAAAACCTATTGAATCTGTTTGACTTTTTGGAGCCACCCGCCGGATTCGAACCGGCGACCTGCTGATTACGAAACATCTAAGCGACCCCGAGCCGTGGACACGGAGTGGACACAAGAACCCTTTAACTGTTCATAAAAGTCAGGTTTAATCGAGTCATTCATTGACAACCTGCTGATTATCGGTGACAATCAAGGTCACTGAAATAGCAATCTCTGTGGACACGGTGTGGACACGGGTGTGGTTGTCATGGGCCTGCGAATCACCGAAAGAACGATCAAATCGCTAAAGCCGCCCGCGAGTGGCAACCGCATTTTCTACGACAATCAGGTTGGCGGTTTTGGCGCGCGCCTCACCGCCAGCGGAGCAATCTCCTTCATTCTGACATACTGGACCGGGGGCCGACAGCGGCGCCACACGATCGGGCGCCATCCTGAACTCAACGCGGCTGCGGCGCGTGAAGAGGCAATTCAGCTGCGGGACTCTATACGTCGCGGCGGCGATCCTCTCGGCGATAAGGAACAACGACGCGCTGCACCTACCGTTGCCGATCTGTTCGAAGACTTCATGGAGCGCCACGCTAAGATTTATCTGCGGCCGAACAGCATTAGATGCTACGAGGTCATGGGCCGGAAGATTATCGTACCCAAGATCGGAAACATCAAAGTCGCCGATCTCAGGCGGCGCGATATCGAGGAGCTCCATCAATCGCTCAAAGAGACCCCATACCATGCGAATCGTACCCGTGCGCTTTTGAGCAAAATGATGAGCGTCGCGAAGAGGTGGGAATGGCGGAATGACAATCCCTGCGAGGGCATTCCCAAGTTTCCGGAAGAGAAACGAGACCGGTGGCTTTCAACTGAGGAAATTGAGCGCCTCTGTGATGCGCTCGATAAGCATCCCAATCAGTCCGCGGCGAATGCGATTCGGCTGCTGCTACTCACCGGGGCACGTCGCGGAGAAGTCCTGACGGCCACTTGGAAAGACTTCGATCTAGTGCTCGGCGTCTGGACGAAGCCAAGCCATTACACGAAGCAGAAGCGTACAGAGCACGTGCCGTTGAGTCCGCCTGCGTTGCAGCTAGTAGTCTCGATGAAAGAGAGAAGTGGCGAAAGTGAATATCTCTTCCCTGGCGCTATCGCAGGAAAACCGCTTCAAGAAATCAAGCAAGTATGGTCGGCAGTCTGCAAGCAGGCGAATTTGAAGAGCGTCAGGTTGCACGATCTGCGACACACGTACGCCAGTCACCTGGTCTCTTCCGGCATGTCGCTCCCAATCGTTGGACGCCTGCTTGGGCACACGCAGCCCCAGACTACGGCGCGTTATGCGCACCTTGCCGACGATCCGTTGCGTCAGGCAACGAATCGCTTCGCTTCAATTGTGGCTGCCGCCCGATCCCGCAAGCGGGCCGACGTTGTTCCGCTGCGTCGAGACCGGGACGCGTGATGGATCGACCGCGCGTAGACGGGCCCGCCTCGTACGACCGGCCCGTGGTTCAGGGCGTTCACAGGACGCGATCCACGCGCTCACGGATTCGAGGCGGTAGAAGACCTTTCGCCCGAATTCGACGCGCGGCGGGCCTTCTCGAAAATGATGCCAGCGCGCGATAGTTCGCTCTGAAACCCCGAGTGCTTGCGCCAAATCCTTTTGCGTCAGGTAGCCGGCGAGAATCGATGAAAGCCGATCGGACTCTTCAGACTCGGAACTCTGAATCTCGGGCATTTGAGTGATGCCTCCTCCACGAGATGAAGGGACCGCCCGCGCCCCCCGTCCACACCTCAAGCGGTATCGGAGTGCAAACACGGTGCCGCGATCGACGAACCATGTCTGTCGATGGCTGGCTGTGTCTGGTCGCTCCTGGAGCCTCGCGGACGATGCGAAGTGTGCATGTGCAGATTCTGCACACACACCTCGGCCGGTTCGATGTCACTCGAGGACATTGACGGCAGGGTGCTGAGGTGTCTATGTGGTACCCCGATTGTTTAGGTCTTTTACCGGAATCGAAATTGTAGCGCGATGCGAAAGAGTGAGTGCCGCTTAGCGTTCGGCTGCACTCCAGCAGCAGCGTGGCATGATTCCAATGCAGGCGACTCGGTCATATTACGTCTGGTAGGCAACCGCTCCCAAGACGCGCGGCCACCGCACTCTCGATAGTTCCTCAGTGAAATAGCGGCCAGAACAAGCAAGAGAAGCCGGGCAAATGGCTGAACGGAGCTGAGGTGATGCAAAACCTATATACGAATCGTAGCCACTTCGGCGATTTTGTGCAGAACGCTTTTACTGCGTTCGGCGAGAAGTGTGAGGTTCAGATTGCTTCGGCGTTCTTCTCAGAGGCGCAGGTCATACGGGACTTGGTGTCGCGACAGTGCACGGTAAAGCTGGTGGTCAGATTGGGATCGGGAACCTCCCCGGACGCACTTGTCCGTTCCGTCAGCATGCCGGGGGTGCAGATCCGCTATTTTTCTGACCGATCCTTTCATCCCAAGCTCTACATCTTTGGCGGCGCGTGCTGCTTGGTAGGTTCCGCGAATCTCACTACACCGGGAATGCGATCAAATCAGGAGGTGGCTATCCTCCTTCCGTCTGACGACCCTAGATTCGATGAACTCTCACGACTGTTCGTCGATTTCTGGAGCCAGGCCAAGGCCTTAGATCGCGCCGAAGCGGAGCGATTCCGGCGCGCGGTTAGTTCAGTGCCGAAACGGCCGGACCCAGATGTCGATCAGGTCGTGCAAGCGGAGTTCGGTTGCCACGCGTTTGCGAATATTGAACGCGATCCAGTGAAGGAGAGTAGAAGAGGGGCATATTTAGAGAGCTATCGCCGTCGTTATGAAGAGTTTCGCCATGCGTTTGCGACGGTTCGAGAAATTTATACGAAATTAGGCAGACGCCTGGTTCCGGAAGAGAATCTGCCTTTGCGAATAGAAATCGACCAGCTCTTCAACTTCATTCGCAACGAGCTCGCCGCAGGCGATTCCTATAGAACGGCGGCTCTTCTGCAGGGCCCCCCACTTGAGGCGCGCGTCAAAGATGCCATTGAACGATTCTGGCAGCGCGACCCCGATTACCTGCATGAAGTGACGAGGGACCGGTGTCCCCTGATTCGCAAGGTGCTCGGAACCCCTGGCAGTATCGACGCTGCGACTGAGGACGAGTTGTACGATGCTCTTTTGATAGTTCACGCGTTTCACGACAGGTTCAGATTTTTCGATGGGGGCGAACCAACTATGAAGAAAGTATTCCTAACCGAAAATGGCTTAGATCGCATCAAGAAGACTCTTTCCTATCTGTTACATGGATCGGAAAGCGATTACGTAGCGCGCATGGCGGATTGTATTTTCGATCCAAATTATCGCTTACAGGACTTCGGCGAGTCTTGTGTGCAAGAGACGCTTGGATGGGTAAACAACGAGGACGTTCCAACTTGCAACAGTCGCACGCTCAAGAGTCTCCGGTGGCTGGGCTTCGATCTCACAGTGGCGTGAGCGTCGAAGTGATGCCGAAGGTCTTTAGCTCACTGCGCGGCGTCTCCGATAATGCGCCGCAACCCTCATACGATTGCCGCAGCCAGTCGTGCTGCACCAGCGGCGCGTATGATTCTTGGACGTGTCGTAGAAAAAGGCCCCGCAAGCGGGATTGGCGCATCGTTTGACAAGCGCGAGATCTCCGTGACAGAGCAAATCGCTCGCCGACTGCGCGATCGGCACCATCAACTGCTCAGGCTCGTGCAAATCAAGGCGGGTCATTTCCTCGAAGCGCCCCGAGCTTCGCGCGCGCAGCACGCAGGCCGGACGCTTTTCAATCGTCTTGTTGATTGCTTCAAGTGATTCCCGTGCCACTGGCCGGCGTGTCGCGAGCTTTTCGGCCATGGCGAGGAGCGCCCTGCGCAAGGCGAGCGCGTCTAAAAAAATGCGCTCCGCAGCACCCGCGCTTCCTCCCCACAATTTCAGAGCGCGTTGTAACTGCGCTCGATTCACAAGCCGAGACTCGCCAAGCCATTCAATCAAGTCGGCGAAACTCCGCAGCGAATCGAAGTGGCGACCGCCTTCCTTCGTGAACTCCGTGTTAACGAAGTCGAGACAGTTATAATAGCCTACAAACTGAAATTTCTCGCCGCGGGCCATTTTCTTAGCTCTACCCATTCGCCGGAATCGTCTCCTAATACCTCAATTATTGTTGACGTGTTAGGGCGGGGCGACTATTTATCCACAGGCGGTAGCGGAGCGGAGGCGGTGACGGGGAAACATCCGCTTGGGAGTTCGTCATGATTGGCCAGTCTGTACCGATGCGCCGGATCATGAGCCTGATCGAACGTATCGCCTCCTGCGATGTGCCTGTTTTGATCACCGGCGAGAGCGGGACCGGAAAAGAGATCACGGCTCAACTCATTCACCAGCTCTCGTCGCGTAAGGACGGTCCGTACCTGGCCGTCAACTGTGCCGCGATTCCTGAGACGCTGATCGAGAGCCAGTTGTTTGGTCACGAAAAGGGCGCGTTCACAGGCGCGGATCGTCGGCACGAGGGACTCTTCGAGAGTGCGTCCGGCGGAACACTCCTCCTCGACGAAATTACGGAGATGCGATGCGAAACGCAGGCCAAGCTGCTTCGTGTGCTTGAGGAGGGAACGGTGCTGCGGATCGGGGGTTCGAAAGAGATACCCGTCAACATGCGGGTGCTGGCGGCGACGAACCGTTCAATCGACCGGGCGCTTCGAGACGGGTTGCTACGCGAGGACCTGTACTTCCGGCTGAAGGTTTTTTCAGTTCATCTTCCTCCTCTCAGAGAGCGTATCGAAGACCTGCCCTTCTTGATCGAGCATTTCATTCAAAGAACGAACGAAAAGCATGGCGGGCGAATCACGAGCATCGATGATGACTGCCTGAACGCGCTCGCCGCCTACTGGTGGCCGGGCAACATCCGCGAATTGAAACACGCAATCGAGCATGCCGTAATTGTCTCCGAAACGACTCAGTTGGCACTCAGGGACCTGCCCTCAGAGATTGAGGCGAGCGCCCGGCCGGACAGTTCCTTTACCGTTCACCTCGGCTCTTCGATGAAAGATGTCGTCGACGAATTAATTTGCCGTACAGTCACATACGCCGGTGGCAACAAGGTCCGCGCTGCGAAGATTTTGGGCGTCAACCGCCGCACGATTTACAGCCGACTTGAAAATTATGAGGTACATGAAACGAACGGCCGCGTGAACGGCCGTCCATACCGCAACGGCCGGAATGGCCTGAGGTGACGGCGCGATCGCGTCGCATGTCGTGCGGTATACGCTCGAATACTCCCCAGCAGATTGTCGAGCTGGAAGTCTCGCAGCCCTTGCAGTTTTTTGAGGTATCGGCGAAGCGCATCCTCTAAGAAACGGCTGGGCACGTCCGGCATACTGGCTTGGCAGCTTTACAATTCCTTTATTCTTCTTCGCGGCGGTCTGACCGGCGGCTGGCCTGTTTTTCTTCATATTCTTCAACATCGATCAGCATCTGTTCGTCCTTCCACCAAAGAAAAGACAACACATCGCCATAGCTCGTCCGGATGGAATGCTCGTCAATGTAGTGACCTTCGGCCTCGGGGTGATCGAACCATGCTTCGGCTGGAACGTCGCCTTGCAGTTCATCGATTCCGCCCTTCAGCAAGTCGAAGGCCTTCATACCTGACCGCGGCGTTTGTGGCGGCCAGAGTCTTTCTGCAACGGCGGAAGCACGAACAAACCACTCGCGGCCCTGGCGGCTGTAGTAGATAAGCATTGTTGGGAGAGGCCCGCACTCGACTAGTCGGATCGCCGTGGACGTCGGGCTGGTGTTGAACGTCTCAGCTAAACTTTTGACCACATGGAAGTCCATCGTCTTGAAGATGTTTGCCTTTGGCAAAAACAGCGAGACAGGGAGGAGAAGGTCGCTAGCGTAGCGGTTTGCTCGCGTCTCAGGGTTGTGCCTTGACCACTCCTTTGCGAACTGCGCTTCATGGCAGCTAAACGAGGCTTTGCCTCTGTCGTGCATCCAGTGACCCAGCTCGTGCGCCGCAGAAAATCGTTGCCTTGGGCGGCCTGCACTTGAATCGACGGTAATTATTGCGCTGTCCCCGTTTCCGACGATGCGGGCAGCGCACCCGGTCAACGGACGGTAACGGATCGTGGCACCAGAATGGAAGGCTATCGCCTCGATGTCGATTTCATCCGGGCTGGTAATGCCCAGCTGCTCGAGAAGCTGGGCTGGAGACCGGAAATAATCATTACTCGCCATTGGTTTTGTCGCGATCTAGCTTTTCTAAAATGCCCAGCTCGGCAAGATCCTCAAGATAGGTTTCGATGTCGTTGTCGGTGAGGTTTTCTAAGTCCCGGTACTGGGCCGTCACGAACTCTGCAAACTGCGGCTGCTGCGTAAATAACGAGAATAGTTGTCGCCGCTCCTTGGGCGTCTTCGGAAGCGAATACGGCTTCTTCTCCATCTTCTTGATTTGACTGCTGTATGCCGCGCGTGCGGCTTCTAAGGCGCGCTGCCGGAAAGCTTTCACCGTGCCCAGCATCATGGTTTTCAGGCGCGCGGCCTCGGCGTCCGGGTCGACCCCGCGCATTCTAAGCTCTTCCAGGAGATCCTCATCGCTTGCCTCAAGGATGGAATCGTCGAGCGCATCGATAAGAGCGTCCAACTTTTCCTGATCGGTTCTGTTATTGGCCATTACTTCCTCCTCTGTCACGGTCGGCAGTCAAAGCGGAAGTATCTAAACGTCTGCGGATTCTGCGCACGATCGTGTTGTAGTCGTTCTGAGACAGGCTCCAAAGCTCACGCACGGCTGCTGGTTCGTAGCCTTCCTGCCAGGCTGTCAGCACCATCTGCGCCTTTTCATCGTCTTTAAATGAATTATCGATCAGCTCCAGCGTTTGCTTGGCACTCAGCCGTTGTTCAGGGTTTGGACCTGGTTCCTCTGCTTTATCCAGCGGACTGTAACTTTCGCCTCCATCGTTCTCTCGGCGGAGATCAGCTTCCACCACGGGTGTGTCTGCTTCGTATGAACGTACCCAGTTGTTCGAGATGCTCTGCATGGCTCCAGTCAACAGACCCATAAATCCAACCTTGCTTTTGTTCCAGCGCCGAACGTCCCCCAGGAGATCGGCCAAGGCTGTCTGGAGGAGGTCGTCCCCCGTCATGCTTTTGGCCTTCGGACCCAACTTCCGGATGCGGTAATCAGCGAAGAGCTTCAATCTGGCCCAATCGCCGGGCGTGAGCGCCTGGATCGCAGCCGCGATCTCTGCCGGCGTCGCGGCCACGTCGTCGGGCACGCGGCGCGGAGGTTGTGTTGTCATGTGAGCTTCCCGGGCAAGTTTACCGCGCTCAGGTTCCTATAACGAAGAAATGCTCGTTGATGGGCGGCAATCGACAGAGCCGCCGAACTTTTTTTACCACTGTGTCAACGGCGTGTCGAAAACGAGCACTAATACAGTAGGAGCAGTCCAGAGCGGCTCCATGGCGGGCATGACGCCCGCTAGAATAACGACTTGTGAGGTTTAAGAAGATGAGCAGACCTAACTGGCAAAAAAGCTTTCGATGCGTGCCGGACGCAATCCTGGCCCGGGTTTCGAAAATCCCCGGCGATGAAATCATTGTGTCGTGTGTGAAGAAGGTGTCGGCCTCCGAGCTTGGATCCGGCACGTACGGACACCTCGAAATGTCGATCCAGGGCGACCACCCGGTGTTTCCCAGCCGCATCGTGCCGGAACCCACCTTTGGAACATGCTCACTGCGGAACGTGCAGGGACAGGAATTATACGCAGGGATCTTCCGATGGTCACAAAGACCTTTATCGCAGAGACGCCCAACTGGGGCGACTGGAGCAATGGCAGTCATGAAATTTCCTGGGACCGTGACGTTTATCAGCGCGACTTCATTCCGCCCAAGGAACTGGAGATTTCCATCGAGCTGCTGACCACGGAGCCGGGAGAGAGTCCTGTTTTCGTGTTCAGGTTCCGCGTGGAAGAGGTTCTGAACAAAAGGGCCGCTGATTTCGAGGCTTCCCTGTTCTCGAATTTGAACCTGCTCCAGGAGAATACCGGCGCGGTAGATGTTTTCGCAGCCGATGCGGACGCCAATGCGTATCTCAAATCCGTTTCGGTCTATTGGGAGATTCTGCCCCCCGGTGAGCGTAGCGAAATGCTGACGCATATTTTGGCGAAATTCCGGGAGCCCACCAAAGAGCTGAGGGAGAAACTGCTCGATCGGTACAGGGTCCTCGAAAAGCTCGGACCGGTCGCCTACATCAGCGGAACAAGCGGGTCTCAGCGCTACTTCGGTGCGCAGTTCGCTGACAATCTCGTGGTGTTCGAAAACCTGGAATACGGAAACGCGATCTACGTCATGTTCGATAACTGGGAAGAGCTGAGCAAGCTCAGCCGCATCGAGTTGCTCAAGAACCGTCCGGGGTCTGGCTTTGAGCGGATTGTACATCGCGCGGGATGGAAGGACGCGCTTAAGAAACTCATCAAGCCCCGGTTGGCGGCTGCACAACAGGACATGGTGATGCATTAAGAGGGAGATTTAGCATGCCGAAAAAAGGAAAAGACTGTGAGATCGGGCTGGATCAACGGTGCCGTGATGGCGACGGTGAAATCAGGCAGAAGCGCGGGGACACGCTCGTCAAGACCCTGCGGAAAACGTATGGGCCAGATTTTGCGCCCGGAGTTCGCAGCGACACGCTTCTGGACACTCTGCGCAAGCGAGCCGGTGGAGAGTCACTCTCGAAAATCCTGAAGGATTGACTTAACGGCTCGTTCAAAAGAGCGATACTGCGGTCGTCGGAAATTCTTCGGGCGCCCGGCCCTACTGGCCGAACCGGTTCGTTTCGAAGCCCTTCATAAACCTCAATATGTTCGTGATAGCGTCGAAGATGAAGCGCGCTTCGACCTTGTCCACAATCTCATTGTCATGGGCAAACGAATCGTTGTTTCGAATACTATTGAAACTGTCGAAGATGCTGATCGAGCTTTTCAGTATCTTGAGAGAGATATCGCGAACCCTGCCTTCGCTCTCCAGAGCCTTGATGTATTTCCCGGCCCGGTTCTGCAGGGGAGCATCTTTATCAAATGCGATCCCTTTCTGGTCGAGGACAAACGCGAACTTCTTCATACAGTAGGTATGCAACCGGTCCAATGCGGCTTCGGGCTTGTTCGCCTGGGTGTCCCGTTCTATAGCGGAAATAAGCTCTTCGAGCGTCTGATTTTCCGCGAACTTCTCGATGGCGTCCGTGCGCGCTATGGACATAGCGCCTTCGATTGAGTGAACAATTCCGAAAAAGCGGTCCTTCTGCTGTCGTACGGTTTCCTTCTGCTCGTCGCTAGGTTCGCGAAGGGAGTCCCTATACTCCCACAACGCTCGCAATGCTTTGGCGACGACAGCTTCACTTTCGATTTCCAAGAAGGTCCGTAATCTTTTGCCTTTTGAAGAACCTTTGAGATGATATTTTGGATCGTCGATATTAACGGACAGTTCGTTCTCGAAGAATTCGGCAAATGTGCGGTCCGTGAAGTTCAGCACATAGCCGCTGCCCATCTCGAAGACATCTTCCAGAAACCTTCTGTCGCTCAATCTCAATTTGGTCATCAACACGTATCGACCTGCATGCCGGTCGGCCGTTTCAGCGGCGTAAAATATCGACCTTGCTGAGCTTGTCCAGCATGGCGACAATGGCGTCGAGATATTCAGAAAAGGCAGCGTGCAAATCCTCGAAGCGGTATTCAACGGGTGGGCTGGCCTTGATTGCGATCTGGAAACCGATGCGCTTCCCCTGTGCGTCTTTGACCTCCGCGGCGGCGCGTGACTGAATCGCGGAATAAAATGTGGCGTAGTCGACGGACGGTCTGATGTGATGCGCCAGCCTGTTTCTGTACGCAAGAGCGATATCGCCCTTCGGCGTGAGTTTCGGAATTTCCAAAGCATCGTCGATCTCATCAAAATCAGCCTGCGACAGCAGGCCGGCGGATAGCTTTGATGCGAGGCCTTTCTTCACGTTTTTGCGGGTAAGCTGCGTTTGTTCCCAATCAGGTTTGGTGGCATCCACAAGGTCGCCGCCCAAGCTTTCGTGCAACAATCGGTTAACGAGGTCCTGCACCTTGATGAGATCGTGAACGGCCTGGTTGAGCAGCGAGATTTTCCGGCCATGGATATAGAAGAGCTCGTTGAGCGCAACGTCGTCATCGAACGACGGCTCTTGAGAAGGTTCCAGTGCCTTGTAAGCCTTTGCCAAAGCAAGATGGCCTTCCACACCCATGATGAGGTTCGTCAATTCGAACCAAAGAGCCTGTGAATTCTGGATATCAAAGTATTTGATGAAACTTGCTGGCTGACGCGGAAAATCCATCCATCGCTGAGCGATGGCATTGTGTTTTGGTGCGTTCTGCGGACCCGCCATGACTTTGAGCTCGGCGAAAAGGATGCGGGCGATCCTTTGCTCGGCTGCACGATCCGGCGCGTTCGATGTCTGCACTTCCTGGCTCTCGACGCGCTTTGCGCCGTCCGCATGGCTGAAGGTGACTGATAGTTCTATTCGACTCATATCTGTTGCCGAGGTGTTGCCGATGGTCTTCTCGATTTTCAATCTGAACTGCGACTGTGTTTTTGTCCAACAAAAGATAAGGCTGCCTTCAGGTCTTCATGGTCGAAGGCCGAAGCCGTGCGGTCGATTTCCGTATCAACGAGGCCCAGCTTCGCCGCTACCTTTCGCCATGTAGCGACCGCCTGCCCTACTTCCGCCGCGATTTTGTGCGCTTCATCCGGACCTAGTTCGAAATACGAAGCGACTTCCAGTAGCGATTGCAGCGAGGCGGTGCCATCGTCGAGGTCGATTGCCGTGGCCAGAACGCGCGGCTTGATGTCGACAGGTACGGGATTAAGGTCATAGGCTGGTGCCAGCCGCCAGCCGGTGGGACCGGCATAGAGAAAGCCATGATTGCGCAGATGGTCGTCCGTGTTCGAGATGAGAATACTGAGCGCGATCCGCCGCCACAGCGCATGCATATCTTCCTTGGGTGCAGCACCGTACTGCCGGAGTGCATCTACGAACTCGAGATAGCTCCGCGTCTCGTTGTCGTTGGCTCCCAACATGCTCATTGCGGAAAGAAAAGGAAGCCGCGTTCCAGGAGCGCGATCGAAGCGGCGCAGCAAGAGCACGGATTTGCCGGCGACGGTTTCAAGCCTCCACTCTGGCACCGTGATGCCGGCTTTTGCCGCGAGTGTCAGGGCGACCGCCTCCCAGAGGACCGTGTTGATCTCGTCGCCCTTGTTCGGGAACTTGGCTATCGCCAGAGAGCCGTCGCGATCCCGAACTGACGCCTTGGGACGGGCGCCACCGAGCGAAGATCCGGGAGCCAAGAGCAGGCGCAAATCCTCATCCGTTTCGGCGTCAGCCAGAACGCGTTCGGTCGCCGACAAGAGATGCGGGAGTTCAATCAAGGGCGGTATCTTCGTGGGACCGTGCGCGGCCAGGAATGGCCCGCCCTCTCGTTCGGCAAAACGAAGAGCCCCTTGGCGCGCTTCGTCTTCCACCATGAGCAGGAAGTCGATCTCGCTCAAGGTGCGGGGCGTCGTTCCCTCTTTCTCCGCGCGGCGACGCTCGGCGCGGCGCATCAGGACCCGTCCCCATCGATCAGGCGCTGAATCGCCGATGGCTCCGAATAGTGGTTTTTCGGACGGCGTGTGAAACGGGCCGGGTCCAAGTGTCAGGGCTGGCTCTAGCGAGAAGTGCTCCGGCTGCGTGAGCCAACTCTTGTCGTATTCGAAAGTGGCGCTGTTGCTGCCCTTGCGCATGCGTCCCCACAGACGCCCCACCAAGTGGGGAGTTCCCTGCAGGTCCACATATACGAGAACTTCTTTTTCCATTATTCGAGGCTCGGCTGTTTTGTTTTGATGGGCCGCGGTCGATGTGAGAAGCGGATTCGCTGAGGGAGGTGTTCCTCCTCAAGCTCCCGGCCGACAGCATCGTTCCTGGGGTCTGCCAAATCGACCAGACGGTCGATCATTCCCAAGACGAAGAGCACAGTGGCATAGGTCCCTAGTGAGACGCCCGGATCGCCGGTCTCAACTTTTCGGAGGGTCATGCGGCTTATGGAGGCGCGCTGCGCCAGTATCGCCACGGGAATGCGCCGCCGCCGTCTGGCATCACGAATATCGTGCCCAAGCTTGTTGAGAGCGCGTTTCACCGGTATTGGCGATCCTGAAGCTAAACGATTCTTTTTCATTTAACGTCCATTAAAATGACCACTACAGTCTCTAATGTATAACATCATGGACGTTAAGTCAATCAGTCTTTGGTGGAACACCAAATCACACAAAACTTTACGTACACAATAATGGACGTAAATGGATTTAAAGAGCAGAATAATGGACGTTGCATTCAAGCGGTCTGCGTCAATGCAAAGGCGGAGTGGCTGCTAAGCGCACACGAGATTGCAGTCCATAGGGTTTCGATGATCCGAGATCAGGTTCAGATCGGTCACGATGATTGCAGGTTGCTCAAGGCCTTTGAAGCGAAGTGTTCCCCGTGAGCACGAGTTGGATAGAATGGAGTGATTGAGGAAGAGAGGCTTTTTGGCTCATCTTAACTAAAAGACGGCGCCCGAGCGTAAGCTCGGGCGCCGCGAGTTTTTCAGAGGCCGCCAATGTTGAGAATATAGTCCGCGGCATGTTGAGCCTGGGCGGCGGCGTGAATCAAAAGCTTGCGATCATCTCGAAGTTTCTTGAGCCAGCCTGCGAGATAGGCGGCTTGATTGCGAATGACCACGTTTGAGATTCCGGCTTCAGCGCAAAGATAGGCTGCCGAAAATTCCGCAATAAGTTCCTCGAGACTGTACGCGGGCGAACCGAACGGCGCGGCATCGTTGATCGACGCACGGTTGAGGCGCTTCGGGTGCCCTACTGCATGGGATGCCTCATGGAGCGTCGTAGCACTTTCCTCCTCCGCGCTGATGAAAAGCTCGCGCGGCGGAACAGTAATTCGATCCGTGATTGGCGAGTAAAACGCCTTCGAACCTGCGCGCACAATCTCCGGCGGATTGGGCATCCCGGCGATGATCTTTTCGACAGCATTGATCGGATCGTGTTGGTGCGTTTCGATCTTAGGCAACTTGGCGATTACAGCTTGGGGAAGGTCGCATTGTTCCACATTGAACACACGATACAGTCTGAGCAGGAATCGTCGGCGCGTTTTCTCTTCGGGTTCTCCGTCGTCGAGTTGTTGGTTAGGCTTCAGGTCTTCGACCTTCCAGAAAGTGACGATTGAGCTTTCTTCGCCTTTCCGCACGTGTCCGCCGAGTTCGTTCGCTTGACGAATAGTAAGCCAGAACGGTGAAACGTACTTCGACGCCGAAAGTAGGAAAACGTTGACGCCTCGATATGGCTTCTTGCTTACAAGATTGCGTGGCAGTCCGGTTGAAGCCCACGGTTTGCGCCAAGGCACGATTCCAGCTTCAAGAAGATTGATTATCTTCTCGTTAACTATGGCATAGGTATCCATTTTCGTAACTCCAAATTGATGAGGGCTTGGAAATTGAGAGCCGCTTTCGCGGCTCTCTCTTGACAAGTGCCCGTTAGAACGGGATATCGTCGGACGCTTCCGCCTTCGGCGCGGCGGTTCCGTTCGGCCGATTTCCGAGCAGACGGAGTTGCCGCGCCACGATTTCAGTCCGGTAGCGCCTGCCGCTTCCGTCCTTCGCCTCGTACTGGCGGCTAGTGAGCCGACCCTCGATGTAAACCTGGCGGCCTTTGCTCAGGAACCGCTCGCACGTATCGGCCAGCCGTCCGAATGCGACGATCCGGTGCCAGTCCGTGCGCTCCTGTTTCGCGCCATTGCGGTCCGTAAACCGCTCCGTGGTAGCCAATGAGAAATTCGCCACGTTCTCCCCAGACGGCAGCGCACGAATGTCGGGGTTAGCTCCCAGATTGCCGATCACGATCACCTTGTTAACTGACATGACTACGAACCTCCTTGTTCGTTTGCGCCCGCTTCCCGTCATCGGGCAGGACGCGTTCTGTTTGATTCCCGCGCCAATTTTTTTCCGCGCGGCCCTTACAACCTGAACAGGAGGGCCGTGCGCAGATTTCTAGATGCGCGAGTGGAGCGGGCGGCAGGACGTGCCAGAGTGAAGCGGCCCGAATGGGCTGGCGCGTCGTGCTAGCGCAGCGAACGCCACCACTGAGAGCGGCAGCGAAGCGGAGATCGCAGGCGGAGTTGGGGTGCGGCGTGGGGCCGCGGTGCGAAGTTTACGGAG
>NZ_JBAUYR010000117.1:0-23118 GCF_049584895.1 Binatus sp. (SeqCode)
CGAATCGCACTGCCCCGGTAGTGAAAAGGACATCACGGAGGTCTCCGGAACCTCAGGTCCGGGTTCGATTCCCGGCCGGGGCACCAAAATCCGGACTACGCGCAGCCCAGAAATTTGCTTCCGACGGCTTGGGTGCGTTCAGCTACTCGGGGTTCTTCGGCCAGCGGTTCGGAGTGCTTGTATGACGGCGGACAGAGGCAGGAACATCGGCTTTGGCGCTGGACGCTCGTCGAGCGTTCCCTCGATCACTTCCAGCTCAACGAATCCATAACGCGAATAATAATTTTCCGCCGCCGGCTTCGCGTCGACGACCACGCCGACACAGCCAACTTTGTCGCGAAGTTCAATCGCGACCGAGAACACGGTGCGCATAAGATGCTCGCCGACACCCTTCCCCTGAGCGTTTCGATCGACGGCTAACCGAGCGAGCCTGAGAATCGGAAGCGGATAGTCGGGCAATTTCTTCCGCAGGCCGCGGGAGATGTTCTCGATCTCTACATGCCCGACAGTCACGGTGGCAAATCCGAGAATTATCTCACGCTCGACGGCTATGTAGGTGGTGCCGATGTGATGGCGGAACTGGTTTTGGCCAGCGTATCGGTGGAAAAAGAGGTCGAGTTGATCGTCACCGGACTGGAACGAACTGCGGTTGTCTTTTTCTCGAAGGAGGCGAACCTCAATCGCCACCGCGCATCAGCTCCACGAGCCCACGCGTTGGCTTTCGCCTCCCGCTGACCATCGTCGCGATCTTGCGCCCGCCAGCGGCACTCACAACCAGACGCGGCGGAATGATAACGCTGGCGGGAAGCTCCTCCAGTGCCTGGATGTGATGAAGGAGCGCGTTCTCGATCAGGAATTGTTTCTTGACTCCGTGGGCGCGTGAATAGCGTTCTAGCAGCTGCCTCGTGCCCTGTGAAATTTCGGCTGAAATCTGCATAGCCTTACGTATCCTTTCCTACTAAAACGTAGAACGTCACCGCTTTGAGGTCAAGTCGGCCGGCATTCAACTCCGGTCAGAGCGCCGGGACTACCTCGGCGGCGAGCTGTTCCATCTGTTCGACGTGGTCGAAGACCGGGTCGAGCAGGAGGTGCTGCGCGCCTGCGCGGACCAGTTCTCCGAGTTTGTCGACGCATTCGGCGCGGCTGCCGTAGATCGAAACGCGCGGCGCCATGTCCGGAAATTTGTAGCGGGCGCCGAACCATCGACGCAGGCGTTGCTCTGCGCGATCGCGATTATCGTCAACCGCGATATACACGCGCTTGGAGATGGAAAAAGTTTTGGGATCGCGTTTCGCCTCGGCCAGCAATCGACGAATCCATTCCATGTGCTTAACGAATTCCGCCGAGGATGACGATCCCGGCCCCATCCATCCGTCGGCGAGGCGTACGGCGCGTTTCAATCCGAGTTCGGTCCGCGCGCCGAACCAGATTGGTGGATGAGGTTTCTGTGCCGGTTTCGGCACCATCGGGACGTCCTTGAAATTCCAGAAATCGCCGCTGACGGTGGCCTTGGGCTGAGTCCATAATGCCTTCATTACTTTGACGCCCTCGACGAAGCGGCGCGCGCGATGCTCGCGCGGCACGCCGAAAATCTCGTGGGGCGTGGTCTCGCCGCCGATGCCGACGCCGACGATTAGACGGCCGCGGCTCAGCTGATCGAGGGTCGACAGCGTCTTAGCCAGTTCCACCGGATTGCGGACGACAGTGAGAAGCACCGCGGTGCCGAGGCGCACTCGCGAAGTCAGCGCCGCGACGTAAGTGAGCAGCGCGACCGGCTCGAGAATGGCGGCATCGGAGATCATTTGCTCCTGCACCCAGAGGCTGTCGTAGCCGAGAGCTTCAGTGCGGACGACGAACTTGCGAATGAGATCCAGGTCGATGTGCGACTGTTCGAAGGTTTGTGGGATCGAAATCCCGCATTTCGTGCTCATTGTGGAGCCTCCTGGTTCACAGATACTTCTATGCCGCCCTCAGAAGTATCGCACGCTGATCGGGCTTTGCCGAGGAGACGCAGTCCCACTGAGCATCTCGCGCAACTTTGCGCGCGCTCGATTCGATCAGCCCTTCTTGCGCTTGAAGAACTCGACCTGGCGGAGTCGTTTGGCGGCCTCGGCGCGAGTCTTGTAACCGCTGCCGAGATTCTTGCCCTTTTTCGAAACCACTTTGTATCCGCTTTTGTCCTTCTTGATCATTGATGCACCTCACTGGAGTTAATGGGTCCTCTGCCGAAAATCCGTGAGTCGAGTGAGCATGCGCCGGCGCCGACGCTTATAAGGAAGAGCAGGCTCATCGTCATCGCGAAGTCGGTGCGCGCATCGCTCACCATGAACCAGAAGCCCTGACCTGGATGGAACAGCTCCGGAATTTTGGTGGTCGCGATCGCGGTCAGGATCACAATCAATAACGGAATGCTCGCTAGCCTGGTGAAAAGTCCGACTAGAACTAGAAGCCCGCAGATGATCTCGACCGCGCCGACGAAGTGAGCGGTGAAATCCGGCATCGGGAATCCGATGCGAGTAAAGCGCAGCACACCCATGTGCGGATCGGTGTATTTGAGAATCCCCTGGGTGAAGAAAATCAACCCGACCGCGATGCGAATAAATATGATGCCGCGAAGGTTCGAAGGCGACGTCAGAAGTGATTTCGGCCTATCCACCAACAGGGAGCCTTCGAAATGAAAAATCAGACCTTGGGCGGTGCTGCCGCGGTGAACTGGGCCAAGTCCGCCACGTTGAGATCCGTCTCGATTTGACCGATCTGCTTGACGGCGTCGTCGAAACCGTCGTGGCCGAATTGCTGGCGCTCGATGTCCTCGAATTTATCGCCCATCTTCTCGTAATCGCTCTGACTGAGCGACTTGTGCCACGCCGGAAAAATGATCGTGTCCTCGCGCGCGGTATGCTCCTGGTACATCAGCACGAACGAATCGAGCGCGTCGGGCAAACCTCGCGAATCGGCCAGCTTCTGTCCGCCGGTCTGGGACATGATGAAATCGGTAATTTCGCGTCCGCGCTGATGCTGAGCCAGGAGCGTGTCGACGTAGTGCGCGAGGTCGGGACTGTGTCCCTTGACCGCTGGAAAAATAAACGGCTCCTCGAGGCGGCGTTCGTGATAATCCTCGCCGAACTGACGGAACAGAACGGCGGTCTGGTGCAGCGCGGCGGGAGAAACGCTCGCCGGATCGGTTCGTAGTTTGGGCGCCGCGAGCGCATAGACCAGCAGCGCGCGGCGCAGGACGCCATGCTCGCGCATCAGGTCCTCGTTGGCGCTGACTTCCTCACCGCTTTCGCCTAATGCCTTGCATCCCGCGATTGGCAGGGTCCCGGCGAGGACGGTGGCAGTTCCAAGCGCAACGACGAATTCCCTTCTGGTTTTCATCTGAATCCTTCCTCAATCTATGGCCGGTTTACGAAGGATGCCCGCGCGGATTGTGATGGCGAGCTATACATTTATTTTTGTGCGCTGGTTGATTCGAGGCAAATCGGGCAGCGCCTCGCGTTATACTGATAGTATGATTTCGCTACTCCTTCGCCAATGTAATTCCTACGCAACCTACTGTACGGCGGTAAAACTTACTGTACGCTTTATCTTTTGCTCCCTATTGCGTCTCTTACAGATGTTTTAATGCCCTATATATCTCACGTAACGTTTAGTCTTGCTTTGAGCCGCGTTTGGCGTCAGAATCTGCGCCTATGAAAGGAAATACCCAAGATCAATTGAATGTCGCATCCCGGGAAGAACGCGCGATCGTCGATGAGATTCGAAACGACCGCGAACTGATCCGCCGCCTCAGCATAACCCCGCAGGAGCTCGAGGCGCTGTCGAAGTGCGCGCTGCTGGGAACGCTGACCTGCAAGCAGGATATGCTTTTCATCCTGCGGCAGATTCGCGAGGCGACCAGTCCGACGATCGATCATGTTGCGCTTTTTCCGCAGCCGCCCGAGACGACGGAGCTCGACGAAGAGCGCGGCCCGGACCTGCGCCAGCGCCATCTGACGGCTCGGGTTGCGCCGATGATCATCCCTGAGCCCGGTTCGATCGACAGTATCGTTCGCCGGCGCCTCCCGCAGCAGTTCGGCGTCTTTGTCTGGGTGCTGGTCCTGGCCGTGGGGCTCGGGTGGAACGCGTTCATCTTCATGTCGCGATGGCACGACAACTTCACGACCAACTTTGGTCCAGCAGTCAGCCAGGCTCCCGCTTCTGACGCATGGTACAGCAAGTTCGACCATCTCCACGTCCTGCTTTTCTGGGAAGTTCTATTGGTGGGGGCTATCGCGCTTCTGATTCACCTCAAATCCCAGAGAGACTCCCGCCGCTTCAAGATTCGACCGGGTCAGCGCCAGCGGTAGGCTTGGGTCCGGCCGCGCGATTCCGATTGATCCGCGAAAGGGACGCTTGATGCCGTCCCTTTCGTTACCCTAAGATTCGTTCGTCGTACTTAGTAGAGGTCGCGGGATGGCGGACACCACCAAAGCGGGACTGCGGCAGGTGATGCCGAGCCTGTTCAACGGGATCGCGACGGCGATTGCCGCGGCCGCCGGCTTGATCGGCCTGCTTCACCAAGTCGGCTACCTCGGTAACCATCCGCGCATCAGGTCCGGTATCGAAGCGAGCGCTCACGCGCATCCGCGAATCCTCGATCAAGCGGTGCCGTTGGCTGCCGCGGACACCACTGCTCGATCCGGCCTGCCGGTAAGCGGCGGCGATAATCACGCGGTCGCGACGGCGGCGCCCATCCACAGGAACTTGAACGGCGCGTGGCGCGACATGGGCTCGAATTGTCATCTGATAAAACAGACCGGACGTGACCTGACGGTTTCCAGCTACTTCGCGGACAACGGCCGGCTGTGGGCCGTGGGCAGCGGGACCGTTAAAGGACGCACTGTCTCGGTGCGGATAAACGCCACGAACCCGGCCTCGCTGGTGGCTGATATGATCCTCTCCGACGACGGCCACGAGATGTCGGGGATGATCAAAGGAACGAAGGGCGCGCACGTCGCGCGGTGGCGTTTCGTCGGCCCTTCGTGCATCCAGACTGCGGCGTCACGTCCCGATTAAACAGTCGCCTGTGGACCTCACGCGATGCTGCGCCAGAATTCCTGCAGCAGCACGCTCATCAGCTTGGGATGCTCCTCGGGGAAAAACAGCTTTGCGCGCGGCACCATGATCAACCGCTTCACGCCGCCGATATTGTTCTTGAGCCACTCCGGCGATTTCAGGTCGAACGCGGTGTCGGCCTCGCCCCATGCGATCAGCGTCGGCACCTTGAGCTCGCGCAATTGCGGCGCGATCGACGTCAGCACCTTCAAGTTGCCGAGATTCAGAAAGCGCCGCATGCTGTCGCTCCTCTCCTCCGACGACAGCAGCGGCTCGAAATATGTCGTGAAGGCCTCGTCGGGGATTCGCTCCGCGTCCTCGTAGACCGACGCGAAGGCCTGGCGCGCGATGTTCGGCGCACCGAGCATCGCCTTCATCCCCACGACGATCGACGGGTCAGCGAACTGGTCGAACGCCGCTTTCAGCATCGCGTTGGGCCACAGGTCGTGGACTTCGCAGTTGGTGAGCGTGAGGCTGCGCAGGCGTGACGGATAATGCGCGGCGAACACCTGGCTGATGCTCGCGCCGCTATCGTTGCCGACCAGATCGACCTGCGACAATCCCATCCGGTCCATGAACGCCGCGATCATGGTAGCCTGCTGGTCGAAGCCGAGGTTCTGGTCTGCTTTGATTTCGGTATAACCCAGGCCCATCAGATCGAGCGCGATACATCGCCGCGCCGGCGCGAGATCGTCGAGCACATCGCGCCACGCGAAGCCGTTGACGGGGAAGCCGTGGATAAACAGCGCGACTGGTCCCGAGCCTTTTTCGACGTACGCGATTAGGCCGAAGGTGGTGTCCGCGAATTTGCGCGCCTGATGGAACTCTGCTGCTTTCATTGCTAGCCTGCCTCCTGTTAATTTTCGATTTGAGAGCTAGTCAACATACTAACGGTATGTATGTGACATGATAACGGTATGACGGTCAAGAGCCGCAAGCTCGAACAGTCCCAGGCCACCCGCGCCGCGCTCATCAAGACCGCGCGCAAGCTCTTCGCCCGCGTCGGATACGCCGGGACCGATATCGAGACTGTGGCGCGCCGCACCCGAGTCACCCGCGGCGCGCTTTATCATCATTTCAAAGACAAGCAGGACCTGTTCTCGTCCGTGTTCGATCTCGAGGAGCAGAACCTCACGTCGATGGTCGCCCAGGCCGCGGGATCGCAATCGAGCGCGTTTGACGGGATGCTCGCCGGCTGCAACGCATTCCTCGACGCGTGCCTCGATCCAGCCGTGCAGCGCATCGTGCTGATCGACGCGCTCGCGGTGCTGGGGTGGGAGCGATGGCGCGAAATCGACGCCAAGTACAATCTGAGCCTGGTGATGAGCGCGCTGGAGGCGGCGATGGAACAAGGCGTCATCGCGCGCGGCCCGGTCGAGCCCCTGGCGCATCTGCTGATGGGCGCAATCACCGAAGCCGCAATTTTTATCGCGCACGCCGACGACAAGCCCGTCGCGCGGCGCGAAGTCGGCGAAAACGTCGCCCAACTGCTGTCAGGCCTCCGCATCGACACTCGAAAGGGCTAGTCGTACAACTGACGACAGGAGAACTGCGATGGAATATCGAATTACGCAGGGCAGATTGGAGATTGGCAAGTTCTCGCTTTATTACGAGCGCATCGGCGCTGGAGCGCCGATCATGTTTCTGCACGGGCTTGGTGGGAACCATCTTTCGTGGTGGCAGCAGGTGCCCTACTTCATGCGATCGTTCGAATGCGTCACGGTTGACCAGCGCGGCTTCGGGCTGTCGCCCGATCCCGACGGCCTGTTTAATCGCGCGCATGCGAGCGACCTCGGCGCCCTGCTCGACTATTTGAAGATCGACCAGGCGGTGCTGGTCGGGCAATCAATGGGAGGCTGGACTATCGTCGGCTACGCGCTCGAGCATCCGGATCGCGTTGCTGCGATGGTGATGGCGGACACGCCCGGCGGAATCTTTACGCCCGAGATGAAGTTCGAGCGGCTGCGCGCGCCGATGCCGGTGGATGCGTCGCCGCCGATCGGATCGTTGCCGACGTATGCCGCCGACTATTTCACCAAGCATCCCGAGATGGCTTTTCTGTACGACGAAGTTCGGACTCTCGGCGCACGCCCTCCGGCCGACGCGGGCATGCGGATTGTCAGCCTGCGCTACGACCTTGCCGCTGTGAAGCAACGCCTGACGATGCCGATACTTTGCATGGTGGGCGAGGAGGACACATTGATCAGGCCGGACATCGTGCGGGCGCTAGCGTCGGCGCTGCCGAATTCGCGCCTGCGCACCGTGCCCGGCAGCGGCCATTCGGTCTATTTCGAAAACGCTGCGGTGTTCAATCAACTGGTGCGCGATTTTCTGGTGGAGGTCGGGTACCCGAACTAGCTTTCTACGAGATTGTCCCCCTTCCCTCGAGGGAAGGGGTTAGGGGTTAGGTTCACTCGCCGGCGCCGCTGGTATCTCCGAACAGTGCGCGCTGGATCATTGGAAACAAATCGCGCTCTTCACCATCGATCAGATCGTCCAGACATACGGCGAACGCGGTCAGCGCGGTGCCCGCTTTCGTCACATCCTCATTGAATCCCGTGATGAACGAGGTCGCGTCGACGGTTCGCGCAAGCTCGCGCAGCCGGGCGTGTTGTTCGCAGGTGCGCAGGATCAGATCAGGTGGGAAGTTCGCTTGCGACTTCATCCACGGGAGAACGATATCTTCTTCACTGGAAAGGTGATGCGTGATCACCATCTTAATGGCGTTCCAGGCCTCAGCCGCTTCTGCTCGCAGTACGATATCCGCCGGCTGGCGCGCGACCACCGCGCCCGCAACCGCCGCGTTCAGCATGCATTCGCCAAGTTTTGAATCCTCTTTACTCAATCGCGCGAGCGCATCTTCGATCGCGGCGCACCTTTCGGGCGCATCCAGATAGCGTTTGTTGGTCACCATTGCGATTCCTTCATTTTCCATCCACATACTGGTAGAGCACCTAACGTGCCAGCGAAAACCCTAGATTCCACGGAACCCTTCTCGCACAATGAGGAACGCATTCTCGCAACGCGAAGTGGTTCTCGCGAAATGAAACGAAATTCGCCAAAATTCGTCGATTTGTTAGGTGGATGGCACAGGACTATACTTCGGCCTATGAGTCGTATCGCAAATGGCCTCGCAGTCTTCGGGCTGGCGGTCGCCCTCGCAGGATTATCCGCTTGCGAGCCAGTGCAGAACCCGAACGGAATTGAGGCCGGCAAAGCGGCGTCGTTGGGGAGCTCGAATAACTACGGCTCCGGCTCGATGCCGATGGCGTCGAGTTCGGGCACTGTTGCCGGCGGCACGATCGATTCTCCGCAAAGCCAGGGTCTCTCCGATTACCTCAAGCATCATTCGCTGCCGCTGGTCGGCGCGCAGGTTGTTACCAGCCCGAGCGGCGGCAAGCAGGTAATACTGTTCGGTTTCGTTGCGAGCGATTTCGGCAAGACCGACGCTGAGCAGAAAGCGCGTCATTATCTGAAGGACTCGTCATTGGTGGTCGATAACCGGATCAAGATAAGTCCCGAACTGGCGGGCGCTCAGGGCAGCTCGGGCTCGACATCAAACGGACTCCCGCCCGACAATATGATGCCGTCCAGCGGCTCCGATCCGTACGCTTCGTCAGGCTCGATCCAGGATTATCAGAACAACGAACCACCCGGCGCGCAGGCTTACCAGGCGCAGGGGATGCAGCAACAGTATCAGCAATACAACAGCGCGCCGCCGAGTATGCTGACGACAATACTTCCGATGCTGCTGGGCGGCGGTATGACTTTGGGCGGTGGTAGCGGCGGTTTCGGCGGAGGTATGGGCGGAGGCATGGGTGGATTCGGTTCCGGCTACGCGCCTGGCTATGGTAGCTATGGGTATCCGACTTACCCACCGCCGATGCCGAATTCGGGATTTGGCGCGTCTGGAATGCCCTTCTGATTCGACCGCGCGTTTCCGATCAGACGGTCCCGTTATCTAGCCAGCTTGAATCGCTCGCCAAGGAAAACCTGGCGCACTGCGTCGCTGGCGACAATATCGCGCGGCTTGCCTTCGAACAGAATTTTGCCCGAGTGAATGATGTACGCGCGATCGATGATCGACAGGGTCGCGTGCACGTTGTGATCCGACATCAGCACGCCGATGCCGCGCTCTTTCAGATACGACACGACGCGCTGAATCTCGACGACGGTAATCGGATCGATTCCGGCGAACGGCTCGTCGAGGCACAGGTAAACCGGATCGAGCACCAGCGCGCGCGTGATTTCGACGCGGCGGCGCTCGCCACCTGACAGGACGCCGGCCTTCGACTTCGCGAGCTTGGAAATACCGAGTTCGTCGAGCAGCGTCTGCAGGCGCGCGTAACGCTCCTCTTCGGTGAGCGGCAGGGTTTCGAGAACGGCGAGCAGGTTTTGCTCGACGGTCAGCTTGCGGAAGACGCTCGGCTCCTGCGGCAGGTAGGAAATTCCGCGGCGCGCGCGCTGATAGAGCGGCAGGGTCGTGATGTCCTCGCCGCTGAACATAATGCGCCCCTTGTCGGGCTTGAGCAGTCCCACCAGCATGTAGAAGGTGGTGGTCTTGCCGGCGCCGTTGGGACCCAGGAATCCCACGACCTCGCCCGGCTTGACGACGACGTTGACGTTGTCGACCACCGCGCGGCCGCCGTAAACCTTGATCAGGCCTTCGCCGCGAAGCGCCAGGTTTTCGGCCTGTTCGGCCGAGCCTTCAATATCACCGGGTTTTAGACGTTCAACTTTCGCCATGCTCGAATGCCGCTCGCGTCGCAGCCTTAAAACTTACCGGCTTTGACCGTGATATGCACGCCTAGCCGTTTTTCTCGATGCGCTCGAATCGGCGCTGTGGTAAATTGCGGCGCCATGGCTCGGCAAGTTCGTGATCGCGTTCAGCCCGTTCAGCTTCGCGGAATGCTCGCCGTGGATGGTGCGCTTCTGCACCAAGATACTGCCGGACCTCGAGTCCGCGATTGGTTACATCGACCGTCATTTTCCGTGAGGGGAGAAGTTCAGTGGTCAAAAGTTTGTGTTTCGCCGGCGGGGTAATCTTCGGGGTCGTGCTCGCATGCGCCGCATGCTCACAGACTCCCGCCTACAGCACCAGTTCTTACGGTCCGGTGGAGGGAGGCCCTGGCTACTACGGTGGACCCCCGCCAGCAGGCCATCCTGAAATCTCACAAGCAATGAGCGCGCTGCAGCACGCGAAATACGTACTACAGGACAAAGCTGCGAATGACTATCACGGGCATAAGGCCAACGCGATCGGATACATCGACAACGCGCTCGGCGAACTGCAAACCTGCATGTCGATGCCATAGTCAGTCGATTACTCAGTCGAGAAGCGATCCGATCAGCAGCGTGACGGCGAGCTCCGAGTTGCCGAGTTTTGATCGATTCCAGAGGACACTGCGCTCCGGGAACAGCAGGCCCTCGCCGGGCTCCAGGATGACGCGAACACGCCCGGACTCGGCCTTGAACGCCATCGCGGCCTTCTCGTCGTCGAGGTTGATACACGCGACCAGCGCCCCAACTGCGCCGCCACCAAACCGCATCGGATTACTCGGTACCAGCGCTCGATCGTGATTGCCGCCGGAAGCCGCCACTGTCATCAAGAATTCGCCCGGCTTGATCCAGTTCTTGTAGGTCAAATACTCGACCATCTCGCGAGCGTAACCTTCAAAGCCCGGGGTGAAATCCTCTGCTTCAGCCAGACTCCACCATCGCTTCAGCAGGTGTCCGGGTATGCCGATGATCGACAGGTCGCCGCCGTCGTCCGCGCACATCGCGGGCAGTTCCTTTGCGTTGACCGCCCGCCATCCCGTCGAGTTACGAATTTGCAGCCGCTCCGCCAGCGTCAGCCGGCCTTGGTACCGCGGCGCGTGACCAATCTTCACTGAGTCAGGCGGCGTCGGTGGCGGCGCCAATCGGGTTTTGCAGCTTCGCGACAATCACATCGACGATTGCCTTACGATTCAAACGGCAGAACATGGTCTCGGTCGAATCAAAGGAACCATTCTCGAAATACTTATTCACCGGCGCGCCGCCGCCGCACAAACTATAATACTCACATGTCTCGCGGCACTTACTCAGACCGCGCGCGATATCACTACTCATATTGCGGAATTTGTCGCTGTTGATCGCGGACTCGAGTGTATCTGTATTCACATTGCCTATTGCAAAATCGCCGTAATGACTACTGCTGAGACCGAGCAGTTCCGGCGAGTAGGTAGTGAAGTTGCCTTCGCAATCCACACTCAGAATCGAGCACGGCGAATTTTCCTGGGTTGGCGGAAAGTCTTCGTGCCGGTTGCCGTTCAGGATCATCGGAACCATCGAGTCGAACTCGCGCACGCTGAGGGCCAAGTCGTCACGCGCGACCAGGTCGAAAAATCGGCCGATGAAACGCCGGAAACGGCTCTCGACGCCCGCCGTACCCAGCGTCGACGCGGCGTGCGGCCCTTCTATCTCCTCGATATTGAACGCGACCTCTCTGATCTCGTTATCGACGTAGAAATCGTACAGTTCGTCGGCGTAGTCGAGCGACTCGCTGGTGAGCACAGAGATCACATGGAATGGAACGTTGTTGCTCTGCAGTTTTCGGATGCCTTCCATGACCCGATGTTGAGTGCCGGCGCCCTTGCGGGTTTTCCGATTGCCATCGTGAAGAAACGCCGGCCCGTCGATACTGACGCCAACGTTGACCTGGTGCTCCTTAAAAAATTCGCACCAGGCATCGTCGATCAGCACGCCGTTGGTCTGGAACGATTGGCGGACTTGCACACCGCCAGGATTGTGCGCGCGGGCAATCTCGATCGCGCGTTGGTAGTAGGCGACAGGCAGGACCATCGGCTCGCCCGCGTGCCACACCACGGTAAATCCCTGCTCTACGATTCCGCTTGAAAAGACGAATTGAAAAACGCGATTCAGCGTCGCGTCGGACATCCTGCGCTTCGAGTCCCGATCGGGAAGGTAGCAGTAAGTGCAATCAAGATTGCAAAACGGAGTCGGCTGCAGGACAAGAAGCTCGAGCGGCCCGGCGATTCGCCATCTATTGCCCGCAGCCATCTTGAAGTTCGCCCGACGCCGCGCGGCCCATGCCGAATAGCGATCCGCTGGCAGGTGCCGCTGAAACTACCAATTGCGCCAGTTGCGCCAGTTGTGCCAGTTCGGCCAGCCCCATCCGCGCCATCCACCGTTGCGCCAATTGCGCCACCACGCCAGTTGGATTTTCGAATCACCCTGCTGCAAATTAGCGTTCGCGTCCTGCGCCTGCGGATGAATTTTATCGACGCGATTCTGAAGGGTATCGGCGGGATTGTTATCCGCGATATTGGCATCGGCCGGGATCGCACTAATTATCGTCGTCGCGAGCGCGATAGTGCTGGCACCCGCGGTGATTAGTGTGTGAAGCCGTTCTTTAAGCTTGCTGCGGACGGCTGGTTTGTCGGATTCCAAAGGTTCCTCCTTTAGGGAACTCAATCCCGGTTGCGTAGGCTAGTCGTCGAAATCCTGCCATCAAGTCTTTCGATCTAACGATTCCTTATCTCCATTGTCAACCGAGCCCTTAGCTAGATTACGCACGCGACTCGCGCCGGTTACGGTTGACATCTGCAATTTTGTTTCAGTAGGATTTCTCCATAGCGCGTGTGCAGTTCTATCGTCTTCCGCCCATCGTCCTTTTCAGGAGGTTCCACACCATGAGGTTACGGCCGACACTTTCCGCGGCATTCCTGGGCTCAGCTCTTCTCGGCGCAAGCCTCTTCGTGATGGCTGCGGATGATTCGCATCCGCCGCCGCCGGCTAATCCGGAATATTCGCAATGGGCTCACTTCAAGCCGGGCACCTATGTGACCCTCGAGCGAAAAGTGTCTGAGCATGGCGAGAACCATGTCGGCGTCGTGGAAGCGATGGCACATCCGCCCGGCGCTGAGGTCATGCGCATCAACACCAAGATGGTCGATCTCGACAAGGACAAGGCCGTCCTCGAGGAAACCAGAATCGATCTGGGCGACGGCAGCGAAACCCAGATGCCGGCTGACAAGGTGACGCTCTTCGCCAATGGTCAGATCAGCAACGCGAGCGATTCGATGTGGGAGCCTTCGAAGCCGGAAACTGTCACAGAAAAAGAAGGCGACGAGGACGTGACCGTAATGGGCAACAAGCTCAAGACTCATTGGGTCGAGACCACGATCAAGACGGGCAATGAGGTATCCACCGCGAAGGACTGGCTGTCGGATGATGTCCCGGGCGGCCTGGTCAAGGAAGAAACCAGGAAGACCTGGAATGGAAAGCTGCTGGTGGAATCAGCGACCAAGGTGATCGATTACAAATTGGGTAGCTGATCGATTAGCTTACTCAATCAGTCAGCAATCTCAGCCGGCGATGACGTATTCATCGCCGGCTTTTTTTCGCCTACTGTCCCTCGTCGCCGTGGGATGCTACTCCCTATAAGTCGTGGGTGATGATTTCGACAGTGAGCGCTTTCCGGGAAATTTCTACCAGGGGATGATCCTCAAGCTCGACCGCGCGCGCGGCCGCGGCGTAGTGCGATCGCATAGCGGTAAGGAAATTCCTTTCGAGTTTCCGTTCGTATCGGTCGCGGGCGCGCGAATCGGCGGCACGATGCCGGGGATCGATCTGATTCGCGAAGGCGACATCGTCGGATTCGACGTCGGATGGACCTCCAAAGGCCTGCGCGTCACCAACATCCATCCGCGCGACGCGTCGCGCTGATAGGGCAACCTAACCCCTAACCCCTTCCCATGGTGGGAAGGGGAACAATCGCGAGGAGAGGAGCGGCAGCGGGATTCTTCGCTTCGCTCTAGAATGACACAAAGACAGAACTTGAGAGCGAAAGGTCGTTCTCGACATTTCGCGATTTCCTATCACTGGGTGCAGGGGTCACCCCTGCCGAAGGAAGCGTGAAACCCACCGCGGGTTTCACATTCGATTCGTTAGGGTTCAGCGTTTGCGCTGATACATGCGCCACGTCCTTACGCCTAGCGGATATAACTCGCCTAAGATTTCGTAACCCCTCGAGCTGTAGAACGCGACGTTGGCCTCGGTCATCGTCTCGAGGTAGACGCCTGCTATTTCAGGCCGTGCCTTTGCTTCGAGCGCGATCCTATCGACCAGGGCCTTGCCGTAGCCTTTGCCCTGGAATGGCGGATCGCATCCGAGCACCTGCAAGTACAGATGCGGTTCTTTCGGATGATTGTTAGAGAGTACGCTGACCAGATTCAGCCCGCGCCAGAGGCCGCCCATTCCGATCGCGCGAATCATGCGCGGCATCTGCCCGAGACCGGTCGCGACCATATTGAGTGCGCCGGCATGCCCGATACCTTCGGTCATCGCGGCGGCGACGACGCGTCCGTTGTCGTCAACGATGCCGAACACCGGCTGTCCGGAACGGCGCTCGATCGCCAGCATCCCGCGAAACAGGTCGGCGAGATGGGTGGCGCGATCGACCGGGTCGGTAATATCCGGAATTATAGCCTTGAAGGTCGGGTCGTTGATGAAGGCGCGGCCGAGCGAGTCGGCGGCCTGGTCATGCTGCTCGGGGTAGAGAGCGGTGACGTACGGTTTTCCATTTTCGGGCATTGGTTTCGATACCTCGATTCAATTCGACGGCCGCGTGAGCGTGTGCGAGACCGCATCATGCCATCCGGCGAGCAATCGTTCACGATCGGCGGTCTGCATTTTCGGCTTGAACACGTCCGCACCTTTCACAAGTGCGAGCATTTCATCCGGCGACTTCCAGATTCGTACGGCCAGACCCGCGAGCATCGCGGCGCCCATCGCGGTGGTCTCCGCAATCTTCGCGCGGCGCACCGGCTTGCCAAGGATATCCGCCTGGAACTGCATCAGATAGCGGTTCGCGGTGGCGCCGCCGTCGGCACGCAGCTCGCTCATGGGATGCGCCGTGTCGGATTCCATCGCAACAATTACGTCGCGCACCTGGTAGGCGATACTGTCGAGCGTTGCGCGCACGATATCGGCGCGAGTGGTGCCGCGCGTGATTCCCATGATTGCACCGCGCGCATTCGCATCCCAATACGGCGCGCCGAGTCCGACAAACGCGGGCACCACGTAAGGCTGCGAGCGATCTTTATTTTTCGCAACACTGGCGCGCGCCTCTGCATAGGTGTCGGCGGCATTGCGCACCAGCTTGAGGCCGTCGCGAAGCCATTGCACGGCAGCGCCCGCGATGAACACGGAACCCTCGAGCGCATACGCAGGCTCGCCGGCTGGACCGAGCGCGGTGGTCGTGAGCAATCGATTTTTCGACGGCACCATCTTGTCGCCGGTGTTCATCAGCAGGAATGCGCCCGTGCCGTAGGTCGCTTTCGAATCTCCTGCAACGACCGCGCCTTGCCCGTACAGGGCAGACTGCTGGTCGCCGATCACCGCTGCGACCGGAATCGCATGCGGCGCGATTGTACCCGGCGCCGTCTCGGCCAGCGGACCGCGGGAGCTGACCGCGCGCGGCAACATCTCGCGCGGCACGTCGAGCATCGCGACCATCTCGTCGTCCCATTCGCGGCGCGCCAGGTTGAACATCATCGTGCGCGACGCGTTGGTGTAATCGGTCACAAACTCCGCTCCGCGCGATAGCTTGTACAGGAGCCAGGTGTCGATATTGCCGAAACACAGCTCGCCGCGCGCACCGCGCTCGCGCAGTCCGGGCTTATTGTCGAGCAGCCACTTGAGCTTGGTGCCGGAGAAATAAGGATCGATGAGTAGACCCGTGTGCTGCGCGACGTCGGGCTCGCGATCGCGCAAGGCGTCGCAGATATCGGCGCTGCGGCGGCACTGCCAGACGATCGCGCGATAGACCGGCCGTCCGCTGCGCCGCTCCCACACCACGAACGTCTCGCGCTGATTGGTGATGCCGATTCCGGCAATCGCGGACGCCGACACCTTCGCCGCCGAGATAGCTTTCTTCGAAAGCGTTACGACCGAGCGATAGATCTCTTCAGGATCATGCTCGACCCACCCCGGCTTCGGATAGAACTGCCGTATCTCGGCGTAGGCGCGCCCGCGAATCCGCCCGCGCCCGTCGACGACGAAAACGGTAGTGCCTGTGGTTCCCTGGTCGATCGCAAGTATCACCTGAGGCATCGCGAAATTTCTCCCGCGCCAATCTGACAGACGATGAATTAAATGTGAAACCCGCCGTGGATTTCACGCTTCCCTGGGCAGGGGTGACCCCTGCACCCAGTGCCAAGAAAAAAGATGCGCTAATCGCTGCTCTGGGGCTTGGTCATCATTTTCAATGCGTCGCCGACGTTGAAGCTGCCCGGCTTTTGGCGTGGCGGAAACTCCTGGAAGGTCTGGAGATAGCGGCCGACGATCGCCTGCGCGGGGACCATTACGAATAGGTGCTCGATGAACCATTTGTCGTAGTCACCCGCCTCTTCTTCTGAGCGTTCGAAGGGATCGGATCGCAGGTTGAACAGCTTAGGCGCGCGCAATGGAGTTAGCGGCTGCATCCACACCTCGAGACCGTGCGCGTTCTGCTCCATGAATACGGCCTTGTACTGATCGTAGCGGAGGCCGGCAAAATCACCGTCGTCCGTCCAGTAGAAGAATTCGTGGCGCTTGTCGTGAGCATTGCCCGCGAGAGTGTCGCGCTGATCGTAACCATCGAGGTGCACCTTGTAGGTCTTGTCGCCGATGCTCATACCCGCAATTAGCTTGCTCTGTATGTCGGGCTCACCGGCAGCGGCCATGAGAGTCTGAACCCAGTCCTCGGCCGATACGATGTCATTGACCTCGCTATGAGGTTTGACCAGCCCGGGCCATCGCACGAGCGCCGGCACACGATAGCTACCCTCCCAGTTGGTATTCTTCTCACCGCGAAACGGCGTAGTGCCGCCGTCCGGCCAGGTGAAGGTTTCGGCGCCGTTGTCAGTCGTGTAGATGACGATCGTATTGTTCGCGATCCCGAGGTCGTCGAGTTTCTTCAGCAGCTGACCCACCTGGCCGTCATGCTCGACCATCCCGTCCGGATAGATTCCGAGGCCGGTCTTACCCTGCGACTCAGGTTTGAGGCGAGTCCAAATGTGCATGCGGCTCGAATTGAACCATGCGAAAAACGGCTTCTTCTGATTGTTTGCGCGATCGATGAAATCGAGGGTCGCGTCGAGGAATTCCTGGTCCACGGTCTCCATTCGCTTCATCGTGAGCGGACCGGTATCGGTGCAGCTCTGCTTGCCCCATTTGCCGAAGCGGGGATCTTCGCCCGGAGTCTCGGTATCGGTCGCGGTGCATCGCAGGACGCCGCGGGGACCGAATCGCAATCTGAATTCTGTATTCTTGGGATAGTCGGGATGCTCCGGCTCGTCTTCGGCATTGAGATGGTAGAGGTTGCCGAAAAATTCGTCGAAGCCATGGACTGTCGGCAGGAATTCGTTGCGATCGCCAAGATGGTTCTTGCCGAATTGACCGGTCGCATATCCTAGCGGCTTGAGCAGCTCGGCGAGAGTCGGATCCTTGTCTGACAGACCCTCCTTCGCGCCCGGCAGCCCCACCTTCAGAAGACCGGTGCGGATCGGGCTTTGGCCGGTGATGAACGCGGCGCGGCCGGCGGTGCAGGATTGCTGACCGTAGTAGTCAGTGAGAATCGCGCCTTCGTTGGCGATGCGATCGATGTTGGGCGTGCGGTATCCCATCATGCCGCGGTTGTAGGCGCTGATGTTCCAGTAGCCGATGTCGTCGCCCATGATCACCAGGATATTCGGCTTGTCGCCGGCAGATGCGGCGCGCACAAATATTGAGCCGATGATTGCGACGATTACTAGCGTGATCGTGAAACGCTTAACGATCCAATTGAGCATCAGATGCTCCTCCTGCTGATGGCATTTTCGTTCAACGAGATGCGTACAGATTGGTTGATCTCGAGGGGGGGGCGATATTGTACCTTGGTACAACATCGCGCAGAACCTGAATTATCTCGATTGTCGTATCTCGGCATAAGCGCGCCCACGAATCCGTCCGCGCCCGTCGACGACGAAAACCGTAGTGCCGGTGGTTACCTGGTCGATCGCAAGTATCACCTGAGGCATCGCGATCTTTCTCCCGCGCCACGGTTGCTCATACGCGAAGGTCTCATGACAGGCGCAGAATGCCGGCGCAATTGCGCCTGATTGGATCGGCTTGGTCGCCGTCGTGCGCGCGGATATTTGTCTAGCTTGTAGGAAACCATAGGCTCTATGGACTAACTGTCGCGCGACTTAGCTCAATATATTGTGATTTACCTCGTAGCGATGCCTCAATATTGCCTATCTATTGGTAACTGAAAAGAGCATTAGCAATTGGGTCAACTTTCGTTGCAACTGAGGCAACCTTTTGGTTGCAACGTAGCCATGTGTAGTGATATATGCCAGAAAGTATCCATAAGAAACCAGTGGCACAGACCATGCGAGACGTTCCAAATGTCCCAATAGAGATCGGGGAAGTTCTAATCAATTAGATTGGATGAGGTTAATCCTATTTTGCCCGCGAAATCAGGTGCCTCGAAGCCAAGATGGCCCCAGGGTTTCACCGCCCTAGAATTCGCCTTGGTCGCGTCGGTGTTCTTCCTGTTGCTTTTTGGGGTGATGGACTACGGATGGATGTTCTTCGCGCAAATGAATGTGCAACAGGCCGTCGATGACGGAGGCCGATTCGCGTCCACGGGGAATCATACGACCGTTACCACGGGTGGAACGCAGACCACTCTTTCCCGCTTACAGTCGATCATCGGTACGATTCAGAACGAGATAAGCGTGCCGGGCATCAACGTCCAGCAGAACCTCATAGTTTGTAGCGACCTTGGCGGATGCAGCAACTCCGGTGGCTCTGCCCCAGCTGGCGGCCCGGGAGATACCGTTACGTTGACGCTCACGACCAGCCTGCCGCTATTCACGCCTGTGCTCGCGGCACTATTTAGCGGGGGAGCTTATACGTTCACCGCGAGCACTACTTTCAAGAATGAGCCGTTTAATCCAAGCGAGACCAACTAGGGATATGCGAAACATGCAACAGTTTCACCGGTCAGGCCGCGCGAGGTTTATGGCTCGCGAGTCCGGGCAGGCATCTGTTGAGCTCGCCTTTACAGTTGTCCTGCTGCTGGTTCTCATGTGTGGAGCGATCGATTTCGGGCGCGCCCTGAATGATTTGCAGACCATGGCGGATCTGACCCGGCAAGGCTCGAATCTGGCATCACGCGGCACGACTTTGCCGGAGGCAGCCGCAGCGGTGATTTCGGGAGAATCCGGTTTGGATCTGGCCAACCACGGGGTGGTAATCATCACCTCAGTCACCAACAACAGCAGTGTCTTTACGATTAGCGGCCAAGCTTCACAAGGGCTGCTTGCTCAATCCAGTAAGTTAGGGACCGGAGTCGGAACCAACGTAACCAACACATTACCGGCAGCGGCGGAGAGCTCGCTTCAGAACGGACAGACTATCTTCGTTACCGAGATATTTTACGCGTTCACGCCCCTCACCCCGATAGGAACTCTCACGAATAACGCCATCAACTTGCCGTCAACGTTGTACAATTCCGCATACTTTTAAGGGACAGGGACGAGGTCGATCTCTCATGGATCAGAAAAAAATTGACAAAAGCGAGCACGGCCAAATCCTGGTGTTGCTTTCGATCCTCATACCGATGCTGATCATATTCGTCGGCCTCGCGATCGACCTTGGTCTTGCCTATGTCACCAAGACCACCCTTTCGAAGTCAGTAGATGCCGCCGCGCTTGCTGCTATGCGTAACCTCAACCAGGGCCAGTCTATCGCTACAGCTGACGCGAGGAATGCGTTCACCGCCAACTATCAATCAGTGCCGGGCCTGGGTACTACTCCGACACCTACAATTACCTGGTTTACCAGCTCACCGTGCACCTCGGGTAACACTTGTGTTACGATTGCCGCCACCGCCACCATAAGCACCTACTTCCTCCGAGTATTGGCAGTACTGCCAGGAGTCGGGAGTTCCCTGAATACAACGAGCATCACCATTAGTGCCACGGCCCAACGCAACCCGCTGGTTATGTCGCTGGTGCTGGACAGATCCGGCTCGATGAATCTCAACGGCGGAGCGACGGCCCTCCCCCCCGCTGTGACCAACTTCATAACCTATTTCGACGAGGGCATCGACAACGTGGCCGATGTCAGTTTCTCGTCGGTCGATTCCGTCGATGTGCCAATGACAACGTCGTTCCAGAGTCCGATTAACAGCGCGGTCGAGGGCATGGCCTTCGGCGGCGGCACTTTCGCCCAAGCCGGCTTGCAGGATGGATTTGCTCAGGTCCTGACTCAGCCCTCAAGTCCAAACATAATCAGGGTAGTGGTCTTTTTTACTGACGGATGGGCCAACACCGACGGACTTCCGACCAACGTCACTACTTCAACCGCTTCCACCACTCACGACGTTCTGAATTGCACTGGCACCGCGACGAAACCGTCCAAGACTCCTATGAACTATGGCGGCTGTGCGCCTTTAGAAGCTGCTGCAGGCTGGTGTAGCGGATTCTTTTTTATGAATCCGAGCAATGGGAATACCACGACTTGTCCCAATGCGACGACGTTTCCAGCACTGGACGGTGGAGGTAACGCGCTCTCTCCGGTCAGCACCGCGCAGCAGAATGTGGCCAACGATGCGACCTACCGCACCGAACAATTGGCAAATAACATGCGCAATAGCACAAACAATATAACGATTTATTCGATAGGGCTGGGGGACAAGATCAACCAGGCCTACCTGCAGGATGTCGCCAACGATCCTGACGCTGCCACCTACAACTCGAGCCAGCCGCAGGGAGAGGCGGTCTTCGCGCCTAGTGCGAGCCAGCTGAATGCGGTGTTCCAGACGATCGCCTCGAAGGTTCTACTGCGGCTCTCGCAATAGCAGAACTCTACGTGGTCGCGGGGTCGATTGGTTCGCCGTCGCGGGTTGCGATTAGATGGGGCGGGATTGCTCGGAGCAGGGGGACGATTACTGCGGTGGCCAACGTTGTGATGATTACGGCGGAGGCGAAGCCACCCTTCGAGTAGATCCAGCTGCCGAGCAGGTTGCCGACGTTGCCGGCAATGGCGAACATCGAGGTGTTCGCCAGCATCATCGCGGTTCCTTCCAGGCCTTTGGGGCACGAGCGCATGATCAGATCGATGTAGGCTGCCGTGGCGAAGCCACCGAAGAGGCCGTACAGGATTGCGACGATGATCGTGCTCACCGGTCCTATCGCGAGGAACATGATTGGGCCTTGAAGGATCGCTACTATCGTTCCCCACCACAGCAGGCGCGAGAGCGGCTCGCGCGTGCACAGATAGCCGTACAGCAAAGTCGTCGGCAGGAAGAACAACGACTGGAGCGCGGTGAAGGTGCCGAATAGTTCGCTCGAAATCCCGACGTGCTCGGTCAGGTGATAGAACATCGGCGTGCCCCATCCCGGGCCGAAGTTCCACAGGAAGTAGATTGCGGCGGCCGGCCACAACGGGCGATGGCGGATGAGGCGCTTGATCGCGGCGAAGCCTTTTTCACGGGGGCCGAAGTCGCTCTCGAAGTCGCTGGCGGCCTTCAGGCGCCAGAAGGCTTGCATCGCGATCACGATCGTCACCGCGCCTGCGATTAGAAAGGTGCCGCTCACGGAAGCATGCGCGACCAGCCATCCTCCGGCCAGCGCCGAAATCACCGCGGGGGTGAAATAACCGAAGCCGAACACGACGCTCAGCCGCCCGGTCATCCCGTACGCCTGCGCCACGCCCGTCATCAAGGCCTGCGCCGATGAGAAAATCATCACGTATGCGATGACGATGACGAACACCAGCGCGAGCAGCTTGAAATAGTCGATGGTCGAGGCGGCCAACCACAGGTACCCGCTCGTGGCGACTAACGCGCACGCGAACAGGTACTGGCGATCGCCCCATTTCGCGCTGCGCCATCGATCGCGGATGAAGCCGAACAGGAATCCGGCGCATACGGGAATTGAGGCGATCGCGAGGAACAGCGCAAGCCGCACGGGCGAGAGATGAAGGCGATCTTTCAGAAAATAGTTAATCGGAATTCCAGCGATGCCGAACGGCGATCCCAGTCCGACTGCAATATTCAGAATCGCGAAGTACGCGAGGACTTCCCATTGCATCGTCGAGCCGCCGGCGCTCGGCGGTTCGGGGAGGCTCGCGCTTTCGTCGCGCGCGGAGAGGTCTTCGACTTCCATTGAGTACTCAAGGCATCACTATATGTAATTTATTTGATGGTTCCGAATGTGTGGCGGATTGGAAAAATGGGGCGGTGTATAATTGAGGTCGGGGTTGAGGCCCAGAACCGTCACCTAACCCCGCTGCGGAAGGTGGGACCCTCACCGCGCCGTTGGCGCGGCCTCTCCCGCAACTAAGCGGGCGAGGCGGGTAAACGGTCGCGCGGAACGCTACATCCTAACTGGGGCGAGGGATCAGGCAATTGCTTGCCTCGTATGTTGGCTGAGGCCATTATAAGCGCGCTTGCCACACCCTCTTTTCCAGAGAGTCGCAATGGATTTGATTCATGAGTGAGTTGCTTGAAAAGAAAGAGGACCTGATTCGCTACTTCGAGGAAGGCGGCAAGCCGCGCGCTCAATGGCGGGTTGGATCCGAGTACGAGAAGGTCGTCGTCCGCACAGCTGACGGTACCGCTATCCCCTACTCCGGCGCCGGCGGCGTCGAGGATCTGCTGCAACGGATGGCGGCTGACTACGGCTTCGAGCCCGAGGACGAGCATGGGCATATCCTCGCGCTTAAGAGCGACCGATCGGCGATTACGCTCGAGCCCGGCGGTCAGGTCGAGTTGTCAGGCGAGCAATGCGACAGTATCCACTGCGCTTACGACGAGTTCGCGACGCACGTACAGCAGCTGATCGAGGTGACCAACAAAATCGGCGCGACGGTGCTCGGCCTCGCGATGCAGCCGGTCAGTCGTATCGATCAGATCGAGCTGCTGCCGAAGGCCCGCTACCACATCATGTACCCGTACATGGCGCGCAAGGGGAAACTCGGCCA
>NZ_JBAUYR010000118.1:0-51231 GCF_049584895.1 Binatus sp. (SeqCode)
TGCATGCGTGCGAAATGCCATACGTTCTGCGCCGCGCTAAGCGTGGGATACAGCGCGAGCGATTGCGGCACCAGCCCAAGCATCCGCCCCAGTCCAGTCGGGTCGCTCTTTCGCGGCTTACCATTGATAAGAACATGACCGCTATCGGGTTTAAGTAGAGTAGCCAAAATCGACAGCGTCGTGGTCTTGCCCGCGCCATTGGGTCCGAGCAAGGCGGCAATTTCACCTGGCCTTACTGCGAGGCTGACATTGTCAAGCGCAAGCCGCGCGCCGTAACTCTTCGAAATCTCGATCGCCTCGAGAAGTGGTGCCTGTGCCGGACTCATTGAAACATTACACCGCCGATACCATCATCCGCTCGGGGTTGACGACTACGAGAGTGTTTTGTCGTCGCTCGATTTCAGTTGGCGAACGCCTGTGGAGCAACCGCAACTGGCTGGCTGACCCGCGTGAGCATAGCCGTTACCCGCATCGCGCCGGGCCAGACCCTGAGGCAGAACGGCAGCACAGCGCGCGCGAGTGCGTTGTTCAAGCCGTGGTCGGCGGCCTCGGCAAAACGCATCTGGAGCAGCATTGCGGAGCGCAGTTTTGGCTGAAAGACCTGCGCCGGCTCCGCTGCAAGATACGCAGCGGCGGCACGGCGGGCAGTATGCAGCGCGATGGATATGCCGTCACCGGTGAACGAGGGGATGACGGCTGCCTGATCGCCAATGCAGTAGAGCCCATCCTCCGTTGTGCGACGGATGAAACCGTAAGGGATATGAGTGACGACGATCGGTTTGTCGAGCAGCGGCTCCGCACCGTCAAGCCGCATTGCGAGGTGGGGACAATCCTGCTGCATCTTCGCAAGGAGGCCCTCCCAGCGAAGACCCGCACGTGCAAAATACCACCGTTTCACCACCAAGCAGAAATTCGCAATGCCGTCTTCCACCGGTTGGATACCACCGTAGCCTCCGGAATAGAGCATCAACTCGGAGGCGTCCCCCAGGTCAGCGGTCTGGGCGGCAGACAACCGATAATACATCTTAAAGGCGACCCATTGGTGAGGGTCCTTCGGGCGACCGTGGCCGCGCAGATCGTGCTTGCCCGTGGCGAGAAAGACGCTTGGAGCTTGGTATGTGGTGCCGTCGTCGAGCGTAGCCTGCCAGAGGTTGGCGGTCGCGCGGCTGAGCGACTGCACACTGCGACCGCGCTCGACGCGGATTCCGGCGGTGACAGCCTCGGCAATGAGCGCTGTATCGAGCGCCTTGCGCGTGAGCGAGGCCGCGCGAAAAGGCAGCGGAGCCTCCGCGGCCCGTCTGGCTGCGGCAAGGCGAACGTAATCGATCGGCACCGCGCCAAGAGAGGTCACGTCGATGCCAAGAGCATGCAGGTCTTCAAGGGCCTCACCGCTTAGGAATTCTCCGCAGACCTTATGGCGCGGCGTGGGCTCGCGTTCGATCAACGTTACGCTTCGTCCCTTTCGGGCGAGCGCGATGGATGCGGCACAGCCTGCCACTCCACCACCGAGGACGAGAACTTCATCTTGCAAGGCTTTGCTCCTGATTCACGGATGTTTCATCAACGTGTCGCTGAATTCCGTATTTCTATCTGTGGTGGATCGATGGACAGCTGGGTGGTTACGGGCCTGTAGTCAGCTCGGCTCTGGAGGGAGCCAGCTTCGGGAGATGAACAATGCTCTGCCGCCAGTCTGCGGCGCGTGGTGAGTTCCTTCCAGTTGAGCCCGAGGTCGACCAGAACGATGGAGGCCAGGGTGAAGGCAATGACGCCAACCGCCGATAGTACGTCGCCAAGATGGCTCCAGTAGGCGGGCACGAGGTTGAGTACCCGGGTCGAGACAAAGGTGAACGTGACCGCGTAGGAGCGGGCCATCCACTGGCGGTGCACGGCGATCTGTCTGTTACGCGCGGCGATCACGGCAGCGCTAGTGCATACGATCCACGCAGCGCCTTGCATGGCGGTCCCAGGCAGCCCGGGACGTCCGGTGGCAAGGGCGATCCCGGTAAAGGCGCCGAAGATGACGGCGATGAAGTACATGCGGCCTAGGACGCGATGGAGCTTCAGGTGACGCTGCCGAAAGCGCGACGAGAACTGCAGAGGGCCGGCCAGCAGAGCGAAGGTTCCGCAGAGCGTGTGCGGGATGAGGAGTCCGCGGTCGGCTATGACCTGCAGGCGGTAGGCATGGTACATGGGGTAATCGGTGATGAGAAGGACCTCTGACGTGATGAAGACAAAGAGCGTCGTGACGCTAAGAAAGATCCAGAGAACGGCTTTGGCACTGGGTGTAGGCAGGGTGAAAGATGCCATTATTCGCCTCTCAGCTTCAGAATCACCGACCTCACTTCCACCGCCCCACGCACAACCGTCCCGGCTGCCAACGTTCTACCGTCACCACCTCCCCCGGAACATCAGCCGCAGCCAACAGGCGTACCCAATCCTCCTTCCGGAAGGCCCGCCGGAACGACACCGGCCCATCATGCCTCACTATCGGGTGCCACCGCACCAACCCAAACATCCGATAACTCCACTGCGCCCGTTCCAAATCGTTGATAAACCAACCAAGCTGCACGGTTGCTTCCATCCGCCGCAGCAGCGCGACGATCTCTTCGTCCTCCAGATGATGTGCCAGCAGCGAACTAACGACGATATCCATCGGCTTCTCCGGCCGATACGCCCTGGCATCGCCGGTTACCCATGTAATTCCGAGCTCCTTCGGCGTGGACTCCGCTGCCGCGCGCGCCGCATACGGATTCAAGTCGATTCCCGTTAACTGCACAGCGATGCCCCGTCTCCGTGCCCAGCCTGCAATCTGCCGCAGTAGATCTCCACCGCCACAGCCCACGTCGACGATGTGCATCGGCTCGCGCAAGCCGCGCGGTAGCTGCTCCAGCCACGTCAGCGTCGGCCGATAGCCGAGCAGCCAGCGATTCACTTTTTCCAGACTGCGCAGGCAGTCACGGAAATCCTCATAACTACAGTCGCCATCCATAAGCTCCGGGAACTCACGCGGAGAAACCCGCCGACTGAGATCGCCCAATCCCTGCGCCACAAAGCTAACCATGTTGTTCGATTTCCATCTAATTCTCGGACCGATTCTCCTTGGTGCCCGAGCGACTATTTCGTTGGACCCGCTCCCCGATAGAGGTTGGCTTTACGAAGATTGATCGAACCGCGTTTCCGAGCGACTCACACGCTAATTTCAGCGCGCGCGTTCGAGACCGTCACAGGAGCGTGTTTTTTCATTGCGCCCTTCATTTCTTCACGACTGATTTCCAGCGTGCTCAACAAGGGCCAGACCACGCGCGCGAGAAAAACCCGGGGACTTATCCCGGCCCCCGAACTCGCCAACCGTCGCCGATAATCAGGAATCAGACCGTCGCCAGGCATCTTGAAGTTCGAAAGCACGTAGGCCAGGTCGGCCAGCGTTTCCTCGCGATTGTGAATCAGTTCCAACTGGAGCATGTCGCGATAGAACCCGGCGTGCGCCGCCTCGTCGCGGCCAACGAAAAGAAAAATCGCTTCCAACACCTGATCCCCAGCATCGCGAGCCTTGTTTCTCTGCTGGTTATACGCAGTAAAGGTAGCACTCTCTTGAAGCGCGCCGTAGCAAGTCATTTGGCGAATCGTTTGAAAGGGCAGTTTCCATTCTTTTGAAAAGGTCCCCGTCTCCAACGCCTCGAATTGCGCTGGCGAGCGAAGACCTGAGCGGGTCAGGTATTCGCGAAAGACCAACCCATGCCTTGATTCTTCAAAAGCCCAACAAGTCTGAAACCAGGCCATCCCAAACACGGAGCGCGTCAAATCGAGTGCCTTGGAACTGTAGTCAGGCACGTAGAGCTCTTCTGTGCAGAAGATCTCCACGCGGTCGCCGACTTGATCAGTCGCCTTACCAGAGTCGAGTCTCTCCCACGGCACGTCGTTGAAAATATTCCAGCGCCGCTTGTTCTCAGCCGTTTCGAGAAAATCGAGATAGATCTGATAAGCCCGATCACGCATTGTCGAGGGCATTGTCTCGCTCATCTTTCGGTCGATCGCGGTCGGCTCAATGAGCTCGCCGCATTCCGAACCGGAGTCTCCGACGGACCTTCAAGGCACGATTCATGTCGTTCGCGCGTGGAGGCGATGTTATCTGTATGAAGCAAGGCGACAGCGACAGGGTGCTCGTAGTTAGCAAACCGCCTGCCATTGCTTTACGTGAGTACGTTTGGGCAATCGCGCGGCTTCTCATCTCCGCCCCTCGACAACGACCTCGATTAGTTCAAAAATTTGAACATAGGATAGATCGACGTACAAACTTTTGAACGAAGAAACTTTCGGGAGCTCTCGGAATTAAGCGGGTTGTTAACGAATTTTAATCTTGAATAGCGGCATCGCGTTTGCTCACAGGCCATGCGGCGATTCGCGACCCCTGAACAGAATGACGGACCATAAACCTAGCGGGAATCTGTGGGCGCTTAGCTCGCTGGCGAGTACGATCGGCGCCGGCGACTTCGCAGTCGAAGATCACGATTCCTTTCGACGGCAGGAACTTGTCTTTGCCGCGCTCAATCTCCTGCTGATTGGCGCGCTGTTTGCCCTGCAGGCGATCTCGCGGTTCGTCCGCGGCCGTCCATCGGAATCCGTCATCATCGTTCTGACCGCGGGTTTTGTAATCCAGGCGGCTTATTTCATCTGGCTTCGCGCGAGGAACGCAGCAATTTCCGAAGGCGCACGCCGGTTCCTCACTTACTGGTCTCTCGGCTTCAACTCGATACTGGCGTTGCTGCTTACCACGCTGACCCTCAGGGGAGACACCGCGTATTACGCGCTGATGCTTCTCCCCATACTCGAAGCGTCTTTCAGGCTCGGCCTTGGCGTGACGATCGGCGTCATCGCGCTGGCGGACTTCATTTGCTTCGTGGGTGCGTACGGCCTGAAATTTGGCGAGTACATCGAAGCGGGCGCGATGACGGTGATTTACAGCGTGATGGGGTTGCTGGTGTGGCTGCTCGTCAACAATCTGCGCAAGCGCGAGGCAAAGTTTGCCTACAATCTCGAGGAACTCGAACGCACCCGTCAGCAATTGCTCTCTGAAGAGAAGCTCGCCGCTGTTGGCAGGCTGTCGCGGGCGATCGCGCACGAGATCCGAAATCCTGTTGCGATGATTTCCAGTTCGTTGGCGACCGCCAACCGGCCCGGTCAGGGCGAAGCCGAGCGCGAAGAAATGTTCTCGATCGCGGCGAAGGAAGCCGAACGTCTCGAGCGACTGACTACCGATTTCCTGGTCTATGCGCGCCCGCGTCCTGTACAGATCGCGCGGGTGAACCTTGCCGATACGCTGAACTACGTCGCAACGGTCGCCCGCGCGCACGCTGCGAATGAGGGGGTGGCCATCGATATCGCCGTCGATAGCAATCTGGAGGGCGAGTTCGACGCCAACCAGATGCATCAGGCGCTCCTGAACCTGGTGCTGAACGCGATCGACGCCTGTCATCGGGGCGACCTGGTGAAGCTCAACGCTCAGAAGAACGGCAATGGCACGATCCGAATCGACGTGATCGATCCAGCCGGACCGATTCCCGCTGAAACCGTCGAGCGGATTTTTGAACCCCTGTTTACCACCAAGCAGGGTGGCAACGGACTTGGATTGGCGATCGCGCGCAACATCGCACGCGCTCACGGCAGCGATATCACATTGAGAATCAACGAGCCGCAGCGGGTGTGCTTTTCCGTTGAGATACCTGCCCGCTCCGGGAGCCAATCTCTCAGTTAGGGGACCGACTATGGGGAAAATACTGATTGCGGATGACGAACCGCACTTGCGACGGATCCTGATCTCCAATCTGAAGCAGGAACATCACGAAGTAGTTGAGGCAGCCGGGGTCAACGACGCGCGGAGCGCCCTTGCCGAGCATACATTCGACGCTGTCATAACCGATCAGAAAATGGGCGACGGTGAAGGATTGGACGTCCTCGCCGCAGCGCGCGAGGCCGATCCGACGCTGTCCGTTCTTTTTCTTACCGCGTTTGCGACCATCGAACTTGCGGTGGAAAGCATGCGCCGAGGCGCATTCGATTTCATTACCAAGCCCTTCGTTCCTGAAGTTCTGCTCGCATCCACGACGCGCGCGATGGAGCACACGCGGCTGGTACGTGAGAACAGCAGGCTTCGTGACACGCTGGTGCGCCTTGAAGGTTCATCAGAGATCACAGGGCGCAGTGGGGCGATTCGCCAGCTCCGCGAAAAAATTGCGCGGGTCGCACCGACCAACGCTACCGTCCTCATTACTGGAGAAACCGGGACTGGCAAAGAGTTGGTAGCGCGCGCAATTCATCGCAGCAGCCTGCGGGCCGAAAAGCCGTTGGTCGCCGTCAATTGTGCGGCGTTCACCGAAACGCTTCTGGAAAGCGAGCTGTTTGGGCACGAGCGCGGAGCGTTCACCGGCGCGGATCGCGCGCGCGAGGGAGTTTTTGAAGCGGCACACGAAGGCACTCTCTTTCTAGACGAGGCGGCTGAAATGTCGCTGCCGGCACAGGCCAAACTACTGCGGGTGCTAACCGACGGCCTGGTCACGCGAGTCGGATCGACCAAGCCCCGGCACACCGATGTGCGGCTGCTGGTCGCAACCAACCGGGATTTGAAGCGTCGCGTGCAGGAAGGCCGTTTTCGCGAGGATCTGTATTATCGCCTCGCCGTGGTTCCGCTCACGGTGCCTCCTCTGCGCGAACATCGCGAAGACATCCCACAGCTCTGCGCGCTCTTCCTCGAACAAGCTGCGCGCGATCTGAAGACACCGCCGCGTCGAATCACCGTAGAGGCGATTCATACGCTGCTCAGCTACGACTTTCCTGGAAATATCCGCGAACTTCGCAACCTCATCGAGCGCGCGTGCATTCTCTCCGCCGGCGAGGAAATCACTCCGGAAAATTTCCCCGTGTCAGCGCCGCGCAGCGCAAACGGCGTCGCCCCCCGGATTTCCGCCGAGCTCACTCCCGCGCAGCTCGCCGAGATGATCCCCGAGACCCACAACCTTCGCGACTTCCTGGCCGCGCTCGAGAAAGCAGTGATTCAGCGCGCGCTGAAAATAACCGAGGGCGCGCAGGCGGAGGTCGCGCGTCGTCTTGGAATGTCGCGGAGCGATCTTTCCTACAAGCTCGGCAAGCATCGCATTAAAGATGCTGCCGATTGAAGGTTGGGCTCGACGGCATCCACCAGGATCTCACCGCATGAGGCAGTGACGGTGCGGTCTAAGTGTCCACAGAGTCTAGCCATAAAAGACAAGCGCTCGGGCCTCGATGCTTTCCCGACCTGGGGCAGAGGAGGACGCCGCCGGGTCCTCGAACGCGGCATGGGCGGTGAACCGCGCCCGACCGTCCTTCATCGAATCGAAACCTTTGATGAGTAGCACCTCGTTGGTTTCCATTCCCGGAAAGTAAAACCAGCGGTGCCTGGGGTTGAACGCAACCATGTAGACCTCATGCTTGAGGTCGGTCGGAACGAGGTCTTTTGGTGCGATGCTTCGCGAGTCGCATACCGCCAGCGGCGTCCCTTGAACTGGACCCCGGATAGGCCGCCAGACATTGATTTCTGCAAACCGATTCTTGAGACGCTCCTCGGCCTCACCAGGTTCAAGTAGTTCCCTCACATGCTGGGGCCCGGACTTGATTGTGTAGTCGTTGTGCACCGCTGCTACGGGCTCGCGCACTCCCTTCTCCCTCGCCTGCCGAGCGCTGCGAACGTCATGTGCGAATACCAGGATCTTCGTAGCGCCAGTGGCTTGCTTGAGCAACCGCTCGACCTCCGGGTAGTAGACCGCGCGAACCTCTGCTTCGTCGTAGAAATTCGATACAGCGGTCTGATGGCGAACAAGAACGAATCCTTGTTTATCCTGGGACAGCTCTGCGATTATCGGCCGTCCATCGCGAATCGAGATCGTGTATCGGCGGGATCGCCCTGGCCATTGAGACGGATCTGGCAGGGGCTCGTCTATTTCGGTCGTTCCCCGCGTCTCCGCCGGATCAACTAGATAAAGCAGGGAACCTTCGATGTGACTGAAATCCTCCAGCAGATCGTTTTCAATGGCGCTGCCCAAGTGTGTTCCGCCTCCTATTGGTCTCTTCCCTTACCGATCATGATGATAACATGCGCGTTTTTACGCACCGTATGAGCCTTGATGGCTCGTTGCGATGGTCTGGATGAAAGATAGATTGTAAAATTTTTCGTATAGAGGTCCAAGACTAACGCAGAGAACTTTTTACCTGTGCTGGAGTATGATCGCGTGGGTCTCGGGGCGTTTTTCCAAGCTGGGTAAAATCATGTCCCAAGGCTCGAAAGTGAAGTGGGTAGTCGGTGTTGCGGCGGCGATGGTAGTGTTGGGGCTGCTACTGCACTGGCACAACCTGAGCGAGAAGCGGAACATTCTTGGCTCCGTCAACACGGAGTTCAACCTGATCGGGCCGGACCACAAAATAATTATCGAATCTTACGACGATCCTGAAATTGACGGCATCACGGTTTTCATCAGCAAATCGCAGACGGGGGGAATCAAAGGCGCGCTTGGGCTTGCAGAGGATACGTCCGACGCCTCCGTCGCTGTGCGCCAAACCGGACCTATCAGGGTGAAGGAAAAATTCGACAACGGTGAGGACGCTTTTAGCGAAAGACGTTCGGTCTTGTTCAAGCGGCTGCATGTCAGCCGGTTCTGGGACGCACCGCACAAGAGTTTTGTATATGTGGTGTGGACCGACCGGATCATCCACGGCTCACCGCAGAATTCAATTTCGGCGGTAGTCGCGGAGCCGTGGGGAACTCAGGCGCCTGATCTGTCACTGATGCAAGCTGATCCTGCCGCTCTGCCACAATAGCCGTTGCTCGCATTCGACCAACCCAGTCAGTTTTCGATACACACGATGAATATTTCTGGCATCGCTGCCTTTGCCAAGTCTCTAACCGGCGACGTGGTGCTGCCGCACGATCGGCGTTACGGAAAATTGCGTCGCGTCAGTAATCGGGCAGTGAACATGCATCCCGCAATTATTGTGAGGTGCGCGAATGCGGAAGATGTCCGGCTGTCGGTTGAATTTGCCCGTGACAAAGGCCTGCTCACTGCAGTGCGATCGGGTGGTCACAGTTTCGCCGGTCATGGCGTCTGCGATGACGGACTGGTTACGGACCTATCGCTGATGAAGCGCGCCTGGATCGATCCAGTCCATGAGAAAATTCGCATCGAGCCGGGAATCATCGCCGGGGAGTTGGATTGCCTTACACAATCCTTTCGGATGGCGGTGCCGCTCGGATCATGCCCTACGGTTGGTGTAGCCGGATATTCACTCGGTGGAGGTGAGAGTTCACTGACGCCCAAGTTCGGCTATGGGTGCGATAGCATCACGGATCTGGAAGTTGTAACTGCGGATGACAAGGTCTTAAGAGCCAACGCCAGCGAGAATACCGATTTGTTCTGGGCGATGCGCGGCGCCGGAGCGAATTTCGGCGTCGCTACATCGATCGAGTTCCAGCTCCATCCCATCGAAACTGTCCTGTCGGGTAGTTTAAGGTATCCGATAAAGCAGGCTATAAGAGTTCTACATTTTCTTGACAGCTTCGCTCCTACGATTCCTGCCGAATTATTTCTAATCGCGGCCGTGTTGCCTCATCCGGGCGAAAGGATGCTGGATATCAAAGTCGTGTGGACGGGGGATAAGGAAAAAGGAGAACGATCGCTCCGCCCACTCCGCAAGTACCTCCGGCCGTTCGAAGATACGATACAACCGAAAGCCTATCTCGATGAGCAGCGAGGCGGCTTCGACGTACCTGAAGGAGAGTACTCAAGTCATCGGCGAGCGGGACATTTCAAACGCCTTACAGACGACGTGGTCGAGACTATCATCGAACACGCTTCGAATGCGCCGCATGAAGCGAGCGGCATTACAATGATGTATTGGCACGGACCGTGGTGCGCCAGGCCTCATGACAATGCTTTCGGTTTTCGACGCACGGGCTTTGAGTACTGGATACACTCCTATTGGCGCAAGACCGCTGAGCGTAAAGAATCATGGGACTGGGTCGAGGAGTTCTATCGCGCAATGGATCCTCTCGACCGGCGCAGTGTACGTTAACGATTTGGAAAACGAAGGCGAAGCTCGAGCCCGTGCGGCCTATGGAGACAAGTATGATCGGCTATCGCTGATCAAGGACAAATTCGATCCCGACAACTTTTTCCGCGTCAACCAGAACATACCTCCGCCAGCCCGACGGCACTAAACCGATTGCATTATGATCTGAATGAGCTGGAAGCCTCACTCCAAGAGACGCGTCACAATCTTGGTGGACCCATCCGAATTCTCTTCCGTACTTCTTCCACCGAGCTCTGCCATGGTACCCGACTCTCGAACCACCACGTCGCTCCTGCTTCCTCGTAAGAGGCAACGATTACGCGATCCTGTGCGGGGTTTTCGCCAGCGGTTTTGCCAGATTGAATTACATCGAACGGAGTATCGGAGGTGCGAACGCTTTTTATGAACGTGACAAGATCGCGAACCTGCGATGCTGTTAAAGGAGTTTCGATGTCGCCTGAAATCGGAAAGGTGCCGTCGAAACGGGCGGCGCGCCGAAACGGCGGCTTCCGCGGCCATCTACCGGCGACCCAGATCGGAATCCGCGGCTTCTGCACCGGCGCAGGCAGAAATTGCGCGTCGCGAATCGCATAGTGCTTTCCCTCGAATGAGAACTTCTCGGCGCTCCAGAGTCCGAGCAGGACCGCGAGCCCTTCATCCAGCATCTCCGCTCGCGTTCTGGGGTCCATAGGACCGTCGAAGGTTCGTATCTCGCCGAAGATATCATCGCCGAGACCGACGCCAAGCACGACTCGGCCACCGGATAGATGATCGAGGGTGACGGTTTCGCGCGCGAGCTTCCACGGATGACGCCGATAGAGCGGGGTAACGATCGGGCCCAGGAGGATTCGACTCGTCGCCATCGCCATCGCTGCCATCGCGATCCAGGGATCGGAGACCGCGTCCGGCCAGCTAACCTGAATATGGTCCCACAGGAAAAAGCCATCCCAGCCTGCGTCTTCTGCCTCGTGCGCGAGTTGAGCAAGCAGACGGGGTTGGGAATAGGCGCCGAACTGAGGAATGTCGAATGCGTACTTCATCGCCCTCGAATACTGAAACTGCTCAAATCCCACAAGCAACGTTTCAATATCTTTCTTACCAATGTCGCCGAGGCGCCCGAGCAGCCGCGCGGAGGGACCATAGGAGCTGGCGTGACGTGCGGGTTCGAGTTCCGCCTCCGGCACCAAAAAACGCCAATTGCTGGAAGGACTCTTCCTGAATTCAGGAAGTTTTGATAGCGACAACGGTCGCGATGCCGTCCCCGTTGCCTGGGACGATCAGGAACAGCGTTTCACAGACTAGTCTGCGAGCAGAAGCGTAGCTTCAAAGTGCGGGAACTGGAACTCTTAGTCGAGCTTTCTGAGAGCCGGGTAGTACTTTTCGATCATTCTCCCTACCATCAGGCCGCCTTCGTATTCCGGTATGATCACCTCATCAGCGCCAGAAGTCCGTATCGCTTGTGCATAGCGCTGCTGGCCGGCCCGGGTGACGATCTTTACGTTCGGATTGAGCGACCTTGCTGTCACAGCCATAGCTGCCGGAGAAAGACCATGCAGAGACGGGCGAATCGTCTTCGAATAGGGCCTCCCGCTCATCAAGAACGAGCGAACGAGTAAATAGCGCGCTCAGCGACGAACCAAAAATCAGCTTGTCTCCGGCGGTTCTCTGCAGTTACCAAGCGCGAAGGATCAGACCTTGTCCAAGACCATCACCAGCAGCACAACCGGCAGGTACACCAGCGAAACCTTCATGACGCGCAGCGCGGCGGTACTGGCGGAACCACCCAGCACGAAGCGCAGGCAGTGAAACAGCAGCACCGCTCCAAGCACAATGGCGACCGCCAGGTAAACGAGTCCGGCGAACTTCATCAGCGCCGGCAGCATGCCAACCAAGAGCAGCGCCGAGGCAGCCGCGATCGTCACTGAATTGGCGGGGTCGCCCCAGCGGCCCGGCTCCGGCAGCATGCGGATGCCGGCGCGCGCATAGTCGCGTTGATAAAGGCGCGCAATCGAGAGCGAATGCGGCAACTGCCACAGGAACATGATGGCGAAAAGTATCAGCGGCTCGCCGCCCAGGCCGTTGCGCGCAGCCGCCCAACCGATCACCGGTGGCAGGGCGCCGGGAACCGCACCGATGACGTGGCAGAGCCAGGTGAATCGTTTCATCGGGGTGTATGCACCCAGGTAAAGCGCGGCGATAGTGCCGGTAACTACTGCGCTCAGTGGATTGACTTTCGCCCAAAGAAATAAAAACCCGGTGACGGCGGTAACCACGCCGAAAATCAGCGCGTCGGTCGGTCGTAACCGGCCTGAAGGCAGCGGTCGATGGCGCGTGCGCTCCATTCGGGAGTCGGTGTCGCGCTCGACGTATTCATTCAACGCTAGTGTTCCGCCGGCCGCCAAAGCTGTGCCGATGGTGAGATTGAGCGCCAGCAGAAACACGAACTGCTCACCGCTTCCCATGTAGAAGCCAGCAAGCGTGGTGATCAGCACCATCGTGAGCACGCGCGGCTTTGCCAGTTCGAAATAGGCGATCGCGTATCCACTCACCGATGGCGCGGCATGCTGGGCTACGTCTTCTACCGTCATGGCTTTCGCGTTCAGCCGCTGAGAGGGCGTTCCAATTCCCGCCCCCTCGGTGAGCGATGCCAATCGTTCCGACGCTGGAAGGTTCTGGAACACGCCGTCACCGTGCCGTCTTCAGATACTCCAATATTGCAGCCTCATCGCTGGGTGGCATGTTCTCCATCGTGCGCATGTGCATGATGATTTGATCCCACTGGTAAGGAGCGAACTCGGCGGGATTTCGAGCGTTGTGGCAGTGGTTGCAATAAATTGGCCACAACGCTTGTCCCTCGCGGAACAGCTCAAGATGCCGCTTTTGCTGTTCTGGCGTCGGCCCCATCATCTCGGCTGCCCGAACAGTGGCGGTGCCAATCAACAACAGGGCTGAAATCATTCCGAATTTGGCAACAAGTGATTTCATTGTCGTCACCCCTTGTCGATCAGAACCCAATTGACAGTTGGGTCATCACCGCGACGTCGTTCGCCGTTGCGTCGATGCTGCTCGCGGTCGGGGTGGTGGCCGATCCTACGAAGTTGTACAGCGTGCCGCCTCTTTGCGGAAGCTCCCAGTCAATCTCGGCCTGCCAGACGATCGATGGTGCTATCCAATAGTCGAGCGCCAGGGCCACCTCACGCGCGTGCGGGCTGTACACAGAGGGTGATCCGTTGAAGGTGAAAATCGGTACGGTGCTGATGTCGTTGGCAAGGATGGCTCGCTGATTCACGCCTGAGTAGCGCACCAGGAATTCAGTCTTGTTGAACCTCGGCTCTATAAAGTCCCCAAGGTAAGGATGCGGAATGCCATAGAGGAAGAAACCGAACATCGCATACCAGCCCTGCCTGTTCTCATGCCCGCAGCAACCGGGATACATAGCCGATCCCGCAAGACTGGGCATTTGACGGTAGGTTTGCGCCCACTCTCCTCGGGTGCGGAACGGTCCTACGCGATATGCGTAACCCACATCCCAGGAATTGAACCAGAGCCCGTCGAGCCACTTGCCATTGTAGGTTGACGCCATCAGTTCAAGCCGACCAAGATTCTCACTAATCGGCAGTGGGAACAACCTGAAGCGTGCGCCGAAACCCTTACCATTCGTGGCAATGTTAGTGCCGGTGAGCGGATTGAGTGCCTCACCGATCACCGGATTGGGAATCGCATTCACGCCGGGCGATGATTCGAAACTCGGGCCTGAGTCCACCCACACCGTGGCGTCAACGTCCTGGCCTATAGCGCCCCACTGGATCCCGCTGCGAGCCTGCAGTCCCAGCGCTGAAGGGGGAGCGATCGATTCCGCGCCGTAAAGCAGCGGTGCAGTTATAAAAGGATTGACCCAGCTGGGGCTCTGGTTCTCGAACCAATCTCCGAAGGGCGTGTCGAATAGCCCGGCGACCAGTTCCAGAGGAAACTCCTGTCCAGCCGGAAAGATCTGCAGGTTGGCAAGGCTTGGACCCACGTCCGAAATTCCACCAGGTTGCAAGGTGGCCCCGAAGCTGCTGTAGAACTGGATCCAGTCATTAAGCCTGATCATCGGGTTAACTTCGAAGTCGAGGACGGGTTGATTCATCGCGGCCTCGCGGTCGAAGTAGAAGCCGGCAGATACGCCACCAACCATCGTGAAGGTATGCTGGCCAAGAAAGGCGTTTATGCGATCGCCAAAATTGAAGGGCCCCAGCTGGGAAGATATGGTCTTCTGAATCTGGCCGACCTGCTTCTGGGTTTGAGCGATCTGCAGAGTGTTCTCGCTTTCCTGGGCCTGCAGCTTCGCGTTGTTGAGCGCGCTGACCTCGTTTTCCAGCGCCTCAATACGCTTGCGTTCCGCTGCCTCCTCCTCCTCATGCCTGCGCTCGTTCTCCCTCATTTGGCTGCGCTCTGCCTCAAGCTCGCGGAACACCTTGTCCAAGGAGGCCGGCTTTGCCGTGCCGGGGTCCGCGGCCGAGCTTGAGCTTGAAGCGACTCCTGAGTCTTGCGCCGATGCATTTCTGAGCGGAATTGTCGCCAGCGCGATCGAAACCAATGCCCCCATGATCACCAGATGATTAACGCGCCCCATATTTGTCCTCCCAAGCTTCGGCCTGAAAAATATGCCAGCAGCGACAATCGCGTTGCCGCCATCGATTTCTATGGAGGCAGTCATTTCCGAGTGTCTTATTGCGCTACATTAATTTCACCTTTCATTCCTTCCTTTACGTGCGTCGTGCAAAAGTACTTGTAAGTGCCAGGCACCTTGAACGTGTAGCTCCAGGTATCTCCCGAGTTCAGGTAACCGGAGTCCCACGTCTCCGCCCCCTTTGGCACGACTGCCCAGCTTGGGTCGGGCGCCGTAGTCGGATCGGTGGTGGCAGTATGGACGGTGTCACCCTTGTCCACCCACGTTACTGTATCGCCGACTTTAATCTTCACCGGGTCGGGAACGTATTTCGCCGGTGTGTCGAACATCTTTACCTCGACGGTTTCCGCGAAGGCTGGCATCGCGAGACCCAGCGACAACACACCGGCGACAAGCAATCCCCTGCCAGTTAACTGCCTCTTTTTCATAGCCTTTCCATTTTCCTCCAGCGCATCCAGGTTCCATTTGTGTTACCGCTGTTTGTGATTTCCAAAGGTGCACCAGGACTCTTACACGAGCGCGCAGTTTCCAAATGCGTGCTCGTATCTACGTGTTCGGATTTTTCGGAATAGACACGGAACGCGTACAGGGTTATTGCCCCGATAACTGCCCAGGCGAGTCCTATCATGAAAAACGCGCTCACAAGATAAGCGCGCAGAACACCCGGTCCCGATGACCCGAAGCATAGCGGGCATGCATCGGCTGCAGGCGCGCAGATTAGAACCGCCGAAATCGCGAAGGCGGCCGACTTAACTGAGGTAAACCAGCGCATAAATTATAGGCCAAAGAATCACCACGAATGACCAATAGACCGAACACGCAACGACGCCGCGGAAGTCCATGTCGTATCGCCCTCGCTGGACCCGCGATGCCACGAACAAGAGCACTGCGACTGCCACAATAAGATGAAGCGCATGGGCGCCCACGATCAGATAGAACATCCCGCCGTATAGACTCGATGTCATCGTAAGCCCGAACAGGATGAGGTGTGCCCACTCGCTACCCTGGATGGCAAGGAACAGGGCGCCGAGCACCGTAGTTACCACCATCCAGCGCATGGCACCCGTCTTGTTATGCCGGCGCAGGGAGCGCACCACTCTCCACATTGTGAAGCCGCTCACGATGAGAAGGACAGTGTTGAATCCTGTCAGAGCGAGTGGAAGGCGCGGCTGGTTCGGAGGTGGCCAAAATGACGCCGACGCGCGTGAGATCAGAAATGCGCTGAGCAGGCCGGCGAAGAGCATCACCTCGGAGCCTACGAATATCACCACGCCGAGCGTCGGATCAGCGCTCTTTGGCGATCCGGGCGAACCCGAACCGCCGCCACCTCCGAACGCTGTGCCGCGCTTGAGATTAGGAACCTGGCGAAGAGGAGTTGCCGCAGCCAAGTGCTAGCTCCTTATCTTACCGATGCATCGCGACGTCGGGCGTAAGCACGAACGCAAGTATGATTACCAGCGCCACCGGAAACAGCGCCAGGACATAGATCATCACGTCTTCTGATCGCAGGCGCATGTAGTAGCGTCCTATGACATAGGCCTGTGCTGTAGCCGCGAGGAAGATGACCCACAGCGCCAAGCTTCGCTGCACCCCCAACGCCACTGTCAGAACGCCAACCAGCAAAAGGGCAACCAGTAGTGACCAGGTCTTCAGCGAGTCTGAAGCACTGAATTCGGTTTGTTCCATCGGCAACACCTATCCGGCGGTTGGCGCCAAATACACCAAGGCAAAGAGGAACACCCAAACTGTCTCGACGAAATACCAATACAGGCACACGTATTTGAGCTTGCTCTCCAACCAACCGGGCGGAGTGCGGGGTTTCACCATAAGCATCAGTCCGAAGATGACCACGACTCCGGCCAACAGATGAAGAACATGCAGACCGGTCATCAAATAGTAGAAGCTCCAGAAAAGGGCAGCGCCAGGCGTGAAGCCCTCGCGAAAATCGCCCGCGTATTCGAAGGCCTTGATCACGAGAAAGAGCACGCCGATCAGCGCAGTGACGCCCAGGTAACGCTTCGCGCGAGCCGAATCGTGGACGCGGGCCGCGCCTTGCGCAAGCGCAGCAGTCATGCTGCTCGTAAACAGAACGAACGTGTTGATTGCCCCGAGGCGCCAGTTAACGTGCGCGCCGTCGGCTCCCCATCCGCCATGGGAGATCCCTACCAGAATGAAGATACCCATGAGCCCGCCGAAGACCATCGTTTCGCCCGCCAGGAACACCCACATTCCAAGCTTGCCAAGCTCAAAACTGGCCGGCACCTCGTGCGGCGCGTGGGCTATCTCGATTCCGACTGCGGAGTCTGCCATAAGTTTCGCTCAACCCTGCGCGGCGCTTGCTTCCACCGCTGCGGCTTGCGGAGCCCAATCCTGTTCCATTCCGGGCACGCTATACTCGTATGGACCGCGCACGACGGTCGGTACGCTGTCGAAGTTTTCGTGCGGCGGGGGCGAATCGGTGGCCCATTCAAGCGTGGTGGCATGCCATGGATTCGCAGGGGCCTTCGCGCCGCGGAACATGCTCAAGAAGAAATTCACCAGGAATGGGATCTGTCCGGCGATTATGATCAGCAGGCCGATGGTTGCAATTACATGCAGCCGTTGAAGTGGTTTGTAGTAGGTGTAAACGGACGACATATAGAGTCGCCGCTGGCCGCCGCCGATGCCGATCAGGAAGAGCGGGATAAATACCGTGTTGAAGCCGACCCACGTGAAGACGAAGTGAATCTTGCCCAAGGTTTCGTTCATCATTCTTCCGAACATCTTGGGGAACCAAAAGTAGATCCCGCCAAAGCCCGCGATGATAGCCGTCGGCACGAGTGTGTTGTGGAAATGTGCGATTACAAAATAGGTGTCGTGCAGGTAGATGTCGGCTGCGTCCACTCCCAGAGGAATGCCGGTTACGCCGCCGAGTATGAAATTCGCCAGCGCGCCCAGCGCGAACAACATCGCTGTTGAAAACGTGATCTGACCACGCCAGAGCGTCGCGATCATGCAAAACAGTATCACCGCGAACGGGACGGAAATCGCGATCGTAGTCACGCTGAAAGGCTCCGCCAGCGTCGGGTTCATCCCGCTGACGAACATATGGTGAGCCCATATCGTGAAACTCAGCGTGCCGGCCGCAAGCAGGGACCACACGATCGCCTTATAGCCAAAGAGCGGCTTGCGGCTGAAGACCGGCAGGATCTCCATCACGATACCGAGTCCTGGCACCGCCACCACGTACACCTCCGGATGGCCGAAGAACCAGAACAGGTGTTGCCAAAGCAACGGATCGGCGCCCCTATCCGGTAGGAAGAAACCCGTGCCCACCATCCGATCGAACAGCAGCATCACTACGCCGGCGAGAAGCGGTCCGACGCTCAGCATGAACAACACGCTTGCCACCAGTTCCACCCACACCAACATCGGCATTCGCCAAATAGTCATTCCCGGTGCGCGCATCGCGATCGCTGTAGTGAGGAAGTTGATACCGCCCATCAGGACCGAAGCGAAATCGATTGCTACGGCTATCAGCCAAAGGTTTCCGCCCCAGTAAGTTCCCGGAATGAACTTTGCCCCGTCGGACAATGGAACGTAGTTCGTCCAACCCGCGCGCGACGCGCCGCCGGGCACAAAAAACGAAGCAAGCAGCAGGACCGTTCCCACGAAAATCGTCCAGAACGACGCCATGTTAAGCCGCGGGAAGGCCATGTCGCGCGCTCCGACCATCAGCGGGATAAGGAAATTGCCGAACGCGCCAAGCAGCACCGGCATCGCCACGAAGAACACCATCGTCGTTCCATGCATCGTAACGACTTCGTAATACTGCGACGCCGTCACCTTTCCCCAAATCGGCACCGCAGTGCCGGGCCATGCAAGCTGCCAGCGGAAGATGAACGACAGCCCCACGCCTACAAACCCCATGAACAGGCCTAGAAACAGGTACTGCTTGCCGATTACCTTGTGGTCGACAGAAAATATGTATAGCCGCCAATAGCCCATCTTCTCGTGGGCATCGGTGGACGGCACTGCCTCGGGCTTGGTCTCGGCCATGGCCTATCCCTCCGTTCGTCTCACAGATGATCGCGCGCCTGATGCGCTCTTACCCGCGGCGGCGCCAGACTTGGGCCAGTGCTGGCTGACCCATTTCTGATAGTCCTCGGGCGTCAGAACCAGCAGGATACCCTTCATCGCGAAGTGCGAGATCCCGCATAGCTGGGAGCATCCGATTTCGTATTTGCCGGGACGCGTTGCCTCGAACCACACGGGAATCTCCCGGCCGGGAACGGCATCCTGCCGAAGCCGTAATTGCGGCACGTAGAAGCTGTGGATCACGTCCTTCGAGGTCATGAGCAAGCGAATAACCTGGCCCGCGGGAACCCTTAAGAAACTATCTTGAACCAGGTCGTTCCCCGTGCCGAACTTGCCGTCAGGACCCGGATAAGTGAACTCCCACCCGAACTGGAGCGTTGCCAACTTTACGGTCAACGCCGAAGGAGGACCTTCTACTTTGACGAAATCCCAGATCGGCTTGGCCTTAACGTCGATCGCAACATCAAGGAAACCGACGATTATGACAGGGATCAGCACCCACGCGAGCTGGCGCAGCGAGTCGCCGCGCACAAAGGATGCGCGCCCGCCCTTGCGGCGACGGTACAAGATGACGAACACCAGGAGTGTACCTTCGGTTAGGACGAATGCCGTGCCGACAACGTAGACAATGAGCTTGAGCATCGAGTCGATGCTCGGACCGAAGGTGGATATGTCCTCAGGAAGCCAACCCAGGATCATAGGAGTCCCCTCACTCGATCCCTTGCGCGAACTCGACCCTAGCGCACTTGCCAAGAAGCAAAAGCGCAGTGACTGTTCACATCGTTTGCCTTGCCTTCATCATCGATGAAGGCGCATCACGTTTCTCCCCCTTTCGCCGCAAGCCGCGCCAAAGGACTACCTTCAGTCGCGGCGAAATCTTCCAGGAGTCTCCTATGGATATTGATCGATACTCGGCGAATGGGTCGAAAACGTGGACGGGCAGCCCCCTGGGCGTCGAAAATCACCCTTGCGGCGAACCTCGGTTCGAGCCGTTCTTTGCGGGACTGGCAGGCAGTTTCGAACATGCTCAACTCGTTCGCCACATTTCATGCGGCGTCAGTGTTACGCAACTCGATAGAGCGCTTATAGGCGCTCCTAAATAAAAAAGTCAAGCGGCTTATACTACCGGATCACGAGAGTCAACATGCTTTTTCACAGGCAGGCTGTTCGACGAAAGGGGCAAAAGCCTTACCCGCAGTCACACGGCGTGAAGGGCGAGCGGAGATATGGGTACTAGGTGTTGCGCAACCTCGTCAGAGAAACGAGGGATTCAGGTGGAGGTAACTGCTAGGTTGCGCCGTCGCCAACCGCCATTGGCTTGTGCGCTGCAGCCCGCTCGACGTCGCTCGCGACGCGCTCCGGTTGGGCGTCTTCGCCCAGGTACTGGAGCAATGGACGACCGTTCGCGTCAACCAGGCAGAACAGGAGAAAGTGATCGACCGTCCCATCGGCTTCGTGATGGCGGAACAATTTGAATCGCGCCATCACATAGTCGATTTGTTTGGGGGTTCCCGTCAAAAACAGCCAGCCGTTAATGTCGGCGCCCTGCGCACTCGCATATGAGCGAAGCTGCTCCGGGTGATCGTGTTCGGGATCGACTGTGATCGAGACGATGCGGGCATCCGTTCCGAGCTTGGACCCGAGTCGATCGGCGATCTTTTTCATCCGGGCCGTGAGGAGGAGACACGGTCCTGGACAGGTCGTGTAGATGAAATCGAAGAGCACCGGTTTGCCCTTCAGCGAGGCCAAGGAAACCTTCCGGCCGTACTGATCGACCAATGTGATGTCAGGTAAGCAGTCGGAGGCATCGCGCACTGCGGATCCTCCGTGCTCCCGCCTGACTTCAGCCTGTTGACGGCAGCCAATCAGCGTGACCGCGCAGCCAAAGACAATCAATATCGTCAGAGCGAGGCCTTCACTGATCAGCCAGACGTTTCGCAGAGAATGCATTGCACTGGTTTTCATAGACTTCAATGCAGCCTGGGAGTGGTAAGAATCGCAATGAGCGAGGCGCGATACGTTCTTGCTGCGCTTGGTTCTCGTGCCTCGAGGAGGTGGCGCCACGCTTATTCCCGTTGCTTGACGGCGGTTCAGTAACCTCCAGAGCTCTCCCGAGGCGACCGTAGACACAGGCATCCGATTCTTGAACGCTTCGGTCTTAAACAGAAAATCGCGATTCCATTCGACGACACGTAGCATCTTCTCCTGTCGTTCTGGATTCTTCTCACTCTGTGCGACAACTCAGCTAACCTAAGCTTGCCGATGAAGAGGTCTAGGGTGAAATTTATGTCTTGCATCGTTCACACTCAAAATCCGAGAACTATGAGCGACGCAACGGCGGCCAGTTCGAGGAAGCGGGAAGGCGCGTTCGCGCACTGCGACTGTCATGGCGACTTGCATTCTGGTTCAAACATACTCGGATTCGCAACGAAAATGCAGCCGCATTCTCCCCCGTAGCCTATCCATTCCATATCAAACAAGAGTAACAGCGACCGCACCGTCACGGGCAGACCTTGCGCAGCAATGAACTGATACAGATTGGTGAAGCGACGCACATAGTCGGCGCATTCTGAATCGGCATGTTCGGCGGTCGGGATCTGAAAGTCTCGAATCGGCCGAAGCGGAATTAGACTTCGCAAGCGCGTACTGGCAACGCTATCGGCGATCTAGCTGTTGAGGATCGTATCCATTTTGTCGGCCATATCCTGCATCATGGATGGCATGACGTGGCTGTAGGTATTGGCAGTCAGCGCGATCATGCTGTGACCGAGCGTGCGGGTTCAACTCCCGCCCTCGGCACCACAATTCTCCCCGACAGTGCTGCGATTCCCAGCGCAATACACTTTGGCTTTCAAGTCCATCGCGCGACGATCGCGGCTGACTTTGACTGTTCTGGAACTGTGCCGGTGTTTGTTCGCACTGCGCCAAGGCAAACTCTTCATCGGCTCGGGTTGTTCCGATCTCCGTCGGACCTATGGATTTTTTTGAAGCAGAGTTTGACCGGCTGCAGATCTAAAGAAGAATCTGAACGGATTCATCTTTGGGCGAAAAGATCCAATCGCCCTAGAAAGCGGCCATGAGACCCAAAGCTCCGAAGCACAGAATCAGAAGCAGCATTCCGGTGCTGAGGCCATGCGCGGCCCATTCGCGGCTGGTGATCCCAAGCCGGCTTGCCGCGACGATGTTCGGTATATTGCCGGGAACCAGCATTCCCCCGCCGATTAACAAGCCGAGGAACGCCGCGCGCTGCTGATTCATACTCAGGGAGGGAGTTATCTCCATCGCCGCCAGAGTCGAATTGTTGACCACTGCGGAAATGGTATTCATCCAAAATAGCAGTCCCTCTGGAACGCGATGAACATACGCATTCACCACCGGCCTGAGCCCGTCCGAGAGTGCCCACAAGTCCGGCAATAAAAACGTACACCTTGCCGGGACGAATCAGCAGAACGGTCCTCCACGAATCCTTCGCTTCAGTTGTAACCAGCGGCTTGCCGGGAGCGAACTGCAAAAACAGGATAGGAGCCGCGGCGAGAATTATTCCGCTCACAACGAAGGGGCCGAGCAGATGGGTAAGGTACCAGAAGTCGGCATGCAGAGATTTCAGAACGACTGCAATCCCAGGCATGCCCAAGGGCGTAAGGCCCGCACCGAAGCCAATCGCGAAACATGCAAATACCGTCGTGGCAATTTCGGCGTGCCGGTTACAACGAAGCAACGAAATTGCTTCGACGAACACCAGGGCGGCCACGACCGGAGTGATGAAGGCTGCAAGCAAACCCAGGATGATCGCCAGGCAGAAGCAGATAATCCGCGGGTGCAGAATTTGGATTAACCGGCGAAGCAGCTGATCGAGATAGTCCCGCAGCAGAAGAAACGCGGCGCCGAAAACCAGCACGGCCACTGTGAAAGACAGAGGCTCGCTCAAGGCCGACCATACGAGCGCGCGGTTGAATTGTCCCGTGACGCACGCGGTCAGCACTCCGACCAGCAGAAAGAAAAACTCGACATTCCGTTCGATCGGCTTTACCAGGATTGGCCCTAGTAGGACCGCTAGGATTGTCAAGGATGCAAGGATCACTGTCATCATCTGCCCGCAACTAATGCAGTAATGCAGCGTTCGTGCAATCGCAGAAGCGCTGGACTCTCTTTGGCCGACATAGGAAGCGTCGCGCCTTCGGCGGGCCGCGTCTTTCAAGCTCTCCGTCCAAATGAAACGAAGAAAAGCCGAGACCGCAGCAAGGATCACGCAGATAAGTTTCTTCGCTGAACTTCAGTGGTTAGCCTGGTCTTGAGCTCTTCTGCCCGCGTCCGCGTCGGGATGAACGAGGTCCAGGATCACCTGCAGCGCTCTCTTCGAGACTTTGAAAGTGGTGTTGTCGTGTTTGACTTCGGCCTCGGTTCGCTTACTGACCGGGTCGAAAGGTGTGAAGTGAGTAATTTGATAGGCCTTTAACGACGCCGGCGGATAGTATTCTACGGACCTTAAAATCCTCTGGAGCGAAAGCTCCGTGCGGGTTCGACCCAGCCCCCGGCATTGGAACAAGCCCGCGCCAAGCCTCATCGTTTCTTGAGCGCTTCGAGTTCGTCCAGCGTACGCGGCCAGTCTTCGTGTAGTAGTCGCGAAAGAGCGCGGTCGGCGAGCAGGCGGCCGCCGGTCTGGCACCTCGCGCAATAATTCGTCTCATTGCTCGCATAGCGGATGCGCTGGACCTTCGCGCCGCATCGCGGACACGGCTTCCCGTACCGACCGTGAACCGCCATCTCGGGACGAAACGCAGTTACCTTCTCCGGAAATTCGCCGTCGGATTCGGCGCGCAGCCGATCGATCCATTCGACCAATATCGCGCGCGTGGCCTCGTAGAGTCGGCTGACTTCGTCGTCAGTCAGCTTCTGCGTCATCGCGATCGGAGAGAGCTGGGCGCGATGCAGAATTTCGTCGGAGTACGCGTTGCCGATACCGCTGAAAATGTGCGGATCGGTGAGCGAGCGCTTCAGCGTGTGATTGGACGACCGCAGCGCCGCGGCAAATTGGTCGACGCTCGCGTCGAGCGGTTCGATGCCGCCTGCCGTTAACGACTCGAGACCAGCTTCGCCCTCGACCACGCGCAACGCCGCGCGCCGCTGCGTCCCCGCTTCCGTAAGCCACAGCCAGCCGTTATCGAACTCGAAGGCGACCAGGATATTTCTGCTGCCGAGTTTTGGCTGGGAGGGTTTCCAATGCAGCCGGCCCGCGATCATAAGGTGCAGCACGATCCAAAAATCGCCTTCGACGCCGATTGCGATCTGCTTGCCCACCCGTCGAACTTCCACAACCTTTCTTCCCGCCGTTGCAGCTATGGGCGGAGCGGTGGAACGCAGCAGAAACGGCGATTTGACTATCGTCCTGACGAGCTCGTGGCCGGCGACGCGCGCTCGGATAGCTTCCACGTATACGCTGACGTCAGGCAGTTCTGGCATGAGTAATCTCGCGCGCCGGACCGTCACGATCGGCGCCGCCTGTGTTACATTTACCTCGAATCACGTCTAAAGAGGACGCGCCCATGAATTACTTTCTCGCCAAGACTGAACCAACGACCTACTCGCTCGATGACCTCGAGCGCGATCGGCGCACCAGCTGGGACGGCGTAACCAATCCGCAAGCGGTTCGCGCGATTCGTGAAATGCGACCAGGCGACATTGTGTTCATCTATCATAGCGGTGGGGTTTCGAGCGTGGTCGGAATGGCCATGGTGAAATCGCAGCCGCGCGACGATCCAAAGAATCCTAAGTCAGCGGTGGTCGATTTGGAATTCGCCGGACGCCTCGGGTCGCCGGTGAGCTTGGCTGAGATCAAACAGTCCGGAAAGTTCGACGACTTGGCGCTGGTACGTCAAGGCCGTCTGTCGACGATGGCGGTGCCGGAAAAATTCGTTGCCTGGATTCGCGCGCGAAATCCCAAGGCGACCATCTAGCATTTCAACTTAACAATATAAGGTCGAGCGCATCGCGAGGCTTTTGCGATGCGCTCAGCCCTTCAACCGAATTTCCGTTCGACGTTATCAGTAGCAGTGCGAGCGAGCCCACGCCGCTTGCTGTCCTACGTCGCTCGCGGCCGCGGGATGTCCGGTCCAGTAATCTCTACGAGCCTGGTTCTGGAGTCGTTGCGCATTTGCGCAAGCACCATAGCCTCGACCGTAGCCCCAACCGTTGCCGTGGTACCGATTTCCATAGTATCCGTTTCCATAGTAGCCGCGGTTTCGGTAGCCATAGTCGTCGTAATCGTGGTGCCAACAGTCGACTCGTTCAATAGAGTTCGCGCTGATGGCCGGTTCGGCGAAGGCGGGCATAGTCATTGGCAATGCCAGCATCGCGCCGGCCAGAACGCCAGTGATAAAAGTCTTTTTGAATTTCATACAAGTCTCTCCTGCTGGAATAGAAAGCATCAACAATGCCAATTCTGATCCGGTCATAGACTTGGAAATCGCGTATCTTTTCGCTACGAATTTGTCTGAATCTCGTACGAAATACACTCCTCATGCGACCGTTTTTTCCGCGCTCGCATGCGTCAGACCCAGTGCTTCGCCGATTTTGGTGGCGAGCCAATCTGCCTCGATTGGATCCACTATTCCATCCCCAAAATTCAATTCACCGCGCTGTCCATAACGTACCTGGATTCGGCGATATACCGTCGTTCCCGCGGTCATGCCCGCGATCGAACGGACGTCGCGCGCCTCGCTGGACGGGACTCTCCGCGTCCTTACGGGAATACCACACACGCGCCACGTCACCTTCAGCAGGCCATCGCCGATCTGCACCGTCGTGCTCCCGAACATTATCAGGATGAGCCAAAGACCGATGATCGCTTCGAAAGCGGGCCACATGATTCTGAAGATCAGTGGCGCGTGTTCCCTGAAGATCTCATATGTGGTTCCGGACCAGATGGCGAAGAATCCCAGCAGCGCGAAAGTTACCGACGGATTGCGGAACGGCCGAAAGTAGATCTCGCTTTGCCCGTCGGCGGTGAGGCCGAAGCGGATGGCTGATCCTTGCGGACGAAACTCGCTCACGCGTTGCTCGCGGCGGGCGCGCAGGTCAAGCACTTCCGCAGCTTGCGCGGAGGTTTCGCCGATTTGAAAGATCGGCACCGCGAAGCTCGATTTGTAGTTGACGATGCCGCCAGCTGACTGAGCCTTCAATCGCCAATAGATCCGATCGCGCAAGTCGCTATCGTCAGTCGGTCTGCATTCTGGCGGGATAAGGAACACGACCGGGATCGAGCCATCACCCCCGGCTGTGACCTCCGATTCGTCGCTCCACAATGGCCGGTTGCTGCCGCTGTTACCAGAATTAGTGTGGTTGATGCACACCAGCTTAAGCGTTACGCGGCGCATCGGCTCGATACCGCTGCCAACGTGTATATAGCCCTCGAGCGTCCCGCCTATTTTCCCGGGTACTGATTTCATCTCGAAGCGCGAATCACCATACGCATTCCACCTGAGAAGCAGATGTATCGCCCATGCGATAAGTCCAAGTCCGACTATCGGAAAAAGTGCCAACCACGCGAACTTTGGTTCGTAACTCAGATTATGGGCGAGCAAGGTGGGTACAGCGGTTGGCAGTGCGATGGCATTCCAGAAGAGCGCGATCGCGCAGATCGCAATCGCGCCGGGCTTGGCGCTGGAATGAATTTCGCCGGCGGCCCACTGCGCATGCCATAGCCATGGTTCGTCCGGATGCGCCTGTTTGAGATTCATGTTTGCCGTTCGTTCCGATAGTTATCGAAGCCGAGCGGCAATTGTGCCATCTGCGCGTCTTTGGGTCAGTAGGCTTGCAGGGGCTCTATGCCTTGAGAGTTTACTGAAAGGAAAAACGGAGGCGGCTATGAGAGCCGCCTCCGCTGTGCACCAATCCCGAAAGTTGAAAGCTAGGCCTACGGAGTGCTCTTGGCCGGCTTCTCCTTGTTGAACTTCAACGTCATCTCGACGACGCCCGCTGCCACGTTCAATCCGTTCTGCCCTTCGATTGATACCGGCTGCAACGCGATCGAGCTCTTGAAGCCGCCGACCAACACGTTGGCGCCCGCGCCGACTCCCACCGCAGCGCTCGCAGTCGCGCCGCCGTAGTGCCCAGCCAATGCTCCCTGACCGAGGTTGGTGGTCGGGGCCAGAACCGCCCACAAAATCACGCCCGACTGGAGGTATCCAATATCGGCACCGAACTTGGTGATCGAACCCGTGTAATACTCAGTGTAGCCCGGCTGAAGCGCATAGGCACACTCCAGCTTGCGCGACGATCCGAAAATAAATCCCCATCCTGATGCGACGTGACAAGTCAGGTATCCAGCCCGAACTGCGGCCCCTCCGCCCGATGCTGCCGGCGCTGGTGCAGGTGCTCCGCCCTGGGCCCGCGCGGATGGTGCACCTGCGGCCAGTGCCACCGCGAACCCCAGTGCGATTATCATTCCCTTTGATTTCGAATTCATCTTCGTCCTCCGTCTATGGTGAGGCTTTCCATTCCGGCCGGCCGGCACCCTGGAAAATTCCTCTCGTTGGTTGCCTCAGTTGAGCAGCAAACTCGCATTTTGCTTGGGAAAATGCAATACGAGCCCTATCCAACTCGACCCGCCGATAACTATCACTTGACTATGATCTGTCAATGCAGCACCATCCTGCGGTCATTGCTAAAGCCCTAACCCAGGAGAACGATTGATGAGTCTTAAGAGTATTCTTGCCAGTTTCACTGCCGCTTCGCTGGTGGCCTGCACATTAGGACTGAGCGGGCTCGCCTCCGCGCAGACCTCGCAGAAGCAACTGGACGTCTCGGCTGCCCGCGCGCAGCGCAAGGCAACCGTCGGCGCCAACATGAATCTCACGCCCGATGAAGCATCGAAGTTCTGGCCGGTTTACGACGCCTATGAAAAAAGTATGGATAGGATCGAAGACCGCCACGTAAAAGAGCTCAAGGATTTTGCGGCTAAGTACAATAACCTCACCGACGCCGACGCGCAGAAGAAGCTCGACGAAGTAATCGCGATCCAACAGGCGCGGCTCGACGTGCAGAAGGAATACATCCCGCAGTTTCGCGCCGTCATCCCGCAGGTGAAGGTGACCCGCTTCTACCAGATCGACAATAAGATCCAGGCGTTGATTCAGTGCGATATCGCGCAGCTGGTGCCGCTCGCGCAATCGCCCGGCGAGGCCGCACCGCAATAGCCAGGCGGCCGGTGACAAGACCCGTGCTCGAGAATCGGTCGATGCCGCGGTGTAGCGTAATTCCCATGCTCGGGTATCCAGACGTCGCCGCGGCTATCGACTGGCTCCGCGATACCTTCGGCTTCAGCTTGCGCCTGCGAATTGCAAATCATCGGGCACAGTTGAACGTCGGCGACGGCGCGATAGCTATAACCGAGCAACGCGATCTGGTCGGCAAGGAATGCCATTCCGTGATGGTGCGTGTGGAAGACGTCGATAATCACCACTGGCGCGCACTTCAGCACGGAGCTCGGGTGCTCGCATCGCCCGCCGACTATCCCTTCGGCGAACGGCAATACACCGTCGAGGATTTCGCCGGGCATCGATGGACGTTTTCACAGTCGATCGCCGACGTAGATCCAAAGGATTGGGGCGGCACCTCGACCTAGCTGCGCTTGATCTATTTTTGTACGCGCGCGATTGCTTCGAGGATTAGCTTCTCGGCCGCCTCGCGATTCACCCATCCGCCGATCTTCACCCACTTGCCCTTCTCGAGATCCTTGTAATGGCGGAAGAAGTGATCGATCTGATCGAGCATGATCTTCGGGAGATCGGTGTAGTCCGCAATTCCGTCGAAGTAGGGATTCAGCTCGTCAACCGGCACCGCGAGAATTTTCTCGTCGATGCCGTTTTCGTCTTCCATCAGCAGCGCGCCCACCGGACGGCACCTGATGACCGAGCCCGGCGCTACCGGCACCTGCGACAGCGCCATCACATCGCATGGGTCGCCGTCTTCGGACAGCGTATTCGGGATAAATCCGTAATTGGCCGGATAGTACATCGCGGTATGCAGAAATCGATTCACGAAAAGCGCACCCGAAACCTTGTCGAGCTCGTACTTCACTGGAACTCCGCCTTGCGGAATTTCCACCAGCACGTTGATCTCATCGGGCGGGTTGCGGCCGGGCGGGATTTTCGATACGTCCATGCGATTGCGCGCCTCCGGAAGATTGAACAACCGAGTAGAGCACGGGATCGCGTTCGAGGCCACCGCGCGTATACAGAGCGCGTTAGCGGTTCTCATCGGCACCAGCGGATGGGCGACATAAGATCGGCAAAGCACTAGAGTGTGGAGTCAGCGCGGGGGGCGCGGGGGCAGAGTGTCCGGAAATCACAACACGAAGCGATGCGCACCGGATCCCCTTTGATGTCGCCGATTCAAAGATGATGCCGCCAATTGCGCGATGAATCGCTGGCCTAAAATCGAGCTCTGGAACCTCGCAAAGATGAGGGGTGATTTCGACGAGCCTTGTGAAGTTCTTCCCTGCAGCCAGGTTGCGAGAGCAGTCGCAGTGATTTCGTATCCCAATGGGCGCGTGTCGATTAGAAGATATTGCGCCGCACATGACCATAAAGCCTTTGCAAAGCTGAAACGAAACCATCCGGGAGCCGAGCCGATCGATCACCGCGGCCTGACCGCGATAGGCGGTGCGAAGGCCCATTGATGCAGCCTGGGCACGCAGTGTCACGCAGATCAGGCTGTCGCAGCTAAGCTTCGATGCAGCTTCCAAAAGCCTGAGTATGCGCGCGTCAACAGCGTGACTGCTCAGATCGGCCTTTCTTTTCCTTATGTTTTTTGTGAATGGGTTCCGTCCTCGCCGCGTCGAACTATTAAGACCTCGCCAGTTACGCCGTCGGATTTTTCCTGACGCAATTTAGCGGTGACAAGGAGTTTGTGATATCTTGACTTTTAGTGAGCATGTCGGCACCTCTCTAAAGACACATCGGACTGCGGGGCATCGACCATGCTAAGACGGGGCAAGCCTAAGACAGCTCGACAAAGTGCCAATCTCCCGAAAACTTTCGATTTGCGACTCGATCAGAACGAGATTTTTGAAATCGACCGTGCCAAACTGGTTCTTCAACTGCGCACCATCCGACGCGCGATCAACGAGAGCGCGGAGGAAATGGAGATGGTTGCGATCGAGAGGGTATTTGTTCAGTCAGTCTCTCAAGCCCTTACTCGCACCTCGCGGAAATTGTACGCGATCGCAAAGGATTTGACTGACCTTCATCGAATCATTGAACGAGCGCGTCTCCCCCGGCCGGAAAGATCGAACCGAAAGTCCCGGCCCCGCCCTCGACCGAAGAGGCAGAACTGATTGCCGCCGGCTTGCCAGCGTGGGCGAGATAGATCTGGCCGCGCGGACCTGGAAGGGGGCTCTTTCCGAGATTTAGTTCGGCTGACGAATCACTCCTGACCTTACCGGCGCTGCGGCAGTTTCATGCCGCAGCGCCTGCAAATTCTCTCTGTTGACCTCCTGTTGCGCGTGGTAGTCTCAGGAGCGGGATCGTCTCAGCAGACGCCGCCGTTGCTGCGCAATGCCCCTCGCCGGGAGGTGGTCCATGAACCGCGCACTCTCGTTCACAATCGCAATCACCATGTTGCTCGCTGGCGCCGCTCCCGCCACGGCTGCCGATCTGAAGCCGGTAACTCCCGCCGGCATCGAGTCCGGCACTGTCATCACCAAGGCTAACGCCGCCAAGGTCTCCAGCCTTGTCAGCCCCGGCAACTACGTGCTGGTGAGCCAGGGAATGGAGATGAAGATCGTCCCGGCCCGGGACTACAACTGGCCGCCTCCCTTCCGCGTCTCCACCGAGCAAGATTCCTCGCAGGTCAGGCTGGGCCCTCACGGCGAGTTGACGAACTACCTGGCCGGCCTGCCGTTCCCGCTCCTCGACGCGAACGATCCCGGCATCGCGCAGAAGATCATGTGGAACTTCCAATTCGGTCCGGCCTACAGCGACGATCTCGACTCGCAGGACACCGAGATCCAGAACTTCACGCCGGGCGGTGGCAATCCGTTCGCGGCCTATCCAATCGGGCATCTTGCCGTCTATCGGAATCTCGGCCGCGAGGAAGTAGCCCCCACCCCCACCGACTACGATGGCGATACCGGAATCATGGAGCGCATGGCGCTCGGCCCAATCATCGTTCCGATCGAGCCCCCCTTCTGGCAAACCCCGTGGGCCTACATGGTGCGCTACCGATACTCGAGCCCCAGGCGATCCGACATCGTATGGTCAGATTTATCAGTCCCGAGGTATTGGTACGGCGAGTTCCCGAGCATAGGAAATTCGGATTATCTGCTGGGCAACGCGTTCTTCGGCAACCTGGACCTCGATTCGTTGTTCGGCTTCGCGGGCCGGTTCCAGGATTTTGATTTCAAGTTCCTGGGCGAGAAGGAGATGCTCGCGGTTGTGCATGCGAGGTCGCTGCCCGCAAGGCGGTGCGCGGCCGACGGCGGTCGCACGATCTGTCCCGAGGACTGGGAGCTGCGCCACGTGTATGTCGTCGAGGCCGACGCGCGCAGGCCGAGCCGATTTGCCGATATCCCCGCCATCGCCAAGCGCATTCTGTATATCGATTCCCAGGGATGGTTCATTACCGCGTCGGACCAGTACGACCACGACGACAAGCTCTGGAAGACGCTCGCGATTTTCAACACGGTGCGCGACCGCGAATATCCCGACTCAAAAGCGGCCGTCTATTCGTTCGACCGGCTGTTTCAAACTGCGCTCGTCGATGAAGACGTGCAGAGCGGTTACTCGACGATTTTCTTCACTCCCAGTCCGGAGCGCCCGCAGCACGACACCTGGTTCATCAACCAGGGAATAATCTCGCAGCGCTGGATCGTCCCGCAGCGCTTCACGACGCACCGCGAGTATTTCTATTGAGATCCGCCGTCGAAATCTGGGGATGCGTACAACTGCGACCGCGCTAGCCGGGGTTATTGATTCGGCGAAGCTCCGGTCGCCTTCGAGTTGTCTGTATTCACCTCGGCCGGTGGCTGGCCTGGTTTGTCGGGAACGACCGTATGAATGTCGCCGCTGATCAGCGTCACTCGGCTCGCTATCGTCTGCCCGTTAACTGTACCGCGGTCCCGTATCGCGATGCTGGTGCTGCCGCTGAGGCCGATCGAGCTGCCATCGACAAACCCAAGCGTCACCGCAGCGCCGGCCTGCGTCATCACTTTGTCTTGCACCAGCACCGGCGTCCCTTGTTGCACGGGGAGCGTCGCGTCCCCGCGCTCAATCTGCGCGCTGCCGCTGATCTGCGTCACCGAGCCTACAGAATCAACCGCGCGCGCCGGCGAGCTCGCGAGTAGTCCGAGCCCGAGCATCACGCTCGCCGCTACGAATGCAATCGATCGATTGTTGATTCGTATTCGTGAGCGGTCGTTATCGGATTTAATTTTGTTCATCGCAATCCCCCGAGGAAGATTAGGCCGCGGCCGATAAGATAGCATCCTCAAATACTTGCGTGCTATGAAGCACGATTTTTTGTGACTCTGATGGGGACGCGCGTTGAAACCATTGTCCGGGGCCGATAGCGTCATAGCGGGGTCTGAAAAACCGAAACGAAGGATGTGACGCGAATCCGCAAATTAACTCTGGCAGCCGCGATGGTCGCTAGCGCGATCATGCTGGGCGCGGGATGCATGCAGACGCAGGAGATCGACCAGACGCTGCCGCCGTATGCGTCCATCTCCGACGAAGGCCGCGAACCGCCCAAGCTTCCACCGCCGGACGACGATTCTCCCGGCATCATGAGCAGGATCGGCTCCGCAATTTTGCAACTGTTTTGGTGAAGCGTAACCGAACCTGACTCGAAGTCTAACTAGTCTGGCCCGCATATCCGCCATGAGCCCGCGAACTTTCATAAATCTCGATACGCCGCGCCTGATTCTCCGACGCTTTCGCGAAACCGACCTCACGAGCTTTATGGAGTATCGAAACAATCGCGAAGTTGCGCGCTACCAGTCATGGGAATCGATCTCGCGCGTCGAAGCCACGAAATTCATCGCGCAGCAAAGCCGTCATCGCCCCGGGATTCCCGGTAAATGGTTTCAGTTCGCGGCCGAAGTCAAAGCCGGCGGAGCGCTCGCCGGCGATTGCGCGTTACTCGTTATCCGAACGACGCCCCGCATCGGAGAAATCGGCTACACCTTTGCTCCCGCATACCAACACAGCGGCCTTGCGACCGAAGCCGCACGCGCCGTGATCGATTTCGCTTTCGGCTCGCTCGAGCTCAACCGCATCATCGCGACCACCGATTGCCGCAACGCTCCTTCCTTCGCGCTGATGGAGCGGCTCGGGATGCGCCGGGAAGGGCACTTCGTTCACAACGCGTGGTTCAAGGGCGAGTGGTGCGACGAGTATCAGTACTCAGTATTGCGCGAGGATTGGACCCGCGTCCGCCTTGCTTGACAATAATGCCGGTCCCGTCATTGATCTGACTAATCCGCCGCGAAGGAGGACCTGCTCATGACCCGGATAATCGACGCCGACGGGCACATCGTCGAGCCCCGCTCTCTCTGGGAAGATTATGCCGAGCCGCAATTTCGCGATCGCATGATCCAGGTTCGGCGCAATCGCGACGGCGCCGACGAGCTGTGGATCAATGACGAGAATCGCAGCCGTCCGTCGCTCCCGGTCGCAGCCTCGATGACGCCCGGCGGACTTTCTGACCTCAATCGCGCGCGCAAACTCACCTGGGACGACATCCTGCCCGGCGGCTACGACCCTCACGCTCGGATCAAGGTGATGGATGAAGAAGGAATCGATGTCGCGGTTCTATACCCGTCGTTGTGGCTGCTCTACGGCGATCTGAGCGATCCGCAACTAGCGGCCGCGGCGTGTCGCGCTTACAGCAACTGGCTCGCCGACTTCTGCAAGCCCTTTCCGAAGCGGCTGTTCGGAGTCGCGCCGATGCCTCTTCAGGATGTCGATCAAGCGGTGCGCGAGATGCGCCGCGTCGTGCGCGAGCTCGGCTTCAAGGCGGTGTTCGTCAGGCCCAATCCCTTCAACGGGCGCCGCCTCAACGACCCGGCCTACGATCCGTTCTGGCGCGAGGCGCAGGAACTGGACGTTCCGGTCGCGGTTCACGGCAGTTTCGGTACGCGCATGCCCACGATGGGCGGCGATCGTTATCACGACCCGTTCTTCTTCCACATGGTCTGTCATCCATTCGAGCAGCAAGCGGCCTGCATGGATATCGTGTGCGGCGGAGTGCTCGCGCGATTTCCAAAACTGACGGTCGGCTTCCTCGAATCGGGAATCGGATGGCTCGGTTACTGGCTCGACCGGATGGATAGCCACTACGAAAAGATGGGCACCTACGTGCCGTGGTTGAAGCGCAAGCCCAGCGAGTACTTCGCAGAGCGATGCTACGTCTCGATGGATCCTGACGAGAGCACGCTCAAAGCGATGATCGATCTCGGCGTCGAGCGCAACGTGCTATGGGGATCGGACTACCCGCACTTCGATTGCACCTATCCGGGCGTGGTCCGCGAGGTCACCCGCGCATTGGAGAAGCTTCCCGCGAAGGCCCGCGACAACATCCTCACCGAGAACGCGCTGAGGTTTTATCGGCTCACCTGACTGATCCGGATTCCTGTCCCCCTTCCAACAATGGGAAGTATACACGCCAAGAAGATTCGATGGCGCGGTTCGACAAGATCATGCACGCGCTTCTCGCAGTTCCCAAAGAGGATGCGCTCAAGACAATGAAGAAAACTCTCGCGGACAAAAAGAAAAAGCGGGGACGCCAGAAGACAAAAGCGGCCATGAACGCGAAATGAGACCCCGCCATGCTGCCGCGCTCGGCTCGTTAGAAAGAGAAGGCGAATCTACCGCGAGGCTGTCGAGCTTATGAAAAGGCGAGGGTTTGGATCGCTTTTGACACTATCGTTCTTCTTCGCGATCCTCAACGTAACATTCGCACGAGTTGTACCAGAATATGGCCCGCAATCGACACTAACAGGTGATGGCCATTTCGATATTAGTATTTGCATAGCGGCAATATGGGCATCGTTAGTATTGATCACGGTGATGATGTACGGAAAACGTGGACTATGGCTTCTGATCGGAATGCCGTTTGCCCTTTTGTTGCCGGTGTTTTTTACCCTAATTGTATTGGGTTGGATTAGCTTTCCAATTTGACCTTTCATGTCGATTGCCCAACGCCTAGTCCGCGCTGGTCCGCGATCCCACTTTCATCCCGCTTGGTTCCGGTTCATCCCACAGATTAGCACTGTCAGCTTCAACATACTTCCCCTTCCCACAATGGGAAGGGGTTAGGGGTTAGGTAGCGCGAGCGTGGACGATCGCGCCGCCGAGCTCGCCTTGGACGATCGCGCTGTGGAGGCCCGAGTACATCGAGAGTACGAAGCTGTACGAATCGGCGCCGCCGATCTTTTCGATCTCGGCTTGCTTGAGCCGGATTCGATCGACGAAGGCTGCGTACCATCGCGCGTACTCGTCATTCAGATCCTCGACGCTGCCGGGCTCCCATCCTGCCTCACGCAGCATCGCCGTTATCTCAGACAATCGAATCGCATGCGGCATCATCGGATTTGGCCTGTCACCGGCCTTCGGGCCGACCGTGTAGTCGAAGATGAGGAGTTGAGCGCCGGGTTTCGCGACTTTCCGCAGCTCCGCTAGCGCCTCGCGCTGGCGATCGAACGCGTAGAACGCGTTGAGCAAATAGATGACGTCGAAGGTGCGCGCGACAGTGCGCGGAACGTCGAGCACGTCGCAAACATGAAACCCAACCTCCGGATAAGTCCCACGCGCATACTCGATAGACTCGCTATCACGATCGATTCCCTCAACCTGACCCCATCCATTGCGCCGCAAGTAGTCGGCGCTGCCGCCGCGCCCGCATCCGACGTCAAGCAGCCAACTGTCCTCGTTCTTGGAAATCGGGCGGAACGAGCGCTCGATGGCTTCTTCCTCGCCCGCATGCGCGTAGTCGCCCTCGCGAATCAGCGCGAGGATGCGCTTCCCCTCGAACGAGTTCATGTTCATCGGCCGACTCATAGTCAGACCAATATACCTGTGCTCGAGCGGCTGCGTTAAGCGGAATACGGTGGCGCTGGCGTAGGGAGCGCAAGACGCCGAAATCTACACTTACTTGCGCGAGGGCATGATTGGATACATAATCCGCCGCGTACCCGACTTTGGGGAGGAATCATGGTTATTAGAAAAGCCACTGCGGCATTTGCAACCGCGTTGCTTATCGCCTTCACAGCAGGGCAGGTTCACGCTGGAGGTGCGACGTGCAAATCGACCAACGGCGAGAAGACCCATACAGCCTCTGACGGTAGCAGTTGCCTGGCGAGTTCCGATGGAACGGGCAAGGCCAAGGCGAAAGCGACTGGAGGCGCCTCTGCTCAAACCTTCGTGGAAACCGGCGGCAAGTCCGACTCGGTCGCTTCCGATGATGCAATGTCTGAGGCGGAATCGGAAAGCAAAGGCAAGTCAACCGCCCACGCGTCGGGCGCAGGCAGTGAGGCATTCGTCGATGCTGATCAAAAAGGCATGGCAACGGCTAACGCTACAGGGGGTAGCTTCGCCAATGTGACTGCGCTCGGAAAGTGCAATGCGACAGGGATGGCCAGCGGAGATTCTACGGTCAACGCCAATTGTGAAGCAGATGGCAGTTTCGTGCACGCGACCGCGACCGGCGGTGGCGAGGCGGACGGTGACGGTACTAATCCACCAACCTGCACTCCAAACGGCGGTACCGCAAAAGTCGTTAGCAGCGGAGGCAACTGCGGATGATTGAGAGCCGCCTGCCGCGAAACAGCGCGGCGGCTTCAGGCCGGTGTGTCTAGGAGGCGAGGCGGCCGTCTGCCGGTTCCGAGTCTTGCGCGGTCGGGATTTGTTTGGTCGCTGGTTTGAGTGCCGGCGCAATCTGTCGGCCTTCGCGCCACGCGTTGTAACGCTCGAGGAATGCTTCCATGTAGGTGTAGAACACGGGAGTTATGTAGAGCGTCAGGAATTGCGAGAAGAACAGCCCTCCTACGACAGCCACACCTAGCGGGCGGCGCGACGAGCCGCCGGCTCCCAGTCCTATTGCGATAGGTAAGGTTCCCATCAGCGCCGCCATCGTGGTCATCATGATTGGCCGGAAGCGGATGATGCAGCCCTCGAAGATCGCGTCCGCCGGCGACTTGCCTTCGGTACGCTGAGCGTCGAGCGCGAAGTCGATCATCATGATTGCGTTTTTCTTGACCAGTCCCACCAGCATGATCACGCCGACGAACGCGAACAGGTCGAGCTCCATCCCGAACAGCCACAGCGTCATCAGCGCGCCGAAACCGGCTGAGGGCAGGCCGGAGAGAATCGTGATCGGATGGATGAAACTTTCGTAGAGCACGCCGAGCACCAGGTAGATGACGAGAATCGTCATCATCAGCAACACGCCAAGTCCCGATAGCGACGACTCGAATGCCTGTGCGGTGCCCTGGAAGTCGGTCGTGATGCTGTCCGGCAGAGTCGACGCCGCCAGCTTGTGCACCTCGGACAGCGCCTTACCGAGCGAAACGCCGGGCGCGACGTCGAAAGAAATCGTCGCCGACGGCAATTGTCCCGAATGATTAACCTGCAGCGGCCCGAGCGATCGCGTGAATTTAACCAGCGTGTCGAGCGGCACCAGCGACCCGCTCGATGATCGCACGTACAGCAATGACAGCGTGCTCGGCTCGGCCTGGTATTGCGGCTCAACCTCCATGATTACCCAGTACTCGTCGTTGGGCGCGTAGATTGTCGAGATCTGGCGAGCGCCGTAGGCGTCATAGAGCGCGTCCTCGATCGCGCCCGCGGAGATTCCCAGTGAGTGCGCTTTGTCACGATCGATGTCGATGCTCACCTGCGGATTCTCGACTTGCAGGTCGCTGTTGACGCCGCGCAGATCTGGAAGTTGCCGCAGTTTCGACTCGAGCATCGGCGCGTACTTATAGAGCGTCCCAGTATTCTGGCTCTGCAGAGTCATCTGGTACATACTGCGCGTGAATTGCGCGCCGATCCGAATTGGCGGCGGATTCTGCAGGAATACGCGCAGCCCCGGGACGCTGTTCAGCACCGGCCGCCACTTCGTAATCAACTGATCGGCGCTGAGCTTGCGCTGCGACGCGGGCTTGAGATGCAGGAATATGATTCCCGAATTGCTGGATCCGCCCGGGCCGCCCGACCCGACGCTGACGAAATAGCTATCGATGCTTGGATCATTTTTGATGAGGCTGGCGGCTGCCAGCTGATGCTCGACCATCGAGTCGTATGAGATTCCCTGCGCCGCGAGCGTGAAAATGATCAACTGGTCGGCATCTTCGGATGGCAGAAATCCTTTCGGGATCGCATAGAACATGTAGACCGTCGCGATCAGCAAACCGCCGGAAAAATACATGGTCGCGCGCCGATGACGCATCACCCACGACAGGCTGCGCTGATAGCCGTCGAGCATCCGATCGAAGTAGCGCTCAGTGACGGCGTAGAATTTGCCGTGCCGCTCGCTGCCGGGCGGGCGTAAGAAGCGCGAGCACAGCATCGGCGTCAAGGTCAGCGACACGAAGCCCGACACCAGGATCGCGGCGCCGATCGTGACTGCGAACTCATGCAGCAGGCGCCCCAGGATGCCGCCCATGAACAGCACCGGGATAAACACCGCCGCGAGCGAGAACGTCATCGAAAGGATCGTGAAGCCGATTTCCTTCGCGCCGTCGAGCGACGCCGTCATCACGTCCTTGCCCATCTCCATGTGGCGCACGATGTTCTCGAGCATCACGATCGCGTCGTCGACCACGAACCCGACGCCGAGCGTAATCGCCATCAACGAGAGATTGTCGAGCGAGTAGTCGAGCATCCACATCACAGCGAACGTCCCGATGATCGACATCGGCAGCGCGAGACTCGGGATGATCGTCGCGGACAGATTGCGCAGGAACAGAAAGATCACCATCACGACCAGGAAGATCGTGAGCAGCAGCGTGAACTGGACGTCGTTCACCGACGCGCGAATAGTTTCGGCGTGGTCGCCGAGCTTGATGATATGCAGCCCCGCCGGGACTTCCGACTGAAAGGCCGGAATCAGCCGCAGGACGTTGTCGACCACCTCGACCGTGTTCGTCCCCGGCTGACGCTGTACCGCCAGCACCACCGACGGCTCGCCGTTGGCCCAGCCCGCGGTCTTGTCGTCCCGCACGCTGTCGAGCACGCGCCCGACGTCGTCGAGCCGCACCGGCGAACCGTTTTGATAGGCGACAATCAAAGACCGATACGCCGCCGCGTTGGTCAACTGCCCCTTGGTGTCGACCGTGAACGCCTGATGCTGGCCGTACAGCGTGCCGGTCGGCATATCGACGTTGGCATTCTGTATCGCGGTCGAGACTTCGTCGATGCCGATGCCGCGCGTCGCGAGCGCCTTGGGATCGAGCTGAATTCGCACCGCGTACTTTTGCGATCCGTACACCTGCACTTGCGCGACGCCGCTGACCATCGAGATGCGTTCGGCGAGGTAAGTCTCGGCGTACTCGTCGACCTGCGAAATCGGCATAGTACTCGAGCTGAGTCCCATGTAGAGAATCGGCTGATCCGCCGGATTGACTTTGCGATACGATGGCGGACTCGGCATCCCGGGCGGCAATTCGGCTTGCGTCTCCGCGATCGCCGCCTGCACATCCTGCGCGCCGGCGTCGATGTTCCGCGTCAGATTGAATTGCAGCGTGATGTTGGTCGAGCCCAGGATGTTGTTCGAGGTCATCGAGTCCAGGCCCGCGATCGTCGAAAACTGCTTCTCGAGCGGGGTCGCAACCGACGACGCCATCGTCTCGGGACTGGCGCCCGGCAGGCTTGCGCTCACGACGATCGTCGGAAAATCGACGTTGGGCAGATCGTTTACCGGCAGATATCGATAGGCCATCAGGCCGAACAGGACGATCGCGAGCGAACTCAGCGTCGTCATGACAGGGCGGCGAATAAATGCTTCAGCGATATTCATGACGCGGCGCCGTTCTCGCTCAATCCGCTTTTGATTGTGACCGTCGCGCCGGGAATCAGCCTGAGCTGCCCGTCGGTCACGACCGTCTCGCCCGGCTTGAGCCCGCTGGTTACGACGGTCTGGTTGTCGATCGATTCTCCGATGACGACCGGCCTGATCGCGGCTTTCATATCGGGCTGCACCACGAAAACGAACGAACCTTGCTGCCCGGTCTGCACCGCTTGCGACGGCACCAGGATTGCCCCGGGATGTTCGCGCAGTACGAGTGTAGTATTGACGAATTCGCCCGGCCACAGGCGCGCGTCGGTGTTGTTGAACTCTCCCTTGAGATTTATCGTGCCGGTCTTCGCGTCGACGCTGTTATCAACGAAGCTGAGCTCTCCCGACTCGATCGGGCCTTGCTGCTCGGGCAGCGACACCTGCACCGCGAGTTTGTGCTCCGCCATGAACTCGCGCACGTCCGGCAGTTTCTGCTCGGGAATCGCGAAGGCGACGTACACGGGATGCACCTGGTTGATGACGACCATCGCAGTGTCGGCGTCGGGCTTCACCAGATTGCCGGCGTGAACCAGCAAGTCGCCCGTGCGGCCGTCGATCGGCGCGCGAATCTCGGTGTACTCGAGATTCAATCGAGCTGTTTGCACCGCGGCTTCGTCAGCCGCCATCGAAGCCGACAGCGCGCCGGCAGTTGCCTCGACCTGATCGTATTGCTGGCGCGATCCGACCCCCTGCCTGAGCAGCGTCGAATAGCGCTGCTCGTCGGCGGCGGCCTCGCGGTACTGCGCGCGGTCCTTGGCGAGATTCGCCTGCGCCTGTTGCAGCGCGGCCTGGAACGGTCGCGGATCGATCGTGAACAACAGGTCGCCCTGCTTGACGTCCTGTCCCTGGCGGAAATGCACCTGCATGACCTGGCCGTTAATTTGCGCTTTTATATCGACGGTCGAGAACGCCTCGACCCGGCCTATCGCGCGGATCGTATCGGCGACCGTCTTCTGCACGACCTTGGCCGCGAGAATCGGCACCGCCTCGTGCTCGCCGAAAGTATCGGCCGGACCGTGCGAGCATCCTGCCATCGCAATCAGTGCGATCGTCGTAACAAGAGCGGTCGCGCACCAATCCTTCAACGTGAGATTGCCTTTCAATTCTCGACCAGAATAACCATGCCGCCGGGACAGAGTTACGGCCCCGCAGGTAACGTCGCGGATACTATCAGGCTGGCGCGAGTCGAGGAAAATATGGATTGTCGACCGAAACCGCGCTCCCAGTCAGTTCTAAGCTATTTCACGGAAGCCCCATCCGACGCCAAGGCCGGGTGATGCGCTGGCAGTCTACAGAAGCTATCGCTTTCGATTTGCAGCGCACGATTGAATCGCGCGCGCATATTCTCGAGCGCGATAGTCGCAGTCAGGTCCACGATTTGCTCCGTATTGAAATGGCGCTTGAGTTCCTCGAAAACCTCATCGGGAACGTCCACCGACTCCAGCGTCATCTCCTCTGTGTAGCGCAGCGCGGCGCGCTCTGCCGGACTGAACAGCGGATTCTCAGCGTACTCCGCCAGTGCGGCGAGCTTCTCTTCGCTAAGTCCGCTTCGGCTGCCACCGGCAGCGTTGATGTCTATTCAAAAGACGCAGCCGATCATCTGCGCCGCGCGCAGGCAAACCATCCGCTTGAGCGCTTGCGGGGTAACCTTCGAGCTCTCAATCGATTGCTGGAATATCGCCATCGTGAACGTGATGCCCGGCCGGTACGCCCACGCCTTAAATGGAGTGAGAACCTTGCCCATTTGGCGCTTCATCATCCAGGTCAACGGCTTCAGCATCCAGCTAATCCGATTTTCTTCGAGAGGCTCGATACGCATTGAAATAGACTCCCGCTATGCGGCCCGCGCAGTGGCGGCGCGAGTTTCATCCGACTGACTATATAGGATAGCAGTAATCGCGATTAGTAAGATCGCCGGAATGTAGATACCCAGTACCTCGGTCACAAGATGCTCAGTCGAGAGCAATCCCGCCGCATGAGAGTATAGATGCAAAGCGGAATGCATCACGCCGGCAACCGCGGCGACTACCACCGCGATCGCGTTGCGGCGTGGATTCAGCGCAGCAGCTACCAGTCCCACACCGACCGCGAGAAAAAACGTCCCGCCATCCATCACCAGGTGCATATTGTACGGTCCCGTCTCAGGCACTCCCGGCACCAGCTTGAAGAACCACGCCGAAGGAAAGAAGAACATCTCAATTCCATTGACGATATGGATTGCGGCAAGAATCCAAAGAACAGGAACGATCCATCGAGGCGTGTTGGAAGTCATGCTGTGCCTCCCGCAAGTTAGATCTATATCGGCGGCAAACACGAAGCCACGAATCGCGGCGACGGGTAAGCAGGTCAGTTTGAAAATGAAAACTTTTCCGACGAAAGTGCCTTCGAGCCGTAGCTGAAGAGTGCCCTGTCCAACGTGCGCGGATCGCCCTCCGTCTTGCAGAGAGCGGCGAGCTCCGAGAAGAGTGGGCGGAATGAATCCAGATACCAGCGAACAGTGTTCTTCGGAGCCTGGTCGTTGCGCAGTCGAGCGATTGCTCTCCTTACCCGCGAGTCAATCATAGGGAAATGCCCTCCGCTGATGAAGTGGAGTAGTGTGGTCGCGCGGGGCACCCCGAAGGGTTTCTCCACCACCCGTCCACCTTTTTCAAATTTGTCCGTGTACATTCTGCCGGACCAATAATTCAAAAAAGCTTCCACGTCGCTTTCTTCCGGGCATTTTGGCAATTTCTGAACCGCCTCCATCCAAATTGGATAGGCCACATGAGCAACGTTGGGCTTCCACAGACGCGGTGTTTTTGCGCCATCCTTCCACTTGCCGATTCGTACAAAATCTTCGGCTGACAGCGACTCGTGTTTCCCAATCAAATCCCTGTACTCTTTCTCGTCATGTTCCTGATACCGGCCATCCCACACGCGCAACCATTCTTGCGGCGTGCTGTCCCTCAACTCCAGAATTCGAAATCTGAATCGGCTCATGCGCTTAGGATATTATCAGAGGGAAGACCCACCCTCGCTCAAAACTGACCACTATCCGGCGACGCGGCACCGATTCGAGCTTTGCCATCCCGACCGAAGCGAGGAGCGCAGAGAAGAGCCTCCCCTGAGCCCCTCGAAGGGACCTCGGACAGCTTCGCGCACGCGAAGCCGATACCGGTTCCGAGTCGCCGCATCCAATTCTGTTCAGGGATGAACTGTTCATCCTTACCCCCGTTGGATTTGCCGCGCTAAGACTGCTGTATGGTCAACCGCCAGGATGTACGCATGCCCGCTGCGCTCGGCCGAAGTCGGGCGACTCCCGCTTCCAGCAAAATTAATTTTGACGGAACGAAGCTACCGGTGGTAGCCGTCCCATCCCAAACCACAACATAGGGTATGAATTGGCTCTTTCCGGTCTATTCGGTCAGTCAGAACCACGCCCGCAGCGACGCCGCAGAGTGCGCTAGATGCTCAGATGATACAACTCCGCGACGTTGTCGTGCAGCACCAGGTTCTTCTCATCCGCCGTCATTCCGACCGTGTGCTTGCTGATCACGTCTTGCGACCACGGCCACGTCGAGTCGCTATGCGGGAAGTCACTGGCCCACATCAGGCGCTTGATGTTGCAAAGATCGCGCACCTGGAACGCCACGTAGTCGTCCTGGAACGTCGTGTACACGTTCTCGCGGAATCCATCCGACGACCAGAGTAACGCCCGCAATGGCCGCTGGCGTCACTGAGACTCTGTGGTCGATTGATGATATGGTGCGAATCGTGGATGAATGGAAAGCGAGCCAGAAGGACGAAGAGCAATGAAACCCAGCCACGCAGCCACGCTCGCGCTTCTATATTGCGCTTTGTTGTTAGACACGAGCCCAGATCGGCACGGTTTCTATGAATGGGCAGGAACGTTCCGCACGAAGCAGGAGTGCGAACAAGTACTGTCCCAAGAACAGACTCACTACTACAACATGAATCCGGGCATGAAAGTGGCCTGGTGGGTGCGCGGTCTTTCGGGCTCATGTAAGACCTCGGACGAGATTTTAAGAACGCCGCCACCCTCGGCCGCCGCCACGAATACGAACGTGCGTCCGACCAGGTCCAGTCTGGTCCGGACTAGTCCGGCATCCCACTATGTCGTCCCGTTCCCGTCCCACCAGATCCCGTCGATTTCAAACTGACCCACTACCTACCGGTGGTAGCCGTCCCATCCCAAACCACAGCATAGGGTATGAATTGGCTCTTTCCGGTCTATTCGGTCAGTCAGAATCACGCCCGCAGCGACGCCGCAGAGTGCCCTAGATGCTCAGATGATACAGTTCCGCGACGTTGTCGTGCAGCACCAGGTTCTTCTCATCCGCCGTCATTCCGACCGTGTGCTTGCTGATGACGTCTTGCGACCACGGCCACGTCGAGTCGCTATGCGGAAAGTCGCTGGCCCACATCAGGCGCTTGATGTTGCAAAGATCGCGCACCTGGAACGCCACGTAGTCGTCCTGGAACGTCGTGTATACGTTCTCGCGGAAATACTCACTGGGCATCTTGCTCAGCGTGCCGGCCGGCAGCCAGTAGCGATGCCGGTCATATGCATGATCCATGCGGTACATATAGTGCGGCACCCATCCAGCGTCCGCCTCGACGCATACGACTTTCAACTTCGGATGGCGCTCGAAAACTCCGCCGAGCACGAAAGTGCCAATGATGTCCTGGCATCCGCGGATGATCGACAGGAAGCTGTTGAGCTTAGGCCCGCGCGTCTGGAAGTTGTCGCTGCTGCTGGTCAGGATGTGAAAGCTCAGCGGCATCTCGAGATCGATCGCGGCTTCATAAAAGGGCGCATAGATAGGACTGTCGTAGTCCTCGAGCGCAGGATTGCCGGGCATCATGACGCCCTTCAGCCCGAGCTCCTTCATCTTGCGCAGATCGGTGATACCTTCTTCGACCGATCGCATCGCAGTCTGCCCGGTTCCGATCAACCTATCGGGATACGCGGCGCAGTACTCGCCTATCCAGAGGTTGTAAGCGTCGAAGCATGCCTTCTTGTAATCGAAGTCGCGATGGTTGCAGAGGATCATACCGACCGTCGGGTAGATCACTTCGGCCGCGACCCCGTCGCGATCCTGGTCGGCCATCCGCGCATTTGGATCCCATCCGCCCTTATGCAGCTCTTCGAACTTTGCGCCTGTCGTTTTTAGTTCACTCGCGGCTTTGCCGGCGGCTGCGGCCAGCGCGACGTTGATCGGACGCGGGAAGTCCTTGACGATAAAGACATCGCCCAGCTTCTCGTCATGCACCATGTGCGGCGCGGTATCCTTATACTTGTGATCGATTCGATCAATGTAGGTGTTCGGCGGCTCGGTTATGTGAGAGTCGGCTGAGATGATTGGTTTTTGCATCGTACGTCTCTCGATTGGCTTCGCTGCGGCGCGAAATCCTGACCGGGTTTTTCAGCGAAAATTGAAAAAATGATAACTGCTGAGATTTGTATTACTAGACCATCGCGGAATTTACAACGCGGCGGCAACATACCGATCGGTCTGGAATGTCGAGGGCCCGAGCGTATTCCCGGCGGACATCACGGGCACTGTCGCGCCAGCGTCGAGCGCCGCGCGTTCGATTTTCCGGCGAATCACGATCGGCTGGCTGCGGACGCGGGAGGAATTGAGGCGGTAATCGTCAATGGAAGAGTCATAGGGCGCCAGAACAAGGACCAGGTGGTACCAGAGGACTCATTACCGACCAAGCTACTGAGCCACGGACATGCAAGGCCGTAGCCGCGAGACCTAGGACAAGGTTTGGGGTGGCAGTCGAGCTTTTTTGAGGCGTCGCACAAACCTAGCTTTATAGAATTGCAATTACTAGTAACTCCAGCAATTATAGTTATCAGGGTAAGTTACTATTCAGACTACAGCGGCCGGGGACCTGGAGGAGTACTCAATTGGAAATCGATAAGATTGTTGAAGACTTGAAGAAAGAAAGAGACCGGCTGGTCAAAGCGATCGCTGCCTTGGTAGGCGCTGGATCTCCTGCTACCGGCAAGCGCCGAGGCCGCAAACCTGGTCCTAAGGCGAGCACCACCACCGGAAGGCGGCGCGGCGGCATCAGCACGGAAGGTCGCAAGCGGCTGTCCGAGCTCATGAAGAAGCGATGGGCCGAACGCAGAAAGAAAGGAATGACGAAACTCGGCAAATAGCGGGACGGCGTTTCGAGCGCCGTCTAAAAGTGTGCGGTTGATTCACGACCGTCGCGTCCGCACAATCTTCAGATGGCGAATTCAGTACAACACGCGTTCGATCTTGCGGCGGAAGACTATGACCGCACGCGACGCCGTCTGGTGCCCGGATTCGACGACTTCTACCGCGCGGCGATCGATCTTATCCGCTTCCCGCGCGAAAGCACGCTCAAGGTTCTCGACCTCGGCGCCGGCACCGGTCTGATGGCGGCATTCATCGCGTACAGTTTCCCCAATGCGCGAATCACCATGGTCGACATCTCGAACGAGATGCTCGCGCGCGCACGTGCACGCTTCGAATTGGCGGGCGAGCGCTTCCGCTTCGAGGTTTCCGACTACGGCGTCGATCGGATCCAGGAGAAATACGACGCGGTCGTCTCGGCGCTGTCGATACATCACCTGAGTGACGAGCAAAAACGCTCGCTGTTCGATCGAATCTACAGCGCGCTCAACGACGGCGGCGTATTCGTCAACGCCGAGCAGTTTCGATGCGCGACTCCGGAGCGGCATAAGTTCCATCACGACCGATGGGTCACGCGAGTGCGCGAACTTGGGGTTGACGATCGCGATCTGACGGCCGCGCTCGAGCGGATGAAGTTCGATCGCGCGGCGACGCTGGAAGATCAGCTCGAATGGCTTCGAGCGGCAGGGTTCCGTGACATCGACTGCGCGTACAAGAACCTTATCTTCGCCGTTTACTGCGGAATCAAGTAGCGCTCAGCATTCGAGTCGCGTATGCCGCGGCCGCGAGAAAGACAGAGTCGGGTTTGATCGCATGCTCGCGTAAACAAACCTCAGTGAATTTGATCGCGTGCTCGTCGCCGCATGCTATCGCACGATCTATGAGTTCATCCTTACTCCCGACCTTGACCTCATCGTAGCGCGATAGGTCTGTACGCGTGCCGAAAGTCGCGTACATCGCAGCCGCAGTTTGCCACGCGTACGCGAGCGAAGCGTGCACAGTCTTATCTCGCAGGTGGGGAATCAAAGGACGCAGAGCGGACGGGCCGGTGATCGCGTGAACGAATGCGATGGTCGTGTAGGTGTCGTGCGCGTTAACCAGAAAGACGCGCGCAAAGGTCGCAGTCAGATCGGAAAGGAATGCAGTCGTATCGCCGGACGGATCGACCGCGTCCAGCGTATCCTTGAACGGCCGGAAGGAGTCGAGCTGCGCGAACGCGTCGGTGAAAGCCCCGAAGTTGCCACGGCGTATCTCGGGCGGAATCGTCTGCACGCGAGCTATCGCCTGTGACGGCATCGCGCGCGCAGGGCTATGCCGCTCAGCGGGAAGCGGCAGGTATTCGGCGGCCCAGTATGCTAGCCCGTCGGCCAGTTCGCGCCGACGCGCGGGATTGTTGTCCTCGAGAGCTAGCGCGCGAGTCGCGTGGCCGGTGCGAATCAAGCCGTGCGTCGCGGCCGCCATCAGCCCCGGCGCCAACCGCGCGGCCCAGGTGTCCAGCACTTCGGGCCATGAGTGCTCTTCGAGTTCATTGCGAAAGAACTCGAACCAATCCTCAGTGCGACGTTGGTCGCCAATCGCGAGGCGCCAATTGTCGTCGGTGAGACGCGCGACTCGTGCACGCCGCGGCATTAGCGAGTGTCGATAGCTCTCGAACCACGGCATGACAGCGTCGCCGCGCTGCATCGCACACATCGCTTCAATCGCCATCGGCGCATGATTGGAAAGCCCGTTGCTCAGGTCTGGACCCATCGGCGCCATGGCTTCAAGTGTTTCATCGAGAGCGGAGTAATCAGTGGGGTTCATTTTCATCGACCTTCAATTTTCGTCGAAGACGTGCTCGCCGCGATTCAACCGCAGCGCTATCTGATAGGTCTGCGCCTGCGCGCGAACAGTCGGAGCGTGTGCAGCCAAATAGCGCGTCGTCGCGATCAGCACGTGCGCAGCCGCGGAAGTTCCCTTCAGGATCGAGTACTGATGCAACGCGGCCTCGATATCCTGGATCGCGTGGAAGTCGCGATCCTCGCGCAACAAGGAGTTGCCAAGAGTGGCGAGCAACGCGCCGGGTTCACCGCCGGCGGCCAGGTATTCAGCAACGAGCGTGCCCGTTTGATTCACCTGCTGCTGCCGATCGAGCAGGGTGGGCAATTCCGCGAGCCTGTCCGCAGCGCTTCTTCCATTGCCGTTCGTCTCGGGAAGCTTCGCGGCCGGCACGTTGAGAAATCGATTGAGGTAGACCGTCATCGCACCGTCGAAGATTCCGCGAACCAACTCCACCGAATCGACCCGGCGCACCGATTGATGAACCGCGTTGGCAAACGTGAAGCTGTGATGGGCGGTGTCCCAATCGCCAAACTCGTTGCTGGTGGGGAAGCGCGCGATCCGAAGCGACGCAGCATATGCAACGGCACCGGCGAGATCCGCGGGCGCGCATCCGTCGCGCAGAGCCGCAAGCATTGCGTCGACGACAGCTTGAGGATCATCGCCGAGAATCACCGCCACGAGAGCGTTTCGATCGGACCAGTTGGGATGCGAACGCCGGCCGAGATCGAGCGCCTTGGGAATCGTCTCGAATGCGGTCTCGAGAATCGCGACGAGGTCCACCGGATTGCGCCACGAATTGGATTCTTCCATTCGAGTGCCAGTCGCGTAGCCGCGCGCGAGGCTGGCGAGCACGGGCTCAGCGAGATCCCATCCTGCGTGATCGAGCGCCTCGAACGCCTTGTTGGTGAAGTCGAGCGTATGGCCGCCGTCGAGATAGCGATGGTCGGTCGCCGCCGCGAACATCATATCCGCGACTTCGCGCGGCGTGGCTCCCGTGCGCACGGCCGACACTATGCATCGTTCGGCGCCATCGGTGTCGCGTACTTCGACAAATCTGCGGAACCATCGCTTGATCTCCGCGAGGCTCGCGCCAATCCCCGGCAGCGGGCGCATCTCGAATCGTGGCGGATGCCCGTCCGAGTCGTTGGCGACTGAGCACAGCCCGTGAAACATCGCGCGCGCGCGATCCTCGACGCGCAGATGCGGCAGCAGGTTCATCATGCAAGTGAGAGTCGTCAGGCCGGCGCCCCATCCGTCGCGCCGGTAGTGCGTGCCGAATTCGAGTCCGATCCGAAACGCTTCGCGCGCGTCGCCGGTTTCGTCGAGCATCGCGATCACCGACTTGCCGATCACCAACGACAGGTTGCGCTCGATGCCGTCGCGCAGGCGCTCGACGCGGTGCCGGTGCGAGTCGCCGCGCGGTGCGAGATCGATCCAGATGTCACCGCCTTCGACCTTAACCGGGAATGCGCGCACGTCGTCCGCCCACGGATCGAATGCGCCCCCGCTATGCAGGTCGAAGCGCGCGTGATGCCAGTGGCAGGTGAGGATGCAATCCTTAACGGTGCCGCGATCGAGTGGAAAGCCCATGTGGGGGCATCGATTGTCGACCGCGAAGATTCCCTTGGGCGTATGGAACAGTGCGATCACGTGACCGTCGAGGTTGACGGTCGTGCGGTCGCCTTCCGGCAGATCGGCGAGCGATGCGGCGCGAACGTAAGTGCGATTGGCGGATTCGATCGACTGCGAATTCATCGATGCGCCCTCCTCGATTCTCGAATAATTGGTAAAGTACTCGCTTTATAAACTAAGTCAAGCTCGAACTTGACTAATAATTCGAGGCCGGTACCATCGATTGTCATGCAGCACGATGCCCGCGCCGAGGAAGGCGTTCTGTTCCAGCTCAAGACTCGGGGACCGCAAACGGCGGCCCAAGTCGCGCGTCGTCTGGACGTGACTGCCATGGCGGTGCGGCAGCATCTCTATCGCCTCAAGCTGGAAGGTCTGGTTGAGTTTACCGACGAACGGCGCAAGGTAGGGCGGCCGGCGCGCGTCTGGCGATTGACCAGCGCCGCGGCTGAGCGCTTTCCCGACACGCACGGCGACCTGACGGTCGAGATCATCGCCGCCATGCGCGCGGCATTCGGCGAAGCCGGAATGGACAAGCTGCTGCGCGAGAGAACTCGCCGCCAGATCGACGAATATCGCACACGGCTTCGCCCGGCTGGGACTTCGATCGCAAAGCGCGTGCAGGCGTTGGCCGAGATTCGCCGCGAGCAGGGATACATGGCCGAATGCACGCGGATGCCCGATGGCTCGATGCTGTTGGCGGAAAATCATTGTCCGATCTGCGCGGCGGCATCGACGTGTCAGGGTTTATGCCGCGAAGAGCTGTCGCTGTTCCGCGCGGTGCTCGGCGACAAGGCGCAGGTCGAGCGCACCGATCATATTCTGGCGGGGGCGCGCCGCTGCGCATATAGGATCACGCCGGCGGCGGATTAGCGGGTGGGGGTGTTACGGCGCTTCGAGGCTGAACGCAACCTTCAGATCGTCACTCGCGAACGGATAGACGTGGATCATCCAGCCGAAAATCTGCTTGTGAAAATTTCCGTCCGCCGCCTCGCAGTCCGCCTGATTTGAAATCGTGCCGGTGAAGCCGAAGCGCGGATCAGCGAGATAGCCGACGCGCATCCGCACGGAATCACCAGCGCCGCTGCCGCGACCAAACTCCTCCGGTGCACGAGCCGCCGAAGAAATATCCGGACGCATCCTGGCGGCTACGTTGCCATTCATCACGTCCTCTTCGGTCACGCCCTTCGGCAGGCAGATGTTGGTATGCGCGTGCCAATGGGAAAGGCTCAGCGGGATCCGCGCGTCGAGCTGCTCGGGAGTGTCCCCGGCCGGCGCGTCGTACATCGCACCGACCAACTTGTATCCACCGAACGTTTTCTTTTCGTAGAGGAGCGAGCCGGGGCGCGCGAGATCAAAATCGCCCATGTACTCGGAAGCCGTCGCCTCTCGATTCGAGAAGTGGTAGACGTCCTGCGGCACCGACTCCATGTAAGGCAAGTATCCGTCTGCGATCGCAACCTTGTAGTCCTCGTACTTGGCGAGCTTCGCGCGCATCGTCGCGACGATCTGTTCGCCGCGCTGGGTGTCGTGGGGCGTCATCGGTCGCGACACGGTCATCGTCATGTGGTCGCTCATTTTCATGTGCGCGCCCATCTGGCCCATCGCGCCGGTGCCGCCGCTGTCGCTGCCCGAGTCCATGTCGTCCATGTCGTGCGCGACGGCGTGGGAAACGGCCGCGGTGACAATCAACGCGATCGCGACGAGCAGGAC
>NZ_JBAUYR010000119.1:0-37511 GCF_049584895.1 Binatus sp. (SeqCode)
AGACCCTGCACCCCGATACTCGACAGGGCCTCTTTAACCTCGTCGAGCTTGAACGGTTTGATGATCGCCTCAACCTTCTTCATAAGTCTCCTCTCGGTCCCTTCTCATACTGGCCGCGCGGGCATATGCCGGCCTCCTCCGCATCCCCAATAACCATTCTCTTCGGAGGCAGTTGGTTCAAGACCCTCGTTTCGCGCGCGCAGCAGGACGGTTCCGCGGGGCGCGTTACTTGCTGAAGAAAACCTCCCGGGCGTGATTGGTATCGCAATACTCGCGCACCTCGGCAATCTTGTCGCCGTCGAAACGAATGTCGAAGTGGTAGCGGTTGTTGTATTTCTTGCCGTTAGCCGCGGTGGTGTTCGATTCCGCCTGTACGGCGCAGCGGTCGCCTTCACATAAGATCGTCTCGATCTTAAGACCGAGCCCGCCGGGCATCATCGTCTTGATCCCCTTCGCGAGAGTCTTGAGTCCCTCATGCCCCTTCACGGGAGGCATGCCCGGCATGTTGGTCATGACCTTCCACTCGAAGTCGTTGGCGGTCATCGTGGCGAGCCGCACCGGATCGGGATCTTCGAACTCGCTGAGAAATTCCGTGGCCAATTCCTTTTTTTCCGCTGACGTCATAGGCCCATCTCCTCGATTGCTGCTGATTGATACCTATTCCATCCGGCGGGATTGCGGCAACATCCGGCGCAAGGCCAACGCAAGCGGGATGCCAACCGGCATTGGCCGTTGCGATACGCACGGCAGCATCACAATTTTTCAGGCTCGGTGTTCGGGGTGCTCAACTGGCGGGCGTCCGATTAATTGGCGGGCACTCTTTCAGGACGCAGCACTGCCGCTGCGCCTGGGCTGGAACTTCGGTTCCTCACCGCGCGACAGCCGCTGGATATTCTCGCGATGGCGAAACAGGGCGAGCGCGGTCATGAGAATCGCGAGCAGCAAGTAGTGACGGGGCAGGCCGAGCGCGGCGACCGTCGGCGGAAGCGCGATAGCCGCGACTATCGAGGACAGCGACGTGATTCGGCTAATCGCAAGCGTCACGGCGAAGGCTATCAGGGCTATCAGAATCGCCATCGGCGAGATCGCGAGCCAGATACCCAGCGCACAAGCGATGCCCTTCCCACCGCTGAAGCCGAGGAAGACAGAACAAATCGCGCCGATAAATGCGGCCAGGCCGACCCACGCGATGGTCGAGGGAGGAAAGCCCGCGGCGCGCGTGACAATCACTGGAATCGCGCCCTTGAGCGCGTCGCCAACCAGTGTCATCACCGCCGCACTCATACCTCCGGCGCGGACTACGTTGGACGCCCCGATATTGCCGGAGCCGACCGCGCGCGGATCGAACCCGCGCATCCGTCCGACGATCACACCGGTCGGTATCGAGCCGATCAGGTAGGCGCCGACGATCAGGAGAGTTTCAATTAGCATTGGCAGATCTTAACCTCCCCTTGTCCGAGGGGAGGTCGCGGCGCGCCAGTGAAAAAAGGGAGTGCCGCGGGAGAGGTGCAACGCTCGCCGACACTCAACGCTGATTTCATCTGGTCACAGTTCCCGACACAGCATCCGGGATTCTTCGCCGCAGCGGCTCTGAATGACACGGGTTTGACTATAGAGAGCTCGCCGAAGGAGGGAAATGGTCGGGGTGACTGGATTTGAACCAGCGACTCCTGCGTCCCGAACGCAGTGCTCTGGCCAGGCTGAGCTACACCCCGTCTCCGGTCGCGCGTAATCGGAAAGGTACAGACGAGTGTTTATAGCATCCGAGGGGATGGCGCGCGAGTCCGGCAGAATCGACGGTACTGTCTTAATTCGCAGGCTGAGTGTCTGAATTTGAAAGTGCGAGTGGCTTAGTTTCCTTTAAGGCGCGGATCGTCATCCGATACGCACTGGGACAGCTCGAATGATTTGCGAATGCTATCGAAGTAATCTTTTTCAGTCTCAGCAGGGAATTTCTGGTTCGGCCATCTCCGTGCCGCTTCCGCGCGTAGTTTGGGAATGTCCGGCTTGAGCTGTTTGCGTATTGCAGGGTCATCCAGCAGTTTGAATGAGCGTAGTCGTCGGTGCTCGCATTCTTGCTGCGAGGCGACAGGACCGGTCATCATCCATTTGGACAATGGCAGTGACGTATCGAATTTCCCTTCTAGGTTAAATTGAGGCGTCATCAGATACCAGCCTACAAGCGCGAGCGCGGCAGCGTGGCGGGGCTTCACTAGAGTTTCGACGGCGTATGCACGACCAGCTCGCGCATCTCGTTCATGATTTTGCCGTAGTCGGGCTTGCCGAAGATTCCGGAGCCCGACACGAAGACGTTGGCGCCGGCCGCCTTCACATCCGCGATATTGTCGAGTTTCACGCCGCCGTCTATCTCGACATCGATACTGAGTCCACGACGTTTCAGCTCACGCCGGATGTAGCGCAGTTTGTCGAGCGCGGCCGGAATAAACTCCTGGCCGCCGAAGCCCGGATGCACGCTCATCACGAGAATCATGTCGAGATGCTCGGCGAAGGGCAGCACCTTGTCGGCGTCGGTCTCGGGATTGATCCCGATTGACGCGCGCGCGCCGAGGTCATGGATCCGCCTCGCCATCGCCGGGATGTCGGGGCATACCTCGCAATGCACCGAAATCGAATTGGCGCCCGCCTTCACGAATGCCTCGACGTAGCGCGCCGGCTCGGAAATCATGAGGTGCGCGTCGATCGGCAACCGGGTCACTTTTCGCACCGACTCCATCACCGGGATACCGATCGAAATGTTAGGCACGAAGTGCCCGTCCATCACGTCGAAATGAATCATGTCGGCGCCGGCCCTTTCGACCGCGCGAATTTCCTCGCCGAGCCGCGCGAAGTCCGCGGAAAGAATTGAGGGCGCGAGCTTGTCGTGGATATCTTCGGCGGAGGGAGCCATGTGCAGAGATTAATCGCAGCGTGACACGATTGCGAATCCTACCTTTTGTGTCACTCAGCCCGCTAGCACGACGCGACTACTCTGTCACCCTGACGACGGGAGCCTAGCGACCGGAGGAATGGGGGTTTCGGGCTTCCGGACAGCTTCGCGCGACGCGAAGCCGGTTCCGGTCTCCGAGTACGCGCGTTTTGCGCGCGCTCGACTGGCGTTCAGAACCGTGGAAATGCGCTCGCGAGCCACGCACCAATCGGGTTCGAAACCGTTCGCGTCGACGAATAACTATGCGAGCGATGCCGCCTTCGCGTGCGCCTCGTATAGGTTGTCCGCGACTCGTACGAAACGTACCTGAGATTCCGCGCCGGCGCTGCGCTGATCGAGCTGTATTGGTAAACCGTCGTGCGCGACGCGGTCACCACCGGCGTGCTCCTCGCCGTTGGTGTAACTTCCACTCTGCCTACTCCCTTGCCAGTGAGCCCGATTTGTTGCGCGGCGCCGTGCGACAGGTCGAGTGAGCGTCCGCGCACGTACGGTCCGCGATCGTTGATTCTCACTACCACCGATCTGCCGGTGTCGGGATTCACCACCCGCACGTGCGAGCCCAGGGGCAGCGTGGTGGATGCGGCCGTCAGACCTTCAGGATTGTAAACCTCGCCGGTGCTCGTGCGTCGACCCGCGAAACCCGGCCCATACCATGAAGCGACTTCGGTGTGAGTCGTTCTATAAGTCTCGTGCGACGGCGTGTAGTAACTCGGGGTAGAGAGCGGCGCGGGCGTGTAATTCTGCGAGGAACATCCGGCGAGCACGATCGTAAGCACGCCCAGCGTGAACGCCAAGGTCCAGCTGATCGGACCCAAATGATTCGGATTCGAATCGTGACCGGCTCTGGCAGCCCCCGCGATCATCGGTCGCCGCCCGGTCCGAAGGTTATGAAATACTCGTCCACGTGCTGCGCCGTAGTTAACAAAAATTTTAGCGCCGAATCAATCGCGCGGCAAAGAATCCGTCGAGGCCGCCGACGTCCGGCCGCGTCTTCATGAATCCTCGCGCATCGATAACCTCTCTAAACTCGTCTCGACCCGCCATGCCGTGATCGATTGCGAAGTCCGCGTGGCGCTCGAGAAATCCATCGACCACACTTTCGCCTTCTTCGGGCGCGATACTGCAAACCGAATACACGATCGCGCCGCCACGACGCACCATCCCGGACGCGTTCTCGAGCATCTGCGATTGTATCGCCGCCATCCGCGCCGGATCGGTCGGTTTGAGCCGCCACTTTATTTCGGGATGCTCCCGGAGGGTCCCGAGCCCCGTGCACGGTGCGTCGAGGAGCACATACTCGACGCTCGACGGTGCAAGCGGCGCCGACCTGGTCAGATCGGCGCAAACGAACTCGACATTGTGATGCCGCAGGCGGCGCGCCAAATCGCGCGCATTCTTCAGTCCGTTGAAGTTGAGGTCGACGGCGATCACCCGACCGCGCTCGCCGACCATCTCGGCGAGATGAGTCGCCTTGCCACCCGGCGCCGCCGCACAATCGATAACCGTCGCGCCAGCTCTGGGAGCCAGCATCCGCACAACCATCTGCGACGCCTCGGATTGCGCGTGAAACAGGCCCTCGCGATACGAAACCGACTCGAATCGGCCCGCGCTTTTCAGCACGATCGTTTCGGGCGCGCGTACGTCGGCTCCAATCTCGAAACCGTCCGCAGTCAACTTCTCGATTAACTCCGCGCGGGATCCGCGCGCGAGATTCAGCCTGATCACGTTGGGCGCGGCGTCGTTGTTCGCCGTCATCAGGCGCTCAGCATTCTCGACGCCAAACCAATCGACGAATCGCTCGACCATCCAGCGCGGATGCGAATACGCGATCGCGAGATAACTTTTCTCGTTGCGCTCGCGCGGCGGCAGCGGCGCGGTCTCGCGGGTCGCACGACGCATCACGGCGTTGACGAATCCGGCTGCTCTGCGCGCCTGAGCACTTCGTTTGGCAATACTCACGGCGGTATCAACCACCGCGTGCTGGGGAATTCGATCGAGGAAGCGGAGTTGATACAAACCCATCCGCAAGATCTCGAGCGCAACAGGCTGAATCGAGACAAGATCGCGCCGGGTCAGATGCTTTAGCTCGTAGTCGAGGCGCGCTTGCCATGCGATGGTGCCAAGCACGAGCCGCGTAATGAGGCGCCGATCAGCAGGCGCAAAGTCCGGCAGACACGCGCCGAGCAAAACGTCGGCATAGCCGGATTCCCGATCGACCCGGAACAAAATGTCGTTCGCCGCGAGCCTGGAGGCTAGTCCCTGATCGCGCTCTCGCGGGCGCAATCCCGCTTTGACAACATGCTCGCTCATGCGCCGAATCGCGCCCCGGCTTCAACGCGTTTGCCGCGAAGGAAATCGGCCGCGGACATTCTCTTTCGCCCCGGCGCCTGCACTTCGGCCAGCTTCAGTCGTCCGGTTCCACATTGGACTACTGGATTTGGTTTCATGCTGACGATTGTGCCGGGAGGCGGGGACGGCGGCCCGCTCCACTGAGATTCATCCTCGACCGCGGCGCGCCAGATGAGAACTTCGTCGCCGCCAAGACGCGTGCGCGCGATTGGCCACGGATCGTACGCGCGCGTCATCCGCTCGATCTGCGCGGCGCTCGAAGTCCAATCGATCACGGCATTCTTCTTTTCGATCTGCGAAGTGTAGGTGGCGAGCGATTCGTCCTGCGGCGTTTCGACCAGCGCGCCGTGCGCCGCGAGATCGATCGCCTCGAGCATCGCGGACGCGCCAAGTTCCGCGAGCTTTTCCTTCAACGTTCCCTGCGTGTCGTTCGGTTCGATCGGAATCCTGCGCTGGAGGTACATCGGGCCGGCGTCCATCTGCTCGATGATCCGCATGATAGTGACTCCCGTTTCCGCGTCGCCCGCGAGGATCGCGCCTTCGACCGGAGCTGCCCCGCGATGCCGCGGCAACAGCGATGCGTGCACATTCATCGGCGCGATCTTCGGAACGCCGAGAATCGAGTTCGGCAGAATTCGTCCGTAGGCCGCCACCACCAGGAGATCGGGCTCGAATGCTTCCAGCTCGCTTAGAAATTCAGGCGTCCGAATCTTGACCGGCTTCAGTGTCGGAATCTGATGCTTGGCCGCGACCGCGCCGACTTCGCTCGGGTCCATGCCTAGTCCGCGCCCGCGCGGCTGATCCGGACGCGTAACGACTCCGACGACTCTGAAGCTGGCTCCTGAAGCCGTCACCAGCCGCTCCAAAATATGGGCTGCCAAGGCAGGAGTGCCCATGAAAACGATCCTCAGCGGGGTGTTGGGCAAGTTTTTTGAACCTTCCACTAGTGCTATCTGAATACCCTGCGTAAAAGATGCTGCCTTCCTTGATCTTCTCTCACGCTCTTTTGCGGGGGAGACAAGAGAGGGGGAGCAGGCTTTTGACCTATCAAGAGCCTGCTAGTGGGTCGGCGATTTTAGATCCGCACCGAGGAGGGGCTGACGCTGTCGGCCTTGCCCTCCTTGATTAATTTCTTGAGCTTGCGCTTGTAGAGCTCGCGCTTGATGCGGCTGATGCGATCGATGAACAGCTTGCCGTCCAGGTGATCGATCTCGTGCTGCAGCGCGACCGCGAGCAACTCGTCGGCCTCGATCTCGATTTCTTTTTCGTCGGGCGTCCACGCGCGCACCAGCACGTGCGCCGCGCGTTCCACGTCGGCGGTGTAATCGATCACCGACAGGCACCCTTCTTCCCAAACGATCTTGCCCTCGGCCTCGACCACCTGCGGGTTGATCAACTTCAACAGATGCTTGCCCGGATTTTCGTGATCGGTGTCGAGCACTATGATCCGCTTCGACTCTCCAACCTGCGGCGCCGCGAGACCCACGCCCGGCGCGGCGTACATGGTCTGCACCATGCTGTCGATCAGCCCCTCGACGTTGCCGTTGATATTCTTGACGGGAGCGGCCGGCTCCTTGAGCGTGTCGTCGGGAAACTTGCGAATTTTCAGCAGTGCCATCTGTATTTAGAAATCTATCAAAGGGTAGCTGGCGCGGCGAGTCCGAGCGGCGCGAGAAACGATTCGACCGCGCGGATACACTCGGCGGGACGCTCGATTTGAAGAAAGTGCGTCGTCCCCGGGATCGCTTCATAGGGCAGCCCCAGCTCCTCGGCCATCGCGCGCCCGATCAGCGCCGGCGGCATCACTTCGTCAAGAGTAGGATCGCCGCACACGAGTTTCACCGGCACCGGGCAATGCGCCATCTGCGGCCACAGGTCAGGATTCGCACCGCTGGAAAAAACGTGCGCCTCGTATTCGCGCGGACACGCGAGGATCCAGTCGCCGCTCGCGCGATCGTGCCGCAGCGTCGCGCGCGCCATCAGCTCGTAAGCGTCGGGCACCCATCGTTTGAAACGCCGGCTGAATTGCTTCGCGAGATCCAGTGGATCTTTGTAGCGCTCGGGACGCCGCGCGGCGCGCGAGGCGAGTGACTCCTTGTCAGATTGTTGCAGGTACTGAATCGGATGACCGGCGCGCGGGTAGACCGGCGGATCGAACAGCACCAACGCGTCGAATCGCCGTCCGTACTTGAGCGCATGCATCGCAGCAGTGACTCCCGACAGCGAATGAAACAGCCCGGCGGCCGGCTTCGCTCCAAGCTCGCGATTGATCGCATGCCAGACCACGTCCATATCCGCGAGGAAGTTCTGCCACGTATGTCTTTCCGCGCCGTGCAGTGGATTGTGCCCGTGATTGCGGAAGTCGAAGACGACCACTTCGTAGCGCGCGCGCAGCGGTCCCCAGAACGGAAAGTAGCCGTCGATCGCGAGCCCGTTGCCGTGACTGAGCACGAGGCGCGGCGCACCGGGGACGCCGTGCTGGCGAACGTGAATGGTAGCGCCGTCGTGCATCTTCACGTCGAAAGCATGACGCGCCCGCGGCACATGATGAATCAGGTAATGTTCGTTCGTTTCGTTCATTTCCTGGTGCTCACAACATCCTTACCGGATCGATATCGATCGCGAGAAATATATCGTCGCGCTCTGCCGACGGGCCGACTTCGGCGCGCATCGCGGAAATTGCGGCGCGCATCGGTTTCAGCTCGCGCGATTTTATCATCACCTGCCATCGGTAGCGCTGCTTGATCCGTTCGATCGGCGCGGGCGCTGGTCCCAGCACGCGCATTCCCTCCGGCGTCGTGTCCTTCGCCAGCGATTTCGCGACCGCCTCGGCTGCACGCCTGACAATTTGCGGCTCCGCGCCCTCGACTCGCACCATCGCGAGACGAGCAAACGGCGGATACATAAGGTCGCGGCGCAGTTCCAGCTCGCGCCGCATGAAGCGCGCGTAGTCCTGATCCCTGGCGGCGCGGACGCTGTAGTGATTCGGCGCGTAGGTCTGGATGATCACGCGGCCCGGACGTTCGCCGCGGCCCGCGCGTCCCGCGACCTGCGTCAGCAGCTGAAACGTGCGCTCAGCGGAACGGAAGTCGGGCATGTTCAGCGCCATGTCGGCGTTGACGACCGCGGCCAGCGTGACGCCGGGAAAATCGAAACCTTTGGTGATCATCTGCGTGCCGACCAGAATATCTATTTCGCCGGCGCGAAGCTCGGCCAGCATCCGCGAACGCGCGCCGCGCACGCTGCTCGTGTCGGAGTCCATCCTCTCGATGCGCGCCCCCGGCATCAGCTCCGCCAGCGTCTGCGTGAGCCTCTCGGTGCCGAAGCCTTGCCCCTTGAGCCCGTAACCTTTGCATTCCGGGCAGGTATCGGGCGCGGCCGTGTGATTGCCGCAGTAGTGGCATCGGAGCGAGCGGTCGCGCATGTGAAACGTCATGCTGACACTGCAGTTCGGGCACGCGATCACGTTGCCGCAGATGTGGCATTGCAGAAAATTGTGGAACCCGCGGCGATTGAGAAACACCATGCTCTGGCCGCCCGACGCGAGATTTTCACGCAAGGCCGCAACCAACGAGTTCGATAGCGGCACCGCGTCCGGAACTTCCGCCGCATTAGATTTCGATCCTGCCGGCCCCGCACCGTTCGGTTTGGACGCCGCTAGCTTACGACCTTCGGCCACTTCGCGGCGCATGTCGACGACTTCTACCGATGCCATCGCGCGATCGTTCACGCGTCGCAACAGGCGTAGCAGCCGGTACCGGCCGCGCCGTGCATTCGCGTACGACTCGCTCGACGGCGTCGCCGATCCCAGCACGATGGGGCAAATCGAAAATCCCGCGAGCGCGACCGCGAGATCGCGTGCGTGATAGTAGATGCCTTCCTCGCTCTTGTACGACGCGTCGTGCTCCTCGTCGACGACGATCAGCCCGATGTCGTGCATCGGCGCGAAAATCGCCGAGCGCGGACCAATCATTACGCGCGCCTGCCCGCCAATCGCCGCCATCCAGCTCGCCCATCGCTCGGTCACGCTCTGCGCGCTATGCGCGATGCCGACCAGCGATCCGAAGCGCACGCGAAACGAGCGCACGATTTCGTCGGCCAGCGCGATCTCCGGCACCATGATCAGAACGTTGCGCCCGGCCGCGAGCGCTCGCGCGGCGAGGTTCAGGTAAATTTCGGTCTTGCCGCTGGCGGTGACGCCCCACAGCAGAAACGCTTCGTAACGCCGATGCTCGATCGCCGGTGAGATCGCATCCAGCGCGACCTGCTGCTCGTCGGTGAGGTCGAACTCCGCCGCCGCTCCGGTGTTCGATGTCGCGGGCGCCGCCTGGATCGCGATCAACCCGCGACTCGCGAGGCTTTTCAGAGTAGCGCTCACGCCCTCAATCTTCGTTTTCAGCTCTTCGATTCGCAGCCCAGTCGCGCCCGCGGTGCTGATAGCATTGAGCACTTCGCGCTGCTTCGGGCCGCGAACATTCTCGACGTTTGCGCCGGTGACGAGTCGCGCGACCAGATCCGCCGTCTCGCGATGCCGACCGGTGGTCGCGTTGCGGCGCTCGAGGATACCGTCGGCGACGAAGCGTGCGATCGTGGCGCGCACCTCGCTCGGCGGACCGGCTTTCTCGAGTTGTCGCGTAGTCGCGGCACCCTTCGCGATCTTTTCAATAATCGTGCGCTCTACTCGCGTGAACGCCGCGCGCGCCAAGGCGTCGGGAGAATTCGCGAGACTGTACGCCATCCTCGACTCGACGCGCGCGACCGCTGGAATTACGCTGCGGTACGCGTCGGCGATTGAAACCATGTAGTAAGTCGCGAGGAACTCCATCAGTTGCAGATGCGCGCGATCAAACAGCGGGCGCGGCTCGAGCACCTCGATGATGGGTTTCAGCTCGCTCGTCGACAGTCGCTCGCCGACCTTGGTGACCACGCCCGTCACCTTGCGCGAGCGCAGCGGGGCGAGCACGCGATGCCCCGGCTGAATCAGGCCGTCGAGCGTCGGTGGAATCGAATACGTCAGCGTCTCGAATCCGCGCGTCGCCCCGACGATCACTATGTTGGCCTGCATCTCGAGTGTCTCTGGGCATGCAACTTACACCGCGGCCCGGCGATTTGCCCGTTCCATACCCGCTTTCGCGGACGCGTCCAGTCTGGTTGAATCGGGGGCATGAGGCTCCGATTTCTGACTGCCGGTGAATCGCACGGCCCCGAGCTGGTCGCGACGGTCGAAGGCGTGCCCGCCGGTTTCGACATCGACCTCGCCGCGATCAACGCCGATCTCGCACGCCGCCAAAAGGGTTACGGCCGCGGCGGTCGGATGCTGATCGAAAAGGACGAGGTGCGTCCGGTTTCCGGCATCCGCTTCGGCAAATCGCTCGGCAGTCCGATCACCTTCATCATCGAGAACCGCGATTTCAAGAACTGGGTCAAGAAGATGTCGGCCGATCCCGGCGATCGCGGCGCGGCTGAAGTTGTCACGCGCGCGCGGCCCGGTCATGCCGACCTTGCGGGCGTGCTGAAATACAATCTCGAAGATATCCGCGACGTGCTCGAGCGGGCGTCGGCGCGCGAAACCACTGCGCGCGTGGCGATCGGCGGACTCGCGAAGCAGATTCTGCTGCCGTTCGGAATCGACGTGCTCGGCTACGTCGCCAGCATCGGCGCGACCGAAGCAAAGACTTATCACGAGATGAGCATCGCGGAGTTGCGTACAATAACTGAAGCGTCGCAAGTTCGCGTGGCTGATCCCGACGCCGAAAGCAAAATCATCGCCGAGATCGATGCGTGCAAAAAAACCGGCGACACGCTCGGCGGTATCGTCGAGGTGGTCGCAACCGGCTTGCCGGTCGGGCTCGGCAGTCACGTGCAATGGGATCGCAAGCTCGACGGACGGCTCGCATTCGCTCTCCTCAGCCTGCAGGCCGCCAAGGGCGTCGAGCTTGGCCTGGGATTCACTGCGGGACGGATTCGCGGATCCGAACTGCACGATGAAATCGGTTACGACGCCGCGCATCATCGCTTCACGCGCCATTCGAATAATTCCGGCGGCACCGAGGGCGGCATAAGCACGGGCGAGCCGTTGCGCGTGCGCGTCGCGTTCAAGCCGCTGTCGACGCTGATGCGTCCGCTGCGATCTGTCGATATCAAAACCAAGGCGGAAGCGGTCGGCGCGATCGAGCGATCCGACGTATGCGCGATTCCCGCCGCCGCCGTTATCGCGGAAGCGGTGGTCGCGTTCGAGCTCGCGGCGGCCTTCCTGGAAAAGTTTGGCGGTGATTCGCTGGTCGAGATAACTCGCAACTTCAACGGCTTCGTCGAACAGGTCCGCAATTACTGAGCGGAGGCGCGCGACCGGATTCGCGCGACAACGCAAATGACGCCCAAACTGATCCTCACCGGATTCATGGCCACCGGCAAAAGCTCGGTCGGCCCGATCGTCGCGCGCCGGCTCGGATGGGAATTCGTGGACGTCGACACGGTCGTCATCGCGCGCGCTGGAAAACCAATCGCGCAAATTTTTGCAGATCACGGCGAGGCGCGCTTCCGACAGCTCGAACGTGAGGCAGTCGCGCAACTGACCAGCGATCGCCGTCGATGCCCGCATTGCCACGGACCGCATCCCGAAGTTATTTCGACCGGCGGCGGCGTACTGGTAGACGAATCGAATTGCATGGCGCTCAAGCGGGTTGGCGTGATCGTATGCCTGACGGGGAGGCCCGAAGTGATCGCGGCGCGCGTCGAACGATCGAAAGCCAAGCGCCCGAAACTGACCGAAGGTGGAAAACCCACCCTGGCGCGGGTCAAAGAGCTGATGGACGAACGCGCTGACGCGTACGCTCGCGCCGACGTGCAAGTCGACAGCTCCGATCTCACCGTCGAGCAACTGGCCGACGATGTCATCGGCGCTTTCGGCGTACATGCCGCGCGACGAATCCTGCCGCCCGCCTAGCGATGCGAACTATCCGTATAGAACTCGGGCACGCGTCGCACGACGCTCAGGTCGGCGCGAACATCCTCGATCGTCTTGGCGAACTCGCACATGACGCCGGCCTGAAGCCGGGTTCGTGTGCGGTCGTCACTGACGCGACGGTCGAAAAGTTGTACGCGGCGCGAGTCGAGGATTCGCTGCGCAAAAGCGGTTTCACGCCCGCCGTAATTTCGGTGCCGCCGGGCGAAGCGTCGAAATCGTTTCCGACGCTGGAGCTTCTGTATGATCGCATGACCGCGATCGGACTCGATCGCAACAGCGCGGTGTTCGCACTCGGTGGCGGTGTGGTTGGCGATCTCGCGGGATTTGCGGCCGCCACTTTTTTGCGCGGCATGCCTCTCGTGCAGGTGCCGACCACGGTGGTCGCGCAGGTCGATTCAGCGCTCGGCGGCAAGACCGCGATCAACCATCGGCACGCAAAGAATCTAATCGGTGCATTTTACCAGCCGCGGCTGATTGTCGCCGACGTCACGACGCTCGCGACCTTGCCTGACCGCGAGTTTCGCGAGGGCCTGGCCGAGGTCATCAAGTATGGCGCAATCATGGACGCGCCGATGATCGTTGACCTTGAACGCGATCTGGATTCGATCCTTGCGCGCCACCCCGATCTGCTCGAGCAAGTCGTCGCGCGATCGCTGGCGCATAAGGCCGCAGTTGTATCCGCCGACGAGCGCGAAGGCGGGCTGCGCAAAAGCTTGAACTTCGGTCACACCATCGGCCACGCGATAGAAACGAGCGCCGGTTACGGCAGCTACTTTCACGGGGAGGCGGTCGCGATTGGAATGGTCGCGGCGTCACGCCTCTCGAGCAAGTATGCCGGCTTCTCAGCCGACGAAGCATCGCGATTGCAGCGCCTGATCGAGCGCGCCGGACTGCCGACTGCGATGCCCGACGGATGGCGCAGCGACGACTTTCTCCGCGCGCTCGGTCTGGACAAGAAGCGCGCCCAGGGCGCGATCGAGTTCGTGCTGCTCGATCGGCTTGGTCACTACTTGACAAAAAGTCTCTCGCCTGATGACATCGTGTCATCTTTGAGTTGATCGCCGGCTCGAATTTCTGACAATTGTGACTTAAAGTGTTCTACAGGTGACAGATTGTCGCGAAAATTCCGCCGCTTTGCTTGGCGTCTCTACGACGTGTTCAGTATGTTCTTAGTAGCGCACGCATGACTGTTTCCACCCGTACGTTGCCAAGGACACAAAAGGACGGAGTAAACACGCGTAACGCGGAGGAGTCCAATGGATCGATTCGATGAAATGAAGGACAAAGTGTTGACGGTGCAAGAGGTGTCTACGTACCTACGAGTGCATCCCTCCACCATATACCGAATGCTCAAAAAGAATCTGCTGCCAGCGTTTCGTGTCGGCAGTGACTGGCGCTTTACGGTCGAGGCAATCGACAGGTGGCGTGCGTCGGTGGAATCGGGGGTTCGCACTCCCGCGGCCACCACGGCTGAGTCGACTCAGTCCGACGCGCGCGAATAGCTCCTCCGCTGGACGAAGATCCGCGCCGGTCCGCTAGTTCTGGAAGTAGCGGCGCGGATTTTCTACCAGCATCGTGCGGATCTTCGCATCTCCCACGCCTGCCCGCTTGAGCGCCGGCACGATATTCTTGAAAACGTGCGTCGGCGTCCAGTTCGCCACCAGCTTGGCGGTCTCGGGCGTCAGGTCGAGCCCGCGCCCGAGCCAGCACGTGACGGTGTCATGCGAGAGCACGAGCTGATTTTCGTAGCCGACGCCGAGTAGGCCGATCAAAGCGGCCAATCGCAGCTTGTCTGGATGCAGGAAGTCCAGGCCGAAGCGGTCGAAACCGAGGGTACATCCGCGATCGAGCATCGCCGTGTGATAGCTGAGGTCCGACGACCCGCAGCTGTGTCCGATGATCACGTGACTCAGGTCCGCGCCTTCCGACGCGAAAATCTCCAGCTGCTCGCGGCCCATCGTGCCGTCCTCGGTATGCGTCGTGATCGGAGCGCCGGTCGCCTTATGCGCGCGCGCCGCCGCCCGCAGGCACATCTCTTCATACTTGGTGACCTGGCCCTTGCCGGTCGCGCACTTGATGATGCCGGCCTTGATGCCGGTGTCGCCGACGCCTTTGTTGATCTCGCTGATGTAGACCGACGCGATGTCGTCGACGGTCCGTTGCTTGAAGTACGCGGTGTTGCCGAGGTCTTCCTTGTACAGGCCGGTCGCGCAGATTATCCGCACGCCCGACGCCGACGCCACTTCCGCCATGAAGTTCACGTCGCGGCCGATGTCCATCGGGCACGGATCGACGAAGGTTTCGAGTCCGAGGTCCCGGACCTCCTTCAGTCGCTCGACGCAATTCTTGAGCGCCGCTTTGCGCTCGAACTTCGGCGCGGCGCAGTCGAGCTCCCATCCAGCCCAGCCAATCAGCAGATGCTCATGCATCAGCGTCGTTCCGAGCTGCTCCGGACTCGCGGTTCCAGTGACGGTGTTGATTGCTTTCATCGCGATACGCTCCATTCCAGGCATCAGTTTAAGCCCGGCGTCGATCGAGACTTCGATTTTGCGAAGCTAGACCCGAAGCGCCGCTGTCGTCAAATGCGCCGCGCGATTTTCAACAGGTTAACTGGAAAGGTCGGGCTTGGGTTCCTGGTCGCGGCCGAAGATCGTCGTGAGCAGGATCAGCACGACCCCAATCGAGATCGCGCTGTCCGCGACATTGAAGATGGGATAGTTCAGGTCGTAGTAATGCGCGCGCATGAAGTCGATCACGCGCCCGCGGATCGCTCGATCGATCAGATTGCCCATCGCGCCGCCAAGTATCAGCGCGCATGAAACTGAGGTAAGCGACACGCTTTCCGCGCGCACAATAATGTACAGGAGCACGACTATCGCGGCGCACGCCATCGTCAGCAGAAACGCCTTGCGGACCCACGGCGGAGCGTCGGCCAGCATGCTGAAAGCCGCGCCCGGATTCTGCGTGTAGGTGATGTCGAGGTAGTTGGGAATGATCGCGATACTTTCGTACAGCGCCATGTGCGCCTGCACGAACAGCTTGGTCGCCTGGTCGAGAATGATGACGGGAATCGTGATCGCGCCGAGCAGAAATAGAAACGGCCTGCGCGGCGGCGCCGACGCAGTCGATTCACTTCCGGTTTCGAGCACGCGGGGCAACGGCTTGGCGCTTGACTGCTCGGCCATCGGCTAGGCTCCCACGACTGCGCGGCATCGGGCGTCCAAGGTTTCGCCGCCGGCGTCATCGAAATATTTCCAGCATCGCGCGCACTTCGCGCCCGACGCATGACGCCCGACCAGCGTGATTGCGGGATTCGCGGCCGCGCGCGCGAAGGTGCCGTCGACGGCGAAATCCTCGCGACCGCTGGCCTGATTCCGGATCTCCGCCGCTTCCGCATCGGCTAAAATCGAAACGTCGGAGACGATGAACAAATCTTTCAACTCGTCGCGATATCGCTTGAGCGTCTCGGCGAGGCCGCTGTCAGAGCCACCGTCAGCGCCGAGACTGATCGCGGCGTCGAGTGGCGCGCCGATCGTCCCCGACTTGCGCATCGCCTCGAGCAGCTTGAGCGCCTCGTCGCGAACCTTGAGCAGCCGATCCCATCGCGCTTCCAACTCGTTATCGTGCCACGCCGGATTCGCTGGATGCATCGTAGTCAGATGCACGCTGTCGAGCCGCTTCCCTGGCATGTAGCCGTAAACTTCTTCGGCGGTGAACGGGATCAGCGGCGCGAGCATCCTGACGAGCACGTCGAGAATGTTGAACAGCGCAGTCTGCGCCGAGCGGCGCTCGCGCGAATTCTCCGCCGCGCAGTAGAGACGGTCGCGCGCGACGTCGACATACAGCGAGCTCAAATCGACCACGATAAAATTCTGCATCACCTGGAACGCGGTCTGGAACTCAAACGCTTCGTACGCGCGACGCACTTCGGCCTTGAGCTTTTCCGTGCGCGCCAGGATGAAGCGATCGAACTCGAGCATGTCCTTCAATTGAACGGTGTCGCGCTCGGGATCGAAATCAGCCAGATTGCCCAGCAGGAAGCGGCAGGTGTTGCGAATCTTCCGATACGACTCTGACACCGCGCTGAAAATCGTCGGGCTGAGAGTAATGTCCGCGGTGTAGTCGAGGGACGCATATACCAGCCGCAAAACGTCGGCGCCCATGCGCCCGGCCGCATCCACCGCGTCCTCGGAGTTGCCGAGCGACTTGGACATCTTGCGTCCCTTCTCGTCGACGGTGAGTCCGTGGCTGATGATGCTCTTGAAAGGCGCCTTGCCGCGCTCAGACACGGCACAGAAGAGCGATGAGCTGAACCATCCGCGCGCCTGCTCGACCGCTTCGAGGTATGCATCCGCCGGCCATTTCAGTTCGGGCCTCTTGGCGAGCACGGCGGCTTGCGACGAGCCTGAATCGAACCACACATCGAGGATGTCTTCTTCCTTCATGAAGACCGAGCCGCCGCACTTCGCGCACTTGACGCCTGGCGCGACGAAGTCGGCCGCGGGCCGCGTGTACCATGCGTCGGAGCCTTCGCGCGCGAAAATTTCCTCGACCCGATCCATCGTCACGAGCAGCGGCGCGACCTCGTCGCATTCAGCGCATCGCACCGCGGGAATCGGCACGCCCCACGCGCGCTGTCGCGAGATAGTCCAGTCGGGGCGCGTCTCGGTCATGTTGCGAATCCGATCGCGCGACCATGCAGGATACCACTTCACCGAATCGATCGCGTCGATCACCTTGGCGCGCAGCCCATTATGATCGACGCCGACGAACCATTGCTCAGTCGCGAGAAAAATCAGCGGATTGTGGCATCGCCAACAATGCGGATAGCTGTGCGTGAATTTTTGCGAATGCAGCAGCGCGCCGACCGAGCGCAGCTTCTCGACGATCGAATTGTTCGCCTTGAAGACGTTCTGCCCCTCCCACTCGCCACCGTCGCGCGTGAACACTCCGCTGCCGTCGACGGGAGTGAATGGGGTCAGCCCGTACTCTCGGCCGACGACGAAATCCTCGTAGCCGTGCCCGGGCGCGGTATGCACCAGGCCGGTGCCGGTGTCGGCGGTGACGTGCTCAGCGTACATCAGCTTCACGTCGCGCGGCAAAAACGGATGTCTGAAAATATCCTGGCCGTCGTACGCTTTAATCGCGGCGCGGTCGAACGGGATTCGTTTTTCGACTGCGAGCCCGCATTCTTTCGCGACGCTGTCCGCCAATCGCGTCGCGACAACGTAGTAATGTGCGCCAACTTTCAGCGCGACGTAGTCGAACGTTTCGTTCAATGAGATTCCGAGATTCGCCGGCAGCGTCCACGGTGTCGTCGTCCAGATAACCGCCGACAGTTTGCCGGCTTTGTGCGCATACGCGAGCTCGGCGCGGTCGTTGGCTTCCACAGCCAGCGCGCCCGCATCCTTGAGATTCGAGTTGAACGGGAACGCCACGTAGATCGACGGCGAAACGTGATCGCGATACTCGACTTCAGCCTCCGCCAACGCCGAGCGGCAGTCGAAGCACCAATGCACCGGACGCAAGCCGCGATACACGTAGCCTTGCTCGACCATGTTGCGCAGCACGCGGATTTCCGCGGCGTCGTACTCGGGCGCCATCGTGAGGTACGGATTGAACCAGTCGCCGATACATCCAAGGCGCCGAAAATCCGAGCGCTGCAAATCGACCCACTTCTCAGCTTCGGCGCGGCACAGCTTGCGCAGCTCGAGCTTGGGCGTTGTGCGCGCCTTGTCGCCGCCGAGGTCGCGCGAGACCTTGTACTCGATCGGCATGCCGTGACAGTCCCATCCGGGCACGAACGGCGTGCGAAATCCCAGCATCGAGCGCGACCGCACCACGAAGTCCTTCAGAATTTTGTTGAGAGCGGTCCCGAGATGCACGCGGCCGTTGGCGTAGGGGGGGCCGTCGTGCAGCACCCACGACTCCGCATCCTTGCGGGCATCCATCAGGCGCGCGTAGAGGTCGAGTTCATCCCAATGCTTGAGCATTTCCGGCTCCCGCCTGGGCAGATTCGCCTTCATCGGAAAGTCGGTTTTGGGAAGTTTCAGGGTAGATTTGTAGTCGGTCTCAGCCACTCGTTTTTCCAGCATTAAGATGCGTCCGATCAGATTAACGCACGCGGCGTTCCTTCGCGAGTATTAGGTTTCAATTCGCTGCCTCCAGGTAGCCGCGGATCCTCTCGAGCCGCTCGACCGGGTTGACGCATTCGAGCAACGCTTGCTGTTCCGCGACTTCCATCTTCAGATGGTGCGCAATCAAGTAAGAAAGGATCGAAGGATCTTCTTCAATCTGTTTCATCCGAGTCGCGAGTTCCGGGATAGTCAAATTCTCGCGACCTGCATACTTATGGAACGCGGAAAGCACCGCGAGCACCAGTTGTTCGACGCGGACGGATCGGTCTGACGCTTCTTCCATATCTTCGGCTTCGGCCTTGAAGAATTTCTGGTGGAACACAAAGCGTCTGACGCGTGCGCGCTTCTTGCCCTCGACGACGATCTTCACCGTGCCGTCGGGAAGGCGATGCCGTTCTGCAATGACGCCCAGAGTTCCAACCTGATACATATCAGCCGGCGAGGGCGTCGCAATTTCAGCCTCACGCTGAGCTACCAGCAAAATCGGCGAGTGTTTAGCAAGCGAATCGGAATCTTCTGCCGCCTCGATAGCCTTTAGCGATCGCCGGCGACCGATAAAGATGGGATAGACCTCGTGCGGGAAAGCAACCAATCCTCGCAACGGAACCAGCGGGACGAAGCGCGATGCGACGGCGCGCATCAGCTCGGCCCAATTCCGGTAACCGTACTCGATTGCGAGACGGCGCTGCGCGGCCGCCAGTTGCAGGTTCTCCTGCGCGGCGAGTCGCTTGGCCTGTTTGCGGAGATTTTCCTCGGACGGATTGTTGGGTAGCCGCTTGCGCGGCCCGTCGGACGTAGTCATAGGCAAACCCCTTCCTTATGCCCGGCGTCCGCTAACGGGCAGGAAAAGGTTTATGTTAATCGAGCAACCAGGGTGGGCTTGGCCCTCTCCGCGGACAGGTGGCCGCCTGACGGCCAAGACGAAAGGCTAGTCCGCCGCCATCCGCGACGCAACAAATTCTGCGGATGGTTCGCGCATCGATGGCGGGCACGGCGGCCCGCCCCACTTATAAGCTTCCGGCAAGCATTCTGGGTTTGATTGTGTTAGATGGACCGCATGAAAAATCCGGCTAAAAGACCGCCGTTCATCATTTCTGCCGCGTCGATTCCGGAGACGAGTCACCAATATCCCAACAGCGATGAGTACACCGGTCATCAGCGGAGTATCGGCAGGTCCGCGGGGCTGCGAAGGATCGGCGTGAATCTCTTGCGGCTGGCGCCCGGGGAGCGAAGTTCGTGGCCGCATGCCGAGGAGAAGGAAGAGGAATTCGTGTACGTGCTCGAGGGTGAGGTCGACGCCTGGATCGATGGCTCTATTCACGCGATGCGGCCCTGGGACCTCGCGGCCTTTCCGGCAGGCACCGGCATCACCCATTGCTTCTTAAACAACAGCGAGCATGATGCCCTGCTGATTGTCGGAGGAGAGGCTTCAAAGAGCGACAATCGCATCTACTATCCGCTCCATCCTCAACGCCGCAATGACCTGCCGGCGAGCGAATGGTGGGAGGACGTTCCGAAGCACCGGCTAGGACCACATGACGGGATGCCGGATGCGCTTAGGCGCCGCAAACCTAAACCGTAACCAGTTTGAATCCCGGCGCGTGCCTCCATATCATTTCTCGTTCATCTGATCGCACTATCATAGAAAGAAATTATGGCACTCAGAAAAGTAACTTTTTTCGATAAGGAAGGGACTACGCTCGTGCCTGTCGACGAGGATGGTCAGGCGAAGCCGGCGGTGATGGGGGTGCGATGGGTCAATCCCGACACGTTCGAAACGATTCGCGTGGTCGGCGGTAAACGCACCGGTCCGAAGAATGAAGTGCTGATGGAAGTTCCGCCGACTCTAGACACCAGCGCGTTCGCAATCGAGGATCTGCCACCGCCCAAGGTCAAGGAAGAGCTCAAGGAGATCGAGGCTCCCGCCGCGCCGAAGTCGACGGAGAAACCGTGACCGAGCCAGGACCCGGCGCGCTCGCGGGCCTGCGCGTCCTTGATCTGAGCGGGCATCGCGCACAACTTTGCGCGCGGCTGCTGGGCGACATGGGTGCCGACGTCATCAAGGTCGAGCCGCCGGCGGGTGACGACGCTCGTCGCATCGGCCCGTTCCTGGACGATTTGCCGCATCACGATCGCAGCCTGTTTTTCTGGTTCTACAATCTCAACAAGCGATCGCTGACGCTTGACCTCAAGCATTCGCGCGGCGCCGACATCCTGATTCAGCTCGCGCGCTCTGCTGACGTCGTGATCGAGAGCTTCGCGCCGGGGACGATGGACCAGCTCGGGCTTGGCTGGGAGGTTCTCCATCGCGAGAACCCGGCGCTCGTGCTGTGCTCGATTGCGCCGTTCGGACAGACCGGACCGTATCGCGACTATGTCGCCGATGACACTGTGCTGACCGCGCTTGGCGGGATGCTCTACGTCAACGGCTTTCCGAATCACGCGCCGGTGCGTCCGCTCGGTTTGCAGGCGTACCACTCGTCGGCGTACTTCGGCGCGATCGCCGTGATGCTTGCGCTACTCGCTCGCGATCGCACTGCTGAAGGGCAGTGGATCGATCTCAGCATGCAGGAGGCCACCGCTGCGGCCGTCGAGCACGTTGCCGGCGGATACTTCGAGCGCAACGAAGCGGAGCCGCGCCGCGGGACTTTGCATTGGAGCCGTTTTTTTCGCGTCGGCAAATGCCGCGACGGGTACATCATGCATTGCACGCTCGGCGACTGGACCTCGCTCATCGAATGGGTCAAGTCCGACGGCAAGGCGGCCGACCTCGACGATCCGAATTACCAGCAGCCGATGTATCGCTACCTGATGGCCGAGCATGTGTTCGAAGTGCTCGACGATTGGGTCAAGGACTATCCACGCGACGAGCTGCTCGAGCGCGCGCAGCTTTTGCGCCAGCCGTACGCGACCGTGCGGCCGCCCGAGGCTCTGTTTGATGACGAGCAGCTGATCGAGCGCGGATACATAGTCGAAGTCGAGCATCCCGAGCTGGGGCGCAAGTTCCGCTATCCGGGCGCGCCGTATCTTTTCAACGGAACGCCATGGCGCGTGTCGCGGCGCCCGCCGCTGATGGGCGAGCATACCGGCGAGATTTTGCGCGACGAGCTCGCGATGGCTCCTGAAGCGATCGCGGTGCTCGCGGCTGAGGGAGTGATCTGAACATGTGCGCGATGCCGCTGGACGGCGTGCGCATCCTCGACTTCACCTGGGTGGTGGCCGGGCCGGTCGCGACGCGCATTCTCGGCGACCACGGCGCGCAGGTGGTAAAGGTCGAGCGCAAGGACCCGCCGCCGATGGGCAATCGCAAGCTCGGGCTGCAATGCGACCTGCATCGCAGCAAACTTTCGGTCGCGCTCAACATGCAGCATCCGAAAGGCGTCGAACTTGCTCGCCGGCTCGCCGCGATGAGCGACATCGTGATGGACAATTTTTCGGCGCGCGTGATGCGCACCTGGGGGATGGATTACGAAAGTCTCAAGGCGGTGAAGCCCGACATTATTTGCATCAGCATGTCGGGCCTCGGTCACACCGGCCCGCGCTCGAGTTACGTCAGCTACGGGCCAACCTTGCAGGCGCTCACGGGATACACGCAGATGATAGCGGAGCCCGACGGGACGCCGGCCGGCTACGGCTATTCGTACGCCGACATGTGCGGGGGATACTCGGGCGCGCTCGCGGCGCTGGTCGCATTGTGGCATCGACGGCGGACGGGCAAAGGCCAGTTCGTGGACCTGTCGCAGTTCGAAGCGGTCGCGAGCGTGATCGGTCCCGCGCTGCTCGACATATCGGTGAACGGCCGCACGCAGTCGGCGCCGGGCTACAATTCGCAGGAAGGGCCGGCAGCGCCGCACGGGGTTTACAAATGCCGCGCGCTCGACGGCGATGACGATCGATGGGTCGCGATCAGCGTCGGCACCGGACCCGAATGGCGCCGATTCGTCACTGCAATCGGCTCCCCGGACTGGGCGCATGACACTAAGTTCCGCACGCTCTATCTGCGGATGCAAAACAGCGCCGAGCTCGACGCCAACGTCTCGCGATGGACCGCGGAGCACAGCGCCGAAGACGCGATGGCGATACTGCAACGCGCGGGTATCGCAGCCGGCGTCGTCGAGAACGGCGTCGATCTGTGCGCGCGCGACCCGCAACTGAAAGAACGCGGCTTCTGGCCCGAAGTATCGACGAAAAAAGGCGTAACGACTCACGTTACAGGAATCCCGTTCAAACTCTCGGGCGGCTCGGGAGAAGTCAGCAGGATCGCCCCCGAAGTCGGCGAAGATTTCGACTACGTGCTAGGGGAGTTGCTAGGCTTGGGCAAATCGGACCGCGACGAGCTCGTCGCAGAAGGCGCGGTCTGGCCTTAGGGCCCGGTAGGCCCGATTGCGATTCCCTCAGGATAGTTGAGACCCGTGAAAGGACCGCCAATCGATGAGACTGGCGCGACGTCGCCGTTGCCGCCGGCAGCGAATTCGAGAATTTCGACTTTGGAATAAGTGTCGACGCTCCCGCCCTTTGGGATGCCAGTCCTTGCGGTGTTCCGCTGCAGCGACTGCGAGACCGTGTCGACGGAGTCGTGACCACCGCCCAAGCTACCACCGAAGCCATTCAACACATATATATTTGTATTCTCGTCGAGAGCTATGCCGGTTGGGGACACGATTTTCGTGCTTTCGCCGGCGATCGTGGCAATCGGCTTTTGGTCGCCGTCGCTCCCAGGCTGGTAGATAGTGATGCTCCCAGGGCCGGCTTTCGTGACCTTGATACTGAAGCCTACTGGGACAACGTAAGGGACTTTCGCTGGCCCCTCGTTGGTCACATAGAGGTAACCGTTTTGATCCGCGGCGACTGCCGAAGGCGAAGCTAGGCCGGTGTCGGGACCGCTGATGAGGGCAGCCGGTTTTGCATTTCCGTCGCTGCCGGCTCGGTAGACGAGTACCTTGCCAGGACTCGTCTGATGGCAAGATCGCTCACGACATATCACAACACCGGTAACGGATACGTATATTTTTCCTGAGCGCCCCACTGCGATGCCGGTGGCCTCGGTGTTCTTACCACTGTTGATGCTGAGGGTCGCGATAGGCGTCGCGTTGCCGGAGCTACCCGCGGCATAAGTTGTCACGGTGCCGTTGTCGTCCAGCACTGAAATATTGCCGTTCGCGTCTACGCCAACACCGATGGGAGAACTGAGCCCGGTGTTGTCTCCGGAAATAGTAGCTATCGGTGCGCCGACCGCGTAGCTCCCGGCAGAATAGACGGTAACGCTGTCGGGACGACCGTTTCCCTGAAAGTTTGCTACATAGATCTTCCCAGTGGAATCCATCGCAAGTTTGGAAGCTCCACCGGCTATTCCCGTGAAGTCGCTGGTTATGGTTGTGAGCGGCGCCGCATTGCCGCTCGCCCCGGAACGATAGACAGTAACGCTGCCGCCGCCGGCACCACCAAAACTGTTCGAGACATAGAGGTTGCGATCGGAATCGAGGACCATCCGGTTGGATCCCACGAGCCCTGTATCAGCGCCGACAATGGTGGTTGTCGGCGCCACATTGCCATAGCTGCCGGCAGCGAAGATGCTGATCCCATCGCCGACAGTCGACGTACCCTGGGTGTACATATTTCCGCTCGAATCGACGGCGAGCCCGTCTGGATAGTAGATGCCTGTCGCCAAGCCGTTGACGGCTCCGACAAACCCCACGTCACCCGTGCTACCCGCCGGATACGTTACGATGCTTGAGTCCCACGCGACCGATTTTTTGCCGCCGGTTTGCCCATACGCATTGGCCACGTAAATGTTGTTCTCGGAATCCAGCGTGATGCTAAGAGGATCGACCAGTCCGGTCGCGAGGCCACTGATTGTCGCGGTCGGCGCTACGTTTCCGTTGCTGCCTGCAGAATAGACGGTAACGACGCCGGGCGCGTAACGGCGCCGCTTCCTCGGACCGCCCAACTGGTTTGCAACGTAGATTTCTCCGCCGCCGGTGACTGCGATATCCGCGGGACTGAGCAGCTGCGTTTTCGATCCGGCGATAGTGGCGATCGGAGTCTCGTTGAGGAGACCGACGCCGGCGTCGAGTGGCGCGTAGACAGTGACGCTATCAGCGGCGCCGTTGAGCACGTAGATTTTATCGGAGGCGTCCAATGCGACGCCGATCGGATCGGCCAGCCCGGCGTTCGAACCGCCGATCACGGCGATCGGAGACACGTTGCCGTCGGCATTTGCCGCATACACAGTGATGGTGTTGGTTGCCGAATTCGCGACATAGATTCTGCCGGCCGAATCTCGTGCGATGCCGTTGGGAGAGGCCATATCGGTCGTCACCGTTAGCGGTGGGACATCGCCTTTACTGCCGATCGGATATGCAGTTACGTCGTAATTGTTTGCGACGAAGATCGCCGACTGCGGAGCCCTGTTTGGATCAGGTCCGGCCGCCGCATTACCCAGCGGGCCGATCACGCCAAGCAGAAGAGCGGCAACCGCCGCGGCCTTCGCGAACCTCGTCCCCCTTGTTAACACGCGGCGTATATTATGCGGCGGCTTGGATTTGCGATAGCTCCGGCTTGGAGGTTGCCAGCGCTAGCATTGCAGTGTAGCCGGGCTGGAGTTCCATTCGGGGGGCGTAGCCTTTTGCCAGCAGGATTTCGTGGGCGCGCGGGAGGTTGTAGCACGGGACCGCCATCAGCAGGTGATGCTCGAGGTGGTAGTTCACGAAGTAGGGGGCGACCAGGGCGCGCATCAGCCAGTTCGCATGGGTGGTGCGCGTGTTGCGGAACGGATCGTCGTTGTCGGGCGCCATCGAATGCTCGGCGATGCTGCGAATGCGCACGACCAGCTCGTGAAACGTCATGTATGGGAGCACCCATAGCGCGAAGAAGAGGAACCAGTGTCCCGTTGCCGCGAGTATCGCGAAAATAATTGCGTTGGTGACGATTGCGCCGTGCAGCCGCTTCCATCCCATCGCGAGCCGCTGCGAGGCCGGCATGTTGGAATGCCCGAACGCGCGCCGAAATAGCGCCGCCTTCTGCTTGTAGGCCGTCTGTCCGGTGAGATCGCGAATCACCTTGCGGCGCATGCTGCTGCGCGTGATTGGAAAGGGCGCAGTCAGCCCGAGGTCGGGATCGTTTTTCTGCTGCGTGAACCGATGGTGCCCCGCAACGTGATAGGGTCGGTACGCGTACATATCGCCGAACAGCGCGTAGTCCGTCAGCCAGGTGCCGGCGAAGTCGTTCAGCTTCATGTTGCGGAACAGCAGGCCGTGCGACGCGTCATGCGACAGAATCGCGAGCCCGAGTTGGCGCGCGCCGATTATCAAGACCGCGGCGATGAAGGTCAGCGGATTCGGCCACCATACGAACAGCGCCATCGCGCCGAAGATCACAGCCCACGCGTGAAATATCATCCATGCCGCGCGCCACTGCGACTTGCGCTTAAGCATCTGCAGTTCTTCGTCGGAGAAAACGCTACGCGCCTGGAACATGATATCCTCCAATCACGGATCTGTATGTAACAAAGAATGGCAGCAATTGCAAATCCTCGTTATGTGCCGCGACACCTCACCGCGCGCGAGCTGGTGATCGACTTCCTGTCGAATCGATATCCACGCGAGATGTCGGTGCAGGAAATTACGGGCGTCGGGATTGCGCTGGGATTCACTGAGCAGAGCTTGCGGATGGCGCTGACGCGGCTGGTCGAGCAGTCGGTCGCCGCCAACATCGGCCGCGGACGCTATCGCTTGAGCCCGTCGGGCGAGGCGATGCGCGATGAAGTTCGCAAGTGGCGGAATCTCGGCGACCTCGCGAGGCCGTGGTCGGGTGCGTGGATAGGAGTGTTCGACGCGAGCGTCCCGCGCAGCGATCGCGCCGCGCTACGTCGTCATGAACGCGCGATGCGCCTGCGCGGATTTCGCGAACTTCAAAGCGGTCTATGGATTCGTCCCGCAAATCTGCGCGACTCGGTAGCCGAATTGCGCGAGCATTTGCGCGCGTTGGGGCTTCATCCCGCGGCGCTGGTCATCGGCCTTGACGATCTTGACGACGATGCGCGGGCGAAGGCGACCAGCCTGTGGGACACGGCTGCGATGCTCGCGACGTATCGCGCGCTGGCCGACGAATTGCTCGCGAGCAAGGGCAAGCTCGATCGCCTGCCGCTGGATACGGCCGCGGCGGAATCGATGGTGCTGGGCCGTGACGTCATCAGGCATATCAATCTCGATCCTGTTCTGCCGGAAGAGCTGATGCCGCAGCGCGCGCTGAGTAATTTGATTCGGGTAATGTCCGACTACGATCAGAATGCGCGACAGATCTGGCGGCGCTTCATGCGCGCGCATTCGCCGCGGGAATAGTTGGTGGCACAGGCTTTAGCCTGTGATTTTCTGGCCTCATACAAATCCAGGCTGGGGACCACAGGCTAAAGCCTGTGCCATCATCGCTCGCGGACGCTGGTTGCGCTAGTGTCAACTGGCTGTTAGCAGCGAAGGCTATTTTTGCACGCAAGCGTAATATCGAGCGCGCTGGTTGGGGTGGACGCGTTTCCGGTCGAAGTTGAAATCGACATTGGCGCGGGAGTGCCGCCGCATCGCCTCGTCGGGCTGGCCGAGGGCGCGGTCAAGGAGGCGCTCGATCGGGTCAAGTCGGCGCTGAAAAATTCCGGCTTCGAATTCCCGACGCGCAAGATGACGATCAATCTCGCGCCCGCGGACACGCGCAAGGAAGGCTCGGCGTTCGATCTGCCGCTGGCGCTGGGGATTCTCGCCGCGCAAAACGTGCTCAAGGATCGCGCGCGCCTGCGCGGCTACCTGATTCTCGGCGAACTCGCGCTTGACGGGCGTATCAAGGGGATCAAGGGTGCGTTGCCGACCGCATTGCTCGCGCGATCGGCCAAGTTCGCGGGCGTGATGCTCCCGCGCGAGAACGCCTCCGAGGCTGCCGTTATTGGCGAGGGCACGGCGGTACTCGGAGTCGAGAGTCTGCGCGAGGCTTTCGAATTCTTCGAGGGTTTGCGTCCGCTCCAGTCGATCCCGGTCGATCTCACTACCGCATTCGGCGACGCCAACGTCTACGACGTCGATTTCAGCGAGGTCAAAGGACAGGAGCAGGCCAAGCGCGCGCTCGAGGTCGCGGCGGCCGGCGGTCATAACGTCCTGATGATCGGGCCGCCCGGATCGGGCAAGACGATGCTCGCGAAGCGCTTGCCTTCGATTCTGCCGACGATGACCTTCGAGGAGGCGATCGAGACCACCAAGGTGCACTCCGTGATGGGCTTGCTCGACGGCCGCGCGCTGATCACGACGCGTCCCTTCCGCAGCCCGCATCACACGATCTCTGACGCCGGCCTTATCGGCGGCGGATCGATTCCACGCCCCGGCGAAGTCAGCCTTGCACATCACGGCGTGCTGTTCCTCGACGAGTTGCCCGAGTTCCGCAAGAACGTGCTCGAGGTCCTGCGCCAGCCGCTCGAGGATGCGCGCATCACGATTTCGCGCGTGATGGGCACGCTGACGTTCCCGGCCTCGGTGATGCTGGTCGCTGCGATGAACCCGTGCCCGTGCGGCTTTTACACCGACCCGCAGCACGAATGCTCATGCTCGCCAATCGCGATTCAGCGCTATCGCTCGCGCATCTCGGGTCCGCTGCTCGATCGCATCGACATCCATATCGAAGTGCCTGCGGTGAAGTACAAGGACCTGACGGACCGCGTCGCGCGAGAGCCGTCGCTCGCGATACGCGAGCGTGTTAACCGCGCGCGCGAGGCGCAGCTCGCGCGCTTCAAGGGGATGCCGTTTTTCTGCAACGCGCAAATGCGTGCGAGCGATCTTCGTCAGCACTGCCAGATCGAGGCCGGCGGCGAGCGACTGCTCGAGCTCGCGATCAACCGGCTTGGCCTGAGCGCGCGAGCCTACACTCGCATCCTGAAAGTCTCGCGCACGATCGCCGATCTCGATGGCTCCGCCTCGATCGCGGCGCATCATGTGAGCGAGGCGATACAGTATCGCTCGCTCGACAGAAGTACTCCCTAGCGTGGTGTTTTGAACACCATGCGCGAAAGCTGTCCGCCTACAGACGACATCTCCCCTTCGGGGGAGACAAGAGACAGGGATGAAAAACGAAGCGGGCGACTCGATCGCTCGAGCCGCCCGCCTGCATCTGCGTGATTGCCAGCGCTAGTGGATTTCGTACCCAGCCACGAACTGGTCGAGAGTATCCACGCTCGCCGGATGCTTCACCACGAAGGTTCCGGAGGCAATCGTATTGTTGGTGAAAGCGGAGAAGCTCTTCAGACCAGTGTCGGCATCGCCCAGCGCGTTCGTCGCTATCGCAATATTCGTATCGACGTCGCCCGAGTTGTCCAGCGGCCGGAAGAACAGCTCGTAGTTGGTGCTCGGGTTGGCGCCTTTCAATATCACGTTGATATCGCCGGCCGCGTTCACGCTGTAGGAGCCTTCATCCAAAGGATCGCTCCCGCAGTTGCTGAGGATCGGATCGGTGACACTGCCGCACGGCTCGAGATAAGACGCCGAAACTTTGGGCCGTACGAATTTCTGATCCACCTTGAATCCGGACACGAACTCGGTGGTGCCGCTGTTCTGCAGTACGATTGATCCCGAACCGATCGTGCTCGGAGTGAATTCACTCGGCATCACCAGTGTGCCATTCCCGGCTGCGTTGGTCGGTCCGAGTGTCCCGAGCGACTTCGAGGTGCCTCCGGGAGAAAGCAGGATCGCGGTATAGCTGGTGGCGGGCCGGGCGCCCGACACATGGATCGACATGGCGCCGTCGTCGTTTTCTACATCGACATGGCCATAGGTCAGAGAGTCGCTGCCGCAACCTGTGAGAGTTCCGGGAGTCGTCACGTCCGTGCAACGTACCAGGGCTGGCTGGAAGTCGCGCGACGACTCGAGACCGTTGCTCGAAATTGAAAGCCCGGTGACGAACTGCTCGCCGCCGTTACTCAGAACCACGTTGCCGGCGCCGACCGTCCCGAATTTGAAAAATGCGTCCTTTCGAAACGCACCGTTTCCACCGGCGCCGGTCTTCAGGTTTCCGATCGGGGTGGTCTGAGTACCGTCGTTCGAGACGAGGCTGACGGCGTAGGTGGTGTTGGTGGCAGCGCCGACGACGATAACCGTCACATCGCCTTCATCACTGATGGTCGCTCCGCCTCGCTTCAGCGGATCCTGCACCGACGCGCAGGACGCGAGCGCGGCCGGAGTCATGACCGCTTTGCATTGCACGAGCGGTGCGTCGAAGGTTTGCGCGCGCGCCAATCCTGCTCCGAGGCCAAGCGCAAGTGGCACGGCGAGGAAAGTTGCCGGCCATTTTCCTGGGAATTGAAACATACAGATACTCCTCCTGCCTGTACGTCGATTGCCCCTGCAATCGAGTAAAAAAATTTGCGGTTCGAAATGTAAGACGCGCCGAAGTGTAAGGTCGTTTACAGCCGACTCAAAAGAATTAAAAACCCTCCTCGCGATCAGTCTCGTCTTATACCTTGTTGTCGGTAACTATGCGCGACCCGGTGAGTTTGACACGTCGCCTATAGAGCGGTGGCAGCAGTAATGTAATTGCATCTCTCACGATCTCGATGGAGCCGGGAAGATGGCCCGCGTATTCGCCATCTACCTGCATGTAGACCCGAGTATCCGCGACCGAGGAGACGTGGAGCTTACGAGCGCGCAGTATCTGCACCCCTTCCATGCCTTGCAAGCGGTTCATCACTACGCCGGCGAAGTACCGCAGGTAGCGTACCGAATTTTGTCCCTGGAACAGGACCACCTCGAACTGGTCATCGAACAGCGAAGTATCGCGCGCAATCTCCAGGTCGCCGCCGTAGTTCCGTACCTTGCTCACGAGTGCGAAAGAGCATTGGTAGTCGCGGTCGTCAATTTTTACCGAAAACTCTTGCAAATTGCGACCTATGAGGCTGAAGGCAGCTATCCAGTAGGCCATCTTGCCCAGATTGGTCTTCAACGGCGCGCTGAGGTTGTAGATCAAGCGAGCTGTCGAGGCCGACGCCAGCCATCAGAAGGAAGTGCCGCCTGGCTGGGCTGCCGTTGTTGAAATCGAGGCGGCCGAGCGAAATCCGTTCCGGTGTATATGTGAGAAGATCGCGGGCTGCGGTTTCCAGGTTCGAACTCATACCGGTTTCCGACGCAAGCACGTTGGCTGTGCCGGCAGGCAGGATTCCAAGAGGCACCGCAGAATGTACCATTCCTTCGGCGACTTCGTTGATAGTGCCGTCTCCGCCCGCGGCTACGATCAAACCAACACCCTCGGTGGCCCACCTCCGCGCCAACCCGACCGCGGCACCCGGACCGGCGGTAGGAACCAGAGTAGCTTCGTAGCCTGCTTCGGTGAGAATACGTCGGGCGCGTTCGAGCCGGTCAGAACCCCTGTTCTTCAGCTTCCCCGCATGGGGATTGTAGATGATGACGCATCGGTTCGTGCTGAATCGCATTAGCCATTAACAAATCAGTCCGCGCCGAGATCAACAATCAGGCCCGCAGATTAATACTAAGGTGCAGGGGTTACCGTTGCCCAAGGAACTATGAAACCCACGGCGGGTTTCATGTTTAATTAAGTTCCTAATTTCCCGTCCGAGGCTGCTGCGGATGCTGCCGCCATAATCCCAGCCGACGACGCGCGTCGCGCCGCTGCTCGGGCGTCATCTGCTGCCATCGATGCCAGTTCTGCATCATTCGCTCGCGCTGCGCCGGCGGCAGTTGCTCGAATTGCTGGTATCGCTTCATCATCCGGTCGCGCTGATCCGGCGGCAGTCCCCGCCAGCGCGCGTAGTCATGCTGCAATTCATCGCGTCGCGCCTGGGGAAGCTGGCGCCACTTGCGCAATCCTTCGAGCACTCGCTTGCGTTCTTCGGGCGGCAGATTGCGGAACGTCTGGAAGTTCTGCTGCATCTTCTGCCGCTCCTCGGGCCGCATCGATTGCCATCGCCGATAATTCTCGACCACGCGCTCACGCTGATCGGGCGTGAGGTTTGCCCATTCCTTCGGATGCTGGGTCGCGAGCGCGCGCTCGGCATCGCTCGAAGGCGTCGATAGCGCGGGCGGCGATGACGATTGCGCATAAGCGGGAGTTGCCGGCGCAAATCCGCAGAAGATCAACACAGCGACGATGAACGCGCTCGCGATACGCCTGCGCGCCGTCATTACTGTGGCCCCTCGACGTCGTAGCTCGGCCGGCTCGACGGCATCTGCCGAGGCGCTTGCGAAGGCGCGACGTCTTCTGCACCCGGCGCCGCGCCCGCCGCAGGTCCGACAGGCGGCAAATCAGCCGCGTCCGCATCGTCGTGATTTCCCAGGTAACCCATCGCATCGAGCGTGCGTATCTGATCGAGCATCGAGTCGTCGCTCGGCGACGCGGCCGCCGCCGGCGCACCTTGCGCGTTGTTGTGACGCGGCTCGAAGAGGTCGAGGTTCATCAACATTCTCAAATCCGGTGGCGCCTCGTGCGTGGCGTCCTGCGCCGACGCCCGCCGCGCTTCGCCGCACACAACCATCGTCCCTATCAGCACAAGCGCAGCCACTTTACGACGGAGATTCATGGTTCTGGCGGTCCTCGGGTCCCAGCTCGTCCAGATGCTCGATCACGTCATAGTTCTCGAGCAAATCGAGATGCTCGACGACGTGATAATTGGCGAGCAGGTCCACGTCCGCGCTGCTCAGCTCCTGCTGCAGCTCGAGCTGGTTGACGCCCGGCTCGTGCGAGCTACCCGCCCCGCGATGCATCACGATTGCGATCGCAAGCACCGCGAGCGCGGCCGCGCCGACCGCCATCGATGGCCAGCCGAAGACCGGCAACCGAAGATCCTCGCGCCGCCATCGCCACCGCCCCCGAACTGTCGCGCTCCCGGCCTGGCTCGCGTGCAGCTTGCGTTTGAGCTGGCCGCGGTACTCGGCCCAATCCGGCTCGCGGACGTCATCAACCACCCGCGCGAGATTCTCCAACATCGCCGCCGACGCGTCAGCCGACTCACGGCATTGCGCGCATCCCTCGAGATGCGCCCCGACCCGCGCCCGCTCATCTGCGCTCAACTCTCCGCGCAGGTACGGAACGATTTCGGTATCCGGATGGTCCGTAGTCATCGTAGTCAGTCGTTCGCCATCAATTTGCGGAGCTGCGCGATCCCGCGATGCACATGCACGCGCGCCGTCGCCTCCGAACACTTGAGCACCTCGCCAATTTCGCGGCTGCTGAAGCCTTCCTGGGTCTGCAGCAACACCGCGGCGCGCTGCTGCGGCGACAGCTTCGCGAGCGCGGGACGAAGCCGGCTTATTGATTGCTTCAGCATCGCTTCGTCCTCGGGGCCAGCCTCACTCGACGGCGGATCGAATGCGCGCTCATCGGGATCGTCGCCGCCGGGAGTCGCAAGCGGCGCGAGTCGCTTCCACCATCGGTTCTTGCGCTGATGGTCGATGCACAAGTTGACCAGTATTCGGTAGAACCAGGTCGAAAAGCGCGAACGACCGTCGAAGCGCCCGGCCGATTCGTACAGCCGGATAAACGCGTCCTGCGAGACGTCGCGCGCGTCGGCCTCGTTGCCGAGGATCGACGACGCGAGCCGGTACGCACGCGCCTGATGGCGGTCCACCATGCGCTCGAATGCGTCCGCATCGCGCTCGGCGATTCTGCTGCACAGCTCCTCATCGGAAGGATCCACCGTAATCAGTCCCGGGACGCGTCAATCACAAGTCGGCCCGCGACCGATATAACAAATTCCCGACCCATTTGACGAAACAACCTTAATGTTCGTTTACAAGCCCTTTTATATTCGGTCCCTCTTCCGCTTGGGGAAGGGGACAGGGGTTAGGTTGTCTATCTCAAGCACCGTAACCAGACACTGTAAACGAATCCGCGACGCTCGCCGTCCAACTCTCATCGCAGAAACAACCACGGCGCAATACGCGCGTTGATAGAACAGGAGATCAATCATGAGAAAATCCATCACAGCTCTGGCGGCGATAGCCTTCGTCGGCGCGCTTAGTGCGACCGCGTTCGCCGGCCCGGTCGGCCGCTTCGACAACGGCTACCTGGACGAACATCCCGAAGTCGCGCAGGAACTCGGCCGCGATCCGCGCCTGGTCGACAATCCGCAATTCCTCGCGACGCATCCGGGCCTCGACGATTACTTCGACCACCATCCGGAAGTTCGAACGGAATTGCAGAGTCATCCGGACCGCTTCATGGCGCGCGAGGGCTACTACGACAGCCACCACGACTGGCACTACGGACATCCGCTGGCGACGACTGATCGCTACATGGATTCGCATCCCGAAGTGTCGAAGCAGCTCGAGAAGGACCCGGCGCTGGTCGACAATCGCGGATACGTCGACAGTCATCCAGGCCTGCACGAGTACCTTGAGAATCATCCGATAGCGCGCCGCGACTGGAAGTCACATCCGTTCCGCTACATGGCAGCCGAGCGTCGCTACGATCAAAAGCACTAACTAAGGACTAGCCCGCAAGAATAAGGCGCCGAGCGATCACAAAGATCGCTCGGCGCCTGAATTTACGGCTTTCCTGCCTAACGGTTAGTCTTAGGACCGTGGCACGCCTCGACCTTATCGACCGATGCGCCGAGGTCCGATGCGATCTTCGCGTCACTGAACCCCGCCTGTTCCTGATTCAAGACTGCGTCGCAATCTACCGGAGCGTTCGACGTCGAAAACATGCTGCAACCGGATACCCCGCCCGCCAATACCAACATTCCGATAACAGTCGCGACCCGTGGTTTGCCGAGTACTGTGCGCATGCAACCGTTCCTCCCGAATTGGAATGTTTCAGCGCCAAATTTAGTACGCAGCAAGGCGACCGTCTACGCTGACGGGGACTTCGTGCGGCCTAGGGCATTGGGGATTCGTAGGCCATGTAGCGCGATATCTTCCAGGTACCGTCGGGTTGGCGCCGGAAAATGTCCATGCCAGGTTCGCGCGTCGTCTCCTCGGACCCGCCGTGTTTCGGGCGCACCTTCAGCGTCCACACCAGCCTTACGACTGCGAGGTCGGCCGAGACCAGGATCTCCTTGATTTCCAAATCGTAGTGATAGGTCTTGGCCGGGTCCGTCAACGCCGCCTGCATATTGGCGCACAGAGAGTTGTAGGTATCCTCCGGTTGGCCGCGAAAATTCGAAATCAGATCCGGCGCAAACAGCCCGCACACCTGTGACGCATCGGCGGCGTTGAAATCCAGCTTCCACTTCTCCAGCTCGACGCGAATTTGATTCTGTATGGCCGCCGAATCGTCATCCACTGCAGATGCGCGCGACGCGACCAACAGCATCGCAAGAAGACCTGCCACGATCACCCCAATTTGTGTGCCAATCATTTTCATCGTTCCGATTTCTCTCCCATCCCGAATCAACAAGCAAATTCGGCAGGCTTTCACGAAAATTGCGGCCCGCTTCGATGCCTCTTGACGACCGCGCAGTATCGCGATAACTGATTTACCGGATAAGGACTGGTAATGATCGCAGCGGCGGAAAGCCAGCCTTTTCATGGGCTTCCGCCAGGAGAGTCAGCGATGAGCAGCATGGCACGAATGGCTGTATTCGTTGTCTTGGGATCGGCATTGACGGTCGGAGCGCTGATGGTAGCCAACTACCTCGCGACCACCGCCGGCTAGCCCGGATCGCCCGTCGCACGACCGGACGGGCGCGCTTGTTCCGCAATTTTCCTTCAATCGACTCCTCGAAGCCGAATACCGTTTCCTTGCGCCGCGGCGATTTCGCGCGCACGTCCGCTTGTCTATCCTGACAGCACGGCCATCAACGTGAGCGAAGCGCCTCCCGAATTCGTCGCACAGTACGCCCCCGCACTCGCGCGTCTGTGCAAACGCGCTGGCGGCGCGCGATGGAACGTCGGCGACGAAGCCCTTCGCGATGCGGCCTACCGCGGTGCGCGCTCGGCGGGCGTACTTGACCGAGGCGGCGTCGATTCGTTCATCGACGCGCTTCACGCCGAAGACTTGTGCCTCGCAATCACGTGCCAGGCGGGCGAATCCGCGCCGTGGGAGCACTTCATCACCAGCTTCCGGCCGGCGCTCTATGCCGCCGCGCGCGCGATTGCCGGTGACGAGGCGCGCGGCCGCGAACTCGCGGATTCGATTTGGGCCGAGATGTACGGGATGGAAGTTCGCGACGGCCGCCGCCGCTCGATCCTGAGTTACTTTCACGGCCGCAGCTCGCTTCTGACCTGGATGCGGGCGGTGCTGGCGCAGCGCCACGTCGATTACGTCCGCTCTCAGAGCCGTCTCGCGCCACTGGACGATCATGTCGAGCAGGCGGCGCAGACCGGCGACGATCATGCCGACGCGCCCGACTCCGACCGCGCGCGCTACGTCGCGATGCTGGGAAAGGCCCTCGATACCGCGCTCAAGTCGCTCGCGCCGCGCGATCGGATGCGGATGGCGTACTACTACCGGCATGATTTGTCGCTCAAGGAAATTGGCCGCCTCATGAACGAGCACGAGTCCACGGTGTCGCGCCGGCTGGCACGCACGCGCGATCAGCTCAAACTCGCGATCGAGCGCACGCTGCACGACGGCGGCAAGCTGAGCCATGACCAGATTCGGCTGTGTTATGATTGGGCTGCAGGCGATTTGCAGATCGATCTGTCGCGCGCGCTCCCGGACGTCAAATGAACCGACACGCACCGTGCAATCTTTCGGCTGCGGCTCGTTCAAAGAGTAGGGAACTATGACGACGTGACGCCGGACAATAGAAATAACGATCCGCTCGACCCGATTCTGCGCCATGCGATGCGCGCGCAGCCCGGTCCTGCCACCCCCGAATGCGCCGATGCGGAATCGCTCGCGGCGTACAGCGACCGGTCGTTGGCCGCGACGGAGCGCGAGCGTCTCGAGACCCACTTCGCCGATTGCATGCGATGCCAGCTGATGTTGGCGGATATCGCCCGCGCCGAGGAGAGCGCGCGCGTCTCGAGTGCGGCATCTGAAATTCCATGGTATCGAAGATGGCGCATCGCGATCCCCGCGCTCGCCGCAGTCGCAGCCGTTCTCGTCTTCATTGCGATAAGACGTCCCGCGAATGAGGAACCGCAGCGCGATCAACTAGTCGCGATGGCGAAGAATGAAGCGCCGCATGCGGAATTCGTGGAACCGGCACCCGCGCCGCCCGCGCAAGCTGCCGCGCCAGCGCCAGCACCGGCAGCGGCTGCGAGCGTGCTCGCGATGAATGAAGCGCGCAACGCGATCGCCAAACGCGAACTTCAGGGTATGTATCGCGCCGCGCCGGCGCCCGCGGCGGCTCCTGCCGTTCCTGCCGCTGCTCCAGAATCGCCGCCCGCCGCGCTCGCATCCGCACCGGCGGCGTCGGCTTCGAACGTGATCGCCATGAATGAAGCCAAGACGGAGTCCGCAGCGCGCGGCGAAGCGATGAGTACGTATTCCTCGCAGGCATTACACAGAGAAGCGCAGGCTCCCGGTGTGAGAGCCTTCAGTGCGCTGGCGCCCGGTGCAGCTGCGCCGAACGCCGGCGCGTCGGCATACGGAAGTGCGTTTGCTCCCCGCGCCGCTGCGGTAGGCGCAGGGTCCGGCGCTGTGGCAGGCGGCGGAGCGGCGCTCAGCCTGAATGAAACGGCGTCGTCCGCCCCGATGCTCGCTACCGTCTCGGCGCCCGGCGGATCCGTCACGTGGATCGCCGGCAAGGATGGCGCGGTGCAGCGACGCGACGCAGACGGCGCGACGCGCATGCAACACAGCGGTGTGAGCACGGACCTGATCGCGGGATCAGCGCCGTCGGCGACGGTGTGCTGGATAGTGGGCCGCAGCGGAACAATCATCCGCACGACCGACGGCGAGCATTGGGAGCTAATCACAGCACCCACTGTGGAGAATCTCGCTGCGGTGTCAGCCAGCAGCGCGAAGGACGCAACAATCACGACCGCCGGCGGACAAAGCTTTGCGACCTCAGACGGCGGCGCTAGCTGGCATCGGCAATGACGCGAGACTATTCGAAAAAGTGAGCGGCGACCTTGTACACACGCATCTTGCGCCCAGAAACCTCACCTACTGCCCGCGATGGGGCCGGCCGCTGGCATTGGTGGCACAGGCTTTAGCCTGTGATTTTCTGGTCCATGCAAAT
>NZ_JBAUYR010000120.1:0-15450 GCF_049584895.1 Binatus sp. (SeqCode)
ATTCAGAGCGCAGCGAAGAATCCCGGGTGCCATGCGGAGACAAGCACTTTCAACCATGGATTCATCATCTTGCTCAAAATTGCGCGCGGGACGCTTCGACTGATATTGGCAAGGTGTTGAGCGGCAAACATCGAGAAAGATCCGGGATTCTTCGCTGCGCTCAGAATGACACAAAAATAGAGCGACCCGCGAAGAAAACTCCGAAGAACAGCGTTGTTCGCGAATAGTTGTGGAACTGTTCAAGCAATTCGATCCCACCGATCTCATCAAGCGGGCGCTTGCTGAGGATGTGGGGCAGGGCGATATCACCACCGCCGCGACTGTCGCGTCGGGTGCGATGGGATGCGCGAGGATCACAGTCAAGGAACCGCGGATGATTCTCGCTGGCGGCATCCTCATCGGGCCTGTTATGCGACACGCGGGTGCTGAGCCGCGTATTATCAAGCTCGCGGCTGAAGGTGCACAACTCAAAGCTGGCGATGTGCTTGCGGAAGTCGAGGGCAAGCTCGCGGGCTTGCTGATCGGCGAACGGACCGCGCTCAACTTCGTGCAGTTGCTTTCTGGAATTGCAACCACTACTCGAGCTTTCGTCGATGCCGTCGCGGGCACTCACGCGAAGATTATAGACACTCGCAAAACGCATCCGGGGCTCCGCGTCGTCGAGAAGTATGCGGTTCGCGTCGGCGGTGGGCGCAACCATCGCCTGGGCCTCGACAGTGGGGTGCTGATCAAGGAAAACCATATCGCGGCCGCGGGCACCGTGACGAAAGCGATCGAAGGTGCTCGCCGAATGGCGCCGCATACGCTCAAAATCGAAATCGAATGCGAGACGATCGCACAAGTTGAAGAAGCACTTAAAGCTGGCGCCGACGCGATCCTGCTCGACAACATGACACTCGAAAATATCCGCAAAGCTCGCGCGCTCGCTGAATCGAAAGTTCAGCTTGAAGTTTCCGGTGGCGTGTCGTTGGAGACCGTTCGCGCAATCGCGGAGGCCGGCGCCGACCTGATTTCCGTCGGTGCGGTGACCCATTCGGCGCGATTTCTGGATATCAGCATGAGAATCGACGCGGTCTGATCAGCGGGCGCCATGCGCGCCCGGTGATTGGAACTTAAAGTGATGGCTCAGAATCCATATCTTGCAATTGAACGAGGCGCGCCGGGCCGGATCGGCTGGCGGATCCATTATTTCGACGAAATCGATTCCACTCAGGAAGCTGCGCGCGAGCTGGCCGCGAACGGCGCCGATCAGGGCACGCTGGTTATCGCCGAGCAACAGAATGCCGGGCGGGGCAGGATGGGCCGCACGTGGCATTCGCCTTCCGGCGTCAATCTTTACACGACGATAATTCTGCGTCCGCCGATCCCGCTCGCCGACGTGCCGCGGATGAGCCTGGTCGCGGGCGTTGCTGCGGCTGAAGCGCTTGAGCGCGATGCGCCGGGTATCGTCGCACTCAAATGGCCCAACGACGTGTGGCTGCACGGGCGCAAGGCCGGTGGAATCATCGCCGAGGCTGTCACCGACGCGCGCCAGAATCTCGACTGCGTGCTGCTCGGTATCGGCCTCAATATCAATCTCGCCGCCGAGGACATCCCGCCCGACTTGCGCGACAAGGCGACCTCGATGCGTATCGCGACCGGCCATGCTTGCGACCGGATTGCGATTGCCGATTCGCTTTTTAATCTGCTCGACTCCCGCTATATGGAAACCCTGACCCGCGGCTTCGATGCGGTTCGCCCCGCTTGGGAGCGGTTCTCCGCGCTGACCGGCAGGCGCATCGCGATTGTGGACGGCGGGCGGCGTCAATCTGGCGTCGTCAAAGGAATCGACGGGACGGGTGCACTGCTGCTAGACATCGGAGACCGCGTCGAGCGGGTCGTCGCGGGTGAGGTGAGCGTGGAGGGGGCTTACGAGTAATATTTATGTAACGAACGCGAAATAACTGCATCGATCGGGGCGCGGCGCTCTGAAATCGGCGCTGGTCCCGGCGAGCAAGCTGAGAGGTGACTCCATGGCTGTGGAGGAAATCGGAAGGCTTCGGACAATCGCACTCGTGGGCCAGGGCGGTACCGGCAAGACCCAGGCCGCCGACGCGATGCTCTTCACTGCAGGCGCTGCGCCGCGACTCGGGCGGCCCGACGACGGCTCGGCCGCGATGGACTTCGAGCCCGAAGAAACCAAGCATCACATCTCGATTAGTTCCGCGTTCAATCATCTCAACTGGAAAAAGACCGAAGTAATTTTCGCCGACACTCCCGGTTACACCGCCTTCCTGCCCGAGACGCTCACGACTCTGCGCGCGGTGGACGGCATCGTGATGCTGATAAGTCCGAGCGCTGATACCAAAGTTGAATCCGAAAAAATCTGGGCGGCGACCGAAAACCTCCAGCTGCCGCGGATCGCGTTCGTGTCCCGGCTCGATCGCGAGCGCACCAGCTTCGACGCCGCGATGAAGGACCTCGAGAAGGTGCTTGGCGCGCGCGCCGTTGCGCTGACGATCCCGATTGGCGAGGAGCTTGGCTTCAAGGGCGTGGTCGACGTGCTTGCGATGAAGGCCCTTACCTACGCCGACACCAGCGGCAAATTCAAGGAAGAAGAATTATCCGGCGAACTGAAGACTCAGGCGGAGGCGGCGCGCACCGCGCTGTTCGAGGCGGTCGCGGAGACCGACGACGTGCTGCTTGAAAAATATCTCGAGCAGGGCACGCTCGACGACGCCGAAGTACGCGCCGCGCTGCATGCTGCCGTAGTCGAGCGCAAAATCACGCCCGTGTTCTGCGGCTCGGGGGCGAAGAATATCGGTATCGCGCCGCTGCTCGACGCCGTCATGACCTACCTGCCCGCGCCCAACGAGCGTCCGCCCGTGGAATGCCAAAATCCCACGACCGGCGAGACCGTCAGTCGTCCGGCAGATCCAGCTGCGCCGTTCGCCGCGTTGGTGTTCAAGACGATAATCGATCCGTTCGCCGGCAAGCTTTCGATCTTCCGTATAATTTCGGGACGTGCTCAGACCGACGCGACAGTGTACAACTCGACGCGCGAAACCAAGGAGCGCTTCGGCCAGCTGCTGCGGCTCGAGGGTAAGAAGCAGTCTCCCGTCGCCAGCGCGATCGCGGGCGAGATTGTCGCCGTCGCCAAGCTGAAGGACAGCACCACCGGCGACACTCTATGCGACGAGAAAGCTCCCGTGCTCGTGATGCCGCCGCTGACGCGTCCCAACGGCGTCATCTCTTTTGCGATTCGTCCCAAGACCAAAGGCGACGAAGAAAAGTCGTCGGCCGCGCTGCAGAAGCTGATCGAAGAGGACCTCGCGCTCGAGATGCATCGCGATCCTCAGACCCACGACATCATCCTGTCGGGCACCGGCCAGATGCATATCGAGATCACGGTCGAGAAGTTGCGCCGCAAGTTCAACGTCGACGTCGAACTGCAGGCGCCGAAGGTTCCTTACAAGGAAACGATCAAGGGACGCGCGGAAGCGCAGGGCAAATACAAGCGCCAGTCGGGAGGGCGCGGGCAATACGGCGATTGCTGGCTCAAGATCGAGCCGATGCCGCGCGGCAAGGGTTTCGAGTTCGTCGACAACATCGTCGGTGGCGTCATCCCGCGCAACTTCATTCCGTCGGTCGAAAAAGGCGTGCGCAACACGCTGCCCGAGGGATTCCTGGCCGGCTATCCGATGGTGGACGTCCGAGTCACCGTCTTCGATGGCAGCTATCATGATGTTGATTCGTCCGACATGGCGTTTCAGATTGCTGCCTCGATGGGTTTCAAGGCGTGTCTGGAAAAGGCCCGGCCGATCATCCTCGAACCGATCGTCGCGATCGAAGTTGCGTGTCCCGACGAATGCATGGGCGACGTGATTGGCGATCTGAACTCGCGCCGCGGCAAGGTCCTTGGCATGGACAGCAAGGGCAACGGGCAGGTGATCAAGGCGCAGGTGCCGATGTCGGAAGTGCTCAAGTACGCGCCGGACCTGCGCTCGATCACGTCGGGCCGCGGCTCGTTCGAGCAGCACTTTTCGCACTACGAAGAGGCGCCGGCTCCAGTCGCTGAAAAGATCATCAAGGAGACGCACGCAGCGCGCGAGGCCGCCGGCGCCAAATCGCACGCCCACGCCCACGCGTAATACCGCGGATAGGGCAGGGCGCCGGGTATTTCCAGGGCCGCCGGTCTTGTACAATCGGGGCAGAGGCAGCAATGCGATGGCGCCGATTGGAAAAAGCCTGGTCTTCGCCGGTATCGCGATCGTCGTCGTGGGACTGTTGCTGTGGGGATTCTCGTCGGTCCCGCTTATTGGCAAACTGCCGGGCGACATCTACATCCGTCGCGGCAACTTCACGTTCTATTTTCCGCTCGCCACATGCATACTCATCAGCATCATTGCGACCATACTGCTTTCGCTGACGACGAGGCATTGACGAATTGGCAGCGGAAAAGAACGTAAGCCCGCATCGGCTCGCAGAGCGCAAGCGGCGCCGTCGCGAGCTGATCGCGGTCGGCGTGGCCGGCGCGACCCTCGTCGCATTCGTGCTCGCGCAAACCGAGCTGCCTCCGCTGACGCGTCACACCTCGCTGGTCTCCAACCTCGCGGTCATTTCGCTCTTCAACCTGAGCTTCCTGCTGCTCGGCTTGATGCTGTTCCTGGTCGGACGCAATCTGGCCAAGGTCATCTTCGAGCGTCGCCGCGGACTGATCGGGTCGAAGTTCCAGGTCAAGCTCGTCGCGGGTTTTATTGCGGTCGCACTAATCCCGAGCGCGTTCCTGCTCTACGTGTCGGGCGTGTTCCTGCACGCGGACATCAACAGCTGGTTCAATCCCGAGTACGAGCAGATTCTCAATGACTCGCTCGAAATCGCGAAGACCTACTATCTGAACTCGGCCAACAACGCGTCGCACTATGCGCGCGTGCTGGCCGAGCAGATCTCGGCGAAGGGCCTGCTCGCGCCGGAGAAGCGCGACGACCTCAAAGCGTTCATCAACAAGCGCCAGGAGGAGTACAACCTCGGCACCATCGAGGTGTTCTCCGCCGATCGCAAGCTCTTGATTCTCGACATCAGCCCGAAGACGCCCACCGGCATCGGTGCGTCGCCCGATTCACCGATCATCTCGCAGACCCTGAAGGGGCAGGCGCTCACCCGCACCGACCGCCTCGGCAATGCCGACGTGGTGCGCGGCTCCGCGCCGATTTACCTCTCGAGCGAAACCGACAACGTGCTGGGCGCGGTGCTGGTCGATTACTATCTGCCGCAGAGCCTCGCGACGCGCGCGACCAACATCTCGCGCGTCTCCGAGGACTACTTTCAGCTGCGAATCCTGCGCCAGCCGATCATGAACAGCTACCTAATTACGCTGGTGCTGATCGGGCTCGTAGTGGTGACGCTGGCGAGCTGGTTCGGGATATTTCTGTCGCGCGGAATCACCGGTCCGATCAAGCTGCTCGCGCGCGGGACGCAGGCGATCGCCGGCGGCGATCTCAACTTTAGAATTCCAGCGGTCGGCGACGACGAGATCGGACAGCTGGTCGATTCGTTCAACCAGATGACCGCCGACCTGCGCTCTTCCGCCGCCGAACTCGAGCGCCGCCGCCAGTACACTGAGACTCTGCTGCGCAACGTGTCGGCGGGCGTCGTCGGCCTGGATCACGACGGCGTCGTCACGACGATCAATCCATGCGCCGAACGGCTGCTCGATCTCAGCGCCGCCGCGGTCATCGGCCGCAACTACCAGGGTGCGTTCCCGCCCGCGCTGGCCCGCGTGCTGGACGACATATTTGCGTTTGCCACGCGCCCGCGCGAGGCGCGCTCAACCGTTAAGCTCGAAGTTGCAGGCAGCGAGACCGAGCTGATGATGACGGCGAGTCCGCTCGGCGACACTCCCGGCGAGCCGGCGGGAACGGTGCTGTTCTTCGAGGACGTCAGCCAGATCGCGAAGGTCGAGCGGATGGAGGCGTGGCGCGAAGTGGCTCGTCGAATCGCGCACGAGATCAAAAATCCGCTGACACCGATCCAGCTTTCGGCCGAGCGTCTGCGCCGTCAGCTCGGCGCCCGCCCCGGAATCGAATCCGCGCTGGTCGAGGAATGCACTAAAACAATTATCGGCGAAGTCGAGGATCTCAAGCGTCTCGTGAATGAGTTCTCGGCGTTCGCGCGGATGCCGCATCTGAACCCGGTGCCAGGTGACATCAATGCTCTTGCTAACGAAACCGTTGCGAATTTCCGCGAAGCGAATCCCAACGTCGAGTTCGCACTTGCGCTCGATCCCGCGATTCCGCTCATCCCGATCGATCGCGACGCGATGAAACGTGCACTCGTCAACCTGCTCGACAATGCCGTCGCGGCCGTCACCGCGATCAATCACAATGGCGCCGGCCCAAAAATCGAGGTGCGCAGTCACCGGCTTTCCGACAACTCGCTGGTCACGCTCGAAGTCTCGGACAACGGCCCGGGCATCGACCCTCGCCTGCGCACCCGCATCTTCGAGCCGTACTACTCGGGAAAAAAAGGCGGCACCGGCCTCGGCCTCGCGATTGTTTCCGCGGTCGTCACCGACCATCACGGCTTCGTCCGGGTAACCGACAATCGGCCGCGTGGAAGTAGATTTGTGCTCGAATTTCCGGTTAAATTGCAGCTATTCGCAAAGGCAACCGGCTGATGCGACCCTTGCCGCGCTGTAACGTGAAAGCGCGCTTCCCGGAGAAAATCTAACGTGAATGAGACCGTCTTGGTGGTGGATGATGAGGAGCGGATTCGGTCGTCGTTGCGTGGAATTTTAAGCGACGAGGGCTTTCGCGTCGTCGATACCGGCAACGCGCCGGGCGTGATGGATCTGATTGCGCGCGAGAGTCCCGCGATCGTCCTGCTCGACGTATGGATGCCCGAGATGGACGGCATCGAGTTGCTGCGGCGGATCAAGTCAGAGCAGCCGCGCGTTCCTGTAATCATGATCTCCGGCCATGCCAATATCCAGAGCGCCGTTGCTGCGACCAAGCTCGGCGCCGCCGATTTTATTCAAAAGCCGTTCACTGTCATTGGACTGCTCGCGTCGATCGCGCGGGCGCTCGAGGGCGACGCCGCTGGCCCCGATCCCTCCAGCGCGCGCGGCATGAGTGCCGAGGTCCGCGCCGCCGGGCGCAAGGCAATTCGCGCCGGCGCGATTCCGCAGCGAACCGTCGCGCGGTCGATCGTGATGGGCGGGCAGGGGCTTCACACCGGGCTCAAGACGGGAGTCATCCTCCATCCCGCGCCGGCAGGATTCGGAATCGTGTTTACCTCGCTCGCCGACGAGACCGCGATTCCCGTCCGCTTCGAGAACGTCACCGACACGGGATATAACACCACGCTGACCAGCGGCAGCCGATCGGTCCGCACCGTGGAACATCTGCTGTCCGCGCTTCACGCGTTCGGAATCACCAACCTGCTGATCAAGACAGACGACGAAGTGCCCGCGCTGGACGGCTCCGCGATCGAATTCTGCAAGCAGCTTGGAGAGGCCGGACTCACCGAGCAGGACGCGACGGTAGAACCAATCAAGATCAAGCACAAAATTCTCGTTGGCGAGGAAGGCGAGGGCCTCGAGCACATAAAGGTCGAGGCGGCCGACCATCTGATCATCGACTACACGCTCGACTACCCGAAGCCGATTGGCATCCAGCACTTGCACTTCGAACTGACTTCGCCAGACGCCTACGCGCGCGAAATCGCACCGGCGCGAACGTTCGGCTTCGTCTGGGAATTTCGCAAGCTCGCGCAGCTAGGGCTAGGCAGCGGCGCCCGCATCGACAATGCGATCCTGGTCGATGACGAAAAAGTAGTGAACACCGCGCTGCGCTTCCCCGACGAATTCGCGCGCCACAAAGTCCTGGACCTGATCGGCGACCTATACCTGCTGGGCCGCCCCCTGCACGGCCACGTCATCGCATCCAAGACAGGACACTCCGACAACCTGGCCCTGGTAAAAGCAATCCACGCATCTCTCTCTTAATTGGATCTAAAAAACAAAGTCGCCCTGGTAACCGGCGGAGCCCGCCGCATAGGCCGTGCGATCGCGCTGGACCTCTCCACTCACGGCACATCAATCGCAGTTCACTATCGCACCTCGCAATCGGAAGCAGAGGCAGTAGTCGCCGAGATCACATCTAATGGTGGCAAAGCGCAAGCCTTTCGCGCCAACCTCGAGCACGTCGCTGAAATCGAGCAGATGGTCGCAAACGTCCTCGACGCATTCGGCCGAATCGACATCCTGATAAACTCAGCATCAATCTTCGCGCCTACTCCTATCGAAGAACTCACCGAACGCGACTGGGACGCAAACCTCGACACCAACCTGAAGGCGCCATTCTTTCTGTCGAAGTTCGCCGCCGCTGCGATGCGCCAACAAGGTGCTGGAAAAATCGTCAACCTCGGCGATTGGGCCGGCATCCGCCCCTACAAGGACTATCTGCCATACTCGGTCTCAAAGAGTGGCCTGATAGGTCTCACCAAAGCACTAGCCAAAGAGCTAGCCCCCGAAATCCAGGTCAACTGCATAGCGCTAGGCATGGTGATACCTCCCGAAGAATACTCCACGGCGGAAATAGAGCGCCTGGTAAATCGCACGCTCACAAAAAAGATGGGCACCTCCGAAGACGTAGCTCGCGCCGTAGCCTTCTTCTGCGAGACGGACTTCGCCACCGGCACCGTCTTACCACTAGAAGGCGGCCGCCTACTCGTCTAACTCTTGTTCCCCTTCCCACTATTGGAAGGGGTTAGGGGTTAGGTTGCACGGCGCGATCGCTAGCTTCCTATTGTCCCCCCGTCTCATTCTTCGCGCCCGCGCTCTGTCCCGGCGGATTCTTAAACTCGATCTTCGCCCCCTTCGCGAGCTTCTTGAGCATCCCCTTCACGACCGTGTCCTCATTCTCATCGAGGATGAACATCGCGATCTTTGCTTTGACTTCCGGCAACGGCGCTATCGTCTCCCCGCGCCGCGAAACTACCTTGATAAAGCTGTAGCCGAGATTCGACTGGATAATCGGCGTCACTTGCCCGACCGGGGTTGCGAACACCATCTTGTCCACAACCGGCGGCAACTGCCCCGGCCGGAAATAGCCGAGGTCGCCACCCTTGGCTGCAGACTCCGTATCCTCTGACTCCTTCTTCGCGAGAGCGGCGAAGTCCTTGGTCTTCTTCGCCTCGTCGTAAACCTTGAGCATCTTTTTAGCCGCCGCAACCTTCTGTGCGTCGGTCGGATTCGGTGGAAGCTTCACCGCGATATGCGCGATTTGCACCTCGCCGGGATCCTTCACGAACAGATCACGATGCTCGTCATAATACTGCTGAATCTGTGCGTCAGTCGGCTGCACGTGATGCGCGCGGAATTCGTCGTCGAGCATCTTCTCGATCATCATCGATCCGCGCACCGCGTTCATCAGTTGCGCATCCGGCGCGCCGGTGACCGGAGCGGTCTGACCTTCGGCGCCGCCAATCTGGAACTCGCGCGCGCGTTGCGCCACTTCGGGGTCGGGAATCGTAATCTTGCGCCGCGCGGCTTCCTGCAGCAGCAGTTGCCGGTTGATTAAATTTTCAGTCGCATCGCGAAACACCGCCTTGGATTCTTCGGTCGTGGTCGCGTTGATCATATGCTTTTCAGTATTCGCGTAATCGGCAATCTCCGCCGCTGTAATCGGCGCGCCATTTACCGTCACCACCACCGGATCTTTCGGGTCCGGCTTGACCAACGGCAGAATCCCAAGGAAGCGTTGCTGCCAGTTGAGGCCCGACTCACCGAGTTGCGCGCGAATTGGATACGCGGTTGCAATGGCTACAGCAATCGCGACAATCAAACAGACCAAGGGTCCGCGACGCGAGCGCTGCCCGGAAATGCCCATCAATTCAAAACTCCCGATCGGTCCTGTTTGGCGACGGTGCACGATGAACCCACGGCGTATACTCGGAGGCGGCTTGGCGTCAAGCGAATTGTTTCGCGGTCGGCGACGGGGAGACTCGCGATGACGCAACTGCGCACGGTGAGCATGGTCTTCGCGATAATCGCGAGCGTAGTAGCAGTCGTCGCAGGCTTCATCCTGTTTTTCGTGATCGAGCCGCCATTCCTCGCCTCGATTTTCCTGGCCTCCGCCTCAATCGCCATCGGGTGCTTCATCCTAACCGGCATAGCCGCCTACTTCGCCCCCTGACTTTCTTCCCCTCTCCCTTTAAGGGAGAGGATGAAGGTGAGGGTCCGATTACAGCGCGCGATTCAAGATTCTGCATTCGCGGTTCGCCGCGGCACAATCGCCGGCGCGTACGCCGTCTCGCAGGGAGGTCCAGGCGCAAAGTAATGCGCGATATCTGCCGTATCATCACGCATAAAAATCAAGCTCGACGACCGAGTCCCGTAGTTTTCGAGATGCAAGCACAACGCATTAGGCCGCCCTGATCGCGGATCAAGCTGCGTATTGTGATCAGCCAACAACGCCCCCAGCGCCGCGCGCTGCCCGATCGGATCGCGCTGAAAATCCTCACGATTCCCAAGCTCCGCGAGCTTCCCGTACGACGCACTGATCTTCGGACACTCGAAATCATTCAGATCGAGATTTGACAGCAGATGCAGTCCCGGCTTGATCTCGACAACTTCGATCGACGCGCCGCGATTGTAAGCGACGAACGCTTCAGTCCGCGAGACCATCAGCAGATTGAAAGGATTGTAATCCGACCCGCGCTCACGCGACGCGAACTCCGCCGCCTCGTGCGCAGTCCGCCGCCGAAGCGCATCGAGGCACAGCAGCCCGCGCGAACGCGCCCGCGGATTGCCTCCGTCCTCCGCCCGCCGATTCAACAGCCCCGCGACGATCCCATGCTCGCTAATCCCAAGCCATGTCCCGCCAGCCTTAAAATCCTTGCCGCCAACAACATGCGGATTCTCGAGCAGGGTAGTGGGATCGCCCGCAGGACGCTCGAGAAACTCATCGCGATTAGCCGCAATCACGACCGGACAATCCCGGGTAGCCCGAAAATAAATCGCCAGCGTGCACATCCAATCAAAATTGGCAGTCAGGCGGGCATCCGCACAAGACCCATCCTCCAATTCTTACCTCGCCTGTTACTCTACGGGAGAGGAGGTCGGCCGCAACGCGACCGGTAGGGGGGGCCGGGCCTCAGCAACACCTCCAGGGTCACCGCTGCTTGCTGTATGGCGATGTATACAACACAATACAATCATGTCCGAAGTAATCACCATCCGCGTAGACCGCAAGACCAGGACCCGGCTCGAGAAACTCGCCAAAGCGATGGAACGCACCAAATCCTACGTCGCTGCTGAAGCGATCCGAGCTTACGTCGAGCTGAACGAATGGCAAATCGCAGAAATCAAAACTGCCCTCACGGAGGCCGACGGCGGCGACTTCGCAACTGAGAAAGAAGTCCAAGCCGTGATGAGAAAGTGGAGCCGCCGTGCGGATAAGATGGCTTAGGCGCGCGCTCAGGAATCTCGATGAAGAAGCCGAGTACATCGCACGCGACGCCCCCGATGCCGCTGCGCGAATAGTGCAACGAATCGCAACCGCCGTTGCGCAGCTCTCGACCCATCCAGCCTCAGGCCGCATCGGTAGGGTTCCCGGCACCCGCGAACTGGTAGTGACCGGCACCCCGTACATCGTGCCATACCGCGTGCGCGGCGACGCGGTCGAAATCCTCCGAGTGTTCCACGCGGCTAGAAAATGGCCCGATAAGCTCTGACAGCGTACCGTTCGTGTTTCGTTCTCCTGAAATGAAAATTGATAGGATTGATGCGTGATTGCGGGCGAGCGATTCGATGTGATCGTTATTGGCGCGGGCGTCGTCGGCAGTTCTGTCGCGATGGCTCTGGCCGAGCGCGGACTCAAAACTCTCGCCGTCGATATCGATCTCAGTGGACGCCTCAGCTCGAGCGAAAAAAATGCGGGCGGTGTGCGCGCCACGTGGTGGCAGCGGGTCAATATCGCGCTATGCCGCGCATCGATCGAATACTACCAGCGCGTGCGCGACGAGGTCGGCTTCCGGCAGAAGGGCTACCTCTGGCTCTACGATAAAGACACGTTCGCAGGCGCCGTCGAGCATATACCGCTCCAGCGCGAACTCGGCCATCAGATCGAGGCGCTGACGCCCACCGACGTACATTGCCGCGTGCCCGAAATCGACAAGCTCGACGGGATTGCCGGCGCGACCTTCTCGCCGGAGGACGGGCTCATCAACCCGAACCTGCTCAAGGAGCATTATCGCGCCTGCGCGCTGAAACTCGGCGCCCAGTTTCTCGATCGCACTTATGTCGTCGCGATCGATGCGGGCGCATCCAATGTGCGCCTTCAATGCTGGCAGTCCGATGAGCCACACACCGACGAAGGCCTCATCCGCATGATGACCCAGGACGGCCCGGGCGAGGCTGAGACCGGCCGCGTCTTCGAGCTGAATTGCGATTCGATTGTCATAGCCGGCGGAGCATGGTCGCCGACTGCGATGAAGCTGCTCGGGCTGCGCAACTGGACGCAGCCGATACGCCGCCAGGTCTGCATCGTCGACAATCGCGAGACCAACCTCGCGAACTATGGGATGATCGTCGACACCTCGGGCGTGTATTTCCACAACGAGGGCCCGCACATCCTGGCCGGATACTCGCCGCCCGACGAGCCGCCCGGTTACCATTTCAACTACGATGGCGAGCCGTTCTTCCTGAACGAAATCTGGCCGCGGATGTACGCGCGGATGTCCTCGATGGAACGACTGCGCCACGTCACTGGATGGGCGGGGCTGTACGAAGTCAGTCCCGACCGCAGCGCGATCGTCGGCCGTGCCGACCCGACAAAGCGCGTGTACGAAGCGCATTCATTCAGTGGCCGCGGCGTGATGCAATCCTACGGCGCCGGCCAGGCCCTCGCCGACCTGATTGCGCACGGCAAATACAGCGCCTTCGACGCCTCAGCACTCTCGCGCGACCGCTTCGATCGCAACGAGCAAGTCTGGGAGGAACTCCACATTTGAACTTCTTTCGCTGACTCCCGATCCAGGGGCGGTCCTGCCGTGGGTTTCCTCGCCTTAACTTGGCGTGATATTTAATCTATTCCGCGCGGGGCTTGCCCCTTTCGGTTCCGCAGCAGAGGAGCATTGATGTTTTCATCGATCGAAGACGTAGTCGAGCGATTTGCCAAGAACAACTATATTGCGAGCCGGCGAATCGCCACCGTCATCTACCTGGCGAGCGAGATGCGCAAGCCAATCCTGGTCGAAGGTCCCGCCGGCGTCGGCAAGACCGACCTGGCCAAGGTGCTGGCCGCGTCACTCGGGTTCGACATGATCCGGTTGCAGTGTTACGAGGGCCTCGACGAGGGCAAGGCGCTCTACGAATGGGAGTACGCCAAGCAGCTCCTGTACACGCAAATCCTCAAAGACAAAATCAGCGAAGTGCTGGTGGGAGCCAAGGGCCTCACCGAGGCGGTCGATCGAATCGCCGCGCAAGACGAAGTATTTTTCTCCGAGCGCTTCGTGCTGCCGCGCCCGCTGCTCAAAGCAATTTCCAGCGAGCAGCCATCGGTGCTGCTGATCGACGAGATCGACAAGGCTGACGCCGAATTCGAGGCGTTTTTACTGGAGCTGCTATCGGACTTTCAGGTCACTGTTCCTGAGTTGGGAACTCTCAAGGCCAAGCACATTCCGCTGGTCGTGCTGACCTCGAACAACGCGCGCGAAATGTCCGACGCGCTGAAGCGTCGATGCTTGCATCTGTACATCGACTTTCCCGATCGCGCGCAGGAACTCGCAATCGTCAAGCTCAAGGTGCCCGACGCGGCCGCCAAGCTCGCCGAGGAAGTGGTGACCGTCGTGCAATCGCTGCGCAAGCTGGATCTGAAGAAGACCCCAGGCATCAGCGAGACGCTCGATTGGGTCAAGGCGCTGACTCTGCTCAACGTGAACAGTCTCGACCAGGAGTTGGTCACCGAGACGCTCGACACGATCGTCAAGTACGAGGGCGACGTCCGCAAGGCGCAGGAAGAGTTGAAGGACTACGTGCGTCGCGTGCGCGCGCGTCGCGGCACCGAAGCCGGCAGCGACAAAGATCTTCTCAACTGACAGCGTTTGGTAGAATAGGGCAGGGCATCACCGCATCATGCAAGAGAAGCTCGTAGAATTTGCGAACCTGCTGCGCGAGAACGGCGTGCGCGTCTCGCTGGCGGAAACGCTCGACGCGTTCAGCGCCTCCGAAGTCACCGGGCTGAACGAGCGCGATGCGTTCCGCGCCGCGCTGCGCGCCACAATGGTCAAGCGCGCCAGCGAGTTGCCCGTCTTCGAGGAACTGTTCGACATCTACTTCTCGGGCCTGGGCGAAATCATCAAGCAGGCGAGCCATGCGGTGCAGAACGCGCTCTCGATGTCGGATCAGGAATTTCAGAAGTTCCTGGACGAAGTAGAGAAGATGCTCAAGAAAGAGGGCAAGAATCTCTCCGAGCTTGCCAAGCAGCTTTTGCAAAATAACTCCGGCGAGATGGAGCGGAAAATCCGCGAGGCCTCACGCGCAGTCAAGCTGCAGGGGATCGAGCGCACTATCGAGGAAAATTATTTCGCGCGCGCGCTCGCCCGCCAGCTCGGACTCGACAAAATCGAAGCCGAGATCAAGGAACTGCGCGAGCAGCTCGAGAAGATGGATATCGGCTCCGAGCTCAAAGCGAAAATGGAAGAGTACCTCGAGCGACGGCTCAAGGCGCTCGACGATATTATCCGCCGCTACGTCCGGATGGAGCGCGAGAAGCGCGATATCAAGCAGAAGGAAGATCAGCGCCTCAACCAGATTGGCGAGAAAAGCTTTTACTACCTCACCGAGGAAGAGCTGAAAAAAATGAACGAGGCGGTGACGCGCCTCGCGCAGCGTCTGAAGAACGTGATCACCGTCCGCCGCAAGCGCTCGAAGAAGGGACGCTTCGATATCAAGCGCACGCTCCGCCAGAACCTCGAGTATGGCGGCGTTCCGTTCAAGCTGCGATTCGAGAAGCGCAAGAAGGAGAAGCCGCAAGTCGTGATCCTGTGCGACGTTTCCGATTCGGTGCGCAACGCGTCGCGCTTCATGCTCCAGTTCGTGTACTCGCTGCAGGATCTCTACTCGCGCGTGCGCAGTTTTATTTACGTCGCCGATATCGGCGAGGTCACCGAATGCTTCCGCAACAACGACGCCAAGGAAGCGCTCGACGTCGCGCTCAAGGGCGATATCATCAATGTGTATGCTCACTCGAATTTCGGCTACGCGTTCCGCAACTTTGTCACCGATCATCTCGGTGCGGTGAACAAACGCACGACCGTGATCGTGCTCGGCGACGCGCGCAACAACTACAATCTTCCGCACGATTGGTGCTTGCGTGAAATCCGCCAGCGCGCGAAAAGAGTGATCTGGTTAAATCCTGAAAGCCGCAACACGTGGGGCTTCGGCGACAGCGAGATGGATCGCTACGC
>NZ_JBAUYR010000121.1:0-33067 GCF_049584895.1 Binatus sp. (SeqCode)
CCCTACGAGTACTCAGGGTAAACTCCGTCCCGCATCTTTTTTTCTTAGCACCGGGTGCAGGGGTCACCCCTGCCGAAGGAAGCGTGAAACCCACCGCGGGTTTCACATCAAATAAAGTGATTTCCCCTTCCCCGCGCCCCGCTGGATGCCATCCGCGGAAAAGCGTAAGAGAGTAAGCGCTATGTCTTTACGAGCTAAATGCGCAATCGCCGGGCTCGGACAAACCCGGATGGGCAAAAACTTCGATCATCCCGGTCCGGTCGGCTTCGCTGCCGAGGCGGTCAATCTCGCGCTCGAGGACGCCGGCCTCCAGCGCTCCGATCTCGACGGCCTGCTCGTCAATCCCGGGATCACCTGGTTCAACAACCCAATGGCGTCGACGACGCTGCAGAACGCGATGGGCATCCACGACTTGCGACTGACCGCGACGATGAACCTTGGCGGCGCGACTGCAGCCGCGATGGTCATGCACGCGGCGCAGGCTATCGACGCCGGCATGGCCGAGGTCGTTGCGTGCGTATTCGCCGACGCTCCTCTGCGTCCGCCGTCGCCGAACAAGGGCGGCGCGTCTGGATCTGCGGCCTCGTACGGTTTCGCGCAAGGTGTCAACGCGCACTACGGACTGTTCGGCGTCAATGCCCAGTATGCGTTCGTCGCGCAGCGCCATATGTACAAGTACGGGACGACCAACGATCATCTCGGCGCCGTCGCCGTGTCCGAGCGCGATTGGGCCAACCTGAATCCCGCCGCACAGTTCCACGACGCTCCGATGACGCTGGCCGATTACCACGCCTCGCGATGGGTGGTTGAGCCATTCCATCTTTACGACTGCTGCCTGGTCTCCAACGGCGGGCTAGCGGTTATCGTGACCTCGGCCGATCGCGCCAAGTCGTTGAAACGCCCACCCGTGTACATATTGGGGATGGGCCAGGGTCATCCCGGCGGCGACCCGCTCGACACTCTCGTCTCCGGCGCGCCGATCGCCAAGGAAACCGCCTTCAAGATGGCGGGGATCAAGCTCGGCGACGTGAACTTCTGCGAGCTCTACGACTGTTATACTTTCACGGTGCTGGTCACGCTCGAGGATTACGGATTCTGCAAAAAAGGCGAGGGCGGTCCGTTCGTCGCGGGCGGCGCAATCGCGCCAGGCGGCGCGCTCCCAGTGAACACCGGCGGCGGCCAGCTCAGCTCCTTCTATATGTGGGGGATGACCCCGGTGGCGGAAGCGATCGTGCAGATGCGGGGCGATGGAGGGCGGCGGCAGGTGCCAAAACACGACGTTGGACTCGTTTCCGGCAATGGCGGTATCCTTGCGACCCATTCTACCCTGGTATTGGGATCGCAGGCATAGCATAAGCCACAAGGCGCGCCTTAGCTATCTTTGGCATGGCACGGTGTGCTTCAATCATTTCAACCGCCGGATCGTCTAACTTATAGATAAGCTCAACTGCGTATGCCTGAAATCAGCAAACCCATTCCCGCAATCACTCCCGACATGCGCGAGTTCTTCGAAGGGGCGCGAGCCGGACGCCTGATGGTCCAAAAGTGCGACAGTTGCGGCACTCTACGATTCCCCGCCCACGACTTGTGCTCGAAGTGCAACTCGACGGCCTCGCGATGGGTTCCCGTGAGCGGCCGCGGCGAAGTGTTTAGCTTTAATATTATGCATCAGCTCTACCATCCGGGCTTCGCAAACGAGGTCCCGTACGCAGTCGTGATGGTCGAGCTCGAAGAGGGATGCAAATTCGTGTCGAACCTGCTCGGCGTCAAGCCGCACGAGATAAAGTGTGGGATGCCGGTTGAGGTGACGTTCGATAAACTAAATGACGAAGTCTCGATGCCCAAGTTCCGGCTGCGAGCCGAGAAATAAACCGTCGCGACTGAACGATAGGATTAACAACAATCAACCATGACCGCGCTCGATAAAAAATATTTCCAGCGGCTCATCGAGAGCTCGCCGGACATCATAATAGCCGTCGATAAAAGCGGCACCGTGAACTATTACAATGACGGCGCACGCACCAGCCTCGGCTACAGCTCCGAAGAAATCATCGGCGAGGGGTGCACCCGCATCTATCCGTCGATCGACGAGGCGCGCCGCGTGATGAAAGCGATGCGCGCGTCGCTCGACAAGGGCCGAATCGCCAGCTTCGAGACCGAGTTCCGCAACAAGGACGGTGAAATTATCCCGGTGATGATCACCGGGACGCTCATCCACGACGACGACGGCAATGAAATCGGATCGATCGGCTTCGCCCGCGACATCCGCCGCATGCGCCACGCGCAGCAGCTCGCGACCGCCGGTGAAATCGCAGTCAGCCTCGCGCACGAGATCAATAACCCGCTCGAATCGATCACCAACAACCTGGAACTGCTCTCGCAAAGCCTGGAGACGCATCTCACCGACGCCGAAAAAGTCATCGAGAACGAACGCCTCGACTCGATTCGCGATTCCATCGAACGCGTGCAGGCTATCGTTCGCCGCCTCGACGAGATGACCCGCAAGGGCGAGTACGAGACCCGCGATTACCTGGCGGGAAAGCGGATGGCCGACCTTGCGCCGCGCGAGGATGGCAAGATTCACGCCCGACCGCATGACGGTCCCCGCCCTGAACAATCGCCGCTCGAGGGGATGTCGGTGCTGGTGCTCGACGACGATACCGCCGTGGTCAATTCGATGGCCGACCTGTTGCGCGCCGAGAAATGTATCGTGTTCTGCGCGACCCGTCCTTCGGCCGCATTTGGAATCCTGCGCAACGTCAAGCTCGACGCGATCATCTCCGACGTCGTGATGCCTGAGATGGACGGCTACGACTTCTACCTTAAGGTCAAGGAAGACATGCCGAAGCTGCCGGTCATCCTGATGACCGCGTACTACTACGACAAGGATCACATCCTGAAGCGATCGCGTCTGCGCGGCCTGGAAGGCGCGCTGTTCAAGAAGCCGGTAAATCCCGGCAAGCTGCGTGCGATGCTCCTGCAGTTGCGCCAGAAAGCCGCCACCGAAAAAGCCGAAGCCAAAGCCGCCGCGCTAGCGGCAAAATCCGCAGCAGCAGCAGCAGAATCGCTCCCAAAGCCAGTCCCGCAATCTTGATTCGATCTCCATCCTGCCCCTACCGCTCTTTTCTTGTGTCATTCAGAGCGCAGCGAAGAATCCCGATCCTTTTCAGTCTCTATCGGATCAGGGAAGGTTGCCGTGTGCTCCAACTCCGGTTGGTGGCACAGGCTTTAGCCTGTGATTTTCTGGCCCATGCAAATCCAGGCTGAAGACCACAGGCTGAAGCCTGTGCCACTGAGAGTCACAAAGATGAAATCTATACGCCGCAAATCATCTGCGCGCATCCCGACGCGTCTCCCGCGACGGCCATTTCCCATCCTCGAATTCGATCCATCACCGACCGCGATCATCGAGCCGCGGCGCGTTTACAAACGGATCGACATTCCCAAACACTGCGTACTCTGTTTCTTTCAGGACGTGATCGACGACCTGGTTCTCAACGGCGGCGCCCGCGAGATCGATCACGACATGAGCGAAGTCGGGCGCCTTCCGATGTACGAAGTTGAGATCGACGGCAAGCGTCTGGCCGTCGTGCATCCGCGGGTGGGCGCCGCAATCGCGGCTGCGATGCTCGATCGAATGATCGCGCGGGGCGCGCGCAAGTTCATCGCATGCGGCGGCGCTGGCGTGCTCGACTCGAAGATCGCCGTCGGCCACGTCATCGTGCCGAACTCAGCGGTTCGTGACGAGGGTACCTCGTATCATTACCTGCCGCCCGGGCGCGAAGTCGCGCCGCATCCGCGAGCCCTGGCCGCGATCGAAAGAACCCTGAAGCGAAACGGCGTCGATTATATTGTCGCCAAAACCTGGACGACCGACGGGTTGTTCCGCGAGACGCGCGCCCGGATGCTCGCGCGCAGGCGGGAAGGATGCCTCACAGTCGAGATGGAAGCGGCGGCTTTTTTCGCCGTCGCGCAGTTCCGCCGCGTCCAATTCGGACAGATTCTTTACGGCGGCGACGATCTAGGCGGCGAGGCCTGGGACCATCGCAACTGGAACCGCCATCAGGTCCGCGAACTCCTGTTCACGCTCGCCGCCGAAGCCTGCCTCAGCATGTGACTCATTGCGCGAGCGCCATCCCAAACGGACCGCTGTTGGCATTAGACGGACTCTCGGTCGCGACGTTGCCGACGAAACACGGAGGACCGGGCGCCGTGGAACAGGTGGGGCTCAGCGAGAATTGGCTTACCGTTCCTGCGTTCTGGTTGGTCGTGTAAAGAAACGCGTTCTGCGGATCGACCACCAACCCGGTCGGCGCACTCAAGTTGCCGGTTCCGAACGCGACCGGCGAGGACGGAAAGCCGGGAACCGTGAGCAGGAACGACCACATCGACGAACTGGCCTGATTTGCAGTGTATATGAAATTGCCCGAGCTGAGGGTGGCGTACCCGACTCCGATCGGAACGTTGCCCGTCGTCGTTGACGGTACAATCGAACCGAACGCCAAGGCACCCGAGGTGGTTTGAATTACCGACAGGACTCCAGCAGTGAGATCGGTAACGTAGATAAACGTGCCGGCTGGATCGATCGCGATGAAGCCCGGGGTGCCGCCCGCCGATCCGAGATCGAAGACCGGCGATCCGATCTGGCTGAGCGCGCCGCTGGATCCGATCGAGTACGAATAGACCAATCCCGCGCCATTGTCCGCCACGTAGACAAATGAGCCACTTGAATCCGCCGCGATTCCGAATGGTTTCACGAGTCCCGTCACCTTGGTGGTGACCTGCGTGAGCTGACCCGTGCTGGTATTGATCGAATAGGGCGTAACGGTTCCTTTTGTTGCGCCCGTCACCCACAGGAACGACCCCGCGGGATTGATCGCGATCTCGTCGGGCCCCGACCCGCTCCCATTGCTGACCGATGCCGGCGACAGCGGCGTCAGCGTGCCGTCGGTCTGATTTACCGAGAACTCGTAGATATTGTCGTCAGAGTTATTCGCGACGTAGAGGAAGCTGCCGCTCGGCGCCGCGACCACGCCTTTCGGGCCCTTTTTCGCGCCTGCCGTCACCTGCCCCGTCCGCTTCAGCACGCCCGTCGTAGTGTTGCGGGTGAACGACGACACCTTGCCGTCGTTGAAATTCGTCACGAATGCGAGCGCGCCGGTGCCGCCGGTCGGAGTCGCAGTCGGTGTATTGGAGCCGTCGCCATTATCCTGCGGCAGCAGTCCATTGTTGTTAGTGCACGACACCGTATGGAGCATCGCCGCCATGATCACGACAGCGGGAATCAGCCGGATAATGTTCTTGAGCGCGTTTCGGCCCGAAAAAGACCGTCTGATTCCTTGCGTACGCATTCGATCCCCCTTCCGGCCGTTCCGGTCCCGAGAAGACAAACGAGTGTCCTGAGTATCACAAATGGTACGCCGCATCGACCCGAAAGGTTTCGCCCGGCGCTCGATTCTACGTCACGATAAAGTTCCGGCCCCGCCGCTTCTTGACAGCGCACCATCTTCGGACGGAAACCGAGACTGATGGCTATCTCCTTCCGCCGCGCGAATGCCGCCGACGCGTCCGAAGTCGCGACGGTGTATATCGCCTCGCGACGCGGCGCTGCCGCATATCTGCCGACCGTCGGCACTGACGAGGAGATTCGCGCCTTCGTGATCCATCAGATGGTGCCGGAGCGCGAGACCTGGGTCGCCGAGGACGACGGCCGGATGGTCGCGGTGCTGACGCTCCATGGCGACGAGGTCGATCAATTTTACGTGGCGCCCGGCGAACAGCGCCGTGGCGTCGGCGACGCGATGCTAGCGCATGCCAAGCGGCTTCGCCCCGGTGGTCTTCAGCTGTGGGCGTTCCAGCGTAACGCACCCGCGCGCCGCTTTTACGAAGCGCGCGGCTTCATCGCAAAGAAATTTACCGACGGCGCGACTAACATGGAGCGCGAAGCCGACGTGCTTTACGAGTGGACGCCGTGAACTTCAACAACTTTCCGCCAAGGAGCTGATGCGATGCCGACCAAAATCGATCTCAACAAAGTTCCCCGCTTCGCCGAACTCCCAATCAAGCCCGACAAGCCCAAAGAATCGTCGTGGGGCGTGTTCGGCGACGACGACGAACTCGGATGCCTGAATTTCCTGACGCCGCAAGGCATCGTCGACGCGGCGCGCCTGGTGCGCAAGGGCTCCGTCTTCCGGCTCGATACGAAAATAAATTACGCCAACCCGCCGCTGTTCGCCCGGCGTCCCGCCAAGCATAACATCATGAGCTTCGAGAGCTTCGGCCTGCTCGGTTTCGACGATTCGCTCGACAGCTACAACACCCAGGAGGGCAGCCAGTGGGACGGCCTCGCGCACGTCGGTAGCCCCCGCTACAAGGCGTTTTACAACGGCGTGAAATCCAGCGAGATCAAGGACGGCCCGACCGGCCGCCTGAGCATCCACAAATGGGCAAATAAATTTGTCGGCCGTGCTGTACTGCTCGACGCGTTCCGCTATCGCATCTCGCATGGCCGCACGATCGATCCGCTCAAGTCGGAAAAGTACAGCCTCGACGATCTGAAGGAGACCGCCGTCGCCGATGGCGTCGAGTTGAAGCCGGGCACGATCCTGCTGATTCGCACCGGATGGATGCAGGCGTACCTCGCTGCGTCGCCCGAGGACAAAGCCGCGATGGCGCCGCTCGAAGGACTGAAAGCCTGCGGCATCGAGGACAGCAGCGCGATGGTCGAATGGTTCTGGGATCATCGCGTCGCCGCCGTCGGCACCGATTGTCCCGCGGTCGAGCCGTGGCCCTGGGATTTCAAGAACGAAGGCGCGCTGCACTATCGAACGCTGTGCCTCTTAGGTCTGCCAATCGGCGAGCAGTTCAACCTCGAGGAGCTGGCGGCAGACTGCGCCGCCGACAAGCGCTACGAATTCATGCTGGTCTCAGTCCCAATGAACCTGGAAGGCGGCATCGCATCACCCCCCAACGCAGTGGCGATCAAATAAAGAGGCCGCGCACGGCAGGAGATCAGCGGAGATCATATGTGGAGAGAGAGTACATGAGCGCTGCCAGTTCCAAGTGTCCAATCTGCGGCCTTGATCCGCCACTTGTGACGGTATCGCCTCGAACAAATCAAGACGTCGATGACGTCCAGTGCAGACGCTGTGGGACTTTTGTGGTCTGTCCAGGACATATCTCCCTGGACTGGAATCGAGGCCGCGCACCGAACTTCCTTCGTGACAAGGGTGTCGCCGAGTACGATGTAGCTCGCGCCAACCAGCTCTTGCGCGCATACTTGTCGATTTATTTTCGCGAATGTACCGAGAAAGGAGCGATTCCAGAGCTACTGAACGTCGTAGACGCTCCCCAGCTTGAGCGGCTTGCGGAGACCTACGCGTACACAGCGATCTCGGCGAAGCCAGAAAAGGTTCTACGACTCCTTGAACAAAGAACGGACTATCCCGGAAAGCCCGCACAATTCAACGCAGTCCTCGACTACCCCGCGGCCCATGCAATAGACGCCGGCGAGTTCGCTTACTACATACACGGACTCGCGCAGGCCGAATATATCCAGACGTCTGACCTGCGGCTGCTAGGGCCTGGCAGCAACTACGGAATGGAGCTCCAGGCAACGATCACGCTATCCGGTTGGACACACCTCGCGTCAGAAGGAAGGAGATCCAAACGCGCGTTTGTCGCCATGGCCTTCGCTCCCGATCTGGACTCTGCTTTCCATGATGGGATCGAGCCAGCGATCCGAGATTCAAACTACGAGCCGGTCCGCGTCGACAGGTTAGAGCACAACGAGAAGATTTGTGATCGTATCGTCGCTGAGATCCTTCGTTCGCGCTTCATTATTGCCGACGTGACGTTGCAACGACAGGGCGTATATTACGAGGCCGGATTCGCTGCGGGTCTGGGCATTCCGGTCATTTGGTCCTGCCGAAAGAACGACCTCAGCAACGTTCATTTCGACACTCGCCAATACAACCACATCGTCTGGGAGACGGTCGCCGAGCTTCGCGCAAGACTGCACGACCGGATCTCCGCCACTATAAGGTGATCGCGGTCGCCATCGAGAAAGGGACAAGCGAAAAATTCGGGATTCTTCGGTTCGCGCAGAATGACGCAGGGAAAAGAACCTGAGAGCGAAATGGCGTCCTCGCCATTTCGCGATTTCTTCCCAATGGGTGCAGGGGTCACCCCTGCCCGAAGGAAGTGTGAAACCCATCGCGGGTTTCACATTTGATTAAGTGATTTACCCTTCCCTACTTCGCGGCGCGCGCAGTCTCGACGATCGCGATGCGTACCGCGTTCTCCATCATCGTAAGCGCCATGCTGGGCAAACTGCGATGACGTCCCGCCTGGCGCGCGTCGTATGGCAGATGGATGAATCCCACCGGGACGCCCGGCTTGCGCCGCAGTTGATGCAGCGCGGCATACATCAGCGCGTTGCACGCGTACGCACCGGCGGTCAGCGACACGCTCGCGGGGATGTCCTTGCGATCGAGCTCGCGGATAATCGCGGCCAGCGGCAATCGCGAGAAGTACGCGTCGGGACCGCCGCGAACGACGGGCGTGAATCCCGGGTCGCCGCGCGCCGCCAGCGCGCCGCGCTCGTCCGCAAGATTGATCGCGATTCTCTCCAATGAGACCGCAGGCCGGCCGCCCGCTTCGCCGAGTCCGATCACGGCGCGCGGCCGGTAGCGCACGATTGCGCCGATAATTCGCCGCGCCGCCTTCGCGCATCCAACCGGCACGCGCACCGATTTTATCTGCAACCCGCCGATCACATCGCCATCGAACCCGCGCGCGACTTCCCACGACGGATTGATCCGCTCGCCGCGAAACGGCTCAAACCCGGTAAGAATCAAAATCGGCGGCATCGACCAACTTTCTTCCGACGATTGTTCCCCCGCGCTTCTTCCCCTCTCCCAAATTGGGAGAGGATCGAAGGTGAGGGTCCTTGTTTACCGCGCGAGTTCTTTCGCGCGCGATTCAAGGTTCTGCATCTGCATTGGTCGCTCACTTGCGACGTGGATGCTCTCTCGGCAAATCGTCGCGATTGCCCCATTCCGCCCACGACCCGAGATAGTGCCTCACCCGCGGATAGCCCGCGATTTTCAGCGCGAGATACGCGTGCGCGGCGCGATATCCGCCCTGGCAGTACGGTATTATCTCATTGTCAGGATCGAGACCGAGCGCTTCGAACTGCGCGCGCAGCTCGGCCGGCGATTTCACAGTTCCATCGGGGGCAAGCGCGGCCGTCCAGTCCTGATGGTACGATCCAGGAATCGCGCCGCCGTGTTTCGCGCGAACCCGCTCGCTGAAGTATTCCGCATCGCTGCGAACGTCGAAGATCTGCACGTCGCGACGGCCAAGTTGCTCGAGCAGATACGGATACGTAGCGAGAATCTCCGCGCGCTGGTTGAGATGGAAATCCGACGGCGCGAACTTCTCGACGTTCGTGACCAACTTCTCGCCCGCCGCCGCCTTGAGCCCGCCGTCGAGCATTCTTGCCTTTGGATGCCCCGCGTATTCGAGCGCCCACTGCCCGCGCGCCGCGCGCATTCCGGATTCGCTCTCATAAAACACGACGGTCTCGCGGCCGGTGATTCCCAGCGCCGAAAATATCCACTGGAGCTGCGCGTCGAACTCCGCGACGCCGCGCGCGGAGGTATCCGTATGATGAAACGGAAACGTATCGAAATGTCGCGCGCCACTAAGATGCCCGGCGTGAAAATCCTTGGCCGGCCGCGTGTCGATGAGGATCACGTCGGTTTCGTTGTCGTCACGATGCTCCCGGAGCCATCGCGCATTCACATTTTTTTCAGAAACCATTATCTCGACCTACCTGTCGATCCCGACCGCATCGCCAATAGAGCGAAATCCGTCGCGACGTAGCAAGTCCGCCAGCCCCGCTTTGATTCTCTCCACTACGGCCGGGCCCTCATAGATGAGCGCGGTGTAGAGCTCGACCAGCGACGCGCCGGCGCGGATGTGCAGCCACGCATCCTCGGCCGTGCTGACGCCGCCGACCCCGATGATCGGGATTTTTCCGCGGGTGTGCGTATGAATATCGCGGATCAACTCGCGCGCGCGAATCGTCAGCGGTCTGCCGCTGAGTCCGCCCGGATGCGGCGACGAGACGCCCAGCGCCTCGCGCGCGACCGAAGTGTTGCACGCGACGATTCCGTCCACGCCCAACTCGAGCGCGCTCTCGCAGATTCGAAACAACTCGTTGCGTTCCAGGTCGGGCGAGAGCTTGATCAGCACCGGCCGCGGCGACTCACCGGCGTTCCCCAGCATGGCCGCGAATAGCTCGCTCATCTTTTCCGGCGATTGCCAACTGCGCAGCCCGGGCGTATTCGGCGAGCTCACGTTGATCACGATGAAATCAGCCAGCGGCCCCAGCCCCTCCATCAGGGTCGCGTAGTCGGCGGCGATCGCCTCGGGCGCGGTGTTGCTGTTCGGGCCGAAGTTGAGCCCCAGCCGAATCGCCATCCCGGCCTTGCGCATCCGCTCGATTCGCGGCGCGACCGCCTCCATCCCTTCGCTGGGAAATCCGAGCCGGTTAATCAACGCGCGTCGTTCGGGAATTCGCCATAAGCGCGGCACGTCGTTTCCCTCCTGCGGCAGCGGCGTAATCGTTCCCAGCTCCGCAAAGCCGAAGCCGATCGTCTCCCATCCGCGAATCGCGACGGCGTCCTTGTCCATCCCGGCCGCGAGCCCAATCGGATTTGCAAACTCCGTCCCCCACAGTTTGATTCCGAGCTCGGGCCGGTCGCGCGGCGGCGTAAAGGGCGGCAGCAGCGAGAACATCCGCAACGTCAGGCGATGCGCGTACTCGGCGTCGAGACCAAACAGGTATCGCTTGAGAAAGTTCTGATAGACAGAGTCGATTGCGGACACAGCGCGCATGGCAGCTCCCCTGAACCCCGAAACCGCAATCTTGCAATGCCGCGCGGCTGGCGCAATGGAAACGCATGGTGTGGATTAAGGAGATGCGCCCCTGATGCAGTCGCACCGCGGCTTCGAATAAGATGATAGATGCTGGCGGCGGCGAGCGTCCGGCAATTGGCGGGAGGGGTCAGGAACGCGTGGAAAATCAGGCGAAAATGCAAGTCAAGTTGATCGACTACGCGCAACAGCCGCTGGAAAAACTCTACGCGGCGTTCCGCACCTGCTATTCCTCCGACACTCCGATCGAAGTCTGGGAAAAAATTAAATCCGAAAAAATCACTCACGAAAAAATTCGCGAGTTCATCACCGATCGCCTCAAGACCGGCCACGCTTCCCCCCTCGAGCAAATCGTTTTCTGGTTCGGCATCGCCAACGTCTCACGCTCGCTCTCGCATCAGTTCGTGCGCCATCGGATCGGCATCAGCTTCGAGCAACAGAGCCAGCGCTACGTGAAATTCAAGCAGGACAAGCTCGCATTCGTGCTGCCGGATTCATGGTCACGTGCCGGGCTCGAGGACGAATTCTCCGACCTGCTCTCGAAGACGTCCGAGCTCTACGCCAAGGCCCTGAAAGCCGGGATCCCGGCCGAGGACGCGCGCTTCGTGCTGCCCAACGCCGCGCCGACCAATTTTCACGTGATGGTGAATTTCGCCGAGATGCTGCACATCTGCGACCTGCGCCTGTGCGTGCGCGCGCAATGGGAAATCCGCCGGATGGTCGCGATGATGCGCGCGGAAATCAAGCACGTGCTGCCCGAAATCGCGGTCTTTCTCCAGCCCAAGTGCGGCGAAAATCGCATGGGCTACTGCGACGAGTCACTCGACGAATACCAGAAGTGTCCGCTCAGCAAGGTGCGCCCGCACAAGTCCGCCCTGTTCGATCTCTACGAGCGCTACGGCACCCGCAAAGCACAGGCCCTGAGCGAGGCCGAGTACCGCGCAGTCGAGGAAAAAGAGCAGTTGTAGTTCCTTGTCTCATTCTTGAGCGAAGCGAAGAATCCCGGATCTTTTTCAGTTTCAGGTTCCAGGTTTCCGTGAGCCGTGAAAAACGATTCCCCATCTGCATCGATCGACGACGCGATCGCCGCATTCAATCGCGGCGCGTATTTCGAAGCCGCCGAGATGTTCGAGACCGCCTCGCACAGCGCCAGTGATGATCTCAAAGGTCTAATCGTCGCCTTCAATCAGATCGCAGCCGCCTTCCATTTGCGTTTCGAACGCGGCGGGCGTCAGGCCTCGATCAACCTGATGTCGCAGGCGATGATCGCGCTCGACGACATGAAGCCTGCGCGCGCTGGCATCGACCTCGATCGGCTATGCACCGAGCTCGCCGCCTACACCGAAGAGGTGCGCGCAACTCCGCGCGACGAGCGCGACGGCCTGAAACATCGCGCCCGAATCTTCCTCGAACGCCGCCGCGCCCCAAAAATCAACCGCCGCTGATCCTGAGCGACATTTTGCGGCGCGGATGCCTGTTGCGCCGCAAATCAGATCGTTTTGCGATACAATCGCGGCGCCATGAACCTCACCCACGAGCAGATCTCCGACGGCCTCAAGCGCGCACTCTACGTCACCAACGAGCGCGTCGAGACCGCAATCTTTCTCGCGCTCGCGCTCGAAAAGCCCCTGCTGATAGAAGGTCCCGCCGGCGCCGGCAAGACCGAGGTCGCCAAGGTGCTCGCGGAAATTCTCCACACCGAGCTCATCCGCCTGCAATGTTACGAAGGTCTCGACGAGGCGCGCGCGCTCTACGAATGGAACTATCAGAAACAGCTTCTGCGGATGCAGGCCGACGAGCAGCAGGGCCTGCGATGGGAGGAGCTGAGCGAGCACATTTTCTCGCGCGATTTTCTACTCGAGCGCCCGCTGCTCAGGGCGATCACCTCGCCACGCCGCGTCGTCCTGCTGATCGACGAGGTCGACAAAGCCGATGAGGAGTTCGAGGCGTTTCTGCTCGAACTGCTTTCCGACTTCCAGGTGAGCGTTCCCGAACTGGGAACCTTGAAAGCGCACGAACGCCCCGCCGTGATTCTGACCTCGAATCGCGCGCGCGAACTGTCGGAGGCGCTGCGCCGCCGATGCCTGCATCTGTTCATCGACTTTCCCGGAACCGAGCAGGAGCGAAAAATTATCGAACTCAAGGTGCCCGAACTCGACGCGAAGCTGGCGGCCGAGGCCGCCCGTTTTGTCGGCGCAATTCGCAAGCTCGGACTGCGCAAGCCGCCGTCGATCGCCGAGACTCTCGACTGGGCGCGCGCTCTCGTACGCCTCGGCGTTCGCGAACTGGACACCGACGCCGTGCGCACCGCGCTCGGCGTCCTGCTCAAGCACGAAGACGACCGCGCCAAGGTCGAATCGAAAGCCTCGACCCTCGCCCCGCGCCGTAAATCCGCGACGTAGTAAAAATGCCTCGCCTGCGCGATCAGCTCGTCAGTTTCATCGCGGCCCTGCGGGATGCCGGCGTTAGAATCTCGGTCGCGGAATCGATCGATGCGATGAATGCGGTTGCGGCCGTCGGGCTCGAGCGCTCGATGATGCATGAGGCGCTGGCGGCCTCACTAATCAAGGACGAAGCCGACCGCGCCGTTTTCGACGACGCGTTCAATCGTTTTTTCGCCGCGCCACAAGCGGATCGCGGAGAGCATCCCGATCAACGCGGCGACCAGGTCTCCGCTGCCGCCGGCCGCGGCCGTCCCGGCGAGCATCCGACGCCGCGCGACGATCCACCCCCGCGAAAGGCCGAGCAGGCGCGCGAGGGCGCGCGAGCGAACGATCGCGATGAGAAATCCTCGCGGTCGGAAGCGAAACCATCAAAGAAAACTGCGACGGTGCATCGCGATAACGCCGAAGGCAAAGATACGGATCGCAATTCAGAGGCGATGCGCGGCCGCGAAGAGCAGGGCATCGCGGATTCGCGCGAGGAATCTCCCACGCCCGGTATCGACGCCGCACGCGTTGCGCGCCTCCGCGCGATCGAGCGGATGCCCTTCGACAATTTCTCCGACCTTGACTACGACGAAGCGCGCGACGCCCTCGCGCCCCTGATTCGCCGCTTCCGGATTCGCCTCGGACGCCGGCTGCGGCTTGCGAAGACCGGCAGAATCGATTTCCGGCGCACGATTCGCGCCGCGATGCAGCGCGGCGGCGCATTGATCGATCTCAACTTCCGCGCGCGCCGTCCGCGTCACGTCGATCTCGTAATCCTCGCCGACATCTCGGGTTCCGTCCGCTACGCCGCGCAGTTGATGCTCGAACTCATGGCCGGCGCGCGCGGATGCTTCCGCCGCGTCAGCAGTTTCGTCTACGTCGACCATCTCGCGGAAGCAGATTTCGAGCAGGGCCATTTGGTAATGACCCCAGCGCTCGATATGTACGCGCGCTCGGACTTCGGCCGCGTCCTCGGCGAGCTATGGGAGCGCCGATCGGGCCTGCTCACCCGCAGTACGATCGTCGTGATCATGGGCGACGGCCGCAACAACCGCCTCCCCGCACGCGCCGACGTAATCCGCGAAATCGCGCGCACCTGCCGCGCCGTCATCTGGCTGAACCCCGAAGATCCCGCGCGCTGGGGCACCGGCGACAGCGCCATCAAACAGTACGCCCGCGAAGTGAAGATGCTGGTGCCGTCGCGAAACCTCCGCGAGCTGCAAGTAGCCCTGGCCGCAATCGCCTAGCGCAGTTCAAAAATCGAACAGCTCGCGCATCTTCGCCAGCAACCATCGATGCGGTCCGCCTTTGCCGTCCATGGTGTCGCCGGATGAGAGCTTTTCCAGCCGGTCGCGATTGCGCGCGGCTATAATATCGCCGATGCTGGCGGCCGCGTCAGGATGCTCCTTGAACAGGCGCGTGAAGCCCTCGCGGTCCATCTCGATCACTTCAAGATCCGTGATCGCGCGCACGCTTGCGTTGCGTGGCTCGCCGGTCATCAGAGCCATCTCGCCGGTGATAACGCCAGCGCCAATTTCCGCAAGGTGGCGAACCTGGCCGTCTGCCGTTTGACCCAGGACTTCGGCTCGTCCGCTGCGCACGATGAACATCGACTCGCCCGGTTCGCCGATGCGCACCAGCATCTCACCCGCGCCAAACTGGCGCACTGCGACAGTCGGCACCAGCAACCGAAGCTCTTCGTCGCTGAGGCCGCGCAGCCAATCGACGTGGCGCAGGTCGGTCATCAGCTCGCGCTCGAACTGGGCGTCGGCCTTTTCGTCTTCATCGCGGCCCGCATCGCGCACATGAACGGTGCGGGTCGGGAACGGAATCTCGATCGAATGGCGCCGCAGCGCGTACCACAAACTCGACGCGACCCGATCGCGCACGCGTTCCAGCGCGCCGTAGTCGGCGATCGAGTACTTGATTCGATACTCGATCGCGAAATCGGAATAGTTCCAGGCCAAAACTTCGGGCGGCGGATCTCGCAGCACTTGCGGCAGGTCGCGCAGCAACGTGAGCACCACTTCGCGCACGTGATTGGGCGGTACGCTGTAGCTGATTCCGACCGTAATCTCGTCGCACACGTGGCCGGTGGCGTAGTTGAACAGCACGTCCTTGGCGATGACGGAGTTGGGGACCTCGAGCCGCTCGTTGGCCCGCGTGACGATCGTCGTCGCGCGCCATGCGATTCCCTTGACCTGCCCGACATGCGTGCCGCTGCGGATCCAGTCGCCCGGCTCAAACGGCCGCCCCATCGAGAGCGACAGCCCGCTGAAGATGTTGCCGAGAGTCTCCTGCAGCGCGAAGCCGAGCACCGCCGCGAACACCGTGGTGGTGGTCAGAATCGAAAGCGGCTGCACCCCGAAGTCGGTGTACAACACCACCATGACCACCACGAACCACAACACCAGCATCAGCAGGTCCTTGCTGATAGTGGAGAAATGGACCTTGCCGCGACGCGTGATCGAGTCGACGAATTCGAGCACGAGACGAATCACGCCGAACAGAAACAGAACGAACGCCGCAACCGCGACCTTTTCGCCGACCAGCGGGTTGGGGATGAAGCGCGCGCCGGCGTCGATCAGCGCGCTGCCCGACAGCAGCAGGAAGGTCGTCGCGGTCACCGCGCGCCTGCGCCGGCGCACCGCAAACGCCCCCATCATACCGACCAGCACCAGCACGCTTTCGACGACAGTGCGCGAATCGCGCGGCAGCACGTCGATTTGCAGCATCGACTGAAGCGGCGTCGCCATCGTTCAGATCCCCGCCGCCACCGCGATTTCGTCGAGCAGTTTCACCGCGTCGAAATACTCGACCGCTATCTCGCGCGCGGCGCGGGCATGCCGAAAGTAGTCGGCGTTGATTTGTTTGATCGCGTCAACCGCTTCATCCGGCGTGTCGAATCCCATCAGTCCCACGCCGGTGGGAATAAATTTTTCAAACCCGGTCCGTTGCGTCACCACCGGTCGTCCCGCCGCCAGGTAGCACACCGTGCGATCGCTGAACCATCCCGTGCGCGGCCTCACGTAGATGTCCTTGGCGACCGTAAACTCGCCGCGCGACCCACTGATATACTCGCGATACGCGTCGATATCGAGCGACATCGGCACCACCGGGGTAATCGTGAATCCGCCCGCAATCGCGCGCTCGTAGTCCGGTCCGCCGCTCAGATTGGTCGCGATCTCAATCGGCTGATTCGCGCGCGCCGCAACCTCGAGCGCCTTGCGAAAATTCAAATGCTTGGACCAGTAGTACGTCTCGCCCGCGATTACCATGTCGTTGCCGTTATTCTGCCACGTGCCGACCGTCGTAAACGCGCGCGGCTCCGCGGCGCCGATCCCAGGATGCCACTCGTCGAGATTCACCGGCGGACGCGTCGGATGCCACTTGACGCCGCCGCTCGGCAGCAGGCAATCGGGCGCGCCGATATTGTAGCAATACGTGAAGAACAATTTGTGCGCCTTGGCAAACGCCACCGTCGTCGGAATCTTGCGCGCCAGCTCGAGCTGCATTACGCCCGGGTCAGTCTCGAGGTAAACGAGGCAGCGGTTGCGCTCATGCTCCTCGCGAGGCTCGGTTGACCCGCAAAGATTGACCACCATGTCGGCGTCGCGAAACAGTTCCATGCATCGCGCTCGCGACATCCCGACGTACTCCTCTTTCGCCGAGTCGAGGAACGCCCAACGATCGCCGAAGCCGTAACGCTCGAGCACGCCGTTCAGCACCTTCAAATTTCGCGACGGATCCCCGGTCCCGGATTCGATCGTCGGATCGTAAACGTAGGAGCGATGATCCTCGATGTAATAAACGTCGAAACCGATCTGCCTGAGCGCCAGCAAGTGATGAATTAATTGCCAGATAACCCCGGCAAACGGGTATCGCGCCGCCAGATGCAGCACGACGACTTTGCCCTTGCGCTTGCCTTTCACCTTTGCGTCGCGATCTTAGCCCGCCGCGCGGCCTGCGGCTATCCGCTCGAGCTCGTCCCGCAACTTGAGGATCGCGATACGGCGCTGGCCGATTTGAGCTTCCTCTTCGTCGCCAAGTTCGCCGAGATAACAGTTGCGCGCGGGAATAACCAGCACCGCGCGATATGGAAATCCCGCGCGAATCTCCGCAGATGCGCGCGCGCCGATCACGCCCTCGATTGCCCCCTCCGCAGTCTGCTCGCGGATCACACCGCGTTCCTCGTGTATCAGCGCCAGCGTCGCACGAATTCGCGCCGTCCGCCGCGCCGCCTCCACGCCTTTCATCCGCCGCATAACTTCAGCGACCAGCGCCTCGTCGGAATCATCTCCACCCGTGCCGAGCCATCGATGCGACCTGACGCCCGGCTCTCCGCCCAGCGCGTCGATCTCGAGGCCGCCGTCATCAGCAAGGGTCGCGATTCGCGCGTGCTCGAAATAGAACCGTGCCTTGATCAGCGCATTCTCGAGGAATGTCGCGCCCGTCTCTTCAGGACTTTCAAGGATTCCGACGTCAGCAATCGAGACCAGTTCCAGCTCGATACCGACGTTGCGCAGGATCAATCGATACTCGGCAAGCTTCGCCCGATTCGTAGTCGCAATCAGCAGCCGCCGCATCGGCTCATTTACCCGGCTTCGGAGGAGACTTCGGCGAGGACTTAGGTTGATACGTAATCTTCAACGACTCGCGCTCGCGATGCTCCTCGAGCGCCAGTTCGATCAACCGATCGATCAGCTTTGGCAACGGCACCCCCGACGCCTCCCACAGCTTCGGATACATGCTGATCGAAGTGAAACCGGGAATAGTGTTCACCTCGTTCACGTAAATCTCGCGCAAATCACGGCTCGCGAGAAAATCGACTCGCGCCATCCCGCGCAATGACAGCGCCTTGAACGCCGCCACCGCCATCGCGCGCAGCTTCTTCGTCTTCGCGGCGGGCAAGTCGGCGGGAATCTTCGTCGACGATCCTTCCGGATCGACGTACTTCGATTCGTAGTCGTAAAACTCATGGGCGCCCTTCACCAGCACCTCGCCGGGAACCGACGCCTCGGGACGATCGTTGCCGAGCACCGCGCATTCGATCTCGCGACCCTCGCACGACGCCTCGATCAGCGCCTTGCGATCGTACTGAAACGCATCGTCGAGCGCGGCATTCAAATCCACGGATCGCTTCACCTTGCTGATTCCGATCGACGATCCGAGCGCGTTGGGCTTGACGAAAACGGGATAGCCAATCTTGCGCGCCAGCCGTTCCCCAAGCTCCGGCGTCTCATGATAGTCCGCCCGATCGATCGCAAAATATTTCACCACTGCGACACTCGCATCGCGCAGCAACCGCTTCTGCGCATCCTTGTCCATCCCGATTGCCGACCCGAGCACGCCCGCTCCCACGTACGGGATTCCCGCCAGCTCGAGCAGCCCCTGCACCGTGCCGTCCTCGCCGTAAGTGCCATGCAGCATCGGGAACACGACATCGAGCCCCGGGATCGCATCTTGCGCGCGCGTCACCGCGACGCCCGCCCCGTCCATCGGCGTCGCGACCAGCGCCTGTCCCTCCGGATGAGGCAGCAGAGTCACCTGCGTACCGCCCGCGCTGAGTGCCGCAAGATGCGGCGTCTTCTCGGCGAGCAGCTTCAGCGCGTTGCGCTCGAGATACCATCGCCCATCGCGCCCAATCCCAACCGGCACGATCTCATACCGCGCCGGATCCATCGCCGACATCACCGTCAGCGCCGATCGCAGCGAAATCTCATGCTCGCCCGACCGCCCCCCAAACAGCACGCCAACCCTGAGTCGATTTTTTTCCGCCATGGTCCCGCCCCGCCCTCAGAAGGAACTTAGAGGAACTAATTGTAATGAAACCCACGGTGGGTTTCATACTTCCTTCGGCAGGGGTGACCCCTGCACCCAATAAACAAACCAAGGATGCGGGACTTCGTCCCTGTTAGGAAGTTGGTTTAGGGGGAAATTTTCCGGGTCCGAAAAAACCCCTTCTCCGAAGTGGCACCGGCTTCAGCCGGTGATTCTCTGAAAAGTCACAGGCTAAAGCCTGTGCCACCAAAATGCATCCCGCCCGTCCCAAACCCAAACAACCTCCAAACAGGGACAACGTCCCGCATCTTTTATTCTTTTAATACTGGGTGCAGTGGGTCACCCCTGCCGGGGGCGCGGGGCGAGGAGCCCCGCATCTCAATGTCTGTAATTCGGCGCTTCTTTCGTAATAAACACGTCATGCACATGACTCTCGCGCATACCCGCGTCGCTTACCTTGACGAACTTCGCCCGCTTGCGCAGCTCCGCCAGATTTGCCGCGCCGATATATCCCATTCCCGACTGCAACCCGCCCACCAGCTGCTCGATATTCGACGCGAGCGATCCGCGATGGGGTACACGCCCCTCGATTCCCTCCGGCACATGCTTGCCGTCGGTCGCGGCGAGCTGTCCGTAGCGGTCGCCGGTGCGCTCGTTCATCGCACCGAGCGATCCCATCCCGCGGTAAAGTTTGTAGGTGCGCCCCTGGTAGAGAATCGTCTCGCCCGGACTTTCCTCGGAGCCCGCGAACAGCGATCCGATCATCACGCTGTTCGCGCCCGCCGCAATCGCCTTGGTGATATCGCCCGAGAACCGGATTCCGCCGTCCGCGATCACCGGGATATTGCGCGGCTCGGCAACCGCAATCGTATCCATGATCGCTGTGATCTGCGGCACTCCGACTCCCGAGATCACGCGCGTCGTGCAAATCGATCCCGGCCCCATCCCGACCCGGAGAGCGTCGGCGCCGGCGTCGCATAAGGCTTTCGCGCCTTCGCTGGTCGCGACGTTTCCCGCCACGACTTCGATATCGGGCCACTCGCTCTTGGTCGCCTTGATCGCATCGATCACGTTCCGCGTATGCCCATGCGCGGTGTCGATACAAATCACGTCGACGCCCGCCCGCCGCAGCGCCGCCACCCGCGCCTCGCGCTCCGGACCGACGCCGACCGCGGCGCCAACCCGCAGCCGCCCGAGCTGATTCTTGCTCGCATGGGGATGACGAATCGCCTTGTCCATATCCTTAACGGTGATAAGCCCGCGCAGCCGATTCTGATCGTCGACCAGCGGCAGCTTCTCGATCCGATGCGCCTGCAAGAGCTCCTTCGCATGCTCGAGATCGATCCCCGGGCGGGCAGTGATCACTTTGTGCGTCATCACGTCACGCACCTGCTTGTCGAGCCGCCGCTCAAATCGAAGATCGCGATTAGTCAGAATGCCGACCAGCCGCCCATCGGAAACAACCGGCAGCCCCGAGATCCGGAAGCGTTCCATCACCGCCAGCGCCTCGCCAATCTTCTGCTCAGGACTGACGGTGATCGGATCGACGATCATCCCGGTTTCATATTTCTTGACCGTCTCGACTTCGGCCGCCTGCTCTTCGATCGAAAGATTACGATGGATAAAACCGAAGCCACCCATCTGCGCGATCGCAATCGCGGTGCGCGATTCGGTAACGGTATCCATCGGGGACGACACAAGCGGAATGCGCAGCCGTATCTTCGGCGTCAGCGCAGTAGAAACATCGCAATTGGCCGGCAATAAATCAGACGATTGAGGCAGCAGAAGAACGTCATCGAAGGTAAGTGCTTCGCGGAGTTCCTGATGCGCCATAAAAATACCCTCCTAAGATAAAAAAAGAGCCCGCGGTTTTCCGCGGGCCCAACTCGCCCTTCAGCTTTTAAACGCAGTCCGTTTACTAAGATGCGCCATATCCGACCCTAACAAGAGCGACGCACCCGATCAATACGGGTGTTTGAGAACCAAATGGAGCGGGCGAAACTTATTTGAATTGAAACCCGCCGTGGGTTTCAAACTTCCTTGGGCAGGGGTAACCCCTGCACCTAGTGACAGGAAATCGCAAAATGGCGAGGACGCCATTTCGCTCAGGCTCTTCTGCCTGTGTCATCTAGTTGTTCGTATCATTCAGCTCTTTGTGTCATTCAGAGCGCAGCGAAGAATCCCGATCCTTCGCGGGTTTCACTTTCAATCGATCTCTCGTACGCGCCCCTCACTTACCGCACCAAACTGGCTTGCGCTTTTCCAGGAAGGCGCCGATTCCCTCCTGCGCGTCGATTGCCATTGCGTTCTCGCTCATCACTTCCTTCGTGTAGTCGTAGGCCTCCGCCGTATCGAGATCGATTTGCTCGTAGAATGCGCGCTTGCCGATTCCGATGATTAGCGGGCTCGCCTCGACTATCTGCATCGCGAGCTTGCGCGTCTCCGCGACCAGCTCCGCGTCGGCCACCACTCTGTTCACCAGGCCCCATTCAGCGCCGACCTTCGCTTTCACCGGCTCGCCCGTCAGCAGCATTTCCATCGCATGCTTGCGGCCGACTGCGCGCGTCAGCGCGACCATCGGCGTCGAGCAGAACAGTCCGATTCTCACGCCCGGCGTGGCGAAGCTCGCGCTCTCGCCCGCCACGACGAGATCGCAGGTCGCCGCAAGCTGGCATCCAGCGGCGGTCGCGATCGCATGGACGCGCGCGATCACCGGCTGCGGAATTCTTTGAATCGTCAGCATCAACTGCGCGCACAGGTCGAATTCGTAGCGATAGAAGGCGAGGTCGCGACCTTTGAGCTCGCTGAGGTCGTGACCCGCCGAGAACGCCGGCCCGTTGCCCGCGATTATCACCGCGCGCGCGTCGCTGCGTTTTCCTGTCGCGACCAGCGCGTCGTTCAGCTCCGTCATCATCGCGGTCGAAAGCGCATTGCGCTTCTCCGGCCGGTTCATCGTGAGCGTGACCAGCCCGGCTTCTTCCTCGATGATCAAATTCTTCTGCCCGTTTTCATTTGCCATGGTTTTGTACCTGCCTTCGATTTCACTCTCTCACTCAGGCGGCTCGTTTTTCCACTCTTCGGGATAGAGCAGCAGCAAATCCTGCCCGAGCGCGCGCACCAGGAATCGCTGCGTCTCATTGATTGCACGCTCGAGCGCGCGTCCGCCAATCAGCCAATGCCCACGCCCCCGAATCGTCGCCAGCTTCGCGCCGATCGATTCGGCAAATTTCGTCGTCTCCGTGATCGGCGCGAGAATATCCGAGTCCCCGGCGACGACGAGCCGCGGCGCGGCTTTGTCTGAGGGTGCGAACTCGATCGCGCCGGTCATCACGTCGGTCGCGAGCGCGCCCGAATCTGGCACCATCGCGTTTATCAAACCTTCGCGGGTGAAAGGATCGGAATCAGCGATCAGTTCGAAAAGTACTCTGCCGCTCGGGGGCTTGATTGGTCTGCCCAGCATCGTCGCGATCCGATTTCCGATTCCGCCGACGATCGGCGTGCGAAAGCCCGGCACCAGTGGCGCGTATGCGACCGACGCCTTCACTCGTGGATGCGCGCTCAGTTTGAGCGCGACCAATCCGCCGACGCCGTGACCGAATATGACCGCCTCGCGGCCGATGCCTTCGAGTGCTTCGCCGGCCAGCGCGGCAAGATCATTGAAGCGAAGTTTCTCGAGCGGTGGCGTCGGACCTTTGCCATATACAGCGCGCAAATCGGGCACGAATACCTCCCATCCGATCGACGCGAGGTAGCCGAGCACCAGCGCGAGATGCCGCGGTGTCGCGAACATTTCTGGCAGCAGCATTATCGGCCACGCAAACTTAACCGGCTCGGGCAGCTCACGCTGCGCGGGAATACGGCCGAGTTCGACGTCGTCCATAGGACTGCCGACTTAAGCGGCTCGCGACGCGGCCGCCATCAGGCGCGCGAATCTGAACGAGAGCGCGGCGCGCGGCGCCAGCATCTGCGAGAACTTGATCATCTCGTCCGCCGCCCACTGTTCGCGGCTGGCCGTGCGATGCGCCAGGCGGCTGCCCTTGTCGAGCGGAAGCTCGCGCGACGTGCGAACGCTCGCGTTGTAGTACGGCATCAGTTCCGCATCGCGACGCCGCGTATAGTCAGCCAGCATGTCGACGGGGATCGCGTTGCCGCGGCCATTGGAGAACCACTCGCGTGCCAGCTCGCCGACGATCCATGCACTCATCAGCGCCATCGAATGCCCCTGGCCGAACAGCGGATCGACATGCAGGCCCGCGTCGCCGATCAGAATCGCGCCGTCGGTGACCGGATTACGATACGTGTTGTTGAGCAGGCCGGAAGAAAACACTTTGCCCGCGATCGTCGCGCCTTCGAGGATCTTTCCAACCGCGAAGGATCGATTCAGATAGCCGCGCAGATTCGAGGCGAGGTCGGTGCGAAAAGTTTGCATCTCCGACGCGTCAAACGCGGTCGCCGCGACCGTGAGTCCGTTCTCGCATCGACAAACCAGGTTGCCCGCGCCGGGGGCCGACTCGAATTCCGCTACCAGCTCGTCACCGAGATTTTTCCGCGCGACGCCTTCGAAGTACGCGTAGTAGTAAGCGCGTGCGCACCGAACGTCGACGCGCCCGAACGCGTCGATACGCTCCGACGCGATCTGCGCGACCGAACTGCGCATCCCGTCGGCACCGATCGTCAGCGGCGCGCGAAACTCGTGGACGCCCGACGCATCCTCACCGCGAATCCCCACGACGGCGTCATCCTCGATAAGCAGATCGGTAAGCCTGAAACGTTCGCGAAACGTGACGTTGTCAAAACTTCGCGCCGCATCGATCATCGCGGCATCCATCAGCACGCGTCCGAGGCACAGTCCGCGATCGTCGGCGCCATTGCGCACGAGTTCGCCGCTATAGTCGAAATCGGGTCCGACCGTACGCGACCGTTCGAAGCGCACGCCACCCGCGCGCTCGAGCATTTCGAGCATGCCCATGCGCTCGAGCACTTTGGCACCGCCGCCGAGCACGATGTGCGTCGACAGCCGGTCCGACGGGAATCCATCTTTGTCGATTAGCAAAACGCGCCGTCCATCACGCGCGAGCAGGATCGCCGTTGCGCTGCCGGCGACGCGCGCGCCGACAATTATCACTTCAAAATTTTTCGCTGGCTCCGACATCAAGGTTCGCGAGGCGTCGCGGCGATCGAACCCTATCATGTTGAATGCGCACGCCCGCAAGCGCCACAAAAGGAAAGAGCCCCCTCTTTCGAAGGGGCTCTCCCGTGTTGCGAGGCCTTTCAGCCTCGGCTTATTCCAGCAGCAATCCCTGGCATCCTTAGCCAGCCTTCGGGGTATTAGCCCGAAGGTAAACTCATTAAGTGACTACTTCTTTTTGGTCTTTTTGGCAGGCTTCTTTTTTGCCATTTTGCTCTTCCGCATCGGTTTGGACTTGGTGGCCTTTTTGGCCATTTTTTTCATTCCTGGCATAGGTACCTCCTCTTCGTAGGCTGCTGCTGGAGAAGCGCCTTTTCTTATAGATGAGCCCTCATGTCTCATCGGTTCGGGCCGATTATAGAAACATGTTATTCTCAAATCAAGGGCCAGCGCGTGATTTATAAAGAAATTTTAAAGTCGGAAGAGTCCAACCGAACCGGTCTGTTTCGAGTCTTTAGAATGGCGTTCAAGATTAGAACTCTTGAACTCAACCCAGCCGTTGAATTACGATTGCTGGGATGACCCGGTTAAGCTTCGTACTCCGCCGCGAGTGGCTCAGCCTAATCTTCGCCGGGGTTTTGCTGATGCTTATCTTAAGTGCGCTGCTGGGCAACCTGGGGCCGCGCGACCTCGTTGCCCTCCAGAGCCATCGTGCCGCATTGGAGACCCGCCGCAATCAACTGATAGCGGACAACGCTGCGTTCAGAACGCGCATTCAGAAGCTTCGTTCAGATGACCGCTATCTCGAACGCCTGATTCGCCGCGAGCTTGGTTACGCGCGCCCCGACGAGCTCGTGTACAAGTTCGCAGACGACAACGATGAGACCCCGGCGCGCTGACTCTCTCTCGATCAAAAAATGGCGCGAGAGATCAGGCGGTAGTCGCGAGCCTGGCGTTCCAGCTCGTCGCGGAAATCAGGATGCGCGATCGAGATCAGCGCACGCGCGCGCTCCGGCACTGACTTACCTTTCAGATTGACGATCCCGTACTCGGTCACGACGTACATCACGTCGGTGCGCGGCGTCGTCACGATATTGCAGTCGTCGATTCGCGCGACGATTCGGCTCGCGCGATGCGTATCGCGCTGGTAAGTCGACGCGAGGCATATGAATGACTTGCCCTCGCGTGAGGCGTACGCGCCACGCACGAATTGCAGTTGTCCGCCGGTGCCACTGATCTGCCGCACGCCGGCGGACTCGGAACACGCCTGCCCGGTGAGATCGATTTGCGCCGCGTTGCAGATCGAGATGACGCGATCGTTCTGCATAATGTGCTGCGGCAGGTTGGTGTAATCGACCGGCCCCGCGAAGCATGCGGTGTTGCGATCGAGAAAGTCGTACATCCGCTTTGAGCCCGCCGCGAAGGTGTAGGTCATCTGGTAGCGGTTGGTCGCTTTGTGCGCGCCAGTAACTTTGCCGGCCTCGAACAACGACACCAGCGAGTCGACGAACATCTCGGTGTGCACGCCGAGGTCTTTGATCGGCGCGGTCGCGAGCAATTCGCAGACCGCATTGGGCATCGCGCCGATTCCGATCTGCACGCACGCGCCGCTGGGAATCTCCGGCGCGATCAGCTCCGCTACTTTCTGATCGACCGCGCTCGCCGCCGGGTTCTTCAGCTCCGGCATCACCGACGCGCCCGCATCCAGCACGTACTCGACGTCATCTATATGCACCGCGTTCTCGATTCCGAAAACGTACGGCACACTCGCGTCCGTCTCGACGATGAGCATCTTCGCTTTTTCAGTGATCGCCTTGTGATATGTGACCGACGGGCCGAAGTTGAAAAATCCATGTTCGTCCATCGGCGCCGTCTTCAGCACCGCAACGTCGACATCGATGAAGCGGCGATAGTTGTCGGGCGCCTCCCCGAAGTTCATCGGAATATGATGCGCCAGGCCGCGATCGTGCATCTTTCTTTCGAGCCCCGAGAAATACCAGGACAGGTAAGTGAGACGACGCTCCTCGGGATCGGCCTCGACCGCCGCGCGCGGACGCATCGCGAGGCATCCGCGGATCTTTACGCGCTCGAGTTTTTGCGCATGCTCTGCCAGCGCGCGATCGAACGCGTCCGGCTGCCCGAGCCCGAATCCGTACTCGACCCAATCGCCGGACTTGACGCGCGCCGCGGCTTCATCGGCGCTGATCTTTTTACGCTTGAGTTCTCCCTCGTAGGAAATCGCCATCTGGACGCCTCGTATTGATGGATGTCGGTTCGCTTCACTGCGCGGCTAGCGTAAGATGCTCTTCAACCAGCGTACCCCAATCAATGCCAAGGTTAGGACCAGTCAAGCAAGCACCCGCCCGCGCCGGAACTCTTCACCTCAGCGCCGCTGTGCTCGCGATCGCAACCACCAGCGGAATTGACCGGGACGCAATTTGATCGGAACCGGGGGAACTTAATGTACTTTGTTCGCGGCTTCGTACTCGCTCTTCATATCTTCGGCGTGATCTTCTGGTTGGGCGGACTCTTAATGGTCACCAGCCTGCTCGCGCGCGTGCCCGAAGAAGTCGGACTGCCCAAGGAACGTTTTCTCGGCGCGGCGCGCGGTTTGTTCGAATCCACGGTGAACTTGGGAGCCGCGGTCACCATCCTGCTCGGGCTGCTGCTGATTCTCCTTGATCCGTCGGTGCTGCGGCAGGGATGGCTCGAGGCGAAGCTGCTGCTGGTCGCGATCCTGCTTTTTTATCACGTCCGGTTTTATCGCCGAATCAAATTCCTCGAGAACAATCCGAGTCATTCATCGAGTCGCGAGTTTCGCATCATCCACGGGATGGTGAGCGCGTTGCTGATCGCGATCCTCGTGCTGACGGTGATCAAACCGTTCTAGCGGTCAGGATCCGAGCAGCACCGGCGAGACCGGATCGATAGAAAGAGAAACGGGGCCCGGATGGACCCCGCTCCCACCTGTCACATTGTCTGAGTGAGTAGTCGCTAGATCTTCGCCTGCAGGAAGAATGCGATCACGAGCGCGTACAGAGTCAGCGCTTCGATGAACGCGAGGCCGATGATCATCGGGACGAAGATCTGGCCGGCGCTGTTCGGGTTGCGGCCGATCGATTCCATCGCCGAGGCCGCCATCCGGCCCTGTCCGAGTGCGCTGCCGAAGGCCGCGATTCCTATGCCGATGTTCGCGGCGATCGCGATCAGGCCCGCGCGAAGCGGCGCGCCATCGCCGGCACCGGCTGCTTCCTGCGCCATCGCGAGCAGCGGTGACGCGAGGATGGCGATTCCGGCCATCGTCACTATGGTTCCAATCCTGTTTCGTAACATTTCTATCCTCCTTCTATTTCGCGCGCCCCGGGTGCCGCAGCCGGCCACCTCTCTTCCTCTACCACCTCGAATTCCGGTCGGAATCCCTGGCGCTCCTTTCTCAGTGAAATCTCTTTAGTGATCGTGGCTGGCGGCGAGTCGCACGTAACTCATCGAAAGAACCACGAAGATGATCGCCTGAATTATGCAGACGATCGATCCAAGCGCATAGAATGCCAGCGGTATGATCAGCCGCGTCAGGCCGGTGAAAATGCTGAGCACGGTATGGTCGGCGAACATGTTGGCGTAAAGACGAATGCCCAGCGAAAAAGGGCGGAACAAATTGTCGGCGAGCTCGATCGGCAGCATCAGAACTGCCAGCGGCAAATACGGGCCGAGGAAACTCTTCAGGTACCAGACGCCGTTCGAGGCGAAGCCCTGGTAGATGTAATAGCCGAAGCAGATGACGCCGAGCGCGAAGGTCAGGTCCGAGTCGCCGGTCGGAGGCTCCATCCCGGGAATCAATCCGAAGAAATTCGCGAACAGGATGAACATGAAGATGCAGCCGAAGAACGGGACCATCGCGCGCGACCCGTGCATCTCGGTGACTTCGGCAACGAAACCGTCGAGCCATTCGACGATCATCTCCGAGATCGAGCGGATGCTTACGCCTTCGTCGGGTATGACGGGGTCAGCGGCGCCGGCGATTGAGGCGCGCGCAACGAATCCAAACACGAGCAGGATGCCCATTACGATCCAGGTGCCAATCAGCACCTCGGGGATTTTGCCGCCGCCGATCAGTTCGAGAAAGTTTACCGACTTCTGCAATTAAATTTCTCCGACGCGGCGATCTTAGCTAGCGCCGCGCAGTGAAGCACGCCCGGTTTCAATAATGATCGCGGCCATCTGAGTCAAGACTCCGAAGCCGAAGCCCATGCCGTCGATGCGCGCGCGACTGAAAACGAGATAGACGATGCCGATGATTATGAAGAGCTTCAACGGAATCGCGAGCGCTCCCAGCTTGGCCGCCGCACCGGAAACTCCGGCGCGCGACGCCGCCAGCAGCAGTCCGCCGAGAGCAGACAGGATCCACAAGTTCGCGATCACAACCGCGCCGCCGAGCAAACATCCGACGGCCGCCGGCGTCGAAGCGAACAAATCAAGAATCGCCGCGGCGACGATAACGAGACCGAAGTTGGTGCGCTGAATCGACGCGATCGTCGGGATTGACCACGAGAACTCCATCAAGCGCCGAATCTTTCCGCGGCGCGGGCTTTCGCTTTGGCGGCTTCTTCCCCGCGATTCCTCGACGGCGCGTTGGTTTCGAGTGAGCGGAGAAATCGCGCCGAGGCTCCGGCGATTTCATCGATCGCCGTCATGAACGGACCTTCGTTGGCCTTCGACGGTTTGTTGAAGCCGGAGATTTTGCGCACGAACTGAATCGACGCGGCGCGAATCTCTTCGTCGGTGACGGGAGGCTCGAAATTGAAAAGGATTTTGATATTCCTGCACATACGCTGTGACCTCGAGAAATTGAGAACTCTCAAGCCGCGAAAGCAGCATTAGTCGGCGGCCAGCGCCAATCAAGACTCGCGGTTCTCGCGCTGAAATAGGGCGAGTTCCTGGATCAGGCGCCAGAAGCCGGCGAAGACTCCGAGCAGGAACATCACGAGCGTCAGCCACGGGTCGGTGTGAAAGTACAGGTCGAGGTAGTGGCCGAGAATTGCGCCGGCGATCATCGGCCATGCGAACTCGAAGCCGATCGCGGCGAACCGCATCATCCTGCCATTGCTAAGCGCCATGTCTTTAGTATCTACCCGTATTCAGATCGCGCAGGGATTCGTGGGCGGCCGTGATGGTGCGATCGATGTCGGCGTTGGTATGCGCGGTCGATAGAAACATAGCTTCGAATTGCGACGGCGGGATATTTATCCCGCGCGCAATCATGCCATGGAAAAATTCGGCGAACTTCGCCGAGTCGGAGGTGCGAGCCTCGTCGGCGTCGTGCACGCGCTCAGGACCGAGGAACATCGTGAGCAGAGATCCCGCGCGATTAACGCATCCAGGCTGTCCGGTTTTTTTCAGTGCGTAGCGAAGTCCGGATTCAAGACGCGCGCCAGCGGCGTCGAGTGCAGCGTATGGATTTGTCTCCTGAAGAACCGAAAGTGTTTCGAGGCCCGCGCGGACGCAAAGCGGATTTCCCGACAGCGTTCCCGCCTGGTAAACCGGACCGACTGGCGCTAGCAGGTCCATGATTTTCGCGGAGCCGGCGACGGCGCCGACCGGCATTCCGCCGCCAATTATTTTTCCGAGCATGATCAGGTCCGGGGCGATGCCCATGCTTTCGGCAACTGAACCGAAGCAGAGGCGGTACCCGGATATAACTTCGTCACAGATTAGAAGCGCGCCGTTGTTGTGCGCGATTTCGGCGAGCGCCTTCAGCGATCCTGGATCGGGATTCACCACGCCCATATTGGCGGCGACGGGCTCGACGATCACAGCTGCGATTTTTTCAGGCGCGGCGCGGAATAAACCTTCGACTGTCTCAATCGAGTTATATCGCGCCACCATCGTCATCGACGCGAGCACCGATGGAACTCCCGCGCTATCGGGTTGACCAAGAGTCATCCCGCCCGAACCGGCGCGCACCAGCATCGAGTCGCTATGCCCGTGATAGCATCCGTCAAACTTGATTATGTTCGTGCGACCAGTGGCCGCGCGCGCAATTCTAATTGCGGTGAGACCGGCTTCCGTTCCCGAGGTAACCAATCGTACTTTTTGTGCGCAACTGATCGATGACGAGATCAATTCAGCGAGCTCGACTTCGAGCCGCGTCGGCGCGCCGAAGCCCAGGCCGAGTCGCGCCTGCTCGGCGATCGCTCGCGTGACACTCGGATGAGCATGGCCGAGAATCGCGGGGCCATAGGAGCAGACGTAGTCGAGAAAAGTGTTGCCGTCGGCGTCAGTGAGTGTTGCACCGCTGCCACCCTCGATGAAGATTGGCGCTGCGCCGACGGCCTTCCACGCGCGCACGGGAGAGTTCACCGCACCAGGAATCTTAACACTGGCGCGGTTGAAGAGTTCATCTGATTTTTTTCTAGATGTCATCGTTAATTTCGGCGCTGATCTCGCGAGATCGAAAATATTTTTTCGATCGCGAAGAAAAATTTGATCGCGCGCAGTCTTCTCGCGGGGAAAATACGCTGTGACGCGAAAAATTGCGATCGCTCATGATGGCTTCCAGAGCAGAGTTGCGCGATCGCGAGATCGGCGCAAAAATTCGTGCGAATTGCGCGCAATCGCTTAGTGGTAAAATTTCCTTTACGTTCCGCGTGTATAGCGACGAAAATTTTTGCGCGCTTGTCCTCCTCACGAAATAAGCTTATCACGTTCACTTGGCCGCACACTTCGTACTTACAAGAACCATCTTCAATTGAACGGTTCATCTCGCGGCGCGTGACTATGGCTTCCAAGCGCGTGAATATCGCTCGTATTCTCAAACAAACTTTTCGACCCAACAGAACCGATCGTAACCCGGACAAGTTGATAGTCCCGCGCCTGGCGCAATCAAATTGTCGGCTGTCACAAGGGAAAACCCGCTTATCCACAGGTGTGGATAAGACTGTGCGTAATTCGCGCGGCATCTGATGCCGGCGCGCTAATTCCGGAACCTGATTTTGACTTCCGGTTTGTGTATGGGGGAGACGATATGAATGGTTTGTGGCAACGGGCTGGGGACCGTATGCGCGATGAATTGGGTCAGGTCGGCTACGAGACCTGGATCGGACCGCTGAATTTTGTCGCTCATCAGGGATCAATCGTCACGGTCGAGGCGCCTAATCGATTTTTTCGCGATTGGATCAACGATCGTTACCTGAGCTTGATGCGATCGGCACTATCGGCAGAGGCAGGCGGCGAAATCGAGGTGCGGTTGACTCTCGGCGAGAATGCGGCTGTCTCGCTGCCGCAACAACGGTCAGCAAATGGTCACGCAAACGGCAATGGTCATTCAACTGGCAACGGTCATGCAAACGGAAATGGCAACAGCAAGGCGGCGGTGGCAAATCGCGCGACGACGACTGCCGCGCCGCGTGGAGATCGGCATCCGACCCTGAACGCCCGCTACAGTTTCGCGGAGTTCGTGGTGGGATCGGCCAACCAGTTTGCGCATGCTGCGGCGCAGGCGGTCGCCAACCAGCCGGGCGAAAAGTACAACCCGCTCTTTATTTATGGCGGTGTCGGCTTGGGCAAGACTCACCTGGTGACGGCGATCGGGCACCACATCTGGGCGAGCGGCGAGCGGCCGAAAAAAGTGTTGTTCATGCCGGCCGAGATTTTCATGAACGAGCTGATCGGTTCGCTGCGGCGCGACAAGATGAACGAGTTTCGCGAAAAGTTTCGCCGCGTCGATACCTTGATTCTCGACGACGTGCAATTCCTGGCCGGACGCGAACGCACCCAGGAAGAGTTCTTCCATACTTTCAACGTGCTTCATGCCGAGCGGCATCAGATTATTCTGACTTCCGACAAAATTCCCCGCGAAATTCCCGGCCTCGAGGAGCGGCTGCGCAACCGGTTCGAAATGGGCCTGATCGCGGACATCGCGCCGCCCGACCTCGAGACGCGCGTGGCGATCGTGCAAAAGAAGGCGGTGCTCGAAAATCTCCGGTTAGCGCCCGAGGTCGCGATGTATATCGCACAGAGCGTTTCGTCGAACGTTCGCGAGCTCGAGGGATGCCTGACGCGGCTGGCGGCGCTGGCCTCGTTCGATGGATCTGCCATCACGGTGGACTTCGCAAAGAACGCGCTTCAGGACCTGGTGCGAAATTCCGACGCGAAGCCCGACATCGATTCGATCCAGAAGACGGTTTCGGATTTCTTCCATATTCGGCTGGCGGATTTGAAGTCGAAGAAACGCACCCAGCACATCGCGTTCTGCCGCCAGGTTGCGATGTACCTGTGCCGCAAGCTGACCGAAAGCTCATTCCCGACGATCGGCGAGCATTTCGGTCGCGACCATTCGACGGTGATTCACGCCTACAACCTGATCATGCGGCGCGTCACCAGTGATTCGGCTTTTCGGCTCTCGATCGAGAAAATCGAACGCGAGCTTAAATCGATCCGCGCAAATGCGGCGTGAATCGATTGTGGGGGAGGTGTGGACGAGGGGAGCATAAGGTTGGAGCTATCGACAGGGCCGGTGCGCACAAGGCCGGCCCTGTCGGTCAGCCGCTTTTCCGCCGACAGCTTTTCAGCGATCGATCGGCGTTCAATTTCGGGCGGTTGCAGCTTCCATCAACAAATCCACAACACCTACTATTACTGCTATTCTTTTTTAGAGATCTAAGATCCAGAAATAGGAAGACGGGCTAACAATTCATGGGACTCGCAATCGAGCGCGCTTCGCTGCTTAGCGGTTTGGGACTCGTCCAGGGCATCGTGGAACGGCGCACGACGGTTCCAATACTCGGCC
>NZ_JBAUYR010000122.1:0-29575 GCF_049584895.1 Binatus sp. (SeqCode)
GCGATCGGATTCGAACCGATGCATGGAGGTTTTGCAGACCTCTCCCTTAACCACTTGGGTACGCCGCCCCGTCGTGCCGCAGTCGCGACCGAATCCATTCAAATATCATGCGCGGGAAAGTGCAGCAATTGAGCGTCGGCGGGTGCTTGCGGCCGCTTGGCTTCTTCGCACTCCTGTACGGTATTCTTTCAGCCTGCTCGAGGGGAGGAGCAATCCAATGGAATCGAATCGCGACGATAGGCCGGCCGTTCACGTCGAAGAACAAGTCGAAGTGATCGCACAAGTGGTCACCGCTCATACTTCAATACCGGGCTCGGATGGCGAGCATCGCCTGCAGGAGAAATACGGCAAGACCACTCATGCGATGGCGTTCTACAAGCACCAGGTGCTCGACCATCTCAACACCGCGATGCAGGCCTTTCTCGCGCGCCAGGAGATGATGTACGTCGGCACTGCGGATGCGAAAGGAAACGCCGACTCTGCTTTTCGATGCGGCCATGCGGGCTTTGTGAAAGTCCTCGACGAGCGCACCGTCGCCTATCCCGAGTATCGTGGCAACGGCGTAATGGCGAGCCTCGGCAACATTTCGGAAAATCCCCACGTAGGTCTGTTATTCATAGACTTCGGCGAACAGATAGGTCTCCACATAAACGGCGGCGCAAGAATAGTCGAAAACAATGAGTTCCTGGAATTCCTGAAGGATCACCCAGCCGAGCAAGCAGTCCTGGGGGACGCAGTGCTAAAGGACATCATCGAAAGCGACGGCGGCCACTTGGAGCGATGGGTAATGGTTGAAGTAGCCGAGGCTTACGTGCAGTGCTCCAAGCATATCCCGCCGATGCAGCGGCTAGATCACGACATCAAGTGGGGCGGCGAAGATCATCACCCCAAAGGCGGCGACTATTTCGGAACAGCTCACGGCCAGAAGTAACGGGTATAGACAGCTCGCCCGATGGAGTCTCGCGCCGATCCTCTCTCTTTCATTTCCTGATCACCAGTATGCATAGAGAACCCTGAGGGATGCTTTGGCTCACAAGAATCAACCCATCCGCTTCTCAAACACGCTCGCAGGCAGCCAACAAGAAGAGTGGCCACCCTTAGTTTCGCCGCCAACCCTCTTCCGCTATCTGACAACTGAGCGGGCGAAGGAAGTGCTACGCGACAACAGACTTTACCTCTGCTCACCAAACTCCTTTAACGATCCGTTTGATTGCAGACTTCGGCCCGGATTTGCTGGATCGAAAGCAGAATACAAGAGAATCGGTTTACTCTTGGCGAAAGGCACGAAGCCGAATGCTTCCCGACAAGCGTTAAGAGGAATGGTGGCGAAGGTTCGAGATAAGCTGAATCCGATGGCCTTCGAGAAGTTATACGACAGTTGGGAAAGCCAACTGCTGAACAAGTCTGGCATGCTGTGTCTCACCGAGTGGAGCAACGATTTGCTGATGTGGTCCCACTACGCCGATAAGCATACCGGTGTCTGCCTGCAGTTCGAGCACATTCTTGGAAGAGACCTCCTCGGCAACGCGATGCCCGTTAGGTACGTCGATTCATATCCGGGCTTCAGCTTCGTGCGCACCTTTGCGCAGATTCACAACCTTGAGCAACAAAGTGAAGCTCTAGTAGAGTTCGGGAAGGTCTTGTTTCTAACAAAATCCACGCACTGGGCATACGAGAAGGAGTGGAGGTTGATCGACTTTCCGATCGACGGACAGCCGCGATACGGATCGCGCAACTTCGCGCCGCACGCTCTCATCGGAGTCATTTTAGGCTGCAAAATGAACGATGACTGTAGAGGCGAAATTCTCGCCCTCGTGAAGCAGCGCGAGCCAGTGCCGTCAATTTATCAAGCCGCCAAAAAGGACCGAGAGTTCGCGTTGCAGATACGACGATTTGAATAGACCAATCATCGCTCACAGGGTTGCATGATTTCGTATACAGCCACTACCATCCTACGAGCGAGGCAAGAGATCATCGCCGCATAGTGTCTAAAACAGTATGGCCAAGACTAGGCAGAACCATGTTTTCTTCGAGTTCAGTCCGCACATCACGTGGCTCTACCCTATCTGGAACGCGCTCAACGCATGTACCAGCGAGACCTTAAGGGAAGCGAATTCCAAGCGAGATTCCACACTCGGCGATTTTGCTATCGCAGTCGCGACGAAACTTGCCATCCTCGGAGCGGTTGTCAATAGATTCAACGCTGATTACCGGAACCTTTTGAAATTGGCAGCCGACGACGCGAAAAACATTCAGACCAATCGAGAAACGGGCACCGTCTGGCGAGTGCCGGATACGCGCATTGCTTATGAAGTTCTAGCGGATATAGAGGCATTCATTTTCGAAGCACGGTCCACCTATGAAATTTTGGGGAAATTTCTAAGAACTTTCTGCAAAGTCATCTTCGACAAAGTCCTGACCGAGGAAGACCTTAAGGCCATTTTGCGCAGTGGCGGACTTGATGTTGCATGGACCACACTACTACGAGACGAACGGGTTCTGTTCTTCCACAACACCGCACCGTGGCTCGCTCTGCTGTTTCCCGACGAGAAGACGGACTCACCCGAGCTTTTGATCGTGCGCGAAAACGTGAAAACGCTAGACGATCCTGACACCTTTGCACACTTAGCTGACTACGATCGTATCTATTGGGGTCTGGGAAGCGCACTCGACAAACTGCAGCAGCACATCTTGGCGGAAATAACGCGGTACGAGCAATCCGGCAAGTGAAACGAGGCGCGCCTAGCCGCTTCGCAGTGACAGACTCATCTGGCCTGGAGGCTTTAGCAGGTCGGGCGAGTCGTTGTCGACATTGTTGACGTCTGGCGACACCGGAGTTGCTATGAGTAGGTCTGCGCGCGCGGGAACCAGTAAGCGCTTGAGTGCGTGCGGGTCGGGCGCGCGCGGGTCCATCCAGTCGTCAGCGTCGCGGTCGGCCAGGATCACCGGCATTCTATCGTGATAGGACTCCAGCAATTCATTAGCCGCCGTCGTCAGAATCGTGAAGGTCGTCTGCCAGACGCCCTGCTCTTTCTGCCATGCTTCGTAGAGTCCCGCGAACAGGGTCAGCCGGCTGTCCTCGCGATGGAACCAGATAGGCTGGCGCGCGGTCTTCGGCCCGGTCCATTCGAAGAAGCCATCGGCGGGCACGACGCATCGACGCTTCTGGAAGGCGTCGCGAAATGCGCCTCGCGTGTCGACCGTTTCCGATCGCGCATTGATAGTCTTAGCCGCCATGCTCGCGTCTTTCGATCCGCTCTTGATCAGTCCCCAAGTAGCGGGAATCACTTCGCGATTTTCGTATTTGATCCTGACGACAAAATGATTCTGCGTCGGCGCGACGTTGTAGCGAGGCCGATAGTCCACGAAAGAGTCCGCGGGCACTCCTAGTTCAGCCGCGAGCGAATTGCCGTCGCGGCGCGTGATTGTGAATCGCCCACACATTTCTGGAATTTACGTCTGTGCGGTTTGACTTGGAGGCGTGAAAGCGCGCTGAAATGACGGCCTCGCGATCATCCGCTTCGCATAGGTGTCCAGCGACGGGAAGTCATCCAGCAGATGGTGCCGCGCGTCGAGCCAGACCACTCCCGATCCGATCATCACGTCCGCCGCCGTCATCTTGTCGCCTACGAGGTACTCGCGTCCGCTCAGAACGCGATCGAGCACCAGGAAACAGTCCTTCATCCGCTCGCGGTCGAGCGCGAATCCCTCGAGCGCGGCCATCGAGTAGAACATCCACTGGTAATACATCCCGCGCTCGATAGTGCCGAGCGCCGGCGCCATCCGCTTGTCGGGAAATTTGTCGGCGAGGTACGCGCAAATGGCGGCCGACTCGAACATCGTGAGCGTGCCGTCCTGCAGTGCGGGCAGTTGTCCGTGTGGATGAATCTTTCGATACTCGACGCTCTTGTGCTCGCCGCCTTTGAAATCGATCAGCACTATCTCGTAGGGCACTGCCAGTTCCTCGAGCATGATAAGTGGCCTGATTGCCCTGGTCTGGGGTGCGTAGTAAAGCTTCATCGCGCTGCCCTCTTCAGAAAGTTCTCAAGTTGTGCTGTCGAAAAAGACTCTCTATTCAAATACCAGTCGAGCCGTATGTCGAGCGACCATCAAATTCTCATTGGTCGGGATGACCCGCACTCGGCATTTGCTGCCGGGTGAGCTGATCGTGTCTTGGTTCGACTCGTTGCGGCGCGGATCGATCGCGAGCCCGAGATACCCGAGCCCTTCGCAAACTTCAGCACGGACTGCGGCGGCATGCTCGCCGATCCCGCCGGTGAAAATGAGCATATCCAAACCACCGAGCGCGGCTGCCAATGCGCCGACTGATTTTCTGATCTGATAGCAGAACATCTCGATCGCCATCGCCGCATCGGCGTTCGCCGACCGCGCGTCGAGCAACGTCTTCACGTCGGAACTGATGCCCGAGACTCCGAGCAGACCGGATTTCAGATTCACGAGTTCAGCGAGACGCTTGGCGTGGAAGTGCTTCTGCTCGAGCAGGTAAACAATCACACCGGGATCGAGATCGCCCGGCCGCGTGCCCATCATGAAGCCGCCCGCCGGCGTGAATCCCATCGTGGTGTCATGAGGATGTCCGTTCAGCACGGCCGCCATGCTCGCGCCGTTGCCCAGATGCGCGATTATCAGGCGCGGCGGGACGTCGGCTCCCAGAGTGCGCAAGATGTACTCATAAGAAATCCCGTGAAAGCCGTAGCGGCGTATCCCGGCGTCCCAGAGATCGCGCGGCAGTGGAAAGCGCTCGGCACGCTCGGGCATTCCGCGATGGAACGCGGTGTCGAAGCACGTGACCTGCGGAAGTTTCGGATAACGTGCGGCAACCGCTTCGATACCTTCGATACCGCCTGGCATGTGCAGCGGCGCGAAAGGGATCAGGGCCTTTAAATCGTCGATCAGCGCCGGCGTGACGATTTCGGGGGCGACATGATGCGGCCCTCCGTGCACGATGCGATGGCCGACCGCGTCGAGGTGCGGCAGGTTCAAGCGCTCGAATTCGTCGAACAGCGCTTCGACGGCAACTTGCGGACGCGCGAGTTCACGATCGGATTCGGCGAGCGAGCGGCCGTTGGCGTCGTGAATGCGGATTTTGCCGCCGCTAGATCCGATTCGATCTGCGGCGCCTTCAGCGATGAGGGTTTCCGCGCGGCCGGAGACCGAATACAGCGCAAACTTGCACGACGACGATCCGACGTTGATGCAAAGTATAGTGTGGCGAGCTGGCAAGCTGATTCCTTAGACCTTGCCAGTTTCGGCCTGCTTGAAGACTCGCGCGATCAGCTCCTGCGCCTCAGCCTGAATCTGATGCAGATGATCGACGCCGCGAAAGCTCTCGGCGTATATCTTGTAAACCTCTTCGGTGCCCGACGGGCGCGCCGCGAACCATCCGCTCTCCGCGATCACCTTGATTCCGCCGATAGCCGCTCCGTTGCCGGGCGCGACCGTCAGCGCCTTTAGGATTTTCTCGCCCGCGAGTTCGTGCGCGTCGAGCTTCTCCGGGGTGAGCTTCTTCAGAATTTCCTTTTGCGCGAGCGTCGCGGGCGCATCGATTCGCTCGTAGGCTGGCGCGCCGAACTCGCGCGTCAGGTCGTTGTACAATGCACCCGGGTCGCGACCTGCGCGCGCGGTAATCTCGGCCGCCAGCAGGCCGAGGATGAGTCCGTCCTTGTCTGTCGTCCACACGGTTCCGTCGAGGCGCAGAAACGATGCGCCCGCACTTTCCTCGCCGCAGAATCCCACGGAACCGTCGATCAGTCCGTCCACGAACCACTTGAAGCCGACCGGAGTCTCGATCAACTTGCGATCGAGGCTGGCCGCGACGCGATCGATCATGCTGCTGCTCACCACGGTCTTGCCGACGGCGGCGTCTTTGCGCCATCGCGGACGATTGCGAAACAGGTACGAGATTGCGGCCGCCAGGTAGTGGTTCGGATTCATCAAACCGCTCGAGCGAGTCACGATTCCGTGGCGGTCGGCGTCGGTGTCATTGGCAAAGGCAACGTCGAAGCGATCGCGCATCGCGAGTAGTCGCACCATCGCGTACGGCGAGGAGCAGTCCATCCTGATTTTGCCGTCCCAGTCGGCGGTCATGAACCGAAACGTCGGATCGACGACCTCGCTGACCACCGTCGCCTTGATTCCGTATTTTTCGATCACCGCGGGCCAGTAGTGCACCGCGGCGCCGCCCAGCGGATCGATTCCGACTCGCACTCCAGCGCTGCGGATCGATTCCATGTCCACGACGTTGCCCAGGTCGCCGACGTAAGCGCTTATGTAGTCGTGCTTGTGAAGCGTCGCGGAGGTCAGCGCCCGCGCATACGGAACGCGCTGTACGCCTGCGAGCTTGGCCTTAAGAAAATCGTTGGCCGTGTTCTGAATCCAGTCGGTGACCGCGGTGTCGGCCGGGCCGCCATTGGGAGGATTGTATTTGAAGCCGCCGTCAGGCGGCGGATTGTGCGACGGCGTGATCACGATCCCGTCGGCCAGTCCGCTTTTGCGGCCGCGATTGTAGGTCAGAATCGCATGCGATATCGCCGGCGTCGGCGTGTAGCCGCCCGCGCTGTCCACCATCGTCTCGACGCCATTGGCAGCCAGCACCTCTAGCGCACTGGCGAATGCCGGCACCGAGAGCGCGTGCGTGTCCATCCCGAGGTAGAGCGGACCGCTGATGTTCTGGCTCTTGCGATAGAGGCAAATCGCCTGGCTGATTGCGAGGATGTGCGCCTCGTTGAACGCCACATCGAATGCGGACCCGCGATGCCCCGACGTTCCGAACGAGACGCGCTGCGCGGGATTGTCCGCGTCGGGTTGGAGGCTGTAGTAGGCGGTGATCAGTCGCGGCACGTCGAGGAGCTGCGATTGATCGACAGGTTTTCCGGCGAGTGGGCTTACATTCATCAGGTTAATCCGGCGTCCATTTCCAGTTGCGAATCGCGGGCATGTCTTCGAGATGCTCGACCACGTACTTGCGATGCGCATCGAGCGCGTCCTCGGTCATCTTGATCAGCTCGCGCGCGCGTTCCTGGTAACGCGGCGCGCGCCGCAGACCCTCGATGCACAGGTGATAGCGGCTCGCCTGGTTCAGCACCAGCATGTCGAATGGCGTGGTCGTGGTGCCCTCCTCGACGTAGCCGCGCACGTGAAATCGATCAGGATTCGGGCGGCCGTGCAGGAGCTGATGAACTTCGCCGGGGTAACCATGAAACGCGAAGACGACGTCTTTGTCGCGCGTGAACAATTCGAGAAAATAATCCTCGCTCATGCCGTGCGGATGGCGGTCGGGCGGAAACAGCGTCATCAGATCGACGACGTTCACGACTCGGATTTTCATCTCGGGCAGGTACTTGCGAAACAGCCACGCCGCCGCGATCGCCTCTTCGGTCATCACGTCGCCGGCGCATGCGAGCACCAGATCGGGCTCACTTCCGCCTTCGTTGCCAGCCCACTTCCAAACCGAGGCGCCGCGCGAACAATGCTCGCGAGCAGCGTCGATATCGAGCCACACCGGATGCATCTGCTTGTCGATCACGATCAGGTTGATGTAGTCGCGGCTGCGCAAGCAATGGTCAGCGACCGACAGCAAACAGTTCGCGTCGGGCGGCAGGTAGATTCGCGACACGATGCCGCGTTTGGTCAGCAGCGTGTCGATGAAGCCGGGCCCCTGATGGCTGAAGACGTTGTGATCGTTGCGCCAGCAAGTCGAGGTGAGCAGGTAATTGAGCGACGGCACCGGATGCCGCCAAGGCAGCTCGGTCTTGCAGGTCTGCAGCCACTTCGCATGCTGCGCCGCCATCGAATCGACGATCATCGCGAACGCCTCGTACGACGCGAAAACGCCGTGGCGCCCCGTCAGCGTGTAGCCCTCGAGCCAGCCCTGGTGGCAATGCTCGCTGAGCACTTCCATCACGCGCCCGTCCGGCGAGACGTGATCGTCGTAGCTTTCGACGCGACTCACCAGGCATCGATTCTCGACCTCGAACACGTCGCCGAGGCGATTCGAGTTGGTCTCGTCGGGGCAGAACAGACGAAAGTTTTGCTGCTTCGCATTGCGCGTGAAGATATCGCGCATCATCTTGCCGAAGGGGCGCGTCGACTCGACCTTGACGCTGCCGGGTTGTTCGAGCGCAACTTTGTAATCGGTGAACGACGGGATGTCGAGCGCGACGGTCAGGAGTCCCCCGTTGGCGTGCGGATTCGCGCCCATCCTGCGCGTTCCTTTCGGCGCCATCGCTTTGATCTCCGGCTTCAACGCTCCGCGCTGGTCGAACAACTCGTCGGGCCGGTAACTGCGCATCCACTGTTCGAGCAATTTCAGATGCTCGGGATTCTCTTTCACTTTGTCGAGGGGCACCTGATGCGCGCGGAACGTTCCCTCGATCTGCACGCCGTCGACGACTTTCGGCCCGGTCCATCCTTTGGGCGTTCGCAGAACGATCGCTGGCCATATCGGCCGCTTCCGGAGCCCATGAGCGCGCGCGTCGGTCTGGATCGCGCGAATCGTCGCGTAGCATTTGTCGAGCGTCGCCGCGAACTCACGATGCATCCACGTGGGATCGTCGCCCGTGACAAAGTGGACCTCGTAGCCGTGGCCTTCGAGCAGCACGCGGATGTCTTCGTCGTCGTCGCGGCCGAACACGGTGGGACCTGAAATTTTGTAACCGTTGAGATGGAGAATCGGCAGGACCGCGCCGTCGCGCACCGGGTTGAGAAACTTTACCCCCTTCCATCCGCCTTCGAGCGGCCCAGTCTCCGCCTCACCGTCGCCAATCACGCACGCGACGATCAGCTCGGGATTATCGAACGCCGCGCCGAACGCATGCACCAGCGAGTAGCCCAGCTCGCCGCCTTCGTTGATCGATCCGGGAACGTGCGGGCCCGCATGACTCGGCACGCCGCCCGGTGACGAGAACTGGCGAAACAGCAGCCGCATGCCCTCGGTGTCCTCGGAAATTCGCGGATAGATCTCGGAGTACGTGCCCTCGAGATAAGTATGCGACATGACCGACGGACCGCCGTGGCCGGGACCGGAAATATAAATAACGTCGGCGTCGTTCTCGCGAATCAGCCGGTTGAGATGCACGTAGACAAAATTCTGCCCCGGCGAAGTCCCCCAATGGCCGAGCAGGCGCGGCTTGATGTGCTCAGCACGCAGTGGCTCGCGCAAAAGCGGATTCGCCATCAGGTAGATTTGGCCGACGGTCAGGTAGTTGGACGCGCGCCAGTACGCGTCGATAAGTGAAAGCTGCTGGTCTGAGAGGGGTTCTGACATGGAGAAGACCCTAAACCTCGAATTGCGGTGCTTCAAAAATTCTCGCACTGCCTGCGGTTTGTTGGTAGAGGCAGGATTTGAAACTCCAGATTTTCCGCAGTGACCGTTCCGAGGGAGACCGTCATCATGGAAGACGCCAAGCTTCAATCACTGATCGACCGCGCTGAAATCAGCGACGTGCAATTGCGCTACGCCACCGGATTGGATTCACGCGACTGGCCGCTGTTCCGCTCCTGCTTCACCGATGAAATCGAGACCGACTTCACCTCGGTCTTCGGCGGCGATCCGCGCAAAGTCAGCGCCGACCGATGGACCGAGGCGGCGCGTCGCTCGCTCAGCGGACTCAAGGCGACGCAGCACATGATCACCAATCACGTGATCACGATTGCCGGCGACGACGCGACCTGCATCGCATACGTGCAGGCACGCCACTATCTGCCCAACGAGTCAGGCGACAGCATGCAAACCATGTTCGGCTACTATACGAATCGATTGGTGCGCACGGCCGCGGGATGGAAAATTCGCGCGTGCAAGCTGACGCTCACGTGGCAGACCGGTAACTCGAACATCTTCACGCTCGCCAGCGCCCGCTTCAAAGCCGCCGAGGCGTCGAAGAGTTAGACAAGCTTTCCCCGATGGAGGAGCCGATGACGCTTAACCTGAATCCACTGATCGCAGCGGGCGTCATGGCGTCGACGGCTGCAACCGACGCCGTGTACGTCATGTTCAACGCAGCAGTAACCGCGCGCCGCCCGTCGCGGGCAGCGTCGTGGAGCGCGCTATGGTACCTGCTGTCGGCCTTCGCCGTAATCAGCTACACCGGCAACTCGATCTACGTAATCTTTGCCGCGGGCGGCTCATGGATCGGCGCCTACTTCTCAGTGCGCTGGCTGGATCGATCGGACGCGAGGACAACACCTGGCGGCCCTGCCGCGGTAGGAAATCCGCCGGCATAGAAGGGCCTCAGCTAAATTCGCGTCGAATCGCGAGCGCTACTTGCTGGGCTTTGCCGGAGCCTCGTCTTCCGAGAATACCCACATGCGAGCCTCGCCCTGCGGGTTTCCCTCGAAGGTCGATTTCGCGTACGGGCCATCGTTGTCTTCGCGCAACGACTGCCACTGCTCGCCCCAGTCGGCTTCATCGGGATTCAGATAAACCTGATTGCCGTACCCGTAGCCGCCGTACCCGAATGAAGCAAAACTCTGGCTGAGGAATCGGCGATTGCGGCCTCTGAATGACGACTGGTGTCCCATCTCAGCGCGAGCGCCGCCGACGCTGCCCGCGGAACGAGCGGCGCTTGCGTGGCCCGCGCCCTTTCCGCTTCCAGCGTATACGGGGCCTGCGACTGCAAGGGTTACAGCTGCAAACATCGCCAGGGTAATCAATCTACTGGCTTTCATTTGTATTCACCTGCTACAAGGAGTTATATCACACTTCGACCACAAATCACAGGGGAATACATGTGAGCTACCACGGCAAGAAGTGCAACGTTCGCTTCAGCGGAGGCATGCCGTCGAGCGATCTTGTCGGCACTTATCACTACAGTTGCGGCGGGGAGACGGACCATGGCAGCTTCCACTTTACCTTCGACTCAAGTGGGGCTTCCTGCTGATCGAGCCGCCGGTCCGGTCGTTTAGGAGCGAAGAATCGGCGGTTGTTCGCTATGAGGGCCGCCAGCTGGCGTCCCCGGCTGCGAAGGAACTCTAATTGTTGAGGAACTGGAACGCCGCGCTCCACGCATCCGGCGAATTCAGGATCCCGAGATGCGACGTCCCCAGTATAGTGTCGAATTGCCCCTGTCCAACGAAGTCCGTGTGCGGAGCACCGGCCAGGAGCGCACTGTCGGAGAAATCGTGGGGCGCGCCGGTGCTGTCTTCGGCGGGCACCGCGGGAAAGAATCCATCCTGTGCCGACAGATATACGAAATCACCGCTCTCCGGCGACGCTCGATAGACGTTGCGGAGCACTAGATACCTGGTAGGTCCCGGCGTTTCACCACCCGCGTTGAGCGTCGTGAGAAGCTGGGTCTCTTCGTTTCCATATTCGTCGCAAATCGCGCTGGTCGGAATAAATCCGCCATTGGCCGGGAGCTGAAAATAGTTGGCCGGATCAGGCGAGCAGTCGATGATGCCGTGATTAGGCCCTTCGATAGCCACCAGCGACCGCACCGTATGGTACGCGTTGTCCTGGAACATCCACTCGCGCGCGACCGTCACGCCGAGGCTGTGCGCAACGATATCCACCTGCCGCGCTCCCGTGTATGCCATCACATCGCGCACGAACGCGCGCAACAACGGAACCGCCGCGGCCGTACTGTGAGCAACTCCTGATTTGTAGCTCGGATTGGCGATGAGGTCGCATTGATCTCCCTGGTATCCCAGACCCCACAACTGGCTCGGCGCGTATCCGTTGTTGAGAAAATATTGGGCGAGATTGTAGGTATACCCGAACGGATTGCATGAGGTCGGGAACGGCGTGTCGTTATTCCCATGCAGAAAGATGACGGGAACACGGTCGAAGGGACGCCCCTCGAAGGGACGCCTCTGGCCGCCGCTCGCTCCAAATCCGATAACTGGAACGCCAAGGTAAGGATTGATGATCACCGGAAAATCCGCGGGCAACGTGGTCCCGAGCACCGCCGGAGAAGGCTGCGGATGCGGCTCGCGAGGCTGCGACCCGGGATCCGAGAACACCGACGCATTCCACGCCAGCAGGAGCACGACAGCCACCGCGAAAAGTGCGATCCGCTTCATCGAAATTCCCTCCCGTTATCTGACAGATTACGAACGACAGGATTTCCGTCTAATCCCGATTCCCCCCGATTGCAACTATGAGCCTTGGTGATCGGTTTCGAACGGACGACCTACATCGTGCCTTGCGCGCAGGCGAGCAGCGACGTGGAGCGCGCTATGGTACCTGCTGTCGGCCTTCGAGGTGATCAGCAACATCGGCAACTCGATCTACGTGATCTTCGCCGCAACCGGCTCCTGGCTTCGGCGCCTACTTCTCGGTGCGATGGCTAAGCCGCTCGGACTCGAAAACAACCCCCAGCGGCCCCGCCGCACTGGGAAATCCTCCGATGTGATTGTGCGTTCCTTTTCCGCAGAGGTCGTCCGCTAGGTCAGCCTTGTTCGGAGATATCGAGAGCGAATTTTGTTTTACTCACTCGAGCTCTAAGCAGTTGCGGCCTTAAAGGCCCTGCATCGATCCAGTTCCGAACCGTCGCAACGGACGCTTCGTCAGCGTTTGCACCGATCACAACGCCAACGAGACTATGCGCGGGAAATGGGAAGAATATCCCGTTTTCGCGATTTCTTAGTGGACGAGGGAATTTCTGAGCAATCCTCCACTCCGCTTCGTATTTCCAATGCTCTGCCTTCGTCAGGAACAAGGCGGAATCTATGGCGAACTGCGCGGCACTTTTTTTTGCATCGCCGTTGACGCCCAGCGCATCGGTCATTTTTTCTGAAAACCAACGGAAGCTGATGACTGGATAATCCCTCTGGTAGACGACTCTACGCGCCTGATGGAAGAAGTCATTTCCGGTATCGAATATGAGGCAGACGCCGGTATGCCGGTCGCCATAGTGAGACCACATCAAAATGTCGCTTTGGCTTTCCGCGAGACATAGGACACCACACCCGGCGCGGGTTTCTCGGATCGTCTTTGCGTGAGCTTCCTCGAGGAGATCGCCGTCTACCTGGTCCTTGGTTTTTCTGAGCCTTTGCTTTCGCTCGGCCCGGCTCATTCCAGAGGATTTGAGCATCGCGTCGTAGAATTTCCGGCGTTCAGCCTTTGTCGCTCTGAAGCTTAGGAAAATATTTGCGTCGAATGGATCGTTGAAAGACGAGAGTTTGGGAAAGAAGAGTCCGCGGCCCTTTAGAATCAACTCGAGATACTCAAGCTTCGTGTAGCGATAGAGCAAAGTTGGCATTTTCGGCGACTCTAGCGACCCCGCTTCCAACTTGAGATTTTCTTCGCCCAACATTTTTCTTCGCCTGTCGCGAGCCAACCCACAGGCGAACCCACTCCTCTGACGGCGCCGCAAGAAACTAGCGTGTTCCTTTACTAGCCGCTAAGAGGACGTTGCGGGAGAGCTCATTCGATCAGAATTTAGCGAGAACCTACATGGAGCGGGTGATCGGTTTCGAACCGACGACCTCGTGCTTGGCAAGCACGCGCTCTACCAACTGAGCTACACCCGCTCTCCCACACGGTAGATCGAATTCATCTGATTATCCGGCGCGAGCACCGCTGTCAAACCACCGCGCGCTTGCCGGTCGCCGCGATTGGCTTCGGCTGAAGCGCCTTGACCACGCGCACGTAGTAATCGATGCCCGACCACACGCTCACCGCCATCGCGAGCCACAGGATAAACATCCCGGCCGCAAAGAAATCGACGTGCAGGTACGTGTAATGAATCAGCAGGCCGTGAATCGCGATCGCCTGCAGCGTCATCTTATATTTGCCGAGCTCTTCGGCGCCGACGATCAGCCCCTCGGCCGCCGCGACCGCACGCAGCCCGGTCACCATAATTTCGCGCGTCACCAGCACCACCACCATCCAGGCCGGCACGTGCGGCGTGCGCGCCATCCCTGCGAGCATGATCAGCGCGGTGGTGACGACCAATTTGTCGGCCATCGGATCGAGAAATTTGCCGAGCGTGGTGACGTAGTCGTAGCTGCGCGCGAGGTAGCCGTCGAAGAAATCGCTGATGGTCGCGATGAAGAACACACCCGCCGCGAGCCACGATGCGCTCGGGCTCGTGTGCATCAGGATCCAAACCAGGAACGGCGCGGTCGCGATCCGCAACATCGTGACCATATTTGGCGGTGTCATCGGCACGAGCTTTGACCCTCAGCCTCTAGACGAATCTCAGGCGCGTTTCGTTTCGATCCGCGCCTCAAGAATATTGGAATCGGCCAGAGGGGGCAAATCGCAGCCGCTCGATTCGCCTTGACTGGCCGAGCGCAGACCGAGTAGCGTCAAATTGACACAACGCTCGCTTCGCGATTCTACCGCGGGCAGTGAAAAAAGACTGAGGCCACCTGATGAGGCATAACGCGCAACTGTTCAGCGACTTTCTGGTAATCGGCGGCGGCATCGCGGGCCTGACCTTCGCGATCAAGGCGTCCGAAGTCGGCACCGTCACCGTTCTGACCAAGGCCGGCAGCACCGAGGCCAACACCGCGTACGCGCAGGGCGGAATCGCGAGCGTGTGGAGCGTCGACGACTCATTCGAATCGCATATAGAGGATACGTTGCGCGCGGGCGCGGGCCTGTGCGATCGCGCCGCGGTCGAGACCATCGTCCGCGAAGGTCCCGAGGCGGTGCGCGAACTGATTCGCCTCGGCACCCGCTTCACGCGCGTCGAAGCTGGCGGCCCCGATGACAACGAACTCGAATACGACCTCGGCCAGGAAGGGGGGCATAGCCATCGCCGCGTGCTTCACGCGCAGGACCTGACCGGCCGCGAGATAATGCGCGCGCTGACCGAGGCCGCGGCCGCGCGGCCTAACATCCGCACGCTGGAAAATCACGTCGCGATCAACTTGCTGGTTGAGACTCCGAGCGCGGGCAAGCCCGGCGCATGTTGGGGCGTCTATGCGCTCGATCGCAACACTCATGAAATCCGCAAAGTGATTTCGCGCGCCACGATGCTCGCGACGGGCGGCGCCGGCAAGGTCTATCTCTATACGACCAATCCCGACATCGCGTCGGGCGACGGCGTCGCGATGGCGTATCGGGCGGGCGCGTCGGTCGCGAACCTCGAGTTCTACCAATTTCATCCAACCTGCCTATATCACCCCGCTGCAAAGTCTTTTCTCATTTCAGAGGCGCTGCGGGGCGAGGGCGCGATTCTGAAATTGCCGGACGGCACCGCGTTCATGAAGCGCTATCATCCCGACGCAGAGCTGGCGCCGCGCGACGTGGTTGCGCGCGCGATCGATTCCGAGATGAAGCGTCACGGGCTCGACTTCGTGTACCTCGATCTGAGCCATCGCGAAGCAGATTTCATCAAACGGCGCTTTCCGAATATCTTCAAGCGATGCTTGAGCTTTGGCTATGACCTGACCGCGGGGCCGATTCCGGTGGTGCCGGCCGCTCATTATATGTGCGGCGGTGTCGAGACCGACCTCGACGGACGCACCTCGATTCCGCGCCTGTACGCGGCCGGTGAAGTTGCGATGACCGGGCTGCATGGCGCGAATCGGCTCGCGTCGAACTCGCTGCTCGAGGCCGCGGTGATGGGCCGTCGAGGATTCAACTCGGCGCGTAAAATAGTCGCTTCGGGAGGCGGCGCTCCGCCCGAGTTTCCCGAATGGGATCCCGGGCGCGCGATTCGCAGTGAGGAGCGCGTGATGATCACGCAGAGCTGGGACGAGATTCGCCGGCTGATGTGGAACTACGTCGGCATCGTGCGCAGCGACCGGCGCCTCGAGCGCGCGCTGAGGCGAATCCTGATGGTCAAGGACGAGATTCACAGCTACTACTGGGACCATCTGCTGGACGCCGACACGATCGAGTTGCGCAACCTCGCGAAGGTCGCCGAATTGGTCGTGCGCTCGGCGATGAACCGTCGCGAGTCGCGCGGGCTGCACTACAACATCGATCATCCCGAGACCGGTGGCGCCGAATTCGTGCATCCTACCGTGCTGCAAAAGCCAATCGATCTGATGGGCAGTCCTTGATGCCAGCGAACGAAGCGAAGGAGGTGAAGATGTACTCGGACTACAAGAGTCCGTTCGCCTACCTCGCTTTCGATCCCGCGTTCGCCCTCGAACAGCGATTTCGGATTCGCCTCCGATGGATTCCGTTCCAGCTTCGAATCAAAGGCAAAGGTGAGCGCAGCCAGTATTCTGAATACAAGGCGCGATACTCGTACCTCGACGCCCGCCGATGGGCCAAGCCGCGCGGCCTTGTAATTCGTGGACCGCTGAAGGTTTACGATACGACACCAGCACTGATTGGCGGCCTGTTCGCGCAACATCACGGCCGCCTGCTCGACTACAGCCGTCGAGTGTACGAGATGTTCTTCAAGCGCGAACTCGAAGCCGACGATCCCGACGCAGTCGCAAACGTGATCGCAGAACTCGGCATGTCCGCCGACGACTATCGCGAGTATCTCTCAGGTAAAGGCGCCCTCGCCTACCAACGCGCCCAGGACGAAGCCGCGAACGATCACGTCTTTGGCGTCCCGCTCTTCATCTTCGAAGACGAACCCTTCTGGGGCCACGACCGAATTCCGGTGCTTGAGGATCGCCTCACCGCCGCGGGTATGGCATTGAACTAACTACTCGACCAGACAATTCTGGCAAACTTGGCGGGTTAGCAAGTGTCGATTCGCAATTAGCCCGATTGCACGCTTGTACCTGTCTCACTAATATCTCCTGGATCGCCAGCAAAAGGGGTAAAAGATGGCAGACTTTCCGCCGTTCATGAATGCGTACGGGAGCATTAAGAAAATACTAACCAAAATTACGGAAGCCAAGACACCACCGAGATTCACACTAGACTTTTTGTCGACTAATCTCGGTTTTAAAGGTGGAAGCTACAGGCCTTTCATACCGTTCGCGAAGAGACTCGGCTTGCTTAACGGCGACGGTGTTCCCACCGATCTGTACAAGCAGTTCAGGAATCCGAGCAATTCGAAAGCGGCAATGGCGGAAGCGATCCGCAAAGGATATTCTGCTCTATTCGATCGAAACGAATATGCGTACAAGCTAGACCGCACTCAACTTGAAGGACTTTTGATGGAGGTCACTGGGGTAGACAAAGGAAACGCAACCCTAAGGTCAGTTACGAGTAGCTTCGAGGCCCTTAGGTCTTTGGCAGACTTCGAAAGCGAGCCAGTGACTGAATCAGGTAAGGATCAAGACGATTCGGACGATGCTGATCAATCGAACGGTGATCGACAGAATGACGAAGTATCGCAATTGAATCTCTCGTATACCATCTACTTAAATCTACCGAAGAGCGATGACATAAAGATATTCAACGCTATATTTAAAAGCTTGCGAGAGAATCTGCTCAGAAAATGAAATGTCTAGATGCCATTCGCCTCTTCGGCATGACAAGTCTCATGATTGAGGGTGCTCTGGACGCCGTAGAAAAACAATTTTCTGTAGATTTGGGTCGGCCGATTGAAAGCGCTGACGACAAGGATGGAGAGTACTTTCCACAGTTCGAGGATAAGGTCCGAAGTGAGGCTTCACAGATGGCGGAGCACTACGAGGTATTCTACTGCCTCGAGTTGTCGACGCGTGAACTCATCAAGACGACGTTGGAAGCTTCGCACGGCGTTGACTGGTGGAATAAGACCTCGCCAGAAATCGTTCCGAGCGCAGTCAAGCAGAACGCAGCCGCAAATATGAAACGCGAGCTAGATTCTGGCGTCACGACGCTATCAACTGACGCTTTGGACTACACGACTTTTGGAGAATTAGGCGAGATCGTACGAAGTAACTGGCAAGTGTTCAGTGATACGTTCAACAGCCAGGGCGCCTTCAACAAGATCATGTCCAGTCTGAATACTCTTCGAGCACCGATTGCTCATTGCTCTTCGATGGCTCCAGATGAGGTTGTCCGGCTTAGGCTTACGTTACGCGACTGGTTTTAGATTGATGGCCTAAGTTTTAGAAACACGGCGGGAGCTTGTCATTCTGACTTAGTCAAACCTTCAGAATAGTCTGATCCGTACGGTTCGAAACCAGTTTTCAGGAAACCTCCCAGCCTAGTCTGCGATCCTCGTCAGTGTCGCTTGAAAACTGAGCCCGGGCGCTTCAGCGGCAGTCCCGGTCAATTGCGCTGAATCACCTGTAGATGTTCCTTTGAGAGTAATGTTTACGCGATCTACGCCAAACACTGAAACCATACCGGGTGTAGGCGTGTGAGCATCGGTCTTTACTTGAGCTGTGAATTGGACACCGCTCTCTGAGTAAGTCCCCGTGTAGTATATGCGCGAGTCGCCACCGCTGATCTTGCCGTCTTGGAGCGCGACCACCCCGGCACCGCCTCCGCGCGGAGTCTGGAAATGAACCCTATACAAACCGTTTCGCATATTGCCTCCCTTGCTAACTTCGTGAATTGGTCGCAGCCGCTAGCTCATGCGACCGGCGCTGGTTGCCGCGCCTGATTCGGCTCGTATGAGAACGCCAGCTTGTCGCCGTCGAGGTCTGCGGTCGCCTTGCCGCCTTTGGTCAGCTTGCCGAACAGCACCTGATCCGCGAGCTCGCGCGCGATCTCGTTTTCGATCAACCTTCCCAGCGGACGTGCGCCGAAGCGGGGATCGTGACCGTGTTCCGCGAGCCATTTTTTCGCCGCCGGCGTCACCGTCAGCGTGACCTTTTGCTTGTCGAGGCGCTCTTGCAACTCCGCGATGAACTTGTCGACCACGCGCACCATCGTCTCCGGACTGAGCGGCTCAAAGTGGATCGTCGCCGACAGGCGGTTTCTGAATTCCGGCGAGAACATCCGCTCGAGCACGTTCTTCGAATCACCCTGCCCCAATCCGCCATGGAATCCGATCATTGCACGCGACAGTTCCTGCGCGCCGGCGTTGGTCGTCATCACCAGGATCACGTTGCGGAAATCCGCCTTGCGCCCGTTGTTGTCGGTGAGCGTCGCGTGATCCATCACTTGCAACAGGATGTTGAACAAATCGGGATGCGCTTTTTCGATCTCGTCGAGTAACAGCACGCAGTGCGGCGTCTTGTTGATCGAGTCTGTCAGCAATCCACCCTGATCGAAGCCGACATATCCCGGCGGCGCGCCAATCAAGCGCGACACCGTGTGCCGCTCCATGTACTCGCTCATGTCGAAGCGGATGAACTCGACGCCCATCACCTTCGCCAGCTGCCGCGCGACTTCGGTCTTGCCAACGCCCGTCGGCCCCGCAAACAGGAACGCGCCGACCGGCTTGTCCGGATGGCTCAGGCCTGAGCGCGCGAGCTTGATCGCTCGAGCGACCGAGTTAATCGCCTCGTCCTGTCCGAATACCGCCTGCTTCATATCTTCGTCGAGCGTTTGCAGGCGTCCGCGATCGGTCGCCGACACCGTGCGCTCCGGAATCTTCGCCATCCGCGCGATCGTCCGCTCGACGTCGCGCGTGCCGACCGTCACTGGCTCGGTCGTGCCCGTGCCGCGAAGATGTCCCGCGACACCAGCCTCGTCCATCACGTCGATAGCCTTGTCCGGCAGGAACCGATCATTGACGTATCGCGCCGACAACTCGACCGACAATCTGATCGCGGAATTCGTGTAGCGGACGTTGTGATGCTTCTCGTAATACGACTTGATGCCGTTGAGAATCTGCACCGCCTCGTCCTGCGTCGGCTCGACCACGTCGATTCGCTGGAAGCGCCGCGCGAGCGCCTTGTCCTTGTCGAACGATCGCTTGTATTCCTGGTAGGTGGTCGATCCGATGCATCGCAGATCGCCCGACGCGAGCGCCGGCTTCAGCAGGTTCGACGCATCCATCGTCCCGCCCGACGCCGCTCCTGCACCGACGATCGTGTGTATCTCGTCGATAAACAAAATTCGCTTCGAGTCGCCGACCACCGCCTTGATGACGGCCTTCAGCCGCTGCTCGAAGTCGCCGCGGAAGCGCGTGCCCGCCAGCAGCGCGCCCATGTCGAGCGCGTATATCTCGACGCCCAAAAGCGCCTGGGGCACATCCTTGTTGTGAATCGCGAGCGCGAGTCCCTCGGCCAGTGCGGTCTTGCCCACTCCAGCCTCGCCGACGAACACCGGATTGTTCTTGCGCCGGCGCAGCAGCACGTGCACCGCGCGCTCGAGTTCTTTCTTGCGGCCGACCAGAGGATCGATTTTTCCGTCCGCCGCGCGCTTCGCAAGATTGATCGCGTATGTGTTGAGCGCTTTCGACGGCGACATCTTGCGTTCGCCGTCTTCGTCGCCGCCTTCATGCTCATGCCCGTCGCGCTCGACTGAATCCTTGTTGTCTGATTCGTCGCCGTCCTCGTCGTCTTCGGCCCCCGCTTTCGACACACCATGCGAAATAAAATTGATCACGTCGAAACGCGTGACGCCCTGCTCTTGCAGAAAGAAAATCGCCGGCGATTCGGTTTCGTGGAACATCGCGACCAGCACGTTGCCGCCGGTGATTTCCTGCCGTCCCGCCGATTGCACATGCAACGCCGCCCGCTGCAGCGCACGCTGCACTCCGATCGCGTAGCGCGGCGAGACCTCCTCGCCCTTGGGCATCCGCTCGACCTGCTCGTCGAGGTAATGCGCGAGCTTGCGCCGCAGGGCATCCAGATCCGCGCCGCAGCTTTTTAGAATCGTGGTCGTCGTCACGTCATGCAGCATCGCAAACAGCAGATGCTCGAGACACACGAACTCGTGCCGCCGGTTGACGGCCTCGGTCATCGCGAGTTGTAGCGTTACCTGCAATTCGCGACTGATCATAATGTTGTTATTCGATGAAGCCATCGATGCTACTACCTGTCACTCCTTTTCCATCACGCATTTCAGCGGATACTCGGCCTGCCGCGCCAGCTCCTCGACCGTGTTGGTCTTGGTCTCCGCGACTTCGAATGGATACACGCCCGCCACGCCCATGCCGTTCTGATGCACGTGCAGCATGATTCGCGTCGCATCCGCATGCGGTTTGTGAAATACGGCTTTCAAAACTTCGACGACAAACTCCATCGGAGTGTAATCGTCGTTGAGCAAAATCACTTTGTAGAGCGGCGGCTTGGCGGTCTTCGATTTGGTGCGGGTCTTCCGCTCGGTAACGATGTCGCCGTCGCCGGAGCGGCCGTCGCCGTCACCGTCGGTGATTCGCGCCGAGATTTTGCGCACGAAATCCGCCATCACACCTCTTTCGCTCGGAGCGCCTCGCCCCGTCTGATAAATATAATAACAAATCCGCCGATGCCTAGAGAGCATCCGGATAAATCGGTTCGGTTGCGATAAGTCTGATATTTTGACTCTCACTGTTGATCGCGAAGGAATTGGAACTTTGCCGTGAATGAAGCTGCGCCAAGACTCGATGTTGCAATTGTCGAGGGAATCGACAAAATTTCGCGCGACGCGTGGGACGGATTGCTCGCCCCCGACGACTCGCCATTCGTCGAATGGGATTGGCTGCGCGCGATGGAGAATTCGGGCTCGGCCGCGCGCGACACGGGATGGGCGCCCTATCATCTGATTGTTCGCCAGGGTCCCAAAAAACAAATCGTCGCCGCATGCCCGCTCTATCTGAAGACTCACAGCATGGGCGAGTTCGTGTTCGATCACGGATGGGCCGACGCCGCCGAGCGCGCCGGGCTGCGCTACTTCCCGAAAATTGTGGTCGGGGTGCCGTTCACGCCGCATACGGGACGTCGATTTCTCACCGCTCCGGGTACTGATCGCGGGGGCCTCATAAATCTGCTCGGCCTCGCGCTCACATCGATCTGCGAGGACAACAAGCTCTCGAGCGTGCACGTGAACTTCTGCGAGCCCGACGAGGCCGCCGCGCTCGCGCCGATCGGCTTCATGGAACGCCTTGGCTATCAGTACCATTGGCACAACGCCGGGTTCACGACCTTCGACGACTACCTGAATCGGCTGAAGCACAAGCGCCGCACTGCGGTCCGCCACGAACGCGCCGCGCTCGACGAACAGGGCGTCCACGTCCGCGTGACGGCGGGCGAGGAAATTCCCGACAAGACCTTCGCCGACATGTACCGAATCTACTGTTCGACCATCGAGAAGCTTTACTGGGGCCGCCAGTATCTAACCCCGGATTTTTTCGACCTCATCCGCAAGACCTTCAAGCGCAACATGGTTTTCATCGGCGCGTATTCAGGCCGCGAACTGATCGCCGGCGCCGTCAATCTCGCGAAGGCCAACGTGATGTACGGCCGTTACTGGGGATGCTTCCGCGAGTTCCGCTTTCTGCACTTCAACGTATGCTACTACGCCGGCATCGAGCACTCGATCCTGCACGGCATTCAGCGCTACGAGCCGGGCGCCGGCGGCGAATACAAATGGCTGCGCGGCTTCGACCCGGCATTAACGCGAAGCATCCACTACGTCTCGAATCCCGACCTGAAACGCGCCATCGCCGGCTTCCTGAAACGCGAGCGCCACGAAGTCGAGCGATGGATCGTCGCGGGCAAAGAGCGCAGCCAACTGAAGCCACCGCCCCCGTCCGATCAAGAATCAGAATAGTTGTTCTCCCGACGAAGCGAGCAACGCGAGCCTCGGATGTCCTTCCGAGCGAGCAATGCGAGCCCGACGTGTCATCCTGACGACCTGAGCAACGCGAGGGGAGGAAGGACCTCGGACAGCTTCGCGTAAGCGAAGCCGGTACCGGTTCCGAAATCGCGCAGCGCTCCTTACGCGATCTCCCTCAAATTCGTCGGCGGCGGCGGAAACTCCAATTCCGGCGCCGGCTCGCCCGTCAAATTCGTCACCCGATTGCGATACCGCGTCAGATGCCCCTTCGCGACTTCGAACGCGTCCTGCGCCTTCGACAACGACTTCCCCAGCGTCTCGAACTGATTCTCGAAATGCCCGAACGCATTCTGCGCCTTCTTCAATTCCTCGGTCGCGCGCTCGTGCCCCTTCGCGTATTCGTACATTTTGAAAACCATCTGGATCGACTGCAGCGTCACGATCAGCGTGTTCGGCGAAACCGGATACACCCGCCGCTTGTTGAGCCAATCGCTCAGCTCCGCGTTCAGCACCGCTTCCATGTAGAGCGTTTCGCTCGGCAGATACATCAGCGCCATATCGGTCGTGCCCGCCTCGGGCCGAATATATCCAGCGATTCGCTTCGCCTGCTCCTTCATCACCCGCTCGAATTCGACGCGCGCCTGATCAAGCGCTTGCGGATCGTTGGTCTCGAACAGCGCAAGCACCTGCTCGCGCGGAAACTTCGCATCGATGGGCAGCACCCGGTCCGGAAACTTGATCAGCGCATCGACGCGCCCCGAGCCTTCGCCGCCCGGCGACGCCTGCAAGTCGTACATGTGACGCGGCAGAAAATCCTCGAGCAGCCGCTCGAGCCCCTGCTCGCCAAATCGTCCCCGCAGATGAGGCATTTTAAGCAGGTTGTTCAGGTCATTGATCGACGCGCCAATCACGCCGAGATTTTTCAACTGCTCCTGCGCTTCATTGAGATGATTCTGAACTTTTTCGAACTGCGCGAAGCCGTCCTTGATATTCTGATCCAGCTTGACCTGCACGGTATTGGTGATCGCCGCCAGCTTCTCGCCGACGTCCCCGCGAATCGCCTCGATGCTCTCCTTGGTCTGTGTGGTCAGCGCCGAAATCTCCAGCTTGAGCGAATTCGCCTGCTCCTGCCGCCCCGCCGAGAGATGCTGTTCCAGCGCCGCGTTGAGATTGACGAACTCCTTCGACAAACGATCGGCGGTCGCCAGGCTGAGATCGCCCTGCGCCTGCTGAAGCCGTCCGGCGAGGTCGGTGCGCGTCTGCGTCAATTTTTCATCGAGAGTTCGCGCGACCGAATCAAGCCGCTCGGCCAATTGTGCGAACGAATCATTTGCAGGAAGTGATCGCAGCTTGCGGAGTACGATCAGAATCCCCGCAATCGAGAGGACGCTCAAAACAACCAACGCGACCACAACGATTTCCGACTCCATCAATCCACCTCCACGCCATCCGCCGAAGATTGTAACCTTCGAAGGCGGCAGCGTCGATTAGCTGTCCAGAGGTTTAGCGCGATGCGATGACAGCGGTTGTCAGCTCGGTGCGACGGGGGATTGTAGGAAGCTCGCTAGCCTTCCATTATTCGCTGGAGCACTGGCCGCAGCGCCGGGATGGCAGCCTCTCCCGCACTGACCTCGATGATGCTACTGTCTCGCCTCATCGGAACGGCGGATGCCGACCGTTGAGAATCCTAGCATTCAGATCACGAGGTCCTATGTCCAAGAGTCTCTTCCTGTCCACGATCCTTCTTGCGCTCGCCGCAGCGCCCCTGGCTATCCGGTCCGCCTTTGCCGCCAACGAGGTCACCACGCCAAGCGGCTTGCGCATCATCGACGTCACGAAGGGTACCGGACCCGTCCCGCAGGCCGGCCAGACCGTGACGGTCAATTACACCGGCTGGCTGTTCGTCGACGGCAAGAAGGGCCAGAAATTCGACAGCTCGCTCGATCGCAACCAGCCGTTTTCGTTCACGATCGGCCAGGGCCAGGTAATCAAGGGCTGGGACGAAGGCGTCGCCACGATGCATGTCGGCGGCAAGCGCACGCTGATCATTCCGCCGGACCTCGGCTATGGCGCGAGCGGCGCCGGCGGCGTCATCCCACCGAACGCCACGCTGATTTTCGACGTCGATCTGCTCGGCGTGAAGTAGGGGTCGCCCGCTGGGCGAGCCGCCGCTCACCGAGTCAGAGTCTGCCGGCAGTTGCGCTGGCTTCTTGCCTCTTCCATGCTGGATTCTTTGTGTCATTCAGAGCCGCTGCGGCGAAGAATCCCGGGGGCTGCGTGCGGTGTCAGCAGAAATCCGGGATTCTTCGCTTCGCTCTGAATGACACAAGGACTGCAGCGGGAGGAATTCTGGTATCGTGGGCTGGCTTTGAAAGACCTGCTCACCAAGGGCTCGATTCCGATTCTGCTCGGCACCGGCGGCGTCGGTAAGACCACGATTGCCGCCGCGCTCGCGCTGGCGGGCGCATCCGCCAATCTCAACACCGCGGTGATTACCGTGGATCCGTCAAAGCGCCTGCGCGACGCGCTCGGCCTCGCGCGCCTCGGTGGACAGCCGACCCGAATCGGGGCGCGGCAGCTCGCGGCCGCCGGACTCGATCCGTATCTCCAGTTGTCCGCGATGATGCTCGACGTGTCGGGCGCGTGGGACGCGATCGTCGAGCGCTTCGTCGCCGATCCGGCGACGCGTCGCAAAGTCTTCGACAATCCCTTCTACAAAAGCCTGACCGCCGAGTTCGCCGGCTCCGAAGCTTTCGCCGCGCTCCAGCGCCTTTACGATCTGCATCAAACAGGAGCGTTCGAGCTTGAAGTCGTCGACACTCCGCCCGCGTCGCATTCCTTCGAGTTCCTGCAAACCCCCGCGCGGCTGATTCGCCTGCTCGATTCACGCACTGCGCGATGGCTTTTCACCCCGTCACTCTCCGCCAGCAGGATCGCGATGAAGGTCGCCAGCAACGCAGCGCGATTTGTGGTGCGCGAGATCGAGCGCTTCGCCGGCAGCAACGTGCTCTCGACCATCACCGACTTTTTCGCCGCGATGGCCGAGAGCATGGACGGTATCATCGACCGCCTGCAGAAGACCGAAGCGCTGCTGCATTCGCCGGCGGTAAAGTTCGTGATGGTCACGACGGCCGAGCCCGACCGCATCCGGCAAGCGCGCGAACTGCTCACCCAGATGGAGGCGGAGGGACTCAAACTTTCCGCAATCGTAATCAATCGCTTCCTCGATGAGCGCACCTGGTCCGCAGTCGCGGATTCAACCGATCCGCTGAGTCACCTCGCTGAAATTTCTGAGTTGCGATCGTCGCTCGCGAAAGACGGCGCCGACGCCAACGGTTTCGGTCGCCTGGTCCGTCACTTCGAGGCGTATCGCGACCGCACCCTCGACGACATCAGACGAGTCGCCGCCTTCGCACACGAACTCCCGAAAGGAGTGAAGCTCGCAATCGCCCCGGAAATCGAAACAGGGGTCCGCGACTTAGCCGCCCTCTCCCGAGTCGCAAGCTATCTAACCTCCGGCACATCAATTCTAAAGCCCCTGGAATCCGCCGCACGCAGCATGCACGATGCCCGCAAATTGAACGTACCCTGAAAGAACCGGAGTGAGTCTGTAAGCCGGGTTCTGTGCCCTTGCGGGCGGCGATCATTCCTCTAGGCCGTCGATTGCTCGCCGGCTCATGCGACCATACCCGAGGCCTTAAGAGCGGGCCGCTCAGCCTCCTATTTGGTCTTGCTCCGGATGGGGTTTGGCATGCGCGCGCGATCACTCGTGCGCCGGTGGGCTCTTACCCCACCATTTCACCCTTACCCTTTCGGGCGGTGTATTTTCTGTGCCACTTTCCGCGAGTCGCCCCGCGCCGCCGTTAGCGGCCATCCTGCCCTGCGGAGCCCGGACTTTCCTCTTCCCATTTAAGTGAAGCGATCGCCCGACTCACTCCGGCGCTGTGAGAGTAGCATCTTTTCGGGCGGTACTCCGCTCGCCGTATGTGTCATTCATAGCCGCCGCGGCGAAGAATCCCGGCAGCAGTGTGGAAGTGGGCAGTCTTTCCGGGATTCTTCGCTTCGCTCTGAATGACACAAAAAACAGAATGATTGCCGTGACTCAAGAATGATTCGGGGGTAATGCTGGAAGCTCCACTCGAAAACTTCTATGGAGAGCAACCATGAAATCCATTCGAGTCGAAACACCAAAAGGTCCTTTTAAACTCGTTGACGAGAAAATCGCCGAGCCCGCGCGCGGACAGGTCCGGATCAAGGTGAAGGCGTGCGGAATCTGTCATAGCGACTCGCTTACCAAAGACGGCGTGTGGCCGGGAGTCACCTTTCCGCGATCACCCGGACACGAAATTGCCGGGACGCTCGAGGCGGTCGGCGAAGGTATCGCTGATTGGAAAGTGGGCGATCGAGTCGGCGTCGGATGGCACGGCGGAAACTGCTTTCGATGCGATCCGTGCCGGCGCGGCGATTTTGTTAATTGCCGCTTTCTGAAGATCCCCGGGATCAGCTACGACGGCGGCTACGCCCCACACGTGATTGCGCCGGTCGAGGCGCTCGCGCATATCCCGGACGCGTTGCGCCCCGAGGAGGCGGCGCCGTTGATGTGCGCTGGTATCACCACCTTCAACGCGCTCCGGCACAGCGGCGCGGGACCCGGCGACCTGGTCGCCATCCAGGGCATCGGCGGACTCGGGCATCTGGGCGTCCAGTTCGCGGCCAAGTTTGGTTACGATGTAGTCGCGATCGGCCGCGGCGAGGACAAGCAGTCGCTGGCGCTGAAGCTCGGCGCGCGGCGCTACCTCGACACCGCCCGGCAGGACGTCGCCGCCGAGTTGACGAAAGAAGGTGGCGCCGCTGCGATCCTCGCGACCGCGCCCGACGCGAAATCGTTCGGCCCGCTGATCGACGGCTTGGGCGTCCAGGGAAAATTGGTCCTTGTTGGCGTGAGCGCGGAGCCCTTCGCCGTCTCCTCGTTTCAACTGATCGGCGCACAACGCTCGATCATCGGATGGCCGTCGGGAACCTCGAAGGACTCCGAGGATACCCTCAAATTCGCCGCCAACACCGGCGTCCGCGCGATGATCGAAACATTCCCAATCGACCAGGTGGATCAAGCCTACGACCGCATGATAACCGGCAAAGTCCGCTTCCGCTCCGTGCTCACGCGTTGACGATCGACTGTGCCTGATCGCGACGCGCTGACGGTCCTGTTGGTACGACATGCCGAGCCCGTGGCGCCCGGAACTCACGGCTTCGCCGAATTCACGCGTCCGCTCACGGCGAAAGGAATCCGCGACGCTGAGCAACTGCGCGCGAGATTCACACGTCGAGGCGCATCGACGCCGCCTACTCGAGTCCTTACCTTCGCGCGCGCCAGACCATCGAGCCGATTGCGGACTCGCGATCGCGACGGTCGACGACCTCCGCGAGCGGATTCTGTCGATTGCTGAATCGCCCGACTGGCAAGCGCATCTCAAGCGCTCGTGGGAAGATTTCGACTACGCGCCACCTGGTGGAGAAACCTGCCGCGTTGCGCAGACGAGAGTTGTGCGGGTGCTCGACACGATCGCGTCGCGCCACTCAACCGGCCGTGATCCTCGCGAGCCACGGCAATCTGATCGCGCTCGCGCTGCACGCATTCATGCCAAACGTCGGCTACGATTTCTGGGAATCAATCCCGATGCCTGCAGTGTTCACGCTGACTCGGGATCGGGATCACTGGACAGCCTTCGGCGAAGAACGACGAAATAAATTTCGTCCTACGTAGGACGGAATCTATTCCGTCAGCCCACATTCGATAGGTGCTCGGGCCTACCCCTACGAGCTCGCCTTCTCCGCCGGCTCCTCGTAATACAGCACCCGCTGACAGTTCGGGCAAAAGTGGATCTGCAGATGCTTCTGGATCTCGTTGTACAGCTGCGGCGGCAGACGCATCCTGCATCCCTGGCACGTTCCTCCGGTAGCCTTCGCAACCGCGACGCCCGCGCGACGACTGAAAATCATCTGGTAGCGCGACAGCAGGCTGGCATCGATATTCTCGGCGATCTTGTCTCGCGCCTTTCGATGTTTGGCGATGTTACCCTTGAGCTGCTCGACTTCCGCCGCGATTTCTTTTTCCGCCGCCGTGAGATCGACCTTGCCCTTCGCGATCGCCTCAGTCAGCTCCTTGATTCGCGCCGTCCGCACATCCGCGCCTTCCATCGAGGTCAGCAGCTCGGTCTCGAGCCGCTGATTGGTCTCCTTCAACGACTCGATCTCATGGGTCAGCGCCTGCAGTTCCTTGTCATTGCGGACCAGCGTCAGCCGCATCCGCTTGTTGCGGATTCGAACTTCGCCTTCGGCCAGTTCACGCTCGGCCTTTTTGCGGGCCGCGGTTATTTCTTTATCTTGTTCGGAGAGGCGATCGAGCTCAGCCTGGTTGCCCTGGTTCTCAACCCGAAGTTGGTCGACGCGCCCGGCAATCGAGCTCAGCGATTGCTCCAACTCTTGCAGCTGCCGGTCGATGACCTGGAGGTCCATCAGCCGGGTTATCTCTTCACGCAAGTCGTACCTCCACTAATCTTGTGCGCGGCGCGCAAAGTTTCTTTTTTCAGTGTTTGTTTCGGGATCATAAGAGCGCCCGCACTCAGAGGCGCGGACACGAATGGTATGGGCCCACCAGGATTTGAACCTGGGACCAGCCGGTTATGAGCCGGCAGCTCTGAACCTGGCTGAGCTATGGGCCCTCTGAAATGCATCAGGCGCTTATCATGGTAGCAAGTTCGCACAGCAGACTTAAGGGCTAAACGACCAAACATTCGCTCAAAACGATACGATGCATCCGCTTATGCGCCACGGCCCTCGCGCCTGAGCGCGATCACCGCCTGCGCCGCCGACACGTCGGCTCCACTCCCGCGAAGTCGTCCGACTTCGCGCGCGCGTCGGCGCCGCTCGAGCACAACGACATAGTCGTTGGCGATCGCGCGGCATTTATCGAGCTCGCTCGAAACTTTCTGCGTTTCGTCAACGACCTCATCGTTCAACGGCCCAACCGCAAACTCGCTGATACGCCCCTGCTCGTCCGACGTCAGCCGATCCGCAATCCATTCTTCGAGCGCAGTGTATGGC
>NZ_JBAUYR010000123.1:0-19202 GCF_049584895.1 Binatus sp. (SeqCode)
TCGTGACGCGCCGGTAGTCGTCTTCCTCGAGTCCCTTCAGGCTGACCGCGCCGAAGATTTCCTCCGGCGTGCTGAACTTCGTCAGCAGCCACTGAAAATAATTCGCCCCTTCGATTCGCCGGCACAGTTCGTCGGCCAGCATCGACTTCGCTGTCCCCGGCGGCCCGATTATCAGCACGTGATTCGCCGACAGCATCGCCACGATTGCGCCATCGATCAGATCGATGCGTTCGAGGAACATCCGGTTCAGTTCTTCGCGGATTTTTGCGAGCTTCGATAATACGGTGTCTGCCATGGCCTGTTCATCATGATCTACCAGACCGCGGCTGAAGACTTAACCCCATGCAGCGTGCGAGGCTTGCCGCCGCTCCGCTGCTGGCGCTAGATCAGGTAGTTGCAAGCGGCAGGAGGATCGCAATGGAAAAAGCTCTGGCTGGGGTCAAAGTTCTGGACATGACGCAGTTCGAGGCGGGCACTTCGTGCACCGAGATGCTTGCGTGGCTGGGCGCCGACGTCATCAAAGTCGAGTCGCCAAAGATGGGCGAGCAGGGCCGCTGGCTGCTGACCGAAAAGCAGGGCGTCGATTCCTACTACTTCATTCTGCTAAACGCCAACAAACGCGGCATCACGCTCAACCTCAAGAGCGAGAAGGGCCGCGCGATGTTCATCGACCTGGTCAAGCAGGTCGATATGCTCACGGAAAATTTCTCGCTGGGCACGCTCGAGAGTCTCGGCCTCGGCTACGATCGCCTGCGCGAAATAAATCCGCGGCTCATTTACCTGACCATCAAAGGCTTCGGCACGCACGGGCCGTACAGTAAGTACAAAAGCTTCGACATGATTGCGCAAGCGTCCGGCGGCGCGATGGCACTCACGGGATTTCCCGGGTCGCCGCCCTTGAAGCCGGGACCTACAATCGGGGACACCGGCACCGGCATGCATGCGGCGGTCGGCGTACTCGCGGCATACATACAGCGCGAGCGCACCGGCAAGGGACAGAAGGTCGAAGTCGCGATGCAAGAAGCGGTGCTGAACTTCGTGCGGGTCCCGATGATGGGCACCTACATCACGCATAAGCCCACGCCGCGCAGCGGCAACCGCGTCGGCGGCGGAGGTCCCGGCGACATCTACCAATGCGCGCCCGGCGGCGACAACGATTATTGCTACATCCTGTGCACTTCGCCCGAGATGTTCGTAAGCCTCTGCGAAGTGATCGGCCATCCCGAGATAGTGAGCGACGAACGTTTCGTCGGACGGGAACGGGCGAAAAATGTTGAGGCGCTGACCGCGCTCATCAACGAATGGACCGGGCGTCACACCAAGTTTGAGGTGATGCGCATCCTGGGCGAGGCGGGCGTTCCGTGCGGCGCGGTGCTCGACAGCGTCGAGCTGCTGAACGATCCGCACCTCAAGGAGCGCGGCATGATCGTTACGATCAAGCACCCCGACCGCGGCGACTTCACGATGCCGGGATGTCCGGTGCGTCTCGAAGATTCGCCGGTCGACGTAACAGCCGCGCCGTTGCTCGGCCAGCACAACGCCGACGTCTATGGTGAGTTGCTCGGCCTCGGCGCAGGCCAGCTCGAAGAACTGAAGCGCGAGGGCATCATCTAGATGCGGCCCACTTGATCGGGCGCGGCGATCTTTTCGAAGCGATCGAGTACCTGCGCCGCGAGGGCGAGGGCATCCTCGCGCGCTTCGCACGATCGAAGCGGGGCGTTGTGTACGCCGATCTTCGCTTCGAGGTGGTCTTTAATCGATCCGGCGCGGCGGTGAACGGCGAGCCTCGCGACGGCTCTGAGAGCGAGAATACCGCCTATTTTGTCTCGGTTCACGTCGCGGACCAGGCGGGTCCGGTCGGTCACGGTCAAACCGGCGCGGAGATCGGCGCGCTCGCGGGACGTCAGACGAAATTAGTTGCCGAGCTCCGGCGCGGGTTGGGCGAGGCTTACGATCGCGCGCGGTTCAGCGCCCGCAAAAAGTCCGAACTCATCGCGCAGCTCGGCTATGCGGCGAAAGGCCTGATCGTTGCGCCGATTCCGTCGCGCGAAAAAATTCGCGACGACGTCGACGCTACCTTCAATCGCGATCCACGATCGCTCTCGACCGACGAGCTCAAGAAAATTTCGCTGGACGCGTCGCACGAGGTAGCCGCGCTCGGCGATGCGATTGCATTCCAGGTCGTTGCCGCGATGACCGAGCTGCGCCGTGAGATTTTCATCGACACCGCTGGAACCATCATCTCGCAGGCATATGCGTTTTCGCAGGGCGATTGCTACGTTGTCGCGCAAATCGGTGACGGCCATCAGGAAAGTTACGACTCGATTGGCCAGCAACGTGGGCTCGAGTGCTTAAGCGACGGATGGCGCGGCGAGCTGATGCCGAATCCTTCGCTCGCGAAATTCTGCGTGAATCTTGCTACCGAAGCGCGCGAGCTTGCCGCGGCTCCTGTCCTCAAACCGCCCGACGGCGAAGTGGTGGTGGTTACCGACCCGCATTTCAATGCGCTCGTCTCGCACGAGGTGATCGGCCATCCGTGCGAAGCTGATCGTGCGCTCAAGATGGAAGCGGCATACGCAGGTCGCAGCTGGTTTCTGCGATCGCTCACCGACAACCAATTGGGCAAGCAGGTTGCGTCGTCGCTGCTATCCGCATGCTCGGATCCGAGTCTCGACGGATACGGCCATTATCGCTACGACCACGAAGGCACCCGCGGCCGTCGCGTGATGCACGTCGATCGCGGCATATTCAGCGGGTTTCTGAATTCGCGCGCAACCGCCGCCGTGCTCGGGGCGGAGCCCAACGGCTCGGCGCGTGCGAGCGAAGGATGGCACGTGCCGCTGATCAGGATGTCCAACACGTTTTTTCTGCCCGGCGAAACGCCACCCGAAAACATCATCGCCGACGTCGAGCACGGTTACTACGTCTGCGGCCATCAGATTCCTTCGATCTCTGAGTCACGTGAAAATTTTCGCATCTCCGCGCGCCGCGTTTACGAGATTGATCACGGACGAGTCGGACGCCTGTATCGATCCGGCAGTGTGATCGCTGACTCGAAGAGCTTCTTCACCAATGTCGACGCGGTCGGCAACGACTTGCGGCTTATCGCGATTCCGACTTGCGGCAAGGGTCAGCCGATGCAGGTCAAGCGGATGTCCAACGGCGGGCCGACACTGCGATCGCGTGCGCGCCTGGCAGGCAACTGATGCGATCGCTCGCGGAACTCAAGTCGTTCATTTGCGAAGCTGCGCGGATTCTCGCGCGCGAGAGCGACCTCGCGAGCTACGAGGTTTACTGCGCGACCTCGGAGCATCGAATTGCACGCCTGGCATACACTTCCGACATCCCTAGCCGCGGCCTCGAGGAATTCAAGTCGCTGCATGCCGAAGGATTTCAGTTGCGAATTACGATGAGTCGTGACCCGCACGAAGTCGGCGCCGCATCCGAAGCGGGAGACTTCACCTCCGACTCGATCCGTGACGCGCTCCGCCGAGCGCGCAGCGCCGCCGTCGTTGATCCGCATTTTTCCGGCTTCCCGGCCGTCGCACTCGGACGCAAGCCTGCAACGTCCAAAAAAAGCAATCTCGCGAGAGTAGGGGACAGCGCCATTGCGGCCGCCGCGTGGGAGGTGCTGGACGGCGCGCTTGCCGCATTCGCGAAACGTCCGGAGAACCTGCGAGTTGAACATCCCGGCCTGATCATTGGTGGCGATGTGTCGGTGATTCGCGATCGAATTGCGATCTTCAATTCGAATTTTGCGGAAGTTCGCACCGACGAAAGCGCGCACTTCAACGCGTCCGTCACGTCGATCATCGAATCGCTCGACGCCAAGGGCACCGCCACCACGCTCGGCGATTCCACGGCTGCGATGCGCCGCGACGCTCGCGTGATCGGCCGCGACGCCGTTCGCCGCGCGCTCGCTCTCTCGCACGGCGCCCGGCCAGCAGCGGGAGAATTTCGCGTAGTGCTGGGACCGCAGCCAATCGCCGAGATTCTCAACTACATGGTGATGGGATCGCTCACGACCGGCGCGTTTCACGCCGCCAGTTCGGCCTATCACGCAAAATTCGGCGCGCCTGTGATGGATTCCCGCCTGAGCCTGGTCGACGATCCGGCGTTAGGCGCGGGCGCGATTCGCCGTCGAATCACCTGCGAAGGAATTCCCACGCGCCGTGTTGAATTGATCCGCGGTGGCAAGCTGATCGGCTTGCTCTCGAATTTCTACGACACGCATCGCATGCTTACCGACGAGCATCGCGCCGAGAAGCTGGGGCCGAACGCCCCCGCGAAGCTCGACTTTCCTCCGCTGAGCGGCTACCGCGTCGGCGAAGGTGGAGGCAGGCGCTTCGACGCGAGTCCCGGTTCGGCCGGCACTAACGTCGTGATGCGCGCGCGCGGCGGAGTCACCGACCGCGAACTGGTACACGCGGTCGGCGACGGAATCTACGTCGGGCGCATCTGGTACACCTATCCGATTAACGGCCAGCGCGCGGGAGATTTCACCTGCACCGTCACCGGCGATTCGTACCTGATTCGCGACGGCAAACTCGCCGAGCCGCTGGCCCCCAACTGTTTGCGCATCAACGCGAACATCGCGCAGGTCTTCGAGCATCCGCTCGCGGTTGGATCGCGGCCGCGGCCGGCGACTGTGTGGGGATCGCCAGAGGCTTACTACGTTCCTGCGATCGCCGCCGGCCCGATCGCGTTGGTTGAAGTTGCGCCGACCAGCTAGTCGCGAACCTGAGTTACATCCGCGCGATCACGTCGCGCGAAATTTCGTCGATGCAATCGTTGTAGCCGTCCATCGGCGGATTGATGAACACCTGCGACAGACCGGCGCGCTCCATCGCTCGCAGCCGTTCGACCAGCTCCTCCTTCGAACCGATCATCGTCGTCGCCGCGATCGTGTCGGGAGTCACGTACTTCTGCTCGAGCGGCGCGACGTAAGTGCAATGCCCGATATGCAATTCGAGGTAGCGCTCGGCCGCTGGCGTCTTCATTTTCGCGACGTACTCCTCGTATGCCTTGTAGACCTCGGCGACCGCTTCGGGCAGATAACCGGCGCGCGCGTAGCCCGCCGCGATCGCATGAAAACTCGCCATCACCCAATGTCCAGTCATCGCCTTCACGCGCGGCGAGTCGAGTTTCTCGCCCGGCCTGAGCACGCAAAGGTGAGTGAGCGATACGACCGGCATCTTGTCCGCACTTCGCCCGGCCCTCGACGCGCCCGCTTCGAGACTTTTTCGTACCGCGACGACTCGATCAGCGTCGGTTACTCCGGTCGTGATCGCGCCATCGCCAAATTCGCCCGCGAGCGCCAAAGTCTTGGGCCCGTTGGCCGCCACGTACAGCGGAATCTTGTCGTCGAGGTTGATGAAGCGGCGATCACGATGCAGATACCGAATTTTTCGGCTGAGTCCTTCGGTGTTGTAGGTCGCTTCGCCGTCGTTTAGCAGATCGCGGATTACGCGCACCTGCTCCCGGAACTCTGCCTGCTTGACCGGCGGCAATCCCATCACGCGCCGCCCCGTATGCCCCGTGCCGAATCCCAGAATCACGCGCCCCGGTGCGAGTTGGTTGATCGTCGCGATCGAATGAACCGTCACCGGCGCGATCCGGTTCGAGGCGATCGCCACGCCCGTTCCGAGCTTGATCTTCTTCGTGTTGACGGCGGCGAGCGCCATGCACGCGTAGGTGTCGCCCCAGATCATGTGCGAGTCGGGAATCCACGCGTGACTGAAGCCGCGATCCTCGGCGTACTTGACGTCCGTGATTGCGCGCTCCGGCTTGGTGAATATCAGTGTTCCAAAATCCATAGTCAGCTCCCTCTCTTTAGGACGTGACTATAGCCGACCTTCCCCGCGATCCGTCAAAGCGAGCTACGGCGCAGTGCCGATTGCCGCGAACACGCGATGCATCACGCGCATCGGATCTTCGGGCCAGCGCTCCGCCAGCATCGCGCGCAACTCGTCGTCGAATGCCGCAACTGCTTCTGGCGCAAGGCTCGCGCCGACTCCCGCGCTCGCGCGAATCCGTCCGCGCCAAGCTTCGTGCGTGTAAATTGAGTCGAGGTCGAACGAAAACGTCTCGACATTCTTGAAGCCCGCGACCGCCATGTCGCGAGGCCATTGCGGATAAATTCCAAGTCCGCCGCCGAACTTCCATTTGGGATTGTGTTTCTCGATCAGCTTCTCGGTTGCCTCGACCATGTTGTCCGGGAGGGGGATCCAATCGAAATGCGCGATCACCAACTTGCCGTCCGACTTCAAGACGCGTCGCGCTTCCAACGCCGCGCGCGGACGGTCAAACCAATGCCAACACTGGCCAGCGGTCACGAGATCGAACTCCGTCGCGGGTAATCCGGTGTCCTCCGCGGCGGCATTGACGTACTTCACGACGACGCCCGCGGCTCGATCCAGCTCGGCAGCTTGCTCCATCAGCGGCGCGGATCGATCTAGTCCTGTAACCTCGCAACCGCGCAGCGCGAGTCCGCGCGCGATGGTTCCCGTCCCGGTTCCCAAGTCGAGCACGCGCATTCCCGCTTTCAGGATTCCCAACGCCGCCAGGCGCTCGAAGAAGTCGTCGGGGAAGCCTGCGCGATGACGTCCGTAGTCGCTCGCCGTCTTGCCGAAGTCCGCTCGCAACTCCTTGAATCGCACTTCCGCTGAAGTCATGGGCCGTTTCCTCCAGTGAGCTTGACTGTATATAACTGGCTCTATCTTGATGCAAGTTGAATCGATACCACTTGACGTCGCCCCTTCGCGCATGGCGAGATTCTGATAGTGGCGATTCGCGATTCCGAACGGGCCGGCAATTCCGAACGCGCAGGCATGATGACCGCCAACGAGGCGGCCGATCAGCTCGGCGTCAAGCTCGGCACCCTTTACGCCTACGTCAGCCGCGGCTGGCTCAAGAGTTATCGCCGCAAGGTTGGCCGCCAGGCGCTCTATCGACGCGCCGACATCGAGGCGTTGCGCGGGGTCGTTTCCACCGAGCGCGGCCGCCGCGGGCGGAGCCTGCCGGCCGCATCGACGTGGGTCACAGTCGCGCAACCCAAGAGCATCGACGACGGCGCGCCGGGAGTCATCGTCGCGGAGTCGGCGGTCAGCTCGATCAACGAGGGCAAGCTCGCCTACCGCGGCTATCCGATCGAGGAAATTGTCGCGCACGCGTCGTTCGAGGAAGTATGCCTGCTGCTGTGGAGTGGCGATCGCCCGGTCGCCGAGGAAATCGCCGCGCTGCGTGCCGAAATACACGGCGCGCAGATGCCGCCGTCGGTGGCCGAGGCGCTCGCAGCTGTCGGTGACGACGCGCCGCCGTTGCTGCGGCTCGCGGCCTTGATGCCGAGTCTCGCCGCGTGGGATCGGCGCCAGCCGCCGCGCACGCGCATCGATCGCGCCAAGCTGATCATCAGCCAGCTCCCGCTCGCACTCGCGCAGCCTCCCGCTCCAGGAATGCCCGGCGGGCCCGGCATGGCGGGACGCCTGCTCGGATGGGTCCCAGGCTCGACCGCCAGCGACTGGGAAGTCGAGGCGCTTAACCGCGTGCTGAACGCGTGCGCGGAGCACGAGCTCAACGCCTCGACCTTCGCCGCGCGCGTGGTCGCGAGCACCGGCGCCGATCTGTTCGCGTCGGTGCTCTCGGCGTTGTGCTCGCTGAGCGGCCCTATTCATGGCGGCGCGTGCGATCGAATCGAGGCGATGTTCGCCGAGCTCGAATCGGGCGCGCGCGTCGACGAGTGCCTGGCGGTTTTCACGCGCGACCATCGCCTGCCGCCCGGCTTCGGCCACGCCATCTATCCCGACGGCGATCCACGCGCAGCACTGCTGCGGCAAGTCGCGCAATCGATCGCCAAGCGCCGCGGCCGCCGCCTGTTCGAGACTGCGTTCAGAGTCGAAGGCGCGGTATCGAAACGCGAACGCCTGCGTCCGAATCTCGACTTCTACCTGACCGTGTGCGTTCGCATGCTCGGTTTTCCGCGCGCCATGCCCGCTGCGATCTTCGCCATCGGCCGCGCCTCCGGATGGATCGCGCACGCCCTCGAGCAATACTCCGACAATCGACTGATCCGTCCGCGCATGCGCTATCGCGGTGCTCCGCTGCGCCACTGGGAGTAGGATTTCCATCCCCGCGGATTTTCTGCACGCACATTTTCTTTGACGCCGACCGGCGCGTCGGCGTATTGAAGGTACTGAGAGGTTCGGCAATTAAAGCGATCGCAAAGACTCGTCCAGCGCCCGGCGCCGAATTGATCGACGCTCCGATGCCCGCGCCTCGCGAGTCGACGCTGCTGGTGCGCGTCGGAGCGTGCGGCGTATGCGGTTCCGATCTGCATATCGTCGATTGGGAACTCGGCGCCGAACGGATGGTCGCGCGGCTCCCCGTGATTCTCGGCCACGAGCCCGCGGGCGAAGTCATCGAAGTCGGAGCGCACGTCACAAATTTCAAAGTCGGTGATCGCGTCGCGCTCGATCCGTTCGGGCATTGCGGTCGATGCGGTCCGTGCAGCGCCGGCCGTTTCCACCTGTGCGCGACGCCGACGACGCTTTCCGGTGCATTCGCCGAGTTCACCGTCGCGCCGATCGGAAACGCGCACCTCGTCCCGAGCACGATGAACATCGAGCAGGCCGCGCTGCTCGAGCCCTTCGGTACCGGCCTTCATGCCGTCGAACAGTCGTGTCTAAAGGCCGGCGACAGCGCAGTCGTAGAAGGTCCCGGCCCGATTGGACTCAGCATCGCGCTGGCCGCGCGTGCTCTCGGGGTCACATCAATAGTAATGACCGGTCTCGCAGTAGACGCGGATCGTCTCGCGCTCGCGCGCACCATGGGTTTCCGCACCGTCTCGACCGGCGATCGCGACTGGATCGATCAAGCGCGCGCGCTGCTTCCGCCCGACGGCGCGGATGTGGTCTTCGACGCGGCAGGTGCGATCGACTCACCGCGCGAATTGCTGCGTCGCGGTGGCCAACTGGTCGAAGTCGGATGGCCGGCGCGCGATCTAAAGTCGGCAGAGTTACGCGCCTTATTCTTTCACGGCGTGACAATCATCAACTCCCGCATCCGCACTCCGGAAACCTGGCGCCGCGCAATCGCGATGGTATCGAGCGGCGCGGTCGACTTACGTCCGATGGTAACGCATCGCTATTCTATTTCGCACGGCCTCGAAGCATTCGACCTCCTGCGCGAGCGCCGCGGAGTAAAGGCACTGATTATTCCCAGCGATTAGCTATTAGCTAATCGGCTAGTATTCGGAGAAATACGATGAAAGATGGATTCAAAATCGCCGATGTAGATACTCATTTGATGGAACCCGATTACGTATTCGAGCGCTACATTGACGACCGCTACAAATCTTCGGCGCCCAAAATGGGTATTGCGCCCGAGTCTGGTCGCCGCACATTCCTGGTCGAAGGCGAACCGTTCACCCGCGAAAAGGGCAAGTATCCGATGGCGGCGCCCGGCTTCCTCGACGCCGTCCGCAAAGCTATGAAACGTTTCGAGCGCGCTGCCAAGTTGGGCTTCAGCCCTGAGAGCCGCATCCTCGACATGGATGAGCAGGGCGTCGACGTCCAGATTGTCTATCCGACCGCGGCCGGGCAAATGCTGGGCCGCGAGTTCCGCGATCCGCAACTGCTCGCAGCATGCTGCCGCGCGTACAACGATTGGAGCGCCGACTATTGCTCGAAGACCAGGGACCGCGTGAAGTGGGCGGCGATTTTACCCATGCAGGACGTGAGCGAATCGATCAAGGAAGCCCATCGCGCGGCGAAAAACGGCGCAATCAGCTTTTACGTGCGACCGAATCCGGTCCGCGGCCGGGCGATTTTCCATGACGACTATCTGCCGCTCTGGGCCGAGGTCGAGAAACTCGGACGCCCGATCTCCACACACGATTCCGGCTCCGCGTCGGTCGAGTCGTTCGGCGATCGGATGGACACTCACGTCACTGGACACATCCTGTCGCATCCGTTCGAGGCGATGGCCGCGATGGCAGGTCTCATCTGGTATGGCGTTATCGAGAAGTTTCCGAAACTCCGCGTAGTGCAGGTCGAAGCCGACGGCGGATGGGTTCCCTACTGGCTGCAGCGAATGGAACAGCATTGGGATTTCAGCGGCAACTCGGAGCACGAGTACTTGAGCAAACGCCCGACTGAGTATTTCAAAAGTAACTTTTTCGTAGCCTTCCGCGGCGACGAACCCACCATGAAAGCCGCTCTGGATATAGTTGGCGATAACAACTTCCTCTGGGACACTGACTATCCGCATCCGGACGGAACCTTCCCATGGGGTATCGATGCAGTACTGAAACAATCGATACCGCACTCGAGCAAGAAGAAGATCCTGTGGGACAACGCGACCAGAGCCTTCAACTTCAACTGAGTAAGGATGAAGGGTACCCGTTGCGTCAACTGAACGACTAGCTATTCCAATTCGGGACCGACAAGATCCGTTGGTGGCATCGTGACGCCTATGATAGGGCGAACCCGGCCCTGGCGGCGTCACCTACAAAGTGTACGTTCCGAAGTAATACGTTAGCTGGAGAGTTTTGAGCGCAGGATGTCGTTGATCACTTTCGGGTTTGCTTTTCCGCCCATCGACTTCATTACCGCGCCGACGAAGAAACCGAATAGCTTGTCGCGACCGGCGCGATATTCGGCGAGCTTCTCGGGCTCGGCAGCCAGTACCTTGTCGACGGCTGATGCGATCGCGCTTTCGTCGGATACTTGCGCGAGGCCTAGCTCAGTGATTGTTACCTCCGCGCCTTTGCCGGATTTTACCATCGCTGCGAACGCGGTCTTCGCGGCGTTGAGACTTATCTTCTGCGCTTCGACCATCGTCAGCAGCGCGCCTACCTCTGACGCCGGCGGCACTGCTTCGACGAACGGCTTGTTGGAGTCGCGGGCGGCGCGCAGCACTTCGGTCATCACCCAGTTCGCGGCGCTCTTGCGATTCTTGAGTCCCGGCAGCGTCGCTTCGAAGTAGTCGGCGACATCGCGATCGGCGATCAGCACGCCGGCTTCGTATTCGGTAAGGCCCTCGCGCACGTAGCGGGCTTTTCGGTCGGCGGGCAGTTCGGGCATCGACGCACGCACGAGCTCGACCATCTCGGCCGGCACAATCAGCGGCGGGAGGTCGGGCTCGGGGAAATAGCGATAGTCATTCGCATACTCTTTCGAGCGCATCGGGCGCGTTTCCTTGCGCGCGGGATCCCACAGATGAGTTTCCTGCGCGACTTTGCCGCCCGATTCGACAATAGCTATTTGACGATCGACCTCATACTCAATTGCGTCTTCGACGAAGCGGAACGAGTTGAGGTTCTTAATCTCAGTTCGGACGCCGTACTCGGTTGCGCCGCGCTTGCGGATCGAGACGTTGCAATCGCATCGGAAGCTGCCTTCTTCCATCTTGCCGTCGGACGCGTCGACGTACCGAAGAATCGCGCGCAGTTGGCGCAAGTACGCGCCGGCGTCTTCTGCGGAGCGGAGGTCCGGCTCGCTGACGATCTCGATCAACGGTACGCCCGATCGGTTGAAATCGACCAGGCTGGCGCTTTCGGCGTGGATATTCTTGCCCGCGTCTTCCTCGATATGGATTCGCGTGAGCCTGACTCGGCGCGTGTCGCCATTCTCAGTCGGGGGCAGATCTATGTATCCGCCTTTGCAAACTGGGGTTTCGTACTGGCTAATCTGATAACCCTTGGGCAGGTCGGGATAGAAGTAACTTTTGCGATCGAAAATAGAGTAGGGTGCGATAGTACAATGCGCGGCGAGTCCCGTTCGAATAGCTAGTTCGACCGCGCGGCGATTGAGGACCGGCAACACGCCGGGCATCCCCATGCAGATGGGGCACACGTTTTCGTTTGGGCCCGCGCCGAACGTCGTCGAGCATCCGCAGAAAAGTTTCGAGCGCGTCAATAGATGAGTATGGACTTCGAGCCCAATCACCGCTTCGTATGCTTCACGAGTCATCGAAGTTGTCCGTTTAGACCGCCGGTGGCCGCGGTTTGAATGCTCCCGTGCGCTCGAATGCGTCACCCGCGCGCAGGATTGTTTCCTCGGCGAATGGCGGCGCGATCAGTTGCATGCCGATCGGAAGGTTGTTGGCGTCGTGGCCGCACGGCATCGCCATTCCGGGCAGCCCAGCCAGGTTTACTGAGATGGTGAAGATGTCAGACAGGTACATCGTGAGCGGATCGTTCATCTTCTCGCCGATTTTGAAGGCAGTTGTGGGCGCGACGGGAGTGACGATCAGATCGCACTTCTTGAACGCACGCTCGAAGTCTTTACGAATCAGAGTGCGCACCTTTTGCGCCTTCAGATAGTAGGCGTCGTAGTAGCCAGCGGAGAGCGCGAAGGTGCCGAGCATTATTCGCCGCTTGACCTCGGGGCCGAAGCCCTGCGCGCGCGTCGTTTCGTAGAGCGCGATATTGTCCTCGGCGTTGACGCGCAGGCCGTAGCGAATGCCGTCGTAGCGGGCGAGATTCGCACTCGCCTCCGCGGTTGCGAGCAGGTAATAGGCCGCGATCGCATAACCAGTATGCGGCAGGGAAATTTCGACCGTCGACGCGCCGAGCGATTCGTAGCTTTTGAGCGCGGAGCGGACCGCCTTTTCGACTTCCGGTTGCATCCCCTCGACGAAATATTCGCGCGGCACTCCGATGCGAAGTCCCTTGACGTCGCCGGTTAGGGCGTTTTCATAGTCGGGCACCGGACGTGCCGAGCAGGTAGAGTCGCGAACGTCCTTGCCGGCCAGAGTGCGCAGCAGGATTGCAGCGTCGCGCACCGATTTCGTGAACGGACCGACCTGGTCGAGTGACGACGCGAATGCGATGACGCCGAAGCGGCTGACGCGGCTGTAAGTCGGCTTGATTCCGATTACGCCGCAAAACGACGCCGGCTCGCGAATCGATCCGCCGGTGTCAGTGCCGAGCGCCCCTAGGCATTCGTGCGCTGCGACCGCAGCGGCCGATCCGCCCGACGAGCCGCCGGCGACGCGCGCGATGTCGTGCGGATTGGTGGTCGCGCCGAACGCAGAATTTTCGGTGGACGAGCCCATCGCAAATTCGTCCATGTTGGTCTTGCCGACGAAGATTGCGCCCTCCGCGCGCAGTCGCTCGATCACCGTCGCGTCGAAGGGCGGGACGAAATTTTCCAGAATTCGCGACGCGCACGTCGTGCGAACGCCCTTGGTCGCGTAGATATCCTTGATGCCGAGTGGAATCCCGCACAGCGCAGGCGCGTTTCCTGCGGCGAGGCGTGCGTCTGCCGCGCGCGCCTGCTCGAGCGCTTCTTTCTCGGTCACCGTGAGAAACGCGTGCAGCTTGGGCTCGGCCGCGGCGATTCGATCGAGGCATTCGCGGGTGAGTTGCGTCGCGGTGATCTCGCGCGCGCGAAGTTTCGCCGATGCGTCGGCGATTGTGAGTTTGTTCAGTTCCGATGCCATGCGGAAAAATTTCTACTCGATTATTTTCGGTACTTTGAAGTAGTTGCGATCGCGCGACGGCGCATTCGCCAGCATCGCCTCGGCGTTCGGGCGATTCGTCACCTCGTCGTCGCGCATCGGTGTGCCAGCTTCACCGACCTGCGTGGTCGGCGCGACATCTTTGGTGTCGAGTTCGTTGAGTTTATCAACGTAGGCAAGCATCTCGTCCATATCGGCGCGCAGACGATTTTCGTCCGCGGGCGACAGTTCGAGGCGCGCGAGGAGCGCGACGTGGCGCACCTGTTCGAGGGTTATTTTTGTTTCAGCCATGATTCAGCGGAAATCGTAACATTACGGGCGATCGATGTCAGGGACGTGGAAGGGGAGATCACTTTATTTAATGGAAACTCGCGGTGGGTTTCACGCTTCCTTTCGGCAGCGGTGACCCCCTGCACCCAGTGATAGGAGAGGAGGTCGCTGCGCGTTCCGACGATCCGGTTCCCTTCCCGCTCGGGAAGGGGTTAGGGGTTAGGTTGCCGGGAGGGCGGATCGCTTGCGGCGGCTGGTGCGGCCTTCTAGCCTCGCGAGAATGGGGGCGCGTTGGATAAGATGAATGCGCGCGGGGCGCTGGCTAGAGCTGCGGCTTGGCTGGATTCGTTACGAGTGCAGCTTCCGCTGGGGCGGCGTGGCGAGCGGGCTGCGGAGAAGTATCTCAGGCGCAGTGGGTATCGGATCGTCGCGAGGAATTTTCGGGCGGCGGGGGCGGAAATCGATATTGTTGCGATGGACGGCGAGGCCCTCGTGTTCGTCGAGGTGAAGACGCGGCGGAGCCTTGAGGCTGGCACGCCGGAAGAAGCCGTCGATGAGCGCAAACAGAAGCAGATACGGCGCGCGGCGGAAATTTTTGCGACCCGCTATCGCGCGGATGACGTTACGATGCGCTTCGACATCGTCGCAGTTGACGCGTCGGGCAAGCGGCTGGAGATTGAACTTTTGAGGAACGCATTCTGAATGCTGGATATCAAGCTGATTCGTGAACGGCCCGATTTCGTAAAGGCCGAACTGGCCAAGCGCGGGGTTGAGCCTGCTGAGGTGGACCGGCTGCTCGAGGCCGATCAGAAGCGGCGGAAGCTGCAGGCTGAGGTCGACCAACTTCGAGCCGATCGCAAGCGGCGCTCGCGGGAAGTCGGCAAGTTGCCGCCTGAAAAGCGTGCGGCTGAGATCGCGAAGATTCGCACCGAAGAAGCTGATGAAGAGAAGCTTGCGAAGGGCGAAGCGGTCGAGGCCAGTAATCCGCTGTTGATGCTCGGGACGGAACTCAATGCCGCTGAGAAACAGGTCGAGCAGCTGGCGCTTACGCTGCCGAATATTCCGCGGCCGTATGTGGTCGTCGGCGCGAGCGAGGCTGACAACCGCGTTATCAAGACCGAGGGGACGCCGACCGAGTTCACCTCCTTCAAACCGCTGCCGCATTGGGAGCTTGGTGAAAATCTTGGAATCATTGATTTCAATCGCGGGGTGAAACTTTCAGGGACGCGCTTCTATGTTTTGAGCGGAGCGGGTGCGCGGCTGCAGCGCGCGCTGATTACGTGGATGCTCGACGTCAAGATTCGAGAGCAGGGCTATCTCGAAATAATTCCGCCGCTGATGGTGAGTCGCGAGACCGCGACCAGCACGGGCCACCTGCCGAAAAACGCGGACACCATGTATCACGACGACGAGGACGACTTCTGGTTTATCCCGACGGCTGAGGTTCCGCTCACGAGTCTGCATCGCGATGAGACGCTCGACGAGAGCAGTCTGCCTGTCTACATGACTGCGTACACTCCATGCTTTCGGCGCGAGAAGATGTCGGCCGGGCGCGACGTTCGCGGGATCAAGCGTGGGCATCAGTTCGACAAGGTCGAGATGGTCAAGCTGGTGCGTCCGGAAGCATCCGACGACGAGTTTCACAAGATGGTGAACGATGCCGCCGAGATTTGCCGGCGGCTGAAAATTCCGTTTCGGGTGGTCGAGCTGTGCACGGCCGATCTGAGTTTCGCGAGCGCGGTAACTTATGATCTCGAGATGTGGGCGCCGGGATGCGGCGAGTGGCTCGAGGTCAGCTCGGTTTCCAATTGCACCGACTTCCAGGCGCGTCGCGCGAAGATCCGATTCAGGACGAAGGGCGGCAAGCCCGAGCTGGTGCATACGTTGAATGGATCGGGGCTGGCGCTGCCGCGGACGATGATCGCGGTACTCGAGAATTATCAGAATGAAGATGGCAGCGTGACGATTCCCGAAGTTTTGCGTCCGTACATGAACGGGATGGAGAGAATACGCAAAGTCTAATGTGAAACCCCTCCTGGGTTTCACGCTTCCTTGGGCAGGGATAATCCCTGCACCTTAGTATCAAGAGCGCGTTTTATTATGATTTCGCCTTAAATTCGCGGGTTCACTGCGATTTTCAGCCTTCGTAACATTCCCGAAACAATTGATGCGTATGATTTGCAGGGCGATGACGGATCCGGCTGCTCGTGTGTGCCGGTTTCGAATGAGTCAGATAAGAAATTCTGTAGGAAGAGATCGATTGTCCGAATTAGAAAGTTCGATGGCCGATAGCATTCCGGCGGTTCGGCGCGAGACCGCGAGAGCGCCCGTACACGTCCGTCTGTTCGGCGATCGAGTCTTCAACACCGCCACCTTCATTCTCGCATTGCTGATTCTCGCGTTGCTGGCCGGACTTGCGCTCGCGCTGATTGCCGACAGCTTCCCCGCGATTCGTGCGTTCGGACTACATTTCTTCATCAGCACCGAATGGGATCCTGTCAACGACAAATACGGCGCGCTGCCGTTTATTTACGGGACTTTCGTTTCGTCGTTTATCGCGCTGGCGATCGCCGTGCCGCTGAGCCTGGGCGTCGCGCTATGCCTCAGCGAGATGGCGCCCGACTGGCTGAGCCATCGCCTGGGATTCCTGGTCGATCTGCTCGCTGCGATTCCGAGCGTCGTGTACGGCCTGTGGGCCGTGTTCGTGATGGGCCCATGGATTCGCGATTACGTCGAGCCGCCACTGGGGCACTACTTCGGCTGGCTGCCGTTTTTTCAGGGACCCAAAGTGGCCGTGGGGATGCTGTCGGCGGGTGTGATCCTCGCGATCATGATCATCCCGTATATCTCGTCGGTCTGCACCGACGTCTTTCGCGTCGTGCCGCATACGCAGCGTGAAGCGGCGCTCGCGCTCGGCGCGACCAAGTGGGAGATGGTTAAGACGGCGGTTATCCCTTACGGCATGACCGGCGTGATCGGCGCGATCATCTTAGGATTGGGGCGCGCGCTCGGCGAGACCATCGCAGTCGCGATGGTGATCGGCAACTCGGCCGACATTTCCGCATCGCTGTTCAAGCCGGCGGCAACACTGGCCAGCGTGATCGCCAATGAATTCGCGGAAGCCACCTCCGACCTCTACGTCGCAGCACTGATCGAACTTGGACTGGTGCTGCTGATTCTCGGAATCGTGCTCAACGTCGTGGCGCGCGCTCTGGTGCTCGGCGTGCAACGGCGACGCTACCAGGAGGCGGGAAAGTAGTGGCGGCGGGAGTTCTCACCGGGCTGCATGGCGAGACCAGCTATCGCTATCGCAAGTTCAAGAGCGACGCGATGATGGCGGTGACGGTCGGCGCAACAATCGTGACGCTGATCCCGCTGTTCCTCGTGCTCGGATATCTGCTGACCAAGGGATTCGCGAGTCTCAACTGGGCCTTCTTCACGCATATGCCGGCACCGGTTGGAGAATCGGGCGGTGGGATGGCGAACGCGATCGTCGGGACGTTGGAAGTGGTTGGTATTGCGTGCCTGATCGGAGTGCCGATAGGAGTGGGTGCGGGACTTTATCTCGCGGCTAATCGTGCGAGCCAGTTTACCAACTGGATACGGTTCTCGGCGGACGTGCTGATGGGCGTGCCGTCGATTGTGGTCGGAATTTTTGCCTATGCAGTTATAGTGAGGCCGTTCGGCGGCTTCTCGACGCTGGCCGGTTCGGTCGCGCTCGCAGCGATCATGATTCCCCTGGTCACGCGCACCACTGAAGAGATGGTGCTGCTGGTGCCGCCCGAATTGCGCGAGGCTTCCCTGGCCCTGGGCGTTCCGAATTGGCGCACGATGCTGTCGGTGGTGGCGCGCACTGCGTTGTCGGGAATCACCACCGGTGTGATTCTGGCGGTCGCGCGAGTGTCGGGCGAGACGGCGCCGCTCCTGTTCACGGCGTTCGGCAATCGCTTCTGGTCGACCTCGCTGTTCCATCCGATAAACACGCTCACGGTGCAGGTTTACACTTACGCGATTTCGCCGTTCGCCGATTGGCAGCGGCAGGCGTGGGCGGGTGCGCTGGTGTTGACGGCGATTATCCTTGCGCTCGAGTTGGGCGTGCGATGGGTGACGGGTGGGGCGGCGAAAGCGCCAAGGTAGCCATGCCAGAAAAGCTGGTCGTCAAAAATCTCAACGCGTACTTTCACAAGAATCGCGCGCTCAAAGACGTCAGCCTGTCGTTCGAGGAAGATCGTATCGCCGCGATTATCGGGCCGTCGGGATGCGGCAAGTCGACGCTGGTGCGATGTCTGAACCGGATGCACGAGGTGGTGCCCGGGGCGACCGCGACCGGCGAAGTGCTGCTCGACGGGAATAACATTTACGACGACGAGGTCGATCCGGTGCAGGTGCGGCGGCGGATCGGGATGGTGTTTCAGAAGCCGACGCCGTTTCCAACCATGTCGATCGAGGACAACGTCGCTGCGGGGCTGACCCTGAATGGGGTACAGGTCGGCCGCGGCGAGCGCGACGCCATAATCGAGAAAAGCCTGCGCCAGGCGGCGCTTTGGGAAGAGGTGAAGGATCGCCTGCGACGTCCCGGCGGCAGTTTGTCGGGCGGGCAACAGCAGCGCCTGTGCGTCGCGCGCGCTCTCGCGGTTCAGCCCGAGGTGCTGCTGATGGATGAGCCGTGCTCGGCGCTCGATCCGATCTCGACCGCGCGAATCGAAGAACTATTGCTTGAATTGAAGTCGGCGTACACTATCGTCATCGTGACACACAACATGCAGCAAGCAGCACGCTGCTCCGACAAGACTGCCTTCATGTACACCGGCGATTTGATCGAGTACGGCGAGACCAAGCAGATCTTCACGAACCCCACCAAGCGTGAGACTGAGGACTATATCACCGGGCGATTCGGCTGATCTCGGGGAACAGTAGATGGATAACACCCAGCCGCAGCATACCAATAGGCAGTACGAAGAGGATTTGCGCGGCTTGCGCGCCGGTCTGCTCAAGATGGGCGGGCTGGTCGAGCGTCAAATCGCGGAGGCGGTCGACGCGCTGGTAAATCGCGACAGCGATCACGCGCGCGAAGTTATCCAGCGCGACGAAGAAGTTAATCGGATGGACAATGACAACGACGAGCAGTGCATCCGGCTCCTCGCGCTGCATCAGCCGACCGCCAGCGACCTGCGCTTTATCACCACGGGACTGAAGATCACGACCGACCTGGAACGAATAGGCGACAACGCGGTCAATATCTGCGAGCGATCGCTCGAACTCAACGAAGTTCCGCAGCTGAAGCCCTATATCGACTTGCCCCGAATGGCAGAGATAGCGCAGTCGATGGTCAAGGACAGTATCGATGCGTTCATGCGCGATGACACCGACCTGGCCGACCAGGTGATCGCGCGCGATGACGAGGTCGACCTGCTCAACTACCAGGTCTATCGCGAGCTGCTGAGTTACATGGCGGAGGATCCGCATACGAT
>NZ_JBAUYR010000124.1:0-7474 GCF_049584895.1 Binatus sp. (SeqCode)
CTCGCGACCGGATGGACTGGAGTGGTCGGGCCTAACGGCGCCGGCAAGACTACGCTCCTGCGCCTGATTGCGGGTGAGCTCGAGCCCACGGCCGGCCACGTCAATCTCGATCCGCCGCGCGGGGTGATTCGGGCGTGTGCGCAGACCGTCGAGGCGATGACGCTTGAGATTGCGGCGTTCGCTCGTGCGACCGATGGCGTCGCGCGGCGTCTCCACGGCGAACTGCGCCTCGACGCTGGCTCGCTTTCGCGATGGCCGACGTTGTCGCCGGGCGAGCGCAAGCGATGGCAAGTAGGCGCGGCACTCGGCGCCGAGCCCGCCGTGCTGATGCTCGACGAACCGACCGATCATCTTGATGTAGAAGCGCGCGAGCTGCTGATCGCGGGCCTCGAGCGCTTTCGCGGCGTCGGCATAATCGTCTCGCACGATCGAGCCCTGCTCGATCGGATTACGCGCTACACCGTGCGCGTGTACGACGGTGCCGCGCGCATCTGGCGCGGCGGCTACTCCGACGCGAAGTGCGCGTGGGAGGCGGAGGATCGCGAGCGCTTTGCGGAGTACGAACGGCTGAAGCATCAGCGCGAGAATCTCGCACGCCGGCTCGCCGACAAGCGGCGCCTGGCGATGTCGGCGGAGGCGGAGGCGAATGCCGGCACCCGCAAGCGCATGAAGTTTCGCGGCGATCATGATGCCACCAGCATGTTTGCTAAGGGCAAGGCGCGGATGGCGTCCGCGAGAATCTCGCGCGACGCGGCGGTGCTGCGCGCGAGCGTCGATCGAGTGTCGGACAAACTCGGCGAGTACAAGTTCCACAAACAGAAAGGGCACTCGATTTTCGTCGACTACCTGCCCGCTCCCGTCGCCAAGGTCTTCACGCTCGACCAGGACGCGATATACGCCGGCGATACGCAAGTTCTCGAAGACGTCCATCTCGCGGTGCCGCGCGATGCGAAGATTCGCGTCGCCGGCCCAAACGGAATCGGCAAGACCACCTTGCTGGCCGCGATGATTCGCGGGGCGCATGTCGCAATGGAGCGCATCCTTTATCTGCCGCAGGAACTCACCGCGCGCGACGGTATCGCGATGCTCGACGCGGTGCGCGATCTCAACGCCGACGAACGCGGACGCGTGCTGACTCTGGTCGCGGCGCTCGGAATCGATCCCGACCGCCTGCTCGAGTCCGCCGCGCCAAGTCCCGGCGAAGCGCGCAAGCTCGCGATGGCTTATGGGCTCGGACGTCAGGTGTGGGCGATGGTGCTCGACGAGCCGACCAACCATCTCGACATGCCGGCGATCGAACGCCTCGAGGAGGCACTAATCGAATACCCGGGCGCGATGGTGATAGTGACGCACGACGACGCCCTCTCAAAAAGATGCACCAGCATCGAGTGGCGACTGGCGAATGGAAGAGTCGAAGTGCGGAGTCCGTCATCCTGAGCGCAGCGAAGGATCTCGCCCGTTAGCGCGTCTGCCGGCAGACGCCGAACGTTGGAACGTCCGTCGAGATTCTTCGCCGCAGCGGCTCAGAATGACTCAAAAATAGCGGACTTTATCTCTATGCGATCACGCCCGACGCGCGCAGACGCTTGAGTTCTTCCTGCGAATATCCATGCGCCGCGAGCACCTCATCTGTATGCTCGCCGACCAGCGGGGGGCGGGTGATTTTTCCCGGCGTCGATTCCAGCTTCGCGGCTAGTCCGGTAGTTAAATATTCGCCGAGTTCTGGATGCGGCAGCTTCAGCAGCATCTCGCGAGCGGCGGTTTGCGGATGCTTGAACATTTCTTCGATAGTCAGGATTGGGCCGGAGGGGATTCCTTCGCGATTCAAGAGTTGAATCCAGTGTTCGGCGGGATTCGATGCGAGCGCGCGATTTATTTCCTCGGTGAGCGCGGCGCGATTCTTTATGCGGCGGCCGCTGCTTTTGAATCTCTCGTCGTCGGCTAGTTCGGGGCGGCCAATCACCTTGACGAACTTTTTCCACATCGCCTCGTTGCCGCATGCGATGTTGAACGGGCGATCGGACGCCTTGAAGACGCCGTGCGGCGACGACAGCGGATGATTATTGCCGGCCGGCGCGGGCGTCACCCCGGTTTCGAAATAAATTCCCGCCGACCAGGTCAGGATGCTGACGATCGACTCGAGCAGCGAGGTTTCGACGCGCTGGCCGCGGCCGTCGCGATGGCGCGCTTCGAGCGCGAGCAGAATTCCCTGCGCCGAGAAGATTCCGCCGAGCAAGTCGCAAATCGCGATGCCGACTCGCGTCGGCCCACTCTCGACGGTGCCCGTCACGCTCATCAGACCCGACATCCCCTGCGCGATCTGATCGAAGCCGGGGAAGTCGCGCAGTGGGCCGTTCGAGCCGAAGCCTGAGATCGAGCAGGTGATGATGCGCGGGTTGCGTTGCGCGAGGGTTTCGTAGTCGAGCCCGATCGCATTCATGACGCCTGGCCGGAAGTTGTCCACTACGACGTCGGCGCCATCGATCAGGCGCATCAGGATTTCGCGGCCCTCGGGTTTCTTGATCGCGAGCCGGATACTTTTCTTCGATCGATTAGCGGAGAGGAAGAAATAGCTGTCGTGATGCTTGGGGTCGCCGCTTTCGCCGAGCTCACCGCGCGGGTTTTCGACGGGTTCGATTTTGAGGATTTCGGCACCGTAGTCGCCGAGGATTTGGGTGCAGAACGGACCGGCGAGGTAGCGGGTAAGGTCGACGACTTTGATTCCGGTTAATGGCGGCGGTTTCGTTTCGTGCATGACAGTTCACCTTGCGCTATTTAAGCCTCGTGTCATTCTGAGCGAAAGCTGCTGTAGCGAAGAATCTCGACGGACGTTCCGACGCCCGGCGCCTGCTGAGGCGCGCTACGCGCGAGATCCTTCGCTGCGCTCAGGATGACACGAAAACGAACCACAGAACGGACTTCAAAAGGCGCTTTTTCGACGAAACCTACGCCCAAGCGGAACGTCTAACAGGGGATAGTTACTGGAAACAGGCGTTCGACCGGAAGATAATTGAGCACCGATGAAATTTTCGAAGAATAGGGCGTGGGTGCTCGCGATCGTCGCGCTAATTGTCGTGGGGGCATGGTACTTTTATGGCGGGAATTCGTCAGGCGTAAGAATCGTCTCCGCCAGGGTTACCGAAGGGCCGATCGTGCGCTCAGTCACGGCGACTGGAACAGTCAATCCGGTCATCACAGTACAGCTCGGCACTTACGTGTCAGGACCGATCATCGCCATATATAAGGATTACAACGCGCCGGTCACCAAGGGGCAGCTGATAGCCAAAATCGACCCGAGTACCTACCAGGTGACGGTCGATATCGCGCGCGCGACGCTGGCTAACTCGAAAGCCCAACTGGGCAAGGACGAGGCCGACCTCGACTACAAGAAGCTCACGTACGAGCGCGATTCGGCGCTATACAAGGACGACGCCGTTTCCAAGGACGCCCTCGATTCAGCTTACAGCGCGTGGCAAATGGACGTCGCACAGGTCAAGCTCGACCGGGCCAATATCCAGCAGCAAACGGCCAATGTGAAAGCGGCCGAAGTCAATCTGAACTACACCAATATCGTGTCGCCGGTTGATGGCACCGTGGTCTCGCGCAACGTCGACGTGGGCCAGACGGTGGCCGCGAGCTTTCAGACACCGACGCTGTTTCTGATCGCGAAGGACCTGACCAAGATGCAGGTCGACTCCAACGTCAGCGAGTCTGACATCGGCTACGTCAAACAAGGACAGAAAGCGACCTTCCGCGTCGACGCATTTCCCGACCGCGATTTCGAGGGCGTGGTGGCGCAGGTTCGCCAGGCCCCGATCACGGTGCAAAACGTCGTGACCTACGACGTCGTGGTAAGCGTCGAGAATCCCGAGCTGCTCCTGAAGCCCGGGATGACCGCGAACGTGAACGTCGTGACAGCATCCAAGGGCAAGGTGGTGCGCGTGCCGATCGACGCACTGCGCTTCTCGCCTCCGGGACAGCCGCCGGCGGATTCTGCCGCGCTGGACGGCGCGCCGGGCCGCCAGACGCGCGTGTGGGTGCTGGAGAATCGCAAAGTGACACCGGTCACTATCACCACCGGGCTCAGCGACGGGACCTGGGTTGAGGTTGCCGACGGCGACTTGGACCCGGGCGAGCGCGTAGTGACGGACGAAATTCGTACTGCGACGGCTCATCCGTCCGGCGGATCGCACAGCGGGCCACCGGGAATGATGCACATGCCGCATTAGCCGCGGGCGTTTCGCCGTTCGTCATATGAAAACCGTTATTCAAATCGTCGGGATGACCAAGACTTACGTGCTGGGCGATATCGAGGTTCACGCTCTGCGCGGGGTCAATCTTACGATCGAGCGCGGCGAGTTCGTCGCGGTGATGGGAGCGTCGGGATCGGGCAAATCGACGCTGATGAATATGCTCGGATGCCTGGACCGCCCCACCAGCGGCCGTTACATCCTCGAGGGCGAGGACGTCGCGCAACTGAGCGAGTCGGAGCTGGCGACTATCCGCAGCAAGCGAATCGGATTCGTTTTTCAAAACTTCAATTTGCTGTCGCGAACCTCGGCGCTCGAGAACGTCGAGCTGCCGCTGTTCTACTCGGCGTGGACCGCCGACGGCGAGACTCGCGCGGCCGATCTGATGAAACTGGTCGGGCTCGCCGGTCGCGAGCAGAACCATCCGAATCAACTCTCGGGCGGCCAACAGCAGCGGGTCGCAATCGCGCGCGCGCTGGTGAATCGCCCGTCGATCCTGCTGGCCGACGAGCCGACCGGAAATCTCGACTCGACCAACTCGGCCGAGATAATGGACGTGCTGACCAATCTCAATCGCCAGCAGGGAATCACGATTATCGTCGTGACGCACGATCCCGACGTCGCGGCCTATGCCGATCGCACTGTGATCTTTCGCGACGGCGTGATTATTTCGGATACGCGCAAAGAGGGCGCGGCCGAGCGCGAAGAAGCTGCCGTCAAGGCGGCCGACGCGGTTGCGGCGGCGACGGCCACGCGGAACCAGCCGGCATTGTCGATGGTCGACGAGGTGCAGACCTTCGCGAGCATGGCTGTCGTCGCGGCGGGCCGCGCAATCAAGCGCAACAAGCTGCGCGCGGCGCTGACGATGCTCGGTATTTTTATCGGGGTCGCGGCTGTGATCACGATGGTTGCGGTGGGCGACGGCGCGAAGTCGTCGGTCGAGGCGCAAATCAACAGCCTCGGCACCAACCTGCTGATCGTCCTGCCAGGCGCGACCACCGCCAACGGCGTGCATGCCGGTTCGGGCAGCACCTCGACCCTCACTGTCGGTGATGCGGAGGCGCTCGCCCGCCAAGGAGGCCCCGTCGCGCTGGTGACGTACATGGACCGGCAGTTGGCGCAGGTGGTCACCGGCAATCACAACTGGAGCACCAATATCCAGGGCACCACCTCGAACTACTTCGCGATCCGCGATTGGCAGCCGTCGATCGGGCGCATCTTCACCGACTCCGAAGAGAAGGCGGGCGCGGCGGTGTGCCTGCTCGGGCAAACCGTCGTGAACAATCTCTTCGGCGAAGGGCAGAATCCGGTCGGCGCGACGATTCGGGTGAAGAACTTTCCGATGAAAGTGATCGGGGTTCTCGCGGTGAAGGGACAAACCAGTTACGGGCAGGACCAGGACGACGTCGTCATCGTGCCGTTCAACACCGCCGAGCGCAAAGTGCTGGGCGTGTCTGCGCCGCAATCGACCCCGGCGCCCGCGGCGGTCTCAACCGCGACCACCTCCAACTGCGCCACCTGCGTGTACCAGTCGGTGCCGACCACCAACTCGGTTTACAGCTCGACCACCGAGGCGACCAACGCATACGGTGCGGCCGCAAAAATCACCGGCGTGGTCAACACCATGTTCGTGAAGGCGAGCAGCTCGGACGAAGTTGACAGCGCGATCACGCAGATCACGCACACCCTGCACGAGCGGCATCATATCCAGGCAAAGCAGGACGACGACTTCACCGTGCGCAACTTGAGCGAGATCGCCGCAGCCTCCGAGAATGCGACGCAGGTGATGACGATGCTGCTGCTGGCGGTCGCGTCGATCTCGCTGCTGGTCGGCGGAATCGGAATCATGAATATCATGCTGGTGTCGGTGACCGAGCGCACCCGCGAGATAGGAATCCGGATGGCGATTGGCGCGCGTCGGATTCATATCATGCTGCAGTTCCTGGTCGAGGCGATGCTGCTGTCGGCGATGGGCGGGCTCGCGGGGATATTACTGGGAATTCTGATATCGAAGCTGATTTCAGCGCTGGCGGAATGGCCGACGCTGGTTTCGCCGGTGGCAGTGGCCGGTGGTTTTATCTTCTCGGCGGCGGTGGGAGTATTCTTCGGATATTACCCGGCGCGCAAAGCCAGTTTGCTCCATCCGATCGACGCACTGCGCTACGAATAGCTTAGTCCGGCTGGTTTTGCCCCGGACCGTCCCTGGTTCGTTTCGGACGTAAAATCAAACACTTAACCATTAATAGCAAAGACTTATCACATTAGTCAGACTAATATTGACTGACTAATCGTGAAGGTAAAGTTATCTTTCCTCATTGTATCCCGGGAACAGATGTGATGACCTGCTTGTTCTAATTACGTCAGGCCTGCCTTTTCGCAGTCGCCAGGAGGTTCCCCAATAAATGTTTTCTCGTGGTACCCGCATCGCATGGAAAGTAGCGGGTGTCGGCGCGCTCATGATGAGCATCGGACTGTTCGCCGTCACCGCCCGGGCCGGAGTAAAGCCCGGAGATGTAATCACTCCGCAGAACGCGGCGCAGGTGAAAGACCTGGTGTCGCCCGGCGTCTACTACATGGTGACGCACGGAATGCAGATGGATATTGTGCCCTCCGAGCGAATCGATTGGCCGCCGCCGTACAAGGATGCGACTGAGAAATATTCGTCGCAGGTGCGCCTGACTGACGACCATCGGTCACTGATCGGCTACGTCGCGGGTCAGCCCTTCCCGCTGATCGACACCAACGATCCGCAAGTCGGAAACAAGATCATGTGGAACAACGTGTTCCGCCCGATCAGCACCGACGACTACGATCTGCGCTTTTTCGATTGCCAGATCGAGTACGTTAATCCTGGTCACGAGCAGAAGATCATCAACGACATCCAGGTCGGCCATTACGCGGGCTACGATCTGGTCGGCCGCACCGAAGTCGAGCCGCTGCCGGTTGATCCCGACTTCAAGAAGACCGGCCGCCTGTGGCTGTTCGGCCTGTATCCACTGCTCGCGCCGCAGGAAGCACGCGGACAGGGCCTGATTCGATTTCGCTATGCAGCGCCGAAGCAGGGTGACGACACCTGGTCGTGGAATCCGGGCAGCCGCCGCGTGCGACGCCTGAACGAATCGCTCAACAGCACCGCGACCGGAGCACAGAGCTTCGATCCGGATCACTATTCGGGATTCAATCCCAAGACTGAAGAGTACAACTACAAGTTCCTGGGCGAGAAA
>NZ_JBAUYR010000125.1:0-1878 GCF_049584895.1 Binatus sp. (SeqCode)
CCTCGGCGATATCGTGAGCTGATCTTATCAGCCCCTGTTCGGCGCCTTCAACCAGCCCCTCGACCAGAGCCGCTTCCCGAGCCAGATCGATCGCGCCAAGCTGCCCCCCATCGATTCCGAATAGCTCCGCATACTCACTCGCCGCCAGCGAAGGCTTGCCCGTGCGCACGATCACGATCGCGTCACCGGGATTCTTGAAATGCTGCGTAACGTGCTTGGCGACGTCAGGCATCACGCCCAGCACGGCGATGGTCGGCGTCGGCGGAATCGGATGGCCTTCGGTCTCGTTGTAAAAGCTCACGTTGCCGCTGACCACCGGCGCGCCGAACGCAAGGGACGCGTCGCGCAGCCCGTCAACGCCGCGGATAAACTGCCACATCACCTCGGGCCGTTCAGGGTTGCCGTAGTTCAGGCAGTTCGTGATTCCCACCGGGCGCGCACCCGCGCACGCGACATTGCGCGCCGCCTCGCAAACCACGCCGACCGCGCCGAGATACGGGTCGAGCGCGCACGCACGAGGATTCGAGTCCACCTTGAGCGCCATCGCGCGCCGCGAATTCTTGATTCGCAATACGGCCGCGTCGCTGCCCGGCCCCAGCACCGTATTGCTCTGAACAATCGAATCGTACTGCCGATAAACCCACTTCTTCGACGCGACGTTGGGACTGTCGAGCAAAGCTCGCATCGCCCTTGACGGCTCCGGATGTTTGACGGTCGAAGTTTTCGCGGATGCCTGAGTCTTCGGCGCGGCCGCGGGACGATCGTACAGCGGAGCGTCGTCGGCCAGCGCGCCAATCGGAATATCTGCGACAACCTGCCCATGCCAGCGCGCGCGCCATCGCTGATCATCCGTAATCCGCCCGATCACGACCGCGTGCAGGTCCCACTTCTCGAAAACCGCCTGCAATTCCGCCTCGCGCCCGCGCTCGGCCACAATCAGCATGCGTTCCTGCGATTCCGACAGCAGAATCTCATACGGCGTCAGATTCGCCTCGCGCAGCGGCACCTTGTCGAGATCAAGCTCGATCCCGAGTCCGCCATGCGAGGGCATCTCGCTCGACGACGACGTCAGTCCGGCGGCGCCCATGTCCTGGATAGCGACGATCGCGCCGGTCCTGCCCGCCTCGAGGCACGCCTCGATCAACAATTTCTCGGTGAACGGATCGCCGACCTGTACCGCCGGACGCTTGGCCTCGCTCTCCTTGTCGAACTCCGCCGACGCCATCGACGCGCCGTGAATTCCATCGCGCCCGGTCGCAGATCCAACATAAAGCACCGGGTTGCCGACGCCGCGCGCCTTCGCGCTCATCATCTCGCCCGTGCGCACCAGCCCGAGGCAGAACGCGTTCACGAGAATGTTCGCGTCGTACGCGGCGTCGAACATCACCTCGCCCGCGACCGTCGGCACCCCGACGCAGTTGCCGTAGCCGCCGATTCCGCCGACCACACCGCCAAGGAGGTAACGCGTCCGTGGATGATCGAAGCTGCCGAACTTCAGCGAGTTCATGCTCGCGACCGGCCGCGCGCCCATCGTGAAAATGTCGCGCAGGATTCCGCCGACTCCGGTCGCCGCGCCCTGGTACGGCTCGACGAACGACGGATGGTTATGGCTTTCGATTTTGAAAACCGCGGCCCAGCCGTCGCCGACATCGATCGCGCCGGCGTTCTCACCCGGCCCTTGCACCACGAGTTCGCTCTTCGACGGCAGCTTTCTCAGATGGATGCGCGACGATTTGTACGAGCAATGCTCCGACCACATCACCGAGAAAACGCCCAGTTCGGTGAAGGTCGGGGCGCGGCCCAGGATGTGCTCGATAGTCGCGTATTCGCCGTCGGTAAGGCCGTGCGCGCGAGCCTGCACTGCGTCGATAGTTGGAT
>NZ_JBAUYR010000126.1:0-10451 GCF_049584895.1 Binatus sp. (SeqCode)
CTCGAAAATCGCGAGCTCGGACGAGTGAGTCACTTCGTCGAAGAAGCGGGTGCATCGCGCGCACAGGATACATCGCTCCTGATCGAGCATCACCCCCGATCCGATGTCGATCGCCTTGCCCTTGCGATTTTTTTCGGGCAGCGGAAAGCGCGACGGCTGCTGATCGTAATCCATGTAGTAGTCTTGCAGCTTGCACTCGCCGGCCTGATCGCAAACCGGACAATCGATCGGATGGTTGATCAGCAGAAATTCGAGCACCGCCTTCTGCGCCGCCTTGGCCTTGTCGCTGGTGGTGCGGACGACCATCCCCTCGGCGACGCGGGTGTTGCAGGCAATTTGCAGCTTAGGCGCCTTTTCGATTTCGACCAGGCACATGCGGCAGTTGCCCGGAATCGACAAGCCGGGATGAAAGCAATAGTGAGGAATCTCGACGTCAACCAGTTCGGCCGCCTGTATCAGATTCAGGTTGGCGCCAGCCTCAACTTCCTTGCCGTCGATGGTGAGCTTGGGCATCGTTTTCTTTTTTCAGGAAAGCAAGTTTAAGCGGCCTGCTGTGCCGACGAGGTCTTGAATGGGCAACGTCCCAGCCTGATGTGCGCTTCGAACTCGTCGCGAAACTTGGTGACGTAGCTCTTGACCGGCATCGCAATACTGTCGGCGAGCACGCAGATCGTATTGCCGACCATGTTGTCGGAGATGTTGTTGAGCAACTCGAGCTGCTCGAGCTTGCCCTGCCCCGCTTCCATCTCGGCCATGATTTTCTCGATCCAGCCGCATCCTTCGCGGCACGGCGTACACTGCCCGCACGATTCGTGATGATAAAAGCGCGCGGTCGCGAGCAGCATATCGATCATGCAGGTATCGTTATCCATGACGATGATCACGCCGGAGCCCATCGCCGATCCGATCGTGCGCATCGAGTCGAAATCGAAAATCGCGCGCTCGGCCTCCTCCTTGTTGAGGACCGGAAATGAGGAGCCGCCCGGGATGACGCCCTTCAGCGTCTTGCCGCCGAGGATGCCGCCGCCGATGTCGTAGATAATCTCTTTCATCGGCGTGCCCATCGGCAATTCGTACAGGCCGGGCTTATTCACGTGGCCCGAGACGCATACCAGCTTGGTACCGGGACTCTTTTCGGGACCGATGGCCTTATACCAGGCGGCGCCGCGATTGATGATGTGCGGCACGTTCGACAAGGTCTCGATGTTGTTGACCACGGTCGGGCATCCGAACGCGCCGACGATCGCGGGGAACGGCGGGCGGTTGCGCGGGTAGCCGCGCTTGCCTTCGAGCGATTCCAGCAGCGCGCTTTCCTCGCCGCAGATGTACGCGCCCGCGCCCTTATGCGTCCAGATGTCGACGCCGTAGCCGGAGCCCATTACGTCCTTGCCGACGTAGCCCGCGGCGCGCGCCTCGGCCAGCGCCGCATCCATGCTGCGCTGCTGCACGGTGAATTCGCCGCGCATGTAGATGTACGCGTTATGCGAGCCGACCGCGCGACACGCGATCAGGATGCCCTCAATAATGCCGTGCGGATCGTTTTGGAACTGGTAGCGATTGGCGAAGGTGCCCGGCTCGCTCTCGTCGCCGTTGACGCAGACGTAAACCGGCTTCTTTGATTCCTTGGGGATGAAGCTCCACTTGACGCCGGTTGGAAACGCCGCGCCGCCGCGTCCGCGCAGGTTCGAGTTCTTGATCTCGTTGATGATGTCGTCGGTGGTCATCTCGAAATATGCCTTGCGCGCGGCCTTGTAGCCGTTATTCGCGAGGTACACGTCGAGCTTGCGAAGATCAGGGATATCCAGCCAGCGAGTCAGAATCCGTTCCATGTGAGTCCCGGTGCGATCGTTATGAAGTTCAGGCAGGATGCTTCTCGCTGAGCGCCATCAGTTTCTGCTTCTCGCCCTGGATTCTCCGCTGCAACGCCATCAGCGCGTCGAGCACGCCCTCGGGCCGCGGCGGACATCCGGGAACGTAGACGTCAACCGGGACGATGCGGTCGATGCCGGGCAGCGTCGCGTAGTTGTCGTAGAATCCGCCGGTCGACGCGCACGCGCCAAACGCCATCACCCATTTAGGCTCCGCCATCTGCTCGTAAACGCGGCGCAGGATTGGTCCCTGGCGAACGGTCACGGTGCCGATCACCATCAGCAGGTCGGCTTGGCGCGGAGTGAAGCGCGGGAGCAGCGCGCCGAAGCGATCGATGTCGTACGGCGTCATCGAGAGCGACATATATTCCATCGCGCAGCACGCGGTAGCGAATGGATACGGAAAGATCGAGAATTTTCGCGCCCACCCGATAGCCTTGTCGAGCCGGGTCAGGACCGCGGTATCGCCGAGCAGAATCTCGTCGCCCTTGGCCGACTCGAGTCCGCTTTTAGTTAATGCCATTGTTGCCTCTGGCGCTTGATATATACGTTAAATCGTTACAGTTGAAGGCTAGCAAGCATCGCGTCAGCCCGTCAACGAACTCTAATGAAGCGGGGACTCTGAGTGAAGCAAAACTTGCATCGAGACGTTCACCTGATACCAAGCCGCTGACGGTTCGTATTTAATCCAGAACCTCGCCTATGAACACCATCCTGCGTTTGCTCGTCAGCGTATTTCTAATACTCACCATTTCCCTCGGCACCGCTTCGAGCGCGAGCGACAGTCTTCGCTCCGTCGAGAAGTCGATACGTGGAGTCGATGCTTATGCTTGGGTGCCGACAGGTGGATCCCTGATATACGCCACGAACGACGGCACTCTGTGGTCAACACAGGGACCAGATTTCGCGACGCCAATTCGTATCATCAAGATTGCTCTGCCCGACGAGCAAAAAATTAAACAAATCGTTTGGTCGCCAGACGGCCAGAACATTGCAGTCGTTGCCCCCCGATTGAATGACAGGTGGGATACAATCTTGCTTTTCAACATCAAGACGTCGCAGCTTCGCGATTTGCTTCCGCCTGGCGCTCCCTTCGGCAGTCCGGGTGTGCGCGTGTTGCGGATTAGTTCCTGGTTAGCAGATGGGCGGATAGCGTTTGTTCAGCACTGCGGCACTGGGTGCGTGGGCCTGCACGCAGTCCAGCCGGATACTGGCGAACGGTACTGGGATTTTTGCGATGCTTCGGGAAGCTTCTTTTGGTCTCCCACCAAGAAAAACGCAGTCCTGGAAAATGAGTATTCGGGTGTAGCACCGGCAGCCCTCGGTTTGGAGTCGGCTTCGGATGGCGTCGCGGTGCCAAGAGGAGCGTCATACTACCGTCCACGCAGAGAATGCGGATCTGTTTTCCAAGGCGTCGCTCGAGGCGGCGTGCACTTCAATGCATGGTTTCCGGATGGCGAGACGGTTCTTTTCACTGATGCGAATCCAGACGGCAGCGAAACAATGCTCTGGAACACGGAGTCTGGACTTAGAACGACCTTGGTCGCGCGCGGCTCATCAGGCGCCCTTTCACCCGACGGGCGCTACGTTGCTTTCATCGCCCCTGTGCACGAATCGGCCATAACATGGAACAGCAAACGAGTTTCGCTCGCTATATTGGATTTGCGAAGCAAAAAAATTGTCGCTTCCAAAAAGATCCCCAACCTCCAAGGGCCACTTCAATGGTCACCTTCTGCGAGTTACCTGGCGATCCTTGCGGGCGATGGCAAGTTGTTATTGGCGAGGTTCACCCCCGCGGGAATTGATCTTCGCGGGACACGATTGGAAGAGCCGGATTTATATCACGAATTATCGTGGTCTCCTGATGGAAAATACCTAGCCGATTGGAACGAAGCTTCCGGGCTCAAGATTTTTAGTTTCAATGACTGACCCGGTCCGCTGATACGAAGCATCTGAGTGAAGCAAAACTTTCGCTTCCGGATAAGCTGAAGCCCCTAACCATCTCGGAGGAAGCTTCGCATGGACAGCAAGAGGGCGCGGTTGGACATTTCAATCCTGTTGAGCGTCGCCTTCATTCTCGGCGCGCCGGCGATCGTCTCGGCGCAGGCGCGATCGCTCGCGGATGCGTACCAGATAATCGCGTCGAAGCAGTTCGTCGATCTGACGCATTCATTCAGCCCGTTGACGCCGGTGTGGAAAGGATTCGGGCCGGCAACTTTCTCGGCGGCTGCGGATCCTGCGGCCGGCCGTCCGTACACGATCGATCACGACGGATTTCGCGCTCAGTTTTTCGCGATGGTCGGGCAGTACGGCACGCATATCGATCCGCCCGCGCATTTCGATTCGGCGGGCGCAACCGTGGACGAGATTCCCGTCAAACAGATGATCTTGAGGTTGGTGGTGTTCGATCTGACTCCCATGCTGAAGAGTGATCCCAATCATCTGCTCACCGTGGAAGACATCGAAGTGTGGGAGCAGATGCACGGGCGTGTCCCGGCAGGATCGTTCGCGGCGTTGCGCACGGACATGTACAAGGACTGGGACAGTAATCGCGCGCGCTTCGAGCGTTATCCGTTTCCGGCGTGGTCGCCGGCGGCGATCAGATTTTTGTATGAGCAACGCGGCATCGTGGCGAACGGGCACGAGTCGATGGATACGGACACGACCTCAAACCTCGAGTCTGAGAGCTGGTTGCTCAAGCATGGTCATTGGCAAATCGAGGTGATGGCGAATCTGGATAAGGTGCCGGCGACTGGCGCGTTGATCGTGGTGAGCTGGCCGAAGCCGCAGCATGGGTTGGGATTCCCTGCGCGGGCGTTTGCGATCCTGCCGTAGGTTTAGAAGGATCCGGGATTCTTCGCTGCGCTCTGAATGACACGAAAAAAAAGACGACACAAAAAAGTGAGCAGGCTAGCTCTCGCGATGTGGCCCGGCACCCTCACCTACCGGCGGCTGCGTCCGCCGGCCTCCTCTCCCGTTAAAGAAACGGGCGAGGTAAGATTCAGCCGCAATCTCCTGAGGAACCTGAGAGCGAAAGGGCATCCTCGACATTTCGCGCTTAGTATTCTTCTTCACTAAGGTGCAGGGGTTACCCCTGCCCAGGGAAGTTTGAAACCCACGGTGGGTTTCATTTCGATTAAGTTCCTTACGAAATTCTGAGGACGCCGGCGCCTTTGATTTCGTCGTGCTTGAGCATCTTCAGCGCGACGTTTGCTTCGGCGAGGCCGAAGGCCATCGTGCTGATACGAATTGGAATCTCGGCGGCAAGTTTCAGGAACTCCTCGCCGTCGGCGCGCGTGTTGGCGGTCACGCTGCGAAGTTCTTTTTCGTAGAAGAGATGCTTCTCGTAATCGAGCGGCGGAATCGGACTTAGATAGATTCCCGCGACTGCGAGGATTCCGCCGCGATCGAGTGCTTGCATTGCGGGCAGCACGAGATTTCCTGCCGGCGCGAACAGGATCGCGGCGTCGAGCGGCGCCGGCGGCGCATCTTCCGCATTGCCGATCCATTCTGCCCCAAGGTCCTTTGCCAGATCGCGATGCGGTCCGCCGCGGCTCATCACGAATACTCGGCATCCCCAATGGCGCAACACCTGGATCGCGAGATGAGCCGAGCCGCCGAAGCCGTAGAGGCCCACGGTTGCAGCGGGCTTGATGTCGGCGCGCTTGATTGCCCGGAATCCTATAATCCCGGCGCATAGCAATGGCGCAGCTTCTTCGTCGCCGAGGGAGTCGGGGAGCGCATACGCGAAGTCCTCACGCACGACGGCGTATTCGCAGTAGCCGCCGTCGTGGTCATAGCCGGTGAAGCGCGCGTTGGGGCAGAGATTCTCGCGGCCGCGACGGCAATAGACGCATACGCCGCAGGTCTCGCGCAGCCATGCGATGCCGACTCGATCGCCCTGCTTGAAGCGAGCCGCGCCGACGCCGCGCTTGTCCACGACGCCTACAATTTCATGACCTGGAATAATTCGCGGATGGCGCGGCGGCAAGTCACCTTCGGCGACGTGAAGGTCGGTGCGGCATACGCCGCAAGTGCGGACGCGCACCAGAATTTCACCCGGACCCGGATCTGGAATTGGCGCGTCGATAGAGTGAAGCGGATCCGATTCGATCGGCGCGGGCTTTTCAACCGCCATCGCCTTCATAGAAAATATTATAGTGAAACCGCCTGCTGTTGGCTTGTAAAAAAGCCTGTTGAAACATCGAAAGGCGAGAAATTGTGCTACCTTTTATCGTCGTGTTCCCCGTGCTCTATTGAGCCGCACGAATGCAGGCGCAGAAGCAAACCCCACCGAATAACGAACTCACGTTCGCGCGCGTCGACAATACAACGCTGGTGATCCGGCTTGCGGGAGATTGGCATCTTCGTCATGGCCTGCCCTCGCCGGACGTCGTTGAAAAACAACTCGACACCGCACCGAAGCCCACAAAGATCACTTTCGACGCCGCCGATCTTCGCGATTGGGACAGCGGGTTGCTCACGTTCCTGATCGGCGTCAGCGAGATCTGCCACAAACGCAAGTTGCCCGCGGACTGGGCGCCGCTGCCCGAGGGCGTCCGCAGCCTGATCAAGTTGGCGGAGGCGGTGCCGGAGAAAACCGGCGCACGCGCGGAAGTCTCGCATACCGGGTTTCTCGAGGAGATTGGCCACGAGGCGATTTCGTACGCGCAGGCGATGGATGATTTTCTGCGCTTCCTCGGCGAAATCGCGATCGCTTTCGCCAGGCTGCCTTTCGGCAAGGCGCGTTTTCGAAGAGTCGATCTGATGATGACTATCCAGGAATGCGGCGCCAGCGCGTTCGGCATCGTGACGCTGGTCACCTTCCTGGTCGGCGTGATTCTCGCCTTCGAGGGCGCGGTGCAGCTGCAACAATTTGGCGCATCGATCTTCGTTGCCGACCTGGTTGGAATTGCTATGAGCCGTGACATGGGCGCGATGATGGCGGCGATTATCATGGCGGGCCGCACCGGAGCCGCGTTTGCGGCGCAGCTTGGCTCGATGAAGGTGACGCAGGAAATCGACGCGCTGACCACGATGGGGATCTCACCGCTTGAATTCCTGGTGTTGCCGCGCGTACTGGCGCTGTTCCTGATGATGCCGCTGCTGTGCGTGTACTCCGATTGCCTGGGAGTGGCCGGAGGAGCGTTCGTCAGCGCGACGATGCTGCATATCCCGCTGGGTATGTATATGCGCGAGACGCAGGCAGCGGTCACGCTTACCGACATCTTCGGCGGCATCTTCAAGGCCGCCGTTTACGGCATCATTATCGCGGTCGCGGGATGCCTCCGCGGGTTCCAGTCTGGTAACAGTTCGTCGGCCGTCGGCGACGCGGCGACCGAGGCGGTGGTGACGGGAATCGTCTATGTAATCATCGCGTGCGGGATCTTCGCCTTCGTCTTCAACGTGCTGAATATTTGATTTTTTCATTTTTTCACTTTTCCATGGGGAGCGGGGATCAAGCCGGACCAGCCGGCAAATTGAATCACTGAAATGGCCACCACGCATCCATCGATCAGTGCTTCGGACGGGAAACCAGTCTCCGCGGTGAGGTTTCCCAAGGATGGCCCGCCGCCGATCACTGTCAAGGATCTCACGATGGCGTACGGGACCTACGTGCTGATGAAGGACATAAGCTTCACCGTCAACCACGGCGATATCTTCATAATCATGGGCGGCAGCGGCAGCGGGAAAAGCACCCTGCTCCGGCACATGCTCGGACTGATCGAGCCCGCCAAGGGCGAGATTTGGTACGGCGATTTCAATTTCACCAAGGCTGAGCCCGAGCAGCGCGAGGAGATGCTGCGGCATTTCGGTGTTCTCTACCAGAGCGGCGCGTTGTGGAGCTCGATGACGCTGGCGGAAAACGTCGGGTTGCCGCTCGGCGAATTCACCGACTTGTCGGATGAGGAGATTCGCGAGGTAGCCTCGTTGAAGCTGGCTCTGGTCGGGCTCAAGGGCTTCGAGGATTATTATCCGAGCCAGATAAGCGGCGGGATGCAGAAGCGGGCCGGTCTTGCGCGCGCAATCGCGCTGGACCCGGAAATACTTTTCTTTGACGAGCCGTCGGCCGGCCTCGATCCGATAAGTTCGCGGCTGCTCGACGACTTGATCCTTGAGCTGCGCGACAACCTCGGCGCGACGATCGTCGTCGTGACTCACGAGCTCGCCAGCATCTTTACAATCGGCAACAACAGCATTTTTCTCGACGCGGAGAGTAAGACGGTGATCGCACACGGAGACCCCAAAGACCTGCTCAGGAATTGCAAAGATCACCGCGTGCGGACTTTCCTGACCCGTGGCGAGGACGACGATAAAAACGAATCATCAGCGAGGGATCATGGGTAAGCGAATCAATCCGGCGACGGTAGGCGCGTTCGTTCTGGGCGCGGTAGGTCTGATACTGGCCGCAGTGGTGGTCTTCGGCTCGGGCAACATGTTCCGCAAGACGCACGAATATGTCATTTACTTCGCCGGCGACATCAACGGCCTGAGGGTCGGCGCGCCGGTCAAGTTCAAGGGCGTTGAAATAGGCTCGGTCAAGAAGATCAAGTTGCGCCTCGAGCAGGAGGTCAACCGCAACAACGGCCAGCTGCGAGCCGACGTGCGCATCCCGGTGATCATCGAGCTCGACGAGGACAAGATCGTCTCGCACGGCGGTACCGAGATAAATCTGGACGACCCGCATACAATTCCCAACCTGATCCGCGAGGGGATGCGCGCGCAGTTGGGCTCCGACAGCTTCGTCACCGGCCTGATGTACGTCGCGCTGGACATTCAGCCGAATACGCCGATTCAAATGGTCGCGCCGCCCGGCTCTCCGCTCCAGGAAATTCCGGCGGTTCCGAACACGCTCGAACAAGCGCAGGCCGTGGCCATACGCATTTTCGAAAGACTCGACAAGGTGGACTTCGGCGCCATGTTCACGGAGATGACCCAGATGCTCGACTCGGTCCGGCAAATCACCACCTCGCCTTCGCTAAGAGCGGCGATAAATAATTCCGAGAAAACGCGCGAGCAACTGGACCACGCACTGGCCAGCACGCAGCAAGCTCTCAACACGGTGAAAAGCCAGGTGCCTCCCCTGTCGCAATCCTTGCAGAAGGCTTCAGGTTCCGCGGACGCCGCAGCCAGGCAGGCTAAGCTGACGCTCGGCACCGTGCAAACCACGATCGAGCCTAACTCCCCCATCAACTACCAGGCGCTGCAGACGCTGCAGGACGTCTCTGCCGCCGCGCATTCGATCAAGGAGTTGGCGGACTACCTACAGCGTAACCCGAGCGCGATCGTTCGCGGGCGCGACTTCAGCCAGGACTAAGCGATGACCTTGACCAGTTTTTTCAGAATTATCCTCGCTGGCGCAATTGCGGCGTCGGTATCGGGATGTTCATACATGGCGAAAGCGATTCTCGCCCCGCAGAAAGATATCTCGAAGTTCTATCTTCTCACGCCGACTGCAGACACGGCGACGGCAACCTCAGGGACCGTGCCGGCGCAAAGCTCAAGCGATAATTTCACGCTCGGCCTTGGTCCGATCAAACTGCCTCCGTACCTCGATCGCCCGGAAGTAGTGACACGCGCCGCCCCCAATCGTCTCGAGCTATCGAAGGAAGATCGATGGGGTGAGTCGCTGCAAAATGGTTTCACCAGGGCGATGGAGCGCGACCTGGCCGCACAATCGGGCGCCGCGGTGATCGTATTCCCGTGGTACAACACGGTGCATATCGACATGCAGGTGCAGATCGACGTCTTCCGTTTCGAAACAGACAGCCAAGGCGTCGCGACCCTGTCGGCGAAATGGACGATCCTCGACTCGACCGGCAAAAATATTCTGTACACGGTCGAAACCCATCTCACGCAACCCTCGAAGCCCGGCGACAATACGGACGCCGCCGCAGCCCTAAGCCGGGACATCGGCGACCTCAGCGGCCAGATCGCAAACATGATTCAACAACTGCGCTCGCATCAGGGCACGCACCCCGCGTAGCTATCTGTCATTTGATTCCTTCCGTCGGTGGTTCTTAGTCTTGTGTCATTCTAGAGCAAAGGCTGCCGCAGCGAAGAATCTCGACGGACGCTCCTACGCCCGTCGCCTGCCAGTACGCGCCACGCGCGAGATCCTTCGCTGCGCTCACGATGACGGACCGGGGCGGCTTACAGTTCGAAGTCGGCTTCTTCTAGGATTCGGGCGGTGCAATACAGGAAGCTGTTGCCAAGGACGCCGTCGACGACGCGATGGTCGTACGATAATGCGAGGTACATCATGGTGCGGATTGCGAGCGCGTCGGCGCCGTCAACCTCGACCACCACCGGCCGCTTCTTCACCTCGCCCATCCGCAGGATTCCGACCTGCGGCTGATTGATGATCGCGAAGCCGTAGAGATTGCCCTCGCGCCCGGGATTCGAGAGCGTGAAGCTGCCGCCCGCGAGATCGTCCGCAGTGATCTTCTTCTCGGCAACTTTGCGGCGCAGCGTTTCGATCGCGCGCGCAATCCCAACCAACGACATCGTTTGCGCGGCCTTGATTACCGGCACCAGCAGGCCCTCGTCGGTGTCCATCGCGATGCCGAGATTGATCTCGCG
>NZ_JBAUYR010000127.1:0-34445 GCF_049584895.1 Binatus sp. (SeqCode)
GGGGTTGGCGTAGTGCACCTCACCCCTAACCCCTCTCCCTTCTGGAGAGGGGAACAGAGGGAAAAATTCTTTAGCCGATCGTCATGAAAAAAGTTTTGATGGTTTGTACCGGCAACATGGATCGCAGTCCGACGGCTGCGATGGTGCTGGCGGAGATGTGCGCGCCGATGTGGGTCACGTCGGCAGGGACCGAGCCGTGGGCGAAGAATCAGGTGAGCATGGAGCTGGTCGAGGAAGCCGATGTGATCTGCGTGATGGAGGAGGCGCATCGCCGGCATATTCGGGAACGGTTCGGCGAGGTGCACGCGGAGAAAGTCGTGGTGCTCGACATCCCGGATAATTACGTTTGCTGGGAAGGCAAACTGATCACGCTGCTGAAGGGCAAGCTGCGCACGGCGTTGGGACTGAGCAAGCCGGGATAAACCTCGAGTCTTTTCGATCGCGCGACAAAACTAACAGTAGAGATTCATTTTCGCTCCGTTGTCTTTTGGGCTGAACCACAGGCGTTTGGCGTGACTGCGGAGCGTACGCGCATCGGCGCAAATGCGAGCCAATTCAACCGCTTAAGGACAAAATGCGCGTAGCGTTGGGATTGACAAGTTAAAAAAGATAACTATTGGTGTGGTAGGGAGAATATACTTTTTGGTGAAACCTTCGTCGGTTTCACGCTGCCTTCGGCAGGGGTGGGCCCTGTACAGCAGGGTTAAGCAGGTTTTGACCGCAATGGAATGCGGTGTTCCCTCTGTCAGATTGTTCGGACGGGGGGCGGACGCATTCCCAATCTTTAGCACCGTCCCTGGTAGCCGCCGTCCCTAATAACCATACTCGTCGAGGAGGGCCTGACGTAACCTGGTAAAATGAATAAGGCCGGCCTGGTACTGGAGTCGCTTCCGGTCGGGCAGGCTTTCGAAATCGAGGCCATAACGCCGCGCCGTGCCGAGGACCGCTTTTGCGGCCGACGGTGATTTCACGTTGTCTTCAGCGTTCGGGATTCTCCGATCCTGCGTGCTGTCGAATATTTTCGAGGCTATATTGCGCGGGTACACACCGAGGCTCACGAGCACGTCGGCGGCCAGTTCGCGCGGATTGTTCAGATGCGCCTCGTATCCCGTTTGGCGTGACATCTGGACCATTTCGTTGCGCGTGGAAAAGAGTTCCGCAGTGACGTGGTGCCCTACTTCGTGGAGGAACGCGGTCGCGACCGCCGCCGGATGATGTGCGCCGTTCAGGCAGATGAGCGGACGCTTCTCCAAACCGGAGTCTTTACCCAAATAGAAACCGAACACCGCGAGGCCTGACGGCCAGGGCATTTTGGCGATTCGAAAATCGGCGCCGAGTGCGGACGCCCGCTGGGCAAATTCTTTCATCGAACCGAGGCGAACGGCTTCGTCATTGAGGTGAGGCCATGCCGTGCGTTTTGCGGTCCGGACAATTTCGTGGAGCTCCGCCCGGCTTAGGCCGCAGCGGAGAGCGTACCCGTAGTCCCGACTCCATAGACGCCTGATTTCGTCAGTAATGGCGGCAGGAGCGGGCTCATGCACATTTGAAGCTGCTTCAGCAGTTTTAACGATATCTGCTGTCAGCCCGACAATGCGCGAGATCCTTTTCTTTACGGTCATCGGTCGGCTATCTCCCCTGCCAAATTATAACCAAAAGTACTGAATTAATGCTAGATAGGCAACAAGCCGTTCGGTTTAGCCCAATTCGAGCAAAAATAGCGTTGCGCTGCGAAGCAATTCCGGTGTAACTAACCGCGATACTACAAATTGGCGGATTTTTAAGCTCGATGTTCGAGTCTTTAACGACCAATTTTCGACCGCTTCGCGCATTACCCGCGCCGAAATTTCGGCTTCATTTCAATTGTATCATGCCTCGTTCGCCTCCGCCTCGTGCGGGAATTCTTTCTTAAGCCGTATCTCAAGATTCGGAAACTGAATCGCGTCCGAAACCAGCCCCGGGGAAGGAGCTACCTAATGGAACTGCGTTTGCTCACCAACGAAAACGATCGAAGAATTTTCGCCGCGCGTACCGAGCAGATTCGTGCAAAGCATGGACTGGGATTCAAGGAACGATCGCGCTCGCGCCTGGCCAGAATACATCTGACCTTCGGCAATCTCTACGCGCTGTTTGAAAACGACGACGACCCCGCCGAGAAAATGATCGCCGGGCTGGTAATCCACGATCTCGAAATGTTTCCGCAAACCTGCCCCAGGCCCGACCTGTCGCATCTGCCGCCCCGATCGGTGCTGGAGGTCAGCGAGCTGTGGTCGCGGGCGATCGGCGCAGGAGCGCTGGCGCGAGCGGGAGCGGCAATCCTGGCCGGGCTGCTCGACGCGCGCGCGATCCTCGCCTACCTGGGAGTGAGGCCGTTCGACGGGACCCCGTTCTACCGCGCGACGGGCTTCGTCAATGCGGGAGAACCGGTCGAATATCCTTACCTCGAAACGCTCAAGGGCGAATCGATTTGGGCGCAGCCGATGATTCTCGAGGGTGAATCGCTGACAAAGCTGACGCGAGTATTTGCGCAGCTGATCATCGAGACCAACGACGACTTCAGCGTTCTGCGTTTCAAAAATTTCCTGAAAGGGAAATCGGCGGGCGGGCGTCCGGCATTTGTCGATGAAGCGCCGGCGGTTGATTCAACGATGGTGCACACGGAAAACGCGGCGGTGCTGCAATAGCGCCAATTTTGCGAGCGACTGAATCGGATTGGTCCAATCAGTACGTGAGGGGAAGCATGAACTACCGAACATCAACAGAGCCATCATTGGAAACGGGACGCTTCGGCGACATTGCCACGAACATTCCCGTCAAACTCACGAAGGAAGAACTGACCGAGCTATCCACCGTCAAGCCATTTATCGCGTGCATGCATATCGCCGCGGAGTGGGGATTGATCGTGGCGACAATCTATCTATGCCAGCGATTCTGGCATCCGATGCTGTACGTTTTCGCGGTCGCCTTCATCGGCTCGCGCCAGCATGCACTGCTGGTGCTGATGCACGACGGCGTACATTATCGGCTGCTGCGCAATCGGCGGCTCAATGATTGGGTCTCGGAAGTAGTGCTGGCGTGGCCGCATCTGGTTACGGCGCGGCAGTACCGCAAGAATCATTTCGCGCATCACAAGTTCCTTAACACCGCGCAGGATCCCGACTTGAAGCGCAGGGCGGGCGATCCGGTGTGGGTGTTTCCCCAGACCGTCCCCAATCTGGCGAAGACACTTTTCCGTGACGCGACCGGGTTGAATGCGCCTGCGATGCTCAAGCTGGCGGCTTCGGTGGCAGCCGCGGATTCCGTCCCGACGGGATTCCTGATCGCGCGGTACGGATTTTACGCGGCTGCGCTCGGAATCATCGCGTACGCCGGTGCGCTGGAAGGTTTCGCGCTGTACTGGGTGATCCCGATGTTCACGTGGCTGGTTATGATCATGCGCATCCGCAGCATTGCCGAGCATCATGCGATCGATGAACCGGGTAGCGCGTATCCAAAGACGCGGACGACGCAGCCGACGTGGATCGAGCGGATTTTTCTTGCGCCAAAAAACGTCAACTATCATATCGAGCATCACTTTTTCCCGAGCGTGCCCTTCTATCGGCTGCCCGAGCTCCACGCGATCCTGATGTCGAAGTCGGAGTATCGCGAAAGCGCGCACGTGACGAGTACGTATTGGGGCGTGCTCGAGGAATCGGTCGGCCACACGCCTTCGAGCAAGGTTCGCGCTGAGCGCAGCTCGGCACTCGAAGGAATCCAGCGGGTTGCGGAGGCGACAGTTTGATGATCTGATACCTCGAAATATCAACCTTCAGTTAATCGCGCACCGGTCAGACCGTTTGCACACTACGGTCTCCAACTTGTAGAGTTGCGAACCGTGCGCGATCCTACCGATAACAGCCAGCGCTGGGTGTGACTTCCCTCTGGCGGCGGACCGTCGCGCCCGGCTGTAAATGGCTGTAATTCCGATCACATACAATCTTCGGAGCCTGATGGTCCGACGAACGACTTCGCTGATGACCGCGCTCGGGATAGCGCTGGTCGTGATGGTGGTCGTGATCCTGCTGAGCTTCGTCAGCGGCCTGCGGCAGAGCCTTGAGCTGGCGGGAGAGCCGGGCCATTGGATCATCCTCAGCCGCGGCACGGTGTCCGAGGGCGAGAGCTACATTCCTCGCGAGCAGTCGGACATCCTGCGCAGCCGGCCCGAGATCGCGACTGACGCGTCGGGCGCGGCGCTCTTTTCCCCCGAGATGGTGGTGCCGTTCAACGCGGCGGTGAACCGACCGGCGATTCAGTTCAGGCCGGCGTCGTTGCGTGGGGTTTCGCCGGCTGCATATCGGATGCGTCGCGGGCTCAAGCTGGTTGCGGGGCGATGGCCGGCGCAGGGTCGCGACGAGATGGCGATCGGAGAAAAGCAGGCGGCACGATTTCCCGAGCTGGGGGTGGGCACGACGTTCAAGTACGGGCGGCGGATCTGGACGATCGTCGGAGTGTTCGCCGATCGCGGCAGCGCGCTCGAGTCGGAATTCTGGACCGACATCGACGTCCTGCAGCAGGACGCGCGATTCGAGAACGGCTACTCGTCATTTCATGTCGTGCTGAAACCCGGAACGGAGCAAACGTTTCAAAACGCGCTCACCGAAGACGCGCGACTTACCGTTGACGCCATCAGCGAGAAAGACTTCTTCGCGGAGCAAGCCAAGGTCGCCGACCGGCTGCGCGGGCTGGTGCTGATAGTCGGCCTGATCGTAGGAACCGGCGCGGCGTTCGGCGGGATGAATACGATGTATGCCGCAGTCGCGCGGCGGACGCGCGAGGTGGGAGTTTTGCGCACGCTGGGCTTCGGCCGCGGATCGGTGCTGACCAGCTTCCTGATCGAGAGCGTGATTCTAGCAATCGCGGGCGGCGTGGTCGGCGATCTGCTGGCGATTTTTTTAGGATTTGCCGCGGGCCTGAATCATCGGCTGATGAGCGTTGGCGCGGTGGTCTTCTCCTCGGCCTTCTCGATGAGCGCTCTCGCGGGCGGAATCGTCGCGGCACTGCTGATCGGAATTACCGGCGGGCTGATGCCGGCGTGGCGCGCGTCGCGGCTTCCGATTCTAGAGTCGCTGCGCGAGGCGTAACGCGATGCAATCGATCCGATTAGTTTTGCGCTATTTGATCCGCCAACCGCGCCGTGCGGTTCTGACGATGCTCACGTTTGCGGTCGCGACCTTTATCTTCACGGTGCTCGCGGCCATCCCCAGCTCGATCGACATGATTCTCAAAAAAACCGCGGAGACTCTGCGGGTGTATTCCTATAACGCTGATGGGCGTTACCTCGGCGTGCCGGCTCGAGATTGCCGGACGATCGAGCAAATTCCCGGCGTCGTCGCGTGCATGCCGATGGTCGTGCTGCGCGCCACGTATCAGACCGCGTCGGAAACCGTGCAGGCGTTCGCGCTGGATGCGGATAAAGTCGCGCTGATGTATCCCGACTACAATCTTCCACAGCAGGTGCTCGAGCAGTTCAACAACAATCGGAGCGCTGCGGTCGCGGGACGCCTGTTGATGCGCAAGCATGGCTGGAAGGTGGGAGATGTCGTCACGCTGCGCGGCGATTCCAATCGCCTCGACATCAAATTCACGATGGTCGGCGAGATACCGGCGGACAACTACCCGAATTTTTTCATGTTCCGGCGCGACTACCTGGTGGAAGCGGAAAAGAGAATCGGAATACCCGAAGAAAAGCATCCCGCGGGATTCCTGGTGACTCGGGTCAATACCGCGAGCCACGTTCCGTCGGTCATTCATGAAATCGACCGCGGGTTCCACAACTCGGATTTCGAGACCGCGTCGATGACTGAAAGCGAGGCGGTTTCCGGCCTGATGTCGACGGTCGGGGATATCCGCGCCATCGTATCCGCCGTCTCCGCGGTGATCGCGCTGACAATTTTTCTGATCGCCGCGAATGCGATGTCGATGATGGTGCGCGAGCGATTGCGCGACGTGGCTGTGTTGCGGGCGCTGGGGTTCAACCAAGCTTATATCGCGCGCATCCTGTTCGGCGAGTGCGCGCTGATCGGTACTGTCGGCGGCGCATTCGGATGCGCCCTGGCACTGTGGCAATTCGGCAGCGGCACGACACTGCGCGCGGTGCTGGAGAGTGCGGGCTACCTGACGGTGACCTTCGACGCGGCGCTCGAAGCGCTGCTAGCCGCAATCGTGATCAGCCTGCTTAGCGCCGCGATTCCGGTGTGGGGTGCGATGCACGTGACACCGGCTGACGCTTTTCGAAAGACAATCTGAGCCGGCTACCTGCCGACGGCGTGGCGGACCGTGTTCAGTATATAGATGAAGTCGCGGGGGGGAGTGAGCACCATTGGTCATCCAAAAACTGCGGGCCGCCGTCGGACTCAATCGCCGCGCGCGTTAGATAGCATACCGTCAATTGTGATCGGGATTCTCCTGGCGGGCTTAACTCTCTGCGCGGCAGGCTGTTCTACATTTGAATCCCTCACCTTCACAGTGCCGACCAAGTGCACTGCAGCCTATCCACCTTCAATCGGCAAGGACCTCCTAGTTGGTGAATCGAGCGACGAGCTCTTACGCAAAGTAGGAAAACCTAACCAAATTGAGAGACCAAGAGGATATACGTATTACGTTTACTATGTTCAGCCTAATTTGTTGCGGGGGTCCGACCCAAGGAATTTATTTCTGTGCGACTCGGCGCCAATAGAAGATAGGTCGGCGTACATCGTCATTTTCGATGCGGACATGAAGGCTCGGTCGGTAGTGTACTATATGTTCGCGGGCCCTGATTCGCAGCTGGTCAGGGTGCCGGGCGCAGACGGGCTGATGCTTCCAGCGACGCTCTATCGGCCGCGCGGATGCGGCACCCAGCATGAACCGGCAATCGTTCTCCTCCACGGCTGGAATCCCACCTGGCGCGAAGCGCTGCGCGATCCGCTTTTGGACGTGGGGTTTTTCTTCCACTATCCGATGCTGGTCGTGAGCTTTCTTCTCCACTCCTTGAACCCCGCCAGCTGGCGCGACAAGGGAGATGCGGTAACGGGGCTGGAACTTGAAGCGCAGCTGTTAGCGGAGCATGGCTACGTCGTACTGCTGCCATTAATGCGCGGGTGGGGCGGCGGTCAGATCGACTGCGGGCTCGGCCAATCGGCTGATACAACACAAATGATCGAATGGCTCGCCTCACAGCCCGGTGTTGATCCCGAGCGTATTGGGGTGATGGGGGGATCGTTCGGCGGCCAAGTTGCATTGCTTACCGGTGCGCGCAGCCATCGCGTCAGGGCAATCGTCTCGTATGACGGGCCGACCGATTTGGTTAGCGCGAACGCCCAATCGCCTTGGTATGACTGGCCTCCAAAAGAATGCCGGTCCGACCTCAAGAGCCCTTCCCCAGTTAACATGGCTAGCCGGATTAAAGCGCCGGTGCTTTTGATTCAGGGGGATGCAGACACGAACGTACTCCCCGAGCAGGCTGAAGAAATGGAGCAAGCGTTGCGGAAATCGGACGGCAGTGTCCAGCTGCATCTTGTGAGTGGCGCAGACCACGTCGACGGAGATGATCTATTGTTTTCCTCATGGACGGCCATGCAGCAATTCCTGGAGGCAAACCTCGGCAAACCGAGTTGCGTCCAGACGCTGGATGCGACGAGTGCATCGGCGCACCCGGGTCCGCCTGCTTCGCGATCTCGATGAAGAAGGCGTACCAGTGTGATGTCCCGCAAATTTCTCTAAGACAGAGCCCTAACCCCTGGCCCCTTCCCCAGCAAAGGGGAAGGGGATTTGAGCTAACTATTCCGCCACGTCCTATCCCCCTCACCCCCTTTCCCGCGGGAAAGGGGGAACAGAACGGTAGCCGCCCCTTCTTGCGGGAAAGGGGAACAGCGATCTGACCGGGCTACCTGCCGACGGCGTGGCGGACCGTGTTCAGTATATAGATGAAGTCGCGGGGGGAGCGCACTTCGCCGAGAAGCGCCACGCGCTCGAGCATCTCCATCTCGTCGCCAGTAATATTGTGAATGCGCCTTATCTGCTCGTCCTTGCGGAAATCTTCCCACGCCGACTTCGAGTCGCTTTCGGGCTCCGGGTTGAGGAGTGCCTGGGCGCGGGGATTCGCCAGGAAAAACAGCTCACGACGATCGAGTCCGAGCACTTCGGCCAGACGGGTGACAATTTTGTCCGACGGATGCCGCTTGGCCGATTCGAGGTGGCCGATGTAAGGAGTCGAGGTCTTGATGCGCCGCGCGACTTCTTCCTGGGTGAGGTCTAACTGCCGACGACGGTCGCGAAGTACCTGACCAAAACTGCGTTCCTTGGTCCGTGCCATGAAAGGTGTCCCCTTGAGGTTTTTGCGCGGCGCAGGATCAACCGCGTTCCCAATCAATTGGGTGAGATTCGACGCTGCCAGTTTGTACCATCCAAGAGCCAGTAAGGCAAATTCAGTTCTGAAGCCGGACCAGCCCGGGCTTCCTCGAGATCGCCGCCCTTAACCAGGGTGGCCCACAGGTCCTTCGGGTCGCTGAAAATCAGATCGGCCTTCGCCGGAATCACGTACCAGGCTCCCGCCATGACCTCGCCGTAAAGCTGGTCGTGAAGCCACTGAGCCTTCCCTGAGATAACCCGGAGATCGGTGATCCGCGGGTCCTTGAGGACTGCGGCAATGGCGTCGCGGCCGGTCGCGACGTAAACGTCATCGAAGACCCGTGTGGCGGAGCTTTGTGCCGACGACGAGCGGAAGATCACCGATAATTCGCGATGCTGATGGAGCACTGGAACGTCGTCGAGCTCGACCGGACCGCCCGTGTAGATCGTTTCATCCGGACCCTTCAAGTCGCGAACCTGCGGGAACAGATCTCGGACCCGCTGTTTGGCAGGACTGTTTATGATGAGACCGGCGAGCAGCGGCGGCTCGGAGGACGGCACCATCAGGATCACAGAGTGCTGAAAGAGCGGGTCCTGCAAATCGCGGGTCGCGACCAAAAAGGACGGCGTCGTCAAATCGGTGCTTTGTGCTGTGCGCGATGTCGCCAGGGTCGCAATCAAGGCGGCGATCACAAAGCTCAGGACGGGTACACGGAGCTTGATGCTGAATGCCCGCATACAGCAATTAATACCGTCAATCCGAAGCGAGGTTCAAACGCGATTGTCTCGAATAGCAGCACGCCACCGCCCCTCGTTGAGGGGGAGCAGTGGCGCGTGCATGAATCGAGTGCTGGTAGATCGTGGTCGCGGCTAGTGACTGAGGTCCGGACCGAAGTTGTCGCCCGCCGGCGCATTGAGAGTGGTGTTGTTGCCGACCAGGAAGCTGGCCGGGTTGAGCGAGCCGCCCATCCTCTCCTGCATGCCGTTGTATTTCGCGACGCCGAACGGTGCCGCTGAGCTGATTGCCGCGAGGTGACCCATCGCGTCGAAGGCGATGCCGTTGGGCGCGCTCAGGCTCTCGTCTTCAGTCTTCTTACCCACCTTGACCTCGAACGGGCTGATCGTGATCTCAGGGGTCGGGTCGCCCGAGGATGTGATTTGCGTCGGGCCAAACTCTACCAGCGTGAACGGGGCGTTGGCGTTGCTGGACCACAGGTCGCCCGCTGGGTCGAACACGAGCGCCCACGGAGCCTGGATTGAGCCCATGCCGTCGTCGTCAAGGATCACGTCAGGGACAAGAGTAGTGAGTCCGCTGCCAATCGCCGGAAGATGATTCGAGTTGAACTCGAAGATAGTGGTGCTCGCGTTATTCGCGATGTACAGATTGCCGCCGTGGAGCACGATTCCCAGCGGTCCCTGGAACGCAGGGTCGGATCGATCGTAGTGGTGAACGCGATGTCACCGCCGGCGGCAAGTTGGGCCGGGGTCACCACGAATACCGCGTTGGCGCCATTGTCGCTGACCCACAGATTGCCGGCGGTGTCGAAGACGGCCTGCTGCGGAAACACAAAATCTGTCGACGACGTTATCTGCACGTTCGGCGTCGGGGTCGGGTCCTTCTTGAGATTCTTGAGCTGCGCTTCGGTGAACTCCTCGAGCGACGGCGGGATCGTACCACCCATAATTGCGGTGCCGCCGTCGATCACCCACAGGTTGTTCGACGAATCGAAGACCACGCCTTGCGGCGCGCCGAATACGGAGCTGTTGAGCTCGATCTTTGGTTTGGGGTCGTGGGTTCCATGGGGCAGCGACCCAAACTCGACGACGTTGGTGCCGTTCGCTACCCGTAGCGCCTGCGGTGAACCGGCCAGCGCATAGCCGGCGGCCGCGAATAAGATCGCGGTTGCGGCGATCATTGTACGGATTCCCGTCAGGATGTAATTGGAGCTAGACTTGGCGCGACGGGCGCGTGAGTTCCGGTCCGTGGTGGCCGTGCTGGTAGTTGTGTTCATGGTTTCCTCCTCTGCAATTTGGTTTAACGAGCTCTGGTTTAGTGACCGCTTTCGATTTGCCATTTGCCTTACTGACCCTCCCAGGTTTTTTTCTCTGACGAACGGAAGCCTAACGGGCAGTGGCGTTTTTGGCGACGCGCACTCCGTTAGGCATGCGTTAAACGAGCGTATGATTTGCGTTCAGAAGTGTTTTAGGTGAGCCTCGGAAGGAACTCTTATGCGGGCGACTTCACAACTGCTGTTCGCGCCGTATCGACTCGATCTTCAAAACGAGCAGCTCTGGCGCGCCGATCATCTGATTCCGCTGCGCGCAAAACCGTTCGCGCTGCTGCGCTTCATGGCGGAAAATCCTGCGCGGCTCGTGCTCCACGAGGAATTGCGCAAGGCGATCTGGCCGAACACTTACGTCAGCGAGGGCGTGCTGCGCGTGTACCTGCGCGAGGTGCGCGCCGCGCTCGAAGACGATCCCGAATCGCCGCGCTTTATCGAGACCATCGCGCGCCGCGGCTACCGGTTTCTTGCGGAGGTCCAGCGACTCACGAGCGCTGGCACGTCGGCGGCGGTCGACAGCACGACAGAGTCGAGCAAAACTCCGGCTATCGTCGGCAGAAACGCGGAGCTCGCGCGGCTTCGCGGCGCATTTGCGAAAGCGTCGATCGGCGCGCGCCAGGTCGTCTTCCTCAATGGAGAGGCGGGCATCGGCAAAACCACGATCCTCGAAACATTCTTAAACGAGGTTGCGGATCGCGACGAGGTTTGGATTGGACGCGGGCAATGCGTCGAGCATCGCGGCGAAAGCGAGCCGTACTTGCCGATGCTCGACGCACTGCATCGCCTGGCGCATCACACGGACGGCGCGCGAGTGATCGAGACGCTCAGCAAGCACGCGCCGACGTGGCTGGTACAGATGCCAGGGGCGATCGACGATGCCGCGTTCAACGATCTGCAGAAAAAAGTAGACGGCGCCAGCCAGCAGCGGATGCTGCGCGAGATGGCGGATGCGCTCGAGCAGCTATGCCTGCAGCGGCCGGTGGTGCTCGCGTTCGAGGATTTGCATTGGAGCGATCCTTCGACGATCACCCTTCTTGACCTGCTGGCGCGGCGGACCGAGCGCGCGCGATTACTGGTAATCGGCACGCATCGGCCGCTGGCGATTCTCGCGGCGGAGCATCCGCTTCGAATCCTCGCACACGAATTGGCGGACGATATTGCGAGGAATTGTCGCTGCCTCCGCTCACGCCGATTGAGGTCGCCGAGTATCTCGGAAACCGAATTGAGCGCGATGCGAGCGAGGCGGTATGGCTAGACCAGGTGGCGCGCTCGATTCACCAACGGACCGAAGGGAATCCGTTGTACATGGTCACCGTGGTCAGCGCGCTGCTCGGCGATAGTCAGGCAGCCGCTGCGACAGGTTCCGGGAAGCAGACATCACTACAAGACCTGATCGAGCAGGCGGATCGGATTGTGCCGATCAACCTCACCGGGATGATCTCGCAACAATTCTCGCGGCTGGAGGCTGAAGAACAGCGATTGCTCGAAGTTGCCAGCGTCGCGGGCGTGGAGTTTTCCGCTGCGGCGCTTGCGGCAGGAGCCGATGCGACGCTCACGCAGGTCGAGAAACGATGCGCTGCGTTGGCGAGCAGGATGTCGTTTCTGGAGGATGCGGGCGACGACGAATGGCCCGACGGCACGGTTTCGGCGCGGTTCCGCTTCCGGCACGCGTTGTACCGCGAAGCGGTTTACGCACGGCTCACCGCGGCGCGCCGATCCGGGCTGCATAATGGCATCGGCGAGCGGCAGGAAACGGCGTACGGCGATCGCGCGAATGAGATCGCGTCGGAGCTGGCGCGCCATTTCGAGCAGGGACGTAATTTCCAGCGCGCGCTCCGGTATCGCGAGCAGGCGGCTCGCAATGCGCTCCGACGCAGCGCGCCACGCGAAGCAATCGAGCATCTTTCGGCCGGCCTGGGAATTCTCGGCCGGTTGCCCGAAGGTCACGAACGTCTCGAACATGAACTGCAGCTCAGGCTTGCGACAGGCGCCGCGCTGCAAAGCACCAGGGGCTATGGCGCGCCCGAAGTGCAGGAGGCATACGAGCGCGCGGGCCAATTGTGCCAGCAGTTGGGTGAAACGCCGCATCTCTTTCCCGCGCTGATGGGACTGTGGTCGTTCGCGGTCGGCCGCGGGGAATGGACGCGCAGCCTCGAGCTCGCCGAGAAAAACCTGCGCCTCGCGCAAAGCATCGCGGAGCCGGCGCAACTCGCAAGAAGTTTGCGCGGCCTCGGGCACGTCCAGTATTTTCTCGGCCGCTTCGACGATGCGCGCGAGAATCTCGAACGCGCGATCTCGATGAGTGGAGACTCCGAGCCGCGCCTGGACACCTTTACCTACATGTCCAACACGGGAGTCGAGGCACGCAGCGCGCTGGCCTGGACGCTGGAGCTGATTGGCTATCCAGATCAGGCGCTCGCGATGGCGCGTAAAGCGGTGTCGGTGGCGGAACGGCTTGGGAACATTGCCGATGTGATTTATGCAACCTACTTCGCGGCCGTGCTTTATGGTTTTCGACAGGAATGGCCGAACGCGGAAAGCTGGTCGCGCCGCACGATCGAGCTTGCGACCGAGCACGGACTGCCCTACTACGTCGCAACCGGGAAGCATCTCCATGGCGCCGCGATTGCGGAGCAAGGACGCTTCGACGACGGTTTATCGCTGATGCAGCAAGGGGTTGGGACGTCGCAGGCAATTGGCGTCGAAGCGGGACTGACCGGGATGCACCTCATGATTGCGGAAAATTCGATCAAGGCCAAACAATACCGGCTCGCAGCGGACGCGATCGATGACGGATTCCGCTTTGCGAAAATTAAAGACGAGCATGCGTGGGAGCCGGAACTGCATCGCGTGAAGGGCGAGCTCGCGCTGGAACAATTTCGGGACGGGTCGGGCGTAAAAGGCGGCAAGCGCGGCGAGAAAGATGCCGAGGAATCTTTCCTGGCGGCGCAAGAAATGGCGCGTGCGCAGGGATCGCGCAAGTGGCAGCTTCGCGCAGCGAGTAGCTTGAGCAATCTCTGGAAGCATCAAAAGAAAAAGAAGGAAGCGCGCCAGGTTCTGAGCGTCGCCTACGGCCGCTTCACCGAAGGCTTCGAGACGACGGAACTCAAAGCGGCAAAATCGCTTCTCGCACAGCTTTGAGCTCAGGCGCGTAGAATCACAGGCTAAAGCCTGTGCCACCTGGATTTGTCCAGTTCCACATTCTCAAGTATGTACTCAGGTTATCGGCGCGCGCCGAGCGTCAAGGAGGCAGCCATGATTGAGATTGGAGTTTTCCATAACGGTGCCAGTGACCTGCCGATTGCAACGACGCCAAATGGTATCGCTGTCAACGACGGCAATCTCGCCGAAGTTCACGAGTCCAGCCAGCGGACGCTGGTGAGCCAGGTCAGGCAGGGAATCCTCGCGGACAAGCTCGGCTTCAACTATTTTTTTATGACCGAGCATCACTTCCAGCCCGAGGGCGCCGAGTTCAGTCCGAATCCTCTACTGGCCGAAACCGCAATCGCGGCGCGCACGCGTCAAATCCGCCTCGGCCAGGCGGCCAACATCATCACCTGGTGGCATCCGATCCGTATCGCCGAACAGGCCGCAATGCTCGACGTGCTGAGCGGCGGCCGGCTCGAGTTTGGAATCGGCAGAGGTTATCAGCCGCGCGAGGCCGAGGTATTCGGATGGCCGTTCGCGACGATCCAGGACCAGGAGCGCAACCGCGCCTACTACCAGGAGGCCTACGACATCATCATCAAGGCGTGGACGCAGCCGTCGTTCTCGCATCAAGGACAGTTCTTTACGATTCCGCCGGTTTTTACTCGATGGAATCATCAGCAGACGATCGCATATTTTGCGCGCGGTACTGCCGGCCGCAAGCTCGAGGACGTCGTCCAAATCGGCGGACTCGATCCGTACGGTGGGTCCAACCCAGTTCTTCAATCGACGACGATCCTCAAAGAGCTGCAGGTATTTCCGCAGCCAATCCAGCGGCCGCATCCGCAGGTGTGGGAGCCGCTGACCACGGAACGTTCCATCAGATGGGCGGCGGAGCGCGGCATCAATGGATATTTCATCGTCGAGCCCAACTCGCGCCTAAAGAAGAACATCGAGCTCTACTACGACGTGTCAGAGAAGGCGAAATGGCCGGATCGGCTGGGCCGCGGGCAATTGAAGTATGGATGGGATGCGGAGAAACGCCGCGGCGTCATCACCGGGCGCTACATTCACCTGCTGCTCCCCGGCATGGACCGCGACCGCGAGCTCAAACGCTTCCGCGAGGCGCTCGAGCTACAATGGGACTACTACGGGCCGTTTGGATTCGCCGCGGTGCTCGCGGACGCCGATGAAGAAAAGTTGGACCTCGGCAAGAAGGTCGATGCGGGCACGCTGCTCAAGAAAGAGATCGCGATTTTTGGAACCCCGTCGGAAGTGGCGGCCTCGATCATGCGGATCAAAGAGAGTTGCAGCTACGACGACTTCGCGCTGAACGCGTGGTTCGAGACCGGAGGATTCAGCGGTGCCGAGATCGAAGATCAAATGCAGTATTTCGCTGAAGAGGTGAAGCCGATGCTGGCACGCGCCTGCGGTGGACAGGTCGAGAATCCGCCGCTCGGTCTGAACTTCGAGGAGCCGCGATCGAGATAGTTATCTGGATTCCGGCAAGCGCGCCATGAGCTCGAATCGCAAAGTGGACGTGGCGATCGTTGGGGCCGGCATCCTCGGCCTCGCGCATGCGTACTTCGCGGCGAAACGCGGACGGTCGGTGGTCGTGTTCGAGCGCACACCTCGGGCGCAAGGCGCGTCGGTGCGCAACTTCGGGATGATCTGGCCGATTGGACAGCGGGCCGGCGTCGTGCATCAGATGGCGACGCGCAGCCGTCAAATCTGGAATGAAATTCTCGACGAAGCAGCGTTGCAATATCGTCCGACGGGCTCGCTTCACGTTGTTTATCGTCAAGATGAGGAAGACGTGGCGCGCGAGTTCGTCGAGCGCGGGATGGGCTTCGGCTATACCTGCTCCTGGCTATCTCCTGCTGAGGTGTTGAAGAAGAGCTCGTCGGTTAATCCGAAAGGACTTCTCGGCGGCATCTGGAGTCCTGCGGAACTCACCGTCGATCCGCGGCAGATACTTGCGAAGCTGCCGGCGTATCTCGCCGAGAAATTCGGCGTCCGGTTCCGCTTCGGCACGGCAGTGAGATCGATCCAGCTACCGCGCATCGAAGCGGGAGCTGAAATCTGGGAAGCGACGCAAGCTATTGTATGCGGCGGCGATGATTTCGAGACCCTTTTTCCAGAATTATTTGCAGCGAGCGGTATCGATCGATGCAAGCTGCAGATGATGCGCACCGCGCCACAGAAAAATGGATGGGAACTCGGCCCTGCCCTCGCCGCTGGCCTCACGCTGCGCTTCTACCCGGCGTTTGAAATCTGCACGGAGACGTTGCCGAAGCATAAAGAGCGAGTCGCGCGCGAAATGGCCGAATACGATCGCTTCGCGATTCATACGCTGGTTTCGCAGACCGCAGACGGCGCGCTGACGCTTGGCGATTCGCATGAGTACGGCCTCGCGGTCAATATCTTCAACAAGACCGAAATCGACGAGCTCGTGATGCGCAACGTGCGCGAGTTTCTGGTTGCGCCAGACCTCTCGATCGCGGAGCGATGGTACGGCGTGTACGCGAAGCATCCGGAGAAATCATGGGTCGCGATCGACGCCGCGCCTGGTGTTCGTATCGTCACGGCGGTCGGCGGCTCCGGCATGACATTGTCATTCGGCCTGGCCGAACAGATGATCCGCGAGATGCACGTATAATGAAGCAGTCGTATTTGGGGCTGGTGAAGGCCGTCATTCTTGATTGGGCGGGCACGACGGTCGATCACGGCAGCCTCGCGCCAGTGCGGGTTCTGCAAGAAGTGTTTGCCAAGCGCGGCGTTCCCATTTCGGAAGAGGAAGCGCGTCGCGACATGGGCGTGCTGAAAATTGATCACATCAGAAAGATTCTTCTCAGCAAAAACGTTTCGGCTCGATGGGTCAAAGCCGTCGGGCACGATCCAGTCGAAGCGGACGTCGAGAGCCTGTTCGCGAATTTCGTGCCGCTCCAGCTCGAATGCCTGGTGAAGTACTCGACCGTGATCGATGGAGTCGCGGAAACCGTCGCGCGTCTTCGCAAGCGTGGAATCAAGATCGGAAGCACCACAGGATACACGCGCGCGATGCTCGAGATGATCCTGCGACCCGCGGCCGCACAGGGCTACGCGCCAGACTGCGCGATCACGCCGGATGACGTCGGCGCCGGACGGCCGTATCCGTGGATGATCTTCGCCAACGCAATTCGCATGCAGGTCGAGCCGCTCGAGGCGATCATAAAAATCGGCGACACTCCTGTCGATATCGAGGAAGGGTTGCGCGCGGGAGTCTGGACGGTCGGCGTCGCTCGCACGGGCAATATGGTCGGGCTGTCAGCGGAGGATTTCGCCGCACTCGCGCCAGCAGAGCAGGCTACGCGCCATAAGAATGCGCGGACCGCACTGTCGGCGGCGGGGGCGCATGAAGTGATCGACGCGGTCGCTGGATGCGAGGCTGCCATCGACGCGATCGAAGCGCGCATCCATCGCGGCGAGCGGCCGTAGCCGGCAATCAGAAGGCGGAATCTTGAATCCCGCGAGAAGAATCACAGGCTAAAGCCTGTGCCACTTCGGGAGGACCCTCACCTTCGATCCTCTCCCTTTCAGGGAGAGGGGAAGAAAAGATTTAGTAACGGGGGGCGCGGCGGGTTATTGGGCCGTCGTCGCGTAGCGTGATGTGGGTTAGGGTTTGCTCGTCGTGGTTCATGCGCCATGACAGGAGTTTTTGGGCGTACTCGAGGACTTGCAGCGCGTAGGCGGGGTCATTCGCGAGGTTGGTGAACTCGTTGGGGTCCTTTTGTAGATCAAAAAATAGCGGCGGCAGATTTGTGAAGTGGACGTATTTGTAGCGGTCGCCGCGGATGATGTTCATCGTGCATTGATGCATCGTGAGACCGAGGGCGCGCTCAGCGGAATCGTCGGCGGGATCGCGGAAGTCGAACTCCCAGTGCGCTTCGCTGCGCCATCGGATGGGACGGCCCGCGCCTTCGAGGAACGGCGCGAGTGATGCGCCGTCGCATTGCACCGGAATTTCGGCACCGATCGCTTCGAGCATCGTCGGCATGACATCGACGTTTTCGGTGAAGGATGAAACTATCGCGCCGCGCTCAGCGTTGGCTTGCGGCCTAGGATCTCGGACGATTAGCGGGATGTGGTAGGAACCGTCGAAGTAGCCGCATTTGCCGATCAGCCAGTGGTCGCCGATCTGCTCGCCGTGGTCCGAGGTAAAGATGATGAGGGTCGAATCCCAGCGGCCCGACTCCTTGAGAAACCGAATCAGCCTTCCGATCTCCGCGTCAACCCGGCTTATGAGTCCGTAGTAAACGGCCTTCAGCCGGCGAAGTCGCTTTTCGTTGTCAGTGGCTCGGAAGACTCCGCGACTTAGCTCATGCGCAAGCCATGGATGCTGACGGGCCTCATCTTCGGGCGTGGCCAGGCGCGCGAAACCCGGGACGGTCGCAGGATCGTACATGGAGTTGTAAGGCTCGGGCGCGACGAACGGCGGATGAGGCCGCAGGAGCGACAAGTGCGCGACGAAGGGTCCGCTCGCGCTGTTGATGTAATCGATGGTTTTGCCGACCAGGAACGCGCTGTCGTCGAATTCCGCCGGATACTTGTGCGGCTTTGGATTCGGCGCGCCGTCTTCGTAGTCGGGACCGGACTCGCGATTGCCGTAAGCGAAGCGGATATCGGCCGGCACCTCGAAACCGCGAGCTTTCAGCCAATCGGTCCAGGGCGTCGGTGCCCAAGTCATCAGGCATACGGGTCGGATGCCGGGCAAAGGACCCTCGTAACTCTTGAGCCACGGATCGTCGGCGTCGAGACCGCGCGGATCCTGGCTGGTGTCGGTGTACCCGAACAGAACTGGATCGTAGCCGTGCGCCGCGGCTTCCTTGGCCCAGTTGGTGTGGCGTGCATCGAGCGGAGTGCCGTTGGTCCCCGATCGGTGATTCTGGAGATACATCCCGGTGTGGAGCGACGCGCGACTCGGACCGCATGGCGCGGCGTTGGCGAAGTGGCGCCGGAAGAGCACGCCGTCGGCCGCGAGCGCGTCGAGATTCGGCGTGCGAACGACGGGATGTGCGAGGGCAGAAAGGCAGTCACCGCGCCATTGGTCGGCGGTGATGAACAATACGTTGAGTGGCGATCCCATCGGCAAGGCTACTCCGCGAATAGTAGCCGCCGCTTGCGCTTGGCGTCCAGCACGATGCGACGCTACCTTGTTAGCACACGGAACGAAGTTCGCTTTGGCTTTTTTGTGGAGGCAGAATGATTCCTTTTGCCGGTAGTCCTCTTGATCGCGCGAGTGAGAAGCGGACCGATTCGACTTGGATCGAGTCCAAGCGGCGCGATCCGTCTTCGATAGTGCTTCCGATGTGGCGGCTCGAGCCGTTTCTACTCGGTTCAGAAAAGTCGGGGCCTCCGATCGAGCTAGGCCTGGTGGAGTCGCGAATTGCGGACTCGTTCGTGGATGCTGGAGCTGTATGCATCTTTTTGGGTCTTGATGGCGACCGGGCGGTCTTTGCGATCGACGTCTCGGAAGCGAGTGACCCTGCCAACGTCGGGCCGCTGGCGGGACTCGGCTACTTCCGTGACGCGCGCGTGGCGGCGTCGATGGTCTCGCTGAAGGACGCCGCGATCATCGCGCAGGCGAAGGCGATGATCGATTGGCATCAGAGGCACGGCTTCTGTCCACGATGCGGCGCGGCGACGAAGATCATGGACGCGGGTTACCGCCGGCTGTGCGGCAAATGCAACTCTGAGCATTTTCCGCGCGTTGATCCGGTGGTCATCATGCTCGCGACGTATGGTGAGGCGTGCCTGGTGGGACGCGGCAAGCAATTTCCGCCGGGGATGTTCTCAGCGCTGGCGGGATTTGTCGAGCCCGGCGAAACGATCGAGGAAGCGGTGCGGCGCGAGCTGATGGAGGAAGCGTCGGTGAAAGTCGGCGAGGTGACTTACTATGCGACGCAACCCTGGCCGTTCCCTTCGTCCCTAATGATCGGATGTTTCGCGAAGGCGGAAAGCCGCGACGCCAAGGTTGACGAAAACGAGCTCGCGGAAGTGCGGTGGCTGGAACGCAGCGTCGCGCGCGATCTGATCGAAGGCAAACAGGTGGATGGTGTGCGAGTTCCTCCGCCAATTGCGATCGCGCATCATCTAATCAAGACCTGGGCTCTGGGAGGCAAATAAGACCTTCTTGTTCCCACCGGGACCGGCCTCTCTGAACCAAGGACAGGATGACAGTCCTACAGTTAGTATTGCCCTGTTCCAACTGCTAGACTCCCTCGGCAGCGAAAGACGGGTCGGTTGGGGGAGAACGGTGGGGAGTAACCGGAAATCATTCCAGCGCTCGGTGCCGAAGGCCGGTTGGCCGACGGTGATTTTCGCGATGCTCGCGGCGTCGATGGCGCTCGGCACCGCGGGATGCTTCCTGCCATTGCTTGGAGCGATCCCCTCGGTAATCAGCATGGCCCACTCGCTTTACACGTCGGGTAACAGCACGGACGACGCCGATGCGAAGAATCTGGATCCCGAGCCGGTCACCGGGGAAGCTAGCGCGCCTCCAGCCAAACTGACCTCAGGGAATGTATGCCAGATGATGGCGATTGCGCGGCCGGATATGGTGCTGGTCGAGCTGCGCAAGAGCAGCGCGGGCGCGCCCGAGTACCGTGAACTTCACCTGCAGAATTCCACCAATGAAGCGCACTGGACCCCTATCGTCGACAGCGAGACCGGCCCGGACGGATGGATTCCGGCGGTCAACTTTCTCAAGATGGATTTTCAGCCGCCTTTGACCGACGCAATTCCGAGTACCGGAAGCTGCTATCTCGCTTATGCTCCGATCGCGATAGATCCGAACAATCCCAACCAGCTCGCGCAACTCAAGACTGGCGGTGCGATGGGTCAGGTTGACACTTTCTCGTGGGCGGGACGCGTCTATCAATACGCGGTGGCCCGCACCCTGCCCTGCCTTTCTCCATCTTCCTGAAAGTCCAGCATCAAGTTTGTTATTCGGTTTGGTTCTGGCGTTGCTGCTGGAATTGCTGCGGAGGAGATGGCTGTGGGGTGGCCGGGACAACTGTTGTCGATAAAGTACTCATCGGAACCGCGCTGATGCCGCCCGTCGCGATTTCGCCGCCTTCCCATGAAGAGGTACGGGTATCGGTCTGATGAGTCTCTTCATTCAGAAGGGTCACCTGGATCGAGGTGTACTCGCCCTTGGGAAAAAACACGTAGCCGTTGATCGAGTAGTTGGGATGAGCCTCGCGAGTTTGCAACGATAGAGCTGAGATTTGAGTCTCAGCATCGTGGTGAGCGGCGGCCTGACCCTGCGCGCCTCCGTACACCCCCCCGCCAGCCGCACCGACGCTGCCGCCAATCGCAGCGCCGACAAGAGCGCCTTGCGCGGGCGAGAGAACGATGGTGCCGACAGCGGCGCCGATAGCTGCGCCGGTGGCTGCTCCAGCAACCGCGCCGATGGCCGCATTCTTCGCAGCTCCCGTCAATCCCGCCTTCAGAGCGTTTGCGTTACCGGCCTCCTGAATTGCTTCGTTGGTAGTGACCGGCATGATCCTTTGACCTTGCTCGTTGATACCGAAAATCTGATCGGGCTCGATCAGGTACGGCTCGTCGGTGCCGTTTGCGATCGATACATCTACAGGAACAATTCCACCAATCGGATCTCCCGGCCGCGCCTGGGTCGTGACGTCTCCCTTGGTGGGAGTAAGCGCGACTCGCGGAGTGATCGGAATCGGTCTCCAGGTGGTAGCGCATCCTTGGAGGTCGAGCGCCAGCACAACCGCGATCGATGACGCTAACGCCGCACGATAGACGCAACTAATCTTCAACATTCTTTGTGGCACTCACGCGTACAAATTGAGAGTGCTTCAACATCTCGCGCGCCGACCGCGTTGTCAACGCCGCTCGCAGAGTGAGTGTACCTGGTGTGCTTCTGTCTGCTTTCAACGTCGATTTCAATTGTGGTTGTAGCCGCCGGCCTCCGTTTCAGTGAGCGGATGTGAGATGGGATGCTTCTCGAGAAGCGCGAGCGAGCGGCGGATATCTTCCAACAAAAGATCGCCGAGGTCGCGGCTGACGCCGTGGCGGACGAGGATGCGCTGGACTACGAGATCCTCGCGGTTCGGCGGCATCGAGTAGGCCGGCACCTGCCATCCGCGCGCGCGGAGCCGATCGGAAAGATCGTAAAGAGTGAAGCCGCAGTCCTTGCCCTCTTTGAGCATCCAGCAGACCGCGGGAAGTCCGCCGCGGCCGTTGTGAATGATGCGGAACGGGCCCATCTTGTCGAGCTCGGCCGCGATGTGTTGAGCAGTGTGGTAACAGGCGTTCTGGATTCTCCGATAGCCTTCGAAACCGAGCCGCAAAAAATTGTAATACTGACAAACGATTTGACCGGCCGGGCGCGAAAAGTTCAGCGCGAAGGTCGGCATATCGCCGCCGAGATAGTTCACGTGGAAAATCAGATCTTCCGGCAGATCCGCATGATCGCGCCATACCACCCAGCCCACACCTAGCGGCGCGAGGCCAAACTTGTGGCCCGAGGTGTTAATCGACTTGACCCTCGGCAGACGGAAATCCCACGCGATCTCGGGGCTGCAAAACGGCGCAAGAAAACCGCCGCTGGCCGCATCGACGTGGATTGGAATGTCGAGTCCGCTGTTCTTTTCGAGATTGTCGAGCGCGTGAGCGATGGCCTGAACCGGCTCGTACTGACAGCACGTTGTCACGCCGAGTGTGGGGACGACCATGATGGTATTCTCGTCGCATCGTGCGAGCGCCTGCTCCGGGCCCATCAAAAACCGGTCACCTTCGACCGGAACCTCACGGACTTCGACATCGAAGTACTGTCCGAACTTATGCCAGCATACTTGCACCGGTCCGCAAACCAGATTCGGCTTGTCAGTAGATTTGCCCTGAGCGCGCCGCTTGGCTCTCCAGCGCCATTTCGCGGCGAGACCACCGAGCATCGCAGCTTCGCTGGAGCCGGTGGTGGAACAGCCGATGGTATTTTCGCCGGCCGGTGAATTCCAAAGATCAGCGAGGATATGGACGCATCGCGCTTCGATCTCGGCGGTCTGCGGATACTCGTCCTTGTCGATCATGTTCTTGTCGATGCACTCGGACATCAGGGTGAGCGCCTCGGGCTCCATCCAGGTGGTGCAGAAGGTCGCGAGGTTTTGCCGTGAGTTTCCGTCGAGCAGCAGTTCGTCGTGGATAAGTGCGTAGGCGGTGCGCGGCGATCGTTCGTCGCGGGGAATCTTATGCTTGGGAACCTCCAGTGAAAGATCGCTCGATGCGTAGATAACGTCCGATACTTTCCTGCCGGAGTCGTGCTTTCTGTGAAGTGACATTTTGGTTTCTCCAATGCCGTCCAGAACTGTCGCGAACGAGTCTAGCGACTAGCTAGCGATATGCGCGAGGGCGCTGTAGCCGCTCCAGATAATTGCGATGCCGATGCAGAACAGGATGAAGGCCGACAGCCGCACCAAGACATTGGTGCCCGACTCACCCAGCGCTCCGACGGTGCCTTCGGCAAATCGGTAACAGAGATATATAGTCGCTGCGATGGCGACGACTCCCGCGATGGCCGCACCGCCGAGGACCGCGAGATCGGTGAAGGGTATCTCTCGCGGCCGCTGGCTGCCGAGCGTAATGGCCACTGCGATCGATCCCGGGCCAACAGTGATCGGCATAGTGAGCGGATAAAACGCGTCGGTCGGTATCTTCGGCTTGTGCTCAGTTCGGTCGTCGATAAAATCATCGCTCGCCTGGAGAAGACTCCATCCTGTTGCAGCCACAATGAGTCCACCGGCGACACGCACAATCGGCAAAGTGATACCGAAGAATTCAAGCACATATGAACCGACCAGCAGCGAGCCGAGCAGCAGGAAGAAGCTGTTGAAGGTCACGCCGAGCGCGAGCGCGTTGCGTTCCGTGTCGGTGCAGTGACGAGTCAGGCCAAGGAAAATCGGCGCGCCGCCGATCGGGTTTACGATCGGAAACAAGCCCGCGTAGACCAGAAGAAACGTGTTAGCAATTTCGTAACCGGAGATCATGCCATGAGTCCTTGCCACGCAATCCTGAAAGGAAACGCGATCATTGGTCCCTTCCAGTATCACAACCTTCGGTTCTGTCGCACGGCGATCGACCGTTATCGGAATGGACGCGGAGATTCTAGACCGTCCAGAAACGCAGGCCGATCATTCCCCAGTAAGCGAGGAAGGCGGTCCATCCGATGCATGCGAACGCGACCATGATCGAGTGAATCCTTGCCGCGCGGTTCATCGAATATCTGTACGAACGAATCGCAAGCACGAATCCCACGACCGAGAGAATCGCGAAAAGAATAGTCAGCAGAAAAATGCTGACCGCAAACGGGCTGGGCGTCGCGAGTGCGAACGTCGACCCGCCTCCGTGTATCCACAGTACGAGGGTGGCGAGGAAAGTTAGCGATGCGAGCAGCGGGACGACGCGCACCGCCAGATATTTGGCGCCCTTCATTCGGCCGAATAACTTGCGCGGAATCCAGATCAGCGCGAAGAGGATCGAGGTCGCCATCGCCAGCACCGCGCCCACCAGCAGAATGAGACGCGTCGCCGGCCAGACCGGACTGATCTTTCGGAAGCAAGCCAACTCGCCGCATCCGTAACGGTTGCCGTCATCGTCGGTGCAAAACACACCACTGGCGCCGGACTCCTTTTCGCCGCGAAACTGCCGATGGCCTAGATAGATTTGTTCCTCCGGGGGACCAGGTATAAGCCCGCGGCGGTAGAGCTTGCCGTTGTGGGTGTAGGTCCATCCTTCGAGCAGCAGCTCGTCGAGAAACTTGAACTTCTCGTTGCGCGGCGATGCAAACTGGTAGAAGCCAGTCGCCGCCAGGACGTCAGCATCGAGTGGTACGGCGGCAGGCTTGGGCGGAGTCGGAACTTCGCGCGTGACGTAGGCGAAAATCAGGTTTTCAATCTGGCTGAGCGCCGGGCTGCTCGCATTGATCGACATGAAATAGCCGAGGCCCTGATCCGGCATATAAGCATAAACTGAAAGGAAGCCGTCGAGGCCGCCGTTATGTCCATGCGTGACGATCGCATGCCTGACGGTCACGTAGTTCCCAAGACCGTATCCGTTCTTGAAGCCAGCTCGCGCCGCAAGACCGGTCTCCGGCGTCTCCATGCGTGTAATTGATTCCGGGCTGACAATCTTGACGCCGTCGAGCGTGCCGCGGTTGAGCATCATGCGAACGAATCGCGCCATCTCGTTCGCCGAAGCCTTCATCTCGCCGGCGGGGCGCAGCAGAATAGGATAGTAGGGAACAGGTAGCGGCGGATTCCCGCGATAGCCCTGCGCGAGCGCGGCACGCACGTCGGGAGTAAGGCGCATGTCGGAATGCGTCATGCCCAGCGGACGCAGGATGTTATCCGCGATGTAGTCCTCGCACGGCTGGTAAGTGAGCTTCTCGATAATATAACCGGCGACGCCGTAGTCCACATTCGAGTAGGACTGAAGCGTCCCGGGACGCCAGCGCGCGACCTGAGGCTCGGGAAACTTCGCGAACGTCGCCAGCAGCGGCACCTCAGGGCCACCGCTCATGTCATAGGTCTCGGCGAGCAACATATCGTCGAAGCCCGCGGTATGCTCGAGCAGGTTTACGATTCTGATAGGATCCGTCGCATCCCATCGATTGACGATTTTCACTTCGGGCGCGACGTCGGCGACTTTCGCATGAAGGTCAACCTTGCCCTCTTCATTCAACTTAAGGATTGACAGCGCGACGAAACTCTTTGTGATAGATCCTATGCGGAACATCGTGTCCGCGGTGACGTCGCGGTTCGTCGCCAGGTCGGCCTTGCCTACACCGCCCGCAAAAATCAAGCTTTCCTTTGTGACCAATGCGAAGCCGCATCCAGGCGTGTGAGTACGCTTGAGCACGTCCGCGATCGCGGCTTTGAGTTGATCGATCGTTTGCGGCTTGGGCTCAGTTGGCGGCGGCGGCTTCCGCGCGCATCCGGTGGCGCCTGCAATGATCATCGCCAGCGCGGCCATCACAGCCGACACGAGCAAGTGCTGCTTCATCCGCATGCGGCATCTCCTAGCATTTGTTTGAATCGCCGCGCGACAGCAAGGGCCCCCCGGAAACTAACTTCAATCGATGCAATTGCGGGCGCGATCAGAGCATATTAGGGTCTTAAGAATCGTGCTGTCGCGCAAGGGTGAGGACTATGGCGCAATCCGATACAAAGCTATTGCTGAAGGCCTTGTCGTTTGCGGCCTACAAACATCGTCATCAGCGGCGGAAAGGCGCTAAGGCGATCCCGTACATCAACCATCCTATCGCGCTGGCCGATTTGTTGGTCCGCACCGCGAATATCAGCGACCCGACGATAATCGCGACGGCGCTCCTTCACGACACGGTTGAAGACACCTGCACCAGCAACAAGGAACTCAAAACAGAATTCGGATCGGTAATCACAAAGCTGGTGGCGGAACTCACCGATGACAAGAGCTTGCCCTCGGAAGTGCGGAAGCGAAGGCAGGTGGAACACGCTCCATCACTCTCTCCCCGTGCGAGAATGGTCAAGCTGGCCGACAAGACCTGTAACCTGCGCGATGTCGTTCAGGACCCTCCGGCTAGTTGGTCCCTCAAGCGAAAACAAGAATACTTCGACTGGGCAAAAGAAGTAGTCGATAAGATCCGCGGCAGCAACACCAATCTGGAAAAGGCGTTCGACCAGGCGTTCGCGAAACGTCCGAAACGCTAGAAGGAGTCTGTGGAGGATAAAAGGCTGCCGGGAAGGCGCGCAACGTGGCACAACCTTCACCGGCATGTGCGGGTTCCCAATCCCTAGCTATTACTCGGACAGCATCTCGAATTCGAGGCGCGCCATCTGCTCCTTGGTCCAGTTGAGATGCTCGTCTTCCTCGGGCTCGACTTCACTCGCGGCGGGCTTGAGAACGTTGCGAATCTTCTCGTTATCGCTTCGACGCGCGATCTTGCCGATCATTTCCCAGTCCGCATGATCCTTGGTCTCGGCGATTACGATGTTCTCGATCGCGTTGAGCTCAGCGGCTCGCCCGTTGAGTCCATCTGAATTCGTCATGGTCTCGAGCAGCGACTTAGCTTTCTTCTCGGCCATCGCGGCACCGGGGCTCAGGTGCTCGGGGTCTCCGCCGAGTTCGCGGATGACGCGGGTCAGAATAGCCTCATGCTTTTTGGTTTGTTCGAAAAATTCCCGAAACTTCTGCGACACTTCACGGTCCTGAACGATCTGAAGCGCAGCCTGATAGAGCTTGATGCCGCCGCGCTCGACCGCCAGGAACTCGCTCAGCTTGTCCATCAGCAGACGAGTCGAGATCTTCGAGCTGGTCACATAGTCTTCAACTTTTTCCACGATATCTGCCATAGCTCGTTCTCCTTAGTCTGAGTTCGGGGTCGTACTGGTTGAGTTCGAATTTCCTGAATTGGAATACGACGGGTTCATCGGGGCGCCGTTGTTACTGTAGGTGCCGGTCGCCGGATTAGTTCCGCTATTTCCCGCATCGCCGACCGTGGCCGATTTGTCCGGGGCAGATCTTCCCGGACCAGCAATGCTGCCGCTGGGACCGGCGGATAAACCTGAGCCGGCAGCGCCTGCTCCGATACCGCCTGATCCCTTAACGCCCGCGTTGCCTGCGCTGGTACCAGCATTGGTTCCAGCAGCAGTGCCACCGGCACCCTGTGCGAAGGCGTTCGAGGTGAATGAGGAAACAGCAAACGACAATGCAGCCGCGAACATCGCGTTCGATACACTTTTCTTCATCGCCTGGACTCCTTGAATCTGATGGGTATCGTAATCTTTGGCTTAAAGATTCATTGCAACGATGCTGCCAAGCATTAATCAAACGAATCCTTTGCCCTTGTTAATGAAGTTGGCGATTTCGAAGGACGCTGCGGCTGACGATCGTGAGTCGTGAAAAAAATTCGTCGGCTAATTCTCTTGCAGGAATTACCTACGGCGTCGTCATCACCAGAGCGCTGTTCATTGTTTAGCGAAAGTATTAGTTTCTAAATTGTGACCAGTTGACACGAGCCGGTCTTGCCTTGAGGGAGGTGGCGACCGCGCGAGCAGGTTGATGACAGACACCTCCGATAAATCTTTCCCGGTCGTCGGAATCGGCGCTTCAGCCGGGGGGTTGGAAGCCGTTTCCGAAATGATCGCGGAGCTGCCGGCCACAACCGGGATCGCTTTTCTGCTCGTGCAGCACCTCGATCCGGTGCACGAGAGTTTCCTGACCGAGCTGCTAGCGAAGAAGGCCGCGTTCACCGTTGAGACCGCGGCGGATGGCGCGATACTGCGGCCGGATCACCTTTACGTGATTCCGCCCAACACCATCATGACCGTCGCCGATGGCGTCTTGCGGCTGCGTTCGCGCGACGGCGAGGAACGCCCGCATAAGCCCGTCAACATTCTGTTTCGATCGCTGGCCGAGCAGCTCGGGCATCGCGCAATTGCGGTGGTTTTATCGGGGACGGATTCGGATGGGGCGCAGGGCCTGGAGCAAATCAAGTCTGTCGGCGGCATCACGATGGCGCAGGAACCCGCGTCGGCGAAGTTCGATGGAATGCCGAAGAGCGCTATCGCCACTGGCTTCGTCGACTTTGTCAGAACTCCCAAAGATCTCAGCAAGGAAATCCTCCGGATTGCGCAGCATCCCTATTTGCATTCAGGGTCGCCCGACGACCTCACGCAGGAGGAGGACCGGCTGCGCAGAATTTTCCGATTGCTGCAGACTCGAAACGGGACGGATTTTTCGAGATACAAGCGCACCACAGTTCAGCGCAGGCTCGCACGGCGTATGGCTTTACGGCAGATTGACGGGCTCGCGGAATACGCCGACTTGCTGATACAGGAGCCGGACGAGGTTCAGGCGCTGGCGAGGGACTTCCTGATTCGTGTCACCGGATTTTTCCGCGATCCGGAAACATTTGCGTTTTTATCGGCGACAGTTTTTCCTGCGCTCTTCGATCGCCGCTCCAGCCAGGACCCGATTCGATTTTGGGTTCCAGGTTGTTCGTCCGGGGAAGAAGCCTACTCTTTCGCGATCGTTCTGCTGGAGTATCTGGGCGACCGCGTGGCTTCGACGCGGGTTCAGATTTTCGGTACCGACCTGAGCGACGCGGCGATCGAGAAGGCGCGCACCGGCATTTACCTCGATGGCATCGCGGACGAAGTTTCAGCAGAGCGGCTCGAACGCCACTTCACAAAGCTGGATGGTCACTACCAGATTTCCAAGAAAGTTCGGGACCTGTGCGTCTTCGCCCGCCATGACCTGACCCGCGATCCGCCGTTTTCGCGGCTCGATCTGGTCAGTTGCCGCAATCTTCTGATCTATCTCGATCAGACCTTGCAGCAGCAGATCATTCCGCTCTTCCACTATTCGTTGAATCCGGATGGGTTCCTGATCCTCGGTCCGTCGGAAACGATCGGCAGGTCAACGCAATTTTTTCGACTCTTCGACGGCAAGCATCAGATTTATCGGCGGCAGCCGGTGCCGTCCCAGGTCGTACCGGGGTTTTCGACCAGCGGAGCGACCGCGCGGCCGGGCGCTGCCGAGACTATAGCTGCCGTCAAGCCGGCACAGATCGAAAGCGAGCGCGTGCAGAGAGAGACCGAGCGCCTGCTGCTTGCCCGCTATGCTCCAGCTTCAATTCTCATCGATGACGCTCTCAACGTCCTGTATTTCCATGGGGAGACAAGCCGCTACCTGGAGCATTCGCGCGGGATCGCGAGCCTGAACCTGGAAAAGATTTGCCGTCCGGGCTTGCTGGTTGAGCTTTCGCCGGCGATCCACGAAGCGCAAACAACGGAACGGCCCGTGCGCAGGGAACGCGTGCGCGTCGAGTTGCCCGGCGAAGACCATGAAATCAGTATCGAAGTAATTCCGGTCAAGCTGGCCGGCATCGAGTCGCACTACTTCCTGATTATTTTCGATCAAGCCTCGGCCGGTCGATCCGAATCGGGCCGCGAGGGATTGCTGGTGCGCCTGTACACCTCGCTCTTGGGCGCGGGCTCGGCGCAGCAGAGTGAGAAAGACCATCAGCTCGCCAGCCTGCGGCGAGAACTCGAGGCGACGCGAGAGTACCTGCAGGCAACCGTCGAAGAACATGAAGCGGCGACCGAAGAAATGAAATCCGCGCATGAGGAGGCGCTCTCCGCCAACGAGGAATTTCTCAGCACTAACGAGGAACTCGAGACCGCCAAGGAAGAACTGCAATCAGCCAACGAGGAGCTTGGAGTCACCAATCAGGAATTGCGCAACCGCAATCGCGAGCTGACCGATTTAAACGATGAACTTCGGCACTCGCGTAGTTATCAGGACGCGGTTGCGGAAACGCTCCGGGAGGCGCTGCTGGTGCTCGACGGCAACCTGCGGATTCAGAAAGCCAATCACCAGTTTTACCAAACGTTTCATCTTCTCCCGCAGGATACGCTGCAGCGGTATCTTTACGATCTCGGAAACGGCCAATGGAACATTCCCGAGCTCCGCGAGCTGCTCGAGGGAGTCCTGCCCAAAGGCAGCAGCCCGATGCGGGATTTCGAAGTTACCCACGATTTTCGCGAGATCGGCGAGAAAACAATGCTGCTGAACGCTCACCGGCTGCATGCCCAGAATGGTCGCGATCAGCTCATCCTGCTCGCGATCGAGGATATTTCGGATCGCCAGATTTCCAAAAAGAAACAGGCGGAAGCCGACCGTCGCCGGAACAACTTCCTGGCAACCCTTGCGCACGAACTCCGAAATCCGTTGGCTCCGATCCGCAACGGAATACAGTTGCTGCGCCGCGACGGAACGGGAGTGAATGCCCGGCAACTCGACATGATCGAGCGACAGATTGAGAGGCTGGTGCGGCTGGTGGACGACTTGCTCCAGATCGCACGCATCGAAAGCGGCCACATCGAACTCAGAAAGCAACCGGTCGATTTGGTCAAGGCGGTGAGTCTTGCGATCGAAGAGTCCCGCCACCTGTTCGACGATCGGAAGCAGAAGCTGTCGTTGTTCCTTCCCTCGGATCCAGTTCGGGTCATGGCGGACCCGGTGCGACTCGAACAAGTCGCGGCGAACCTTCTATCGAATGCTGCCAAATATACTGCCCCAGGGGGCGAGATCGTGGTCGTCGTTGGGCACTCGGACGATCACGCGATCATAACGGTGCGCGACAACGGAATCGGGATTGCGCCGGAGTCGATGCCGCAGCTATTTGAGATGTTCTTCCAGGCCAACCCTTCGCTGGACCGGACGGCGGGAGGACTGGGAATCGGGTTGAGCGTTGCAAAGCGGATGGTGGAGTTACATGGCGGCAGCATCGAAAGCTACAGTGAGGGACTTGGCAGAGGCAGCGAATTCAGAGTTCAATTGCCGATTATGCGAGAGGACAGAGCTCGGAACGGTCCGGTGAATCAACCGGTGGAGAATAAAGTGTCTGCAGAAAGTTCTCCGGAACTTCGATCGAGTGAATCGGCGGTTCGTCGAGTTCTCGTCGTCGACGACAACATTGATACTGCGGAGTCGGAAGCTGAGCTCGCGGAACTTTGGGGCCACGAAGTGGCAATCGCACAAAGCGGACCGGCCGCGATTGAGCTCGCCAGCAAATTTCAACCGCATATTGCGCTGATCGATATCGGCCTTCCCGAAATGAACGGATACGAGGTTGCGCGCCGCTGGCGCCAACTGCCCGACGTGGGCAAAACCGTGCTGGTCGCGATTACCGGATACGGACGCGAGGAAGATCAGAAAGCGGCTCTCGAGGCAGGCTTTGATCTTCATCTGACGAAACCGGTCGACCCGGTCCGCCTCGAGAAGCTGCTCGCTACTCTGAGCTGACGTCCTAAGGATGTCCCGTTATTTCACCTGATAGCCATTTATCGAGAGAGGCCCGGTTAATCCTCCAGCAGCCGCCAATCTTGAAGCCGGGGAGTTCGCCGCGCTTTACCAGGCGATAGATGGTAGTGGGATGCACCCGCAATATATCGGCGACCTCGGTGATAGTGAGAACACTACCGAGTTCCCAATGCTCGATCCGACTCCGTTTCAACGGCTTACCAACCTCCGGTTTTCCCGACTTGGATTTGGCCAGACCCTCCGCGGCGTGAATCGCAATTCCCCCAACCGCGAGTCACGCAGAACCTACTGAGTTTGTTTCAAATTTCTGCGGGCACTGATGTGCACCGTGATCGTCCGAGGGCGAAATTACGGTGCATACTGACCTCAAATTGAGGCAAGGTCAGGTTTCCGGCATTAGAGCAAGGCGGGTATCATGAGCGCGAGAATCGGCCTCCCCTTCCAAGGAGACCTTTCTCGCGCCCAGTTGCAGCTCTGCGAAATCAGGTCACGAAAGACGAGGACTCGAGCTCGAACTTTAGTTGGAGCCTCGTGCCGCGTACGACACGACCCCGCGACTTGACGCGCCTGTCGGCTGCGTGGGAGTCGAGGATCTTCCCAAGGCCGAAGGTCTTCCCAAAGACACCGCTTCCAGCCGGCGAGCCGCCTTGCGGAAACTGGGACTGCTTTCGTTAAAGTCCCACTTCTTCAGCAGCACGTATTGCTTTCCTCGGCGCGCGAGCAGCCCGGACTGGACCATCTCGGCTATCAGCCGCGTGACCATCGGGCGCGAGCAGCCGATCATCTCCGACAGGCCTTCATGGCCGATTTCGGGAATCAGGATGATCCCGTCCGCGTCCTTGACCCCTGCCCGCTTCGCCAAATCGCTCATAACAATTGTGAGGCGATTCCAGAACGGGAGATTCAGCAAGGTGGCGAAGAACCGGAGATTCTCGGACCAGAAGGTATTCAGCGATGCGATAATCGAAATCAGCACATCGGTAGGAAGACTGGCGAGCAGCCGTACAACGTGGTCGCGACTGAAAAGCGCGAGTGTGCATTTGGTGGCAACTTGGGCTTCGAACAGACGTGCGTGACGGCCTTTTTCATCGATATAGTCAGGATAGCCAATAACCTCGCCCGGCCCTGCTAATCGTACCAAGGTGCGGTTTCCGTCTCCCACGGGGCAATAAACATTGACGTAGCCGCTCAAAATGCACGCTAGCATTCCATCGGTGTTTCCCTCATAGAATGCGAGCGCACCCTTCTCAAAAGCCACTACTATGTGCCGTTCGATCAATTCCTCGACCAATTCTACCGGCAGATTGAAACGGCTCAGGCTGGTGCGAAGGATGGTGACGGCGTCTTCATGCTGGCGGCTTGAATTTGTCTTCATGTCCCTGTACTCCTTTCGTTTTATCCGGACCGAATGAACCCGAGAGGAGCTTTTGGTCCATCTCCGGAATGGGTAATGTTGTCTTCAAGTTTGTAGGAATATACCCAAGGTCGGCGATTTGTGTTGTGAGGTGCTCCTTTAGAAGATAGGCCCAAATTTCTAAGCTAGATTTAGGTAATCATAACGGCGGATTTGGGTCACGGGATTTTGAACGTCAAATTGAACGTGGCGTAGCAAAATTTTTGTGACGACTAACCAAGGTGGTTCTGTTCTCAATGTTTTAGCGAATCTAGCTTGAATTTTTCGTCTCTTACCGTCTAAAACTGAGCGGTTGCCAAAGGACTACTAGAAGGTCGATCATAACGATTTAGCCCTACTGAAGCGGCTAATTCTTCTACCTATAGGCCAGATTAATTGGCTATAGGTATGTTGTAGAGTCTTTTTGTAGGACTGCCTGATCAGAAAAGGGGCAAACACGAAACAGTGCCGCTGAGCTACTTTTGCGATAGCTAAGGCGAGAGGTTCAAGTCAGGGCGTGAGGGCGACGGCGCCCCAAGCAGGGAGAGTGACGGAGACCTGGTTGTTGCCGAGGCTGGTTACGCTGCCGGTGCCAATCGTGACCAGCGGCGATGACTCGTTCATGTCGGTCGGTCCGCTGGTGTAGGACAACTGCCGCATCGTGGCCGGAACTATGCCCGACGACGGGAAGGTGACCACGATCGTCTGGCTCGAACCGGTGCCGTTGCTGAACAGCGCCGACCATTTGCCCGACGTCAGGAAGGCAGCGCCGGTGACGTTCGGGTACATCGAGGTGTTGACCGGGTAGAAGTCACCTGCGATTGCCAGGTTGGCGAGTTCGACCGCCAAGCCTGTCGGCCGGATCAGGTTGCTCGACGCATTGAGGTCGTGGACGAGCCCCCACAACGGCACGTTGGTGCCGCTGGGCGGGTTGGCGTCGCACTGGCCGGTGTAGCCGTACACTCCGTCCTGCCCGTTGATTTGGAGCTGCTCGAAGGCGAACACGTTCTGCATCCTGAAGCCCGAGTTCATCACCCGCAGGATCTGCTGCTCGAGCGCGCCGCCCGAGGCGTAGCCTGCCTGTATCGGCATCCGCTCGGCGGTGGTCGCGCTGCCGCCGGTGGTGGTCAGATTCTCCTCGTAGGTCACCGCGGTCTGCCCGGGCTTCAAGCCCTCGGCAATCGGAATCATCTCGTTGGCCGGGTTCGACCATCCGTCGTTGAACATCTCGGTCAGATAGGTACTGGTAGACTGCCCCGTGTCCTGGCATCCCCAGAAGTACGGCGCGGCCGCGATATATGGCGCTGATGGAATATTCTCCGCCACCTGCTGCACCTGGTTGGGATTGCCGTACTGCCCGCCACCGACCATCTTCACCGTCGGATCGTTCGAGGCCGCTTCCTGCAGCAGGGTGAAGTCGCGCTCGGCGACCAAACCGTAGCTTGCAGCCGAGACGATCCCCGCGCCGCGGAACAGTCCGTTCCAGTTCTCGTTGCCGAGTTCGATCATGATTTCCGGGAAGTGATAGAGCGACTGCTGCTGCTCGAGGAACTGACCGTACTGCTGAATTTCAGCGTCGGTAACCGTGTCCGGAATCACCACCCACGGCT
>NZ_JBAUYR010000128.1:0-27820 GCF_049584895.1 Binatus sp. (SeqCode)
CAGTCACCTCCGGGCGCTGCATCAGCGAGCTCGGGCGCTCCGGTCGATGAGCGGCTGAGCGCGGTTGCGATTGCGGCACGCTCGCGCACATTCGGCCACATCACGATCACGGTGCCGAGCACCATCATCAGGCCACCGGCCCATAGCCAGAAGACCAGAGGCGTCAGGAAGACTTCGAAGGTTGCGGTCTGGCCGCTGTCGTCGATTCCGGCGAGTACGACGTAAAGGTCACTGGCAGGCGTCGAACGAATCGCGACCTTGGTCGCGGGTTGTTGCGGGCGTTTGAAGAAAAGCTTCGCCGGCGACATCACGGTGATCTCGCGGCCGTCGGCGCCGAGCACCTGGACGCGTGCGGTGGCGCTCTCCAGATGAGGCGTGTCGGTTTCATCCAAACCTTGGAAGCGGAGAGTATACGAGCCGATCGTAAAGCTGTCGCCGGCGTGTACGCTCTTTTTCACTTCGGTGCGGAAGAACGACGAGCCGACGATTCCAACGAACGCGACGATTACGCCGACGTGAATGATGTAGCCGCCGTAGCGGCGGTTGTTCTTGGCGACCAGATTGACCAATGCTTTTGCGCGAGGCTCAGCGACCATGTGACGCCGCGCGTTCACTCCGCGGCGGAACTCGACCAGCACTGTACCGAGCACGAACGCCGCCAGCGAGAAGGCGGTAAGCACGTACCATTGGCGAAGGCCCGCAGCAGCGGCGACGATTCCGGTCGCGACGCCGATCACGACGGGCGCGGCGAAACTTCGCACGAGATTACTGGTCGTGGTGCGGCGCCATGCGATCAGCGGTCCAATTCCCATCAGGAAGACGAGGCCGAGCGCGAGCGGTCCGTTGACGCGATTGAAGAACGGCGGCCCGACGGTAATCTTCACACCGCGCACCGCTTCCGACAGCACCGGAAAGATGGTGCCCCAGAAAACTGCGAACGCGATGCCCACCAGCATCAGGTTGTTGAACAAAAACGCAGCTTCGCGCGACAGGTACGATTCGAATTCGGCGGGGCTGCGCAGTTGCTTCGATCGGAAGATCAAAAGCGCCGTGTACGCGAGCGTCACGGTTATCAGAAAGCTCAAGAAATACGGGCCGAGCCCGGACTGCGTGAACGAATGCACCGACGAGATGACGCCGCTGCGCGTGATGAACGTGCCGAAGAGCGTGAGTCCAAAAGCGAGCCCGATCAGCGACAGGTTCCAGACCTTCAGCATGTCCTTGCGTTCCTGGATCATCACCGAATGCAGGTACGCGGTCATCACGAGCCACGGCATGAAGGCCGCGTTCTCTACAGGATCCCACGCCCAGTATCCGCCCCAGCCCAGCACTTCATAGGCCCATCGTGCGCCGAACATGTTGCCGAGGGTAAGAAAGAACCAGGAAAAAATCGCCCAGCGGCGCGTCGAGCGAATCCATCCGTCGTCGAGTTTGCCGGTTATCAGTGCGGCGGCGCCGAAGGCGAACGGTACGGTCGCGCTGACGTAGCCGGTGTAGAGCGACGGCGGATGTATCGCCATCCAGTAATTTTGCAGCAGGGGATTCAGGTCGGAACCTTCGGCGGGAACCGTCGCGAGCAGGTCGAATGGGCGCGTGACGAAGTTCAGCATCATCAGAAAGAAGATCGCGACGCCGGCCAGGACTGCGAGCGCATACGGCGCGATCTCGGGGTTGCGGCGACGATTCTGGAACGCGGCGATCGACGTGAAGATCGACAGCAGCCAGGTCCAGAACAGCAGCGAGCCCTGCTGCCCACCCCACAGCGAGGTGAATTTGTAAACGGTCGGGAGCGTGGTGCTGGAGTATGCGGCGACGTACTCGAGCGAGAAGTCGCTGCGCAGCAGCGAGATCCACAACACGACGACCGCGATGGTGACCATCGCGCACATCGCCCAGATTGCGTGGCGCGCGCTGACGACGAAGTCGGGTGCACCGCGGCGCGCGCCGTAAACATTCGCGACGATGGAATAGACGGCGAGAATCAGCGCGATCGCGAGCGCGAGGTTGCCAAGTTGCGGCATCAAAACACCCGGCAGCTATTGTGATTGCTTAGGCTTGTACTTGGAAGGGCAACTCGTCATGACCTGGGTCGCGGCGATGGTGCCGTCGGGACCGAGTTTGCCCTCGACGATCACGTCGCGGCCGGCCGCGAACATGTCGGGCTTGGGCTCACCGGCAGATACGACGCGGAACGAGACGGGATCGGATGCTACGACGGCAACCGGTTTGATCGGCGCGCCATCTGCGCCAACGTCGGGAATCGGCACGATTTCAAATTTGAGGGTCAAAGTGTTTGGCTCCCAGTTGATTGTTCCGGCTTTGACGCGGCCGGCGATGCGGAGCGCCTGCCCGCCAAGCTCGGTCTGTCGCGCGGCCACTTCGGGCACGGTCAGGTAGTACTCGGACGTAGTGCGAATCGCGCTGAAGATCAGGTAACCGATCGCGGCGGCGATTAATCCTACGCCGATGAAAAATCGTGGACGAATGCGCATTGCGGATTAATTGTAGTGAAACCCGCGGTGGGTTTCACGCTTCCTTCGGCAGGGTGACCCCTGCACCCAGTGAAAGAGGATTAATCGCGAAATGGCGAGGACGCCATTTTGCTCTCAGGTTTGGGGAATCCTTCTTTCGGTCGAGCGAGCGAGAACTCGTAACTAGTGCGAGGTGGGCAGCGACGGGACGGTCTCGCAAGAGGCCTGACGGCGGAGCGCGTCGAGGGCGGGCAGGTTCTTTTCGTCGTTGATGAGGAGACGGATCAGGAAGAGACCCTTGTCGGTCGGCGCGAAGAGCATGACCCGCACCGGGGCGGCGTCGAGCGGCGGGACCGCCATGCCCGGCCGCAGCGCGATGATCTCGATCGAATCGCCGGCGACCTGCTGATCGTCGCGGACGAAAAAGTTGTTGGTCGCGGCGTCGAAGGCGGAGACGGACCAATAGGTCGAATGCGGCACGCGCGCCGTGATTTTCAACGGCCCCTTCGACAAATCGAATGGGCAAGCCGAGTAGAGAAGATCGGGGCTCGGCCTGACCACGCCGCGCGACGTCTCGTCCGGCCGCTTGGCAAAACGCATCGTGTTCGGCGGGCCCATCCGCGTCAGCACCCGCGCCTCGATGCGACGGGGCAGCTCGTAGAGCGTTCCCAGATGCACCAGCGCGGCCACGGAGATGGTCGCGGCGATCCACGGCGTCCATTCGCGCAGGTTCATGAGCAGGACACCTGCTTCAATGCTGGCAATGCGGCGTGTGCTGGATCGAGAACGACGCCGGGGCCGGGGTTGTAGAGGCGCAACGTGAGTGTGAAGCGTCCTTGTCCGACCGGAATCCCGTTAGCGCCGGCCGCGTCGGTTCCGACTTGCACGGCAAAGTTGCCGCTCGAGTCGCGCGCGATCGCTGTTTTCGAAACTGAATAGCGGTGCGTCGGATTGGGAATCAGATAATCGTCGGGACCGTAGGCCGTAATGCTCCACCATCGCGCGTCGGGATCGCGGCCGGTGATTTCATAGCGGCAATGACCGTCGAGCGCGTGCCCATCGCTGTCGGTGGACGCCGTATAGTAGATCGCCTCACTCCGATTGAGCGCGAAGAGGCCGTGCACGGCGACCGAGGCGCGCTGGTAAGGACTGCTTTCCGTACTCCCTGCGGTGAGGCTGGTTTTCCAGGGACCATCGCTCACGCGGACCGAGCTGCTGTGAAATACCGTCAGCCAGGTGATGGAGACCCCGAGCAAGGTCCCGACGATCAGAACCGCCAGAATTTTCCAAACAACTCGCGTGACGGGATCCTATGATTCGGAATCGTCGGAAGAGTGCGGATCGTGGGGGCCGAAGGCGACGCCACGTTTTGAGGCTTTGATGAAATTCAACATCTCGGTTACTTCGGGCGTCGCGTCGCCGGATTTTTCCAGGCGTTCGATTGCCAGCTTCAAATTCTGGCGGGTGCCGAACAAACTCGTGAAGGCGTGGCGCAGGGCGTGAATCGATTTTGATGGGATGCCGGCGCGCTTCAGGCCCACGACATTAATTCCGCGCAGCGTGTGGGTGCCGTCCATTATGCAGAATGGCGGCACGTCGCGGCTGGTGCGCGACAGGCCTCGCATCATCGCGAGCCGTCCGATGCGCGTGTACTGATGCACGACGCAGTTGCCCGAGACCAGCGCGCGGTCGCCCAGCTCGACCCATCCTGCGAGCAGTGCGCCACCTGCGATGATGGTCGAGTTGCCGATGCGGCAATCGTGCGCAACGTGCGCATTCTGCATCATGAAGTTGTCGTCGCCCATAATGGTGATGTCGCCGTGCTCGCTGCCGCGATGGACGGTGGTGTGCTCGCGAAAGACGTTGCGGTCGCCAATTTTAACTGAGCGCGCGACGCCGGTGTACGTCAGATCCTGAGGCTCGTCGCCGATTACCGCGCCCGGATGAAGCACGTTTTCGGCGCCGAGTTCGGTGATGCCGAGAATCGTGACGTGACCGATTAGTCGAGTGCGCAGGCCGATGCGGATTTTACCGTCGATCAGGCATAGCGGACCGATATCGACGCCGGCCGCGAGCTCGACGTCGGGACCCACCACCGAGGTCGGATGAATCCGCGGCGGCGCCTCACCCGTCAATTGAGCAGCCTGCGCTTCTTCAGGTCGTCGTGATGCTCGTTGTCGGCAGGCGTGGTCGAGCCCTCGACCTTGTAATCGCCGGAGGCCCAGGTGCCGAGATCGATCATCTGGCATCGCTCGGAGCAGAACGGGCGGAAGCGATTGCGCGGGGAGAGGTCAGCGGGCTTTTTGCAGATGGGACACGTCATCTCATCTAAAAAATTGTCAGATGATCGCGCGACGCGCAACGACGCCGCGAAGATCCGCAGAACCCTCATCTACCGACCGCGAACTATCGCTCAGCTGCGCTCAGGGATTGTAGCCGCCGCGCTGGACGAAGACGCTGCCTTTGGGGCCGACGCGCACGCAATTCACATCGGTGCGATTGAACTCCGGTGTACAAAGCGGCTGATCGACGGCTGGACATTTGTAAAGGTTCGCTTCGAGCTGTTGGCACTTGTCGAGCGCGAAATTTGCCATGATCGGCTGTGCGGGTGGCTGGTCCGCGTTCTGCGACGAACATCCGCCGAGCGCGAGCATTCCAAGCGACGCAGCCAGAGCCGCCGCAGGAATGATTCGCATTCCCCGTTCGCCAATTTTCGAGATGACAACTTTTCCAGTCCGCATCGTGTTCTCCTCTCAACCGGGTTGAGGCGGGCGTCCGCCAGTTTCCCTTCCTAAGCGAGCCGCGCGGCAGGCGATCACGCGCTGACGGATTAATACACGATGGGCGGGTTGTCTAAAAGAGGCGTTCTGCCCCGCCGATCATACTCAGAAGACCTCGGTGCCACATCGATCGTCGCCGCCCGAGGCCTGAAAAATGTTCCACTGGAGCTGGTACGCAAACCGTTCGAAGTAGCACAGCTGCATCAGGTGGGCGGGACCTTTGTACACAAACCGGACGTGGACTTGCAGATTGGATTTACCCGCGGCGACTGCCTGGTAGTTGTCCGACGGCAGGCTGATGTAGAAGTAGTGCGGCACGTTCGGCGAGACGATTCCCGCATCTATCTCCGACATCGCGCCGGCGGCGGGTTTGATGAGCTTGCCGTCGACCACAGCATGGACGCTCAAGATCGTGTCGAGGGCGGGGATGTTCCCGAAATTTTTATAGTCGACCATAATGATCGGATGCGCCGGGTCGTCCATCTCGAAGTTAACCTGCTGGACGCCGAGGAACGGCCGATCGGCGACGGCGAAGATCGCGCTGGTGACCAAGGCAGTGCGCCAGGTGGCGTACGCGCTGAAGAACGTTGCGAGCACCATCAGGACTGCCATGAGGTCGGCGACTTTGATGGCCTGGCCGAGCCGTGCGAGCAGCGAACGCTCGGTGCGTATGATTTCGCGATCGCGGCGCTGGTGTTCGTCCTCGGCCATAGCGGAACTGTATAGCCCGACTACGGAACCGAGAACCAGATCACGGCCAGCGGCGGCATGTCGATCGCGATCGAATGCGCGAATCCGTGCCACGGAATCGCGGCCGCCTCGACGCCGCCCTTGTTGCCGACGTTGGTTCCGCCGTACGCGGCCGCGTCGGTGTTGAGAATCTCGCGATAGAATCCGGGGCCCGGCACGCCGACGCGATAACGGCTGCGGATCACCGGCGAGAAATTGCCCACGCAGATGATGCGGCGGCCGGTGCTCGGCGCCACGCGCATGAACGCAATCATGTTGCTGTCGGCGTCGTCGGCCTCGAGCCATCGAAAGCCGGCGGGGTCGGTATCGGCCTCCCACAACGCAGGCTCGTCGCGGTAGATGCGATTGAGATCGCGCACTAGCACCTGCAGCTCGTGATGATCCGGGTACTCGAGCAGGTTCCAGTCGATGCTCGAATCGTGATCCCACTCGCGCCACTGGCCGACTTCCTGGCCCATGAAAATCATCTTCTTGCCCGATCGAGCCCACATGTACGCGAACAGCGCGCGCTGATTGGCGAACTGCTGCAGGCGATCGCCGGGCATCTTGGCCAGCATCGCGCGCTTGCCGTGCACGACCTCGTCATGCGACAGCGGCAGCACGAAATTTTCGCTCCATGCGTAGAGCAGGCCGAAGGTGAGATCGCGATGATGATAGCGGCGGTAGATGGGATCGAGCGTGAAGTACTCGAGCGTGTCATGCATCCAGCCCATGTCCCACTTGAAGCCGAAGCCGAGCCCGCCCATGAAGACCGGGCGGCTGACACCCGTCCACGCGGTGGACTCCTCGGCGATCATCATGATGCCCGGGTTGAGGCGGTAGACGTCCTGGTTGAGCTTCTTGAGGAATGAGATCGCGTCGAGGTTCTCGCGCCCGCCGAACGCGTTGGGAATCCATTCGCCTTCGCGCCGCGCGTAGTCGAGGTAGATCATCGACGCGACCGCATCGACACGCAGGCCGTCGGCGTGGAACTCGCCGAGCCAGTAGAGCGCGCTCGCGGTCAGGAAGTTGCGCACTTCGGCGCGGCCGTAGTTGAAGATGTAGGTACCCCATTCGGGATGATCACCCTGGCGCGGATCGGCGTGCTCGAACAGCGCGGTGCCATCGAAGCGGCCGAGACTGAATTCGTCCTTAGGGAAATGCGCGGGCACCCAGTCGAGGATCACGCCGATGCCGCGGCGATGCATCTCGTCGATGAGGTAGCGCAAGTCGTCGGGACTGCCGTAGCGCGAGGTCGGCGCGAAATAGCCGCTGACCTGGTAGCCCCACGAGCCGGTGAACGGATGCTCCATCACGGGCATCAACTGGATGTGCGTGAATCCCATGCTGGTGACGTAGTCGCCAAGCATCGTCGCCATCTCGCGATAGGTGAGCGGGCGACCGCCGTCCTCCGGCACGCGCCGCCATGAGCCGAGATGAACCTCGTAAATCGAGATGGGACTTTTGATCCATTCGCGACGCGTCCGCTCTGCAAGCCAATCTGCGTCGTGGAACTCGTACTTCGATTCGGAAACGATCGAGGCAGTCGCGGGCGGCACCTCCATTCTTTGCGCGAATGGATCGCTCTTCAGCAGCAAATTACCGTCGCGGGTGCGAATTTCGTATTTGTAATTTGCACCCGCACCGATGCCGGGAATGAAAATCTCCCACACACCGGAGCTGCCGAGCGTGCGCATCATGTGGACGCGCCCGTCCCAGCGATTGAAGTCGCCGACCACACTGACGCCGCGCGCATTCGGCGCCCACACCGCGAACGACACGCCGCGGATGCCCGACATCTCGCGCACGTGCGAACCCAGCTTGTCGTAGGCGCGGTCGTCCTTCTGCTCGCCCCACAGATGAAGATCGAGGTCGCCGAGCGTCGGCATGAAGGAGTAAGGATCGTAAGTCGTGACCGAGTTGCCGTCGGGGTAGTGAATCTCGAACCGGTAAGGAAAAATCGAGACGCGGCCTTCGACGATAACCTCGAATAGTCCAGCGGCGTCGCGGATGCGCATCGGCCGCGGCGCATCGCCAGGCACGATCAGGTCGACTCGCGATGCACCCGGCCGAAACGCCCGGACGAACAGGCGATTGCCCTCGAGATGCGCACCGAGAATCGAATGAGGATCGTGATGCTGGAACGCCAGCAGGCGCTCCACTTCTCGCTCTCGATGCGACGCGCTCGATTCGATCTGTTCAGCCTTCATTTCAACTGCAAAGTCTAAACGATAGATTCGTCGCAGGCGACCAGCGTCCGCGGGAGATCGAAAATGAGTTCCACGCCCAATTCAAAGCAAGCGAACAACCTGCCCGGCTTCGACCCGAAGATGGGGCAGCTCGAAGTGATCGAACCGGGAATCGCGATGTTCCACGGCTTCGCCAACGTAGCGTTCGCGTACGGGCGCGGCGAAATGATCGTCGTCGATACCAGCTCGCGGCAGATGGGCGCGGCCGCGGTGCGAGCGATTCGCGAGGTCAGCGAGGAACCATTCGCGTTTCTCATCTATACGCACGGTCACGGCGATCATGCGTTCGGTACCGAGGCCTTTATCACCGACGCGATCACGCGCGGGCATGCGCGTCCGAAAATCTGGGCGCACGAGGACGTTGCCGGTCGCTTCAAGCGCTACGCCCTCACTCGCGGATGGCAGTCGCATATCAATCGGCTCCAGTTCGGCGGCGCGTTCGCAAGCGACGGGCTCTTTGATCCCAAGTCGTTCAGCTTCCCCGACCTGGTTTATCGCGATCAACAATTTCTCGACCTGGTGGGCGAGCCGGTCGAGCTGCATCATGCGATGGGCGAGACAGACGACGCGACCTGGGTCTGGATGCCGACGCGGCGGCTCGCGATGGTCGGCGACTTGATCGTCTCGTCGATGCCGAACACCGGCAATCCCAACAAGGTGCAGCGTTACACGCTCGAATGGGCGGAGACGCTCGAAGCGATCGCGAAATGCGCACCGCAATATATTCTCCCCGGACACGGACCCGCGTATCGGGGTGAAGAACTCTGCAAAGAAGTGCTGAGCGAGACGGCTCGCGCGTTGCGCCTTATCCACGATGAAGTCGTGCGGCGGCTCAACGCGGGTGAGTGGCCGGTGGACATTGTCGAGGCTAATATTTCGATTCCGGCGGACCTCGCGGCGAAACCGTACCTGCAACCGATTTACGGATGCGCCCCGTTCGTGGTGCGCGACGTCATCCGCCGCTACGCCGGATGGTGGACGGGAGAGCCGTCGCAGATGTTCCCGGCATCGCGCAAGGAACGCGGCGCGGACATCCTGGCGCTATGCGGCCGCGACGCAATCCTCGCAAAAACCCGCGCACTCAAAGATGCGGCCGACTTGAAACGCGCGCTGGCGTTGGCCGAGATAGCGCTGAATGCGAACCCGTCCGACTATGAGGCAATCAGGTTGAACGCCGAGATTCTTGAAGCGATGGCAGGCGGCGAGCGATCGTTCATCGCGCGCAACTTCTTCGCCGGCGCCGCCCGCCAACTCCGCGAGCGCGCAAAATCGCAAATTTGACGAGGCAGGGACGGAAATCGCATGGATCTGATAGGCGCGATGGCGTCGGCAGCGGTCGCCGGTGCGTCTGTGGCGATGCGTGATTTCGCGCCGGCCGCTCGTCACGATCAATGTCGAAGACGGGCAGGAGCGCCCAGCGCATAGAGATTGCCATCACCGGAGCCGATGTAGACGGTGCCGTCTGCGCCGATCGCCGGCGAAAGCTCGCCGTATCCCTCCGTATCAAACTTCCACTTAAGCCGGCCGTCGGGACTAATGGCACAGAGGGAAGAGGCGGTGGGGCGGTTCTTGTGGACGAGATCAGTACCGATGTAAATGGTCCCATCGGAGCCGATCGCCGGCGAAGAGTCCCCGATACCCGGGTGGGGAATCGTGAACATCCACTTCAGCGTGCCGTCGGGGTTTAGCGCGTAGAGGTTGCCGATGTAATGGGAGCCGTAGGTCCCCACATAAATCGTACCGTTGCCTGCGATTGCCGGCGAGGATTTTACGGAATCGCTGGTTTTGAACTTCCACTTCAGTGTGCCGTCGGAATTTACCGCGTAGAGATAACCATCAAAAGAACCAACGTAGATTGTGCCCTCGGCGCCAATCGCGGGCGAAGAGGCCACGTCATCTCCGGTTGCAAATGCCCACTTCCGCGTGCCGTCTGGGTTAACTGCGTAGAGGTTCTTATCTCTGGATCCAACGTAGATGTTTCCGGCGGCATCGATCGCAGGCGAGGAGACCACCCAACCACCCGTGGTGAACTTCCATTTTTGCGTGCCATCGGGGTTAACCGCATAGAGGTTGCGGTCTTCCGAGCCGACGTAGATCGTGCCATCCGTGCCGATCTGCGGCGAGGATCTCACCATCCCGTGGGTTAAGAACGCCCACTTTGATGTACCATCGGGGTTCACCGCGTAGAGATTGTCGTCTTCGGAGCCGAAGTAGACGGTGCCATCGGAGGCTATCGCCGGCGTCGAATCGGTGATTCCCGGCGCCGGTAGCTTCCATTTCAGAGCACCCTTCGAGTCTACGGCGTAAAGGTGTTCCCGCGAGCCGAAGTAGACAGTGCCATCGGCACCAACCGAGGGAGCGCCCACTCCAACGTCGGCCGCGAAGGCCCACTCGAGCGCGCCAGTGTTGGCTCTTGTGTCGAACTGACTTCGGCCGGAGTTTGCACGATCGTGATGAAACGTGGGCCAGGCGGGCGAACCCGTGATCGGATGCCTTGTTGGCGCGGAACTGGCCGACGTGGTTGCAGATGCGGTTGGGGAAGGAAGTCCGCTTCCCACTGCGTAGAGGTTCTGGGAATAGGAGCCGACGTAAATGGTTCCATCAGATCCGATCGCCGGAGAGGACGTCGGCGAAGAGAAATCACCGCCGGTTACACACTTCCACTTTTGTGTGCCGTCAGCGCTTAGTGCATAGAGATTGTAGTTGTCGGAGCCGACGTAAATCGCGCCGTCGGCGCCGATCGCGGGGGAGGAGAACTCAATCGCACTGGCGGTTTCGAACTTCCACTTTTGCGTACCATCGGGGTTAACCGCGTAGAGATTGTGGTCAAGCGAGCCCAAAAAAATGGTGCCATCTGAGCCGATCGCCGGTGACGACCACATCAGACCGCCGGTTTTAAACGTCCACTTCCGCGTGCCGTCGCGTCTTACCGCATAGAGGTTCGCGTCACCGGAGCCGAAGTAAATGGTTCCATCGCCGCCGATCGCCGGAGAGGAAGCTACATGACCGTCCGTTGCGAATTTCCACTTCTGTTTGCCGTCGGGGTTCACTGCGTAGAGATTGTGGTCAAAGGAACCGACGTAAATCGTTCCGTCAGCGTCGATCGCCGGCGCCGCCGTCACATCACCGCCGGTTTCGAACTTCCACTTTTGCGCGCCACCGGGCCGCAGCGCATAGAGGTTGTGGTCCCGGGAGCCAAAAGTAAATCGTCCCATCGGTGCCGATTGCCGGCGAGGACTCCACCGTACCGCCAGTTGCGAACTTCCACTTCTGTGTGCCATCGGGGCTTACCGCGTAGAGGTTGCCGTCATCGGAGCCGAAATAGATGGTGCCATCTGAGCCGATTGCCGGTGAGGAAAGTTGAACATTATTGCCGGTTTCGAACTTCCACCGTCGCGTGCCGTCGGGCTTCACTGCATAGAGGTTGTGGTCATCGGAGCCGATGTAAATGGTTCCATCTGCACCGATCGCCGGCGCAGTCACCACGGCACCATCGGTTGCGAAGGCCCATTTGAGCTTGCCGTTGTTGGAACTGGTGTTGAATTGGCTTCGTCCAGTATGCGCGCGATCGTGATGGAACATTGGCGACATCGGAGTCGTGGTTGCGCAGAATAAAATTCGGGGTGCAGCGTTCAATATTGTAAGCGCAATCGCGCCCAGAATTACGATCGCGCCGATGCGGATTTTTTCGCCTCGAAGAGACAAGAAGTCGTTCCACAGTGCGCAAGCAAATCGACTGAGGGTGAACTCGTAGCACAAATTGAGGGCGCTAGTTAGCGCTGACACGCCGCATCCGGAAATCACCATTCCGTCCGGACTGGAAGGACTTCCACTCCGTCTGCTACTGATGCTCTAGCCGCTGCAATCGCGGTGCTGGGAACAGTCGAATGATCTTTCGCGAACTCAATCACGGCAAGTGCAAGGCTTACCTCGCGATATCGGAAGCAACGCGCAAGGCCGCCATAATCGATCCGCTGCGCGACAAGGTCGAGCGATACCTCGCGGTCCTCGCCTATCACGGATTGCGGCTCGACTTGATCATCGACACTCACACGCACGCCGATCATCGCAGCGGCGCGTTGGAGTTGGGCGCGCTGGCCGATGCGCCCGTCGCGATGCATCGACTGGCGCCGGCGCCCCACGTCGGCATCCACGTCGAAGACGATCAGGCGCTGAAAGTGGGTGACGAGGAACTCCGCATCCTGCACACGCCCGGCCACACACCGGATTCGATTAGCGTGCTCGCGAAGGATCGAGTCTTCACCGGCGACGTGTTGTTCATCCACGGTACTGGTCGCGCGGATTTCGCGGGCGGCGACGCGGGTGCTCAGTACGATTCGATAACGCGCAAGCTGTTCACGCTCCCGGACACGACGCTGGTTTTCCCCGCGCACGATTATCGCGGACATACGCAATCCACCATTCGAGATGAAAAGAGCTCGAACCCGAGGCTGGCGGGCAAAACGCGCGACGACTACATCAACTTGATGAACAACCTCGGGCTGCCGCTGCCCGACGGCATCCAGGAGTCGCTGCAACCGAACGAATCCGACCTCGATGCGGGCACGCTCAAGTTCCCGACGCTCGCGCAACTCAACCAGGTGCGACAGCTGAGCGCTGCGGAGCTGCGCGATCGGATCGCGAGCTCCAATCCTCCAATGCTGATCGATGTCCGCGAAGAAGAAGAGTACCGCGGAGAGCTAGGTCACATCGCCGGCGCGCGCCTGATCCCGCTGAAGGAATTGCCCGAGCGAACGGAAGAGCTGGCGAACCTGAAGACTCGCGACATCGTCGCGATCTGCCGCGTCGGAGTGCGAAGCGCCACCGCCGCCGCAATCCTCACCGGCCTGGGCTTCGAGCACGTCTGGAACCTGAAGGGCGGCATGCTCGAATGGAAAGAGGCCAGGCTTCCAGTCGAGTGAGGGAAGAATCCGAGAGTCTAAGGTGCAGGGCTTAGCCCTTCCGAAGGAAGTGTGAAACCCACCGCGGGTTTCACATTCGATAAAGTGATTTACACCTGATCTTTATCCAGCGCCGAGCTCCACTTGCGCGAGGAGCGCCCTTCCCATCCGCGCTTGTGGTATGCGTAGCCGACGATCAGCGGCACTGCGATTGTCGCCTCGCAATACACCATCTGCTCGTAAGTCGTATCGACCTTGCCCCAGCTGCTCGCCTCTTTGAGCGTGCTGCCTGAGAGCGCGCCGTCGCGCACGTCGGCGACTGTTATCTGGATCGCGTACTTATGCATCGGCACGTCATGCCCAAGCACTTCGGCCGCGACCACGATATCCTGCGCGAAATTTTTTGGTACGCCGCCGCCAATCATGAACAGACCCGTGCTTTCGTTCTTCACCTTGAGGCGCGTCAGTTCGTAAAAGTCCTTGGCGCTGTCGATCGAGACCTTGGGCTTGCCGTGCCGCGCCGCCTGATGCGCCACGAGTCCGAATCCCGCAGAGCAATCGCTGAACGCGGGACAGAAAATCGGCACCTCTTCGCGATACGCCTCGAGCACGATACTCGCGCCGCTCTTCGCGCCGGTCTCGGCCAGGAACTTGCCCATCTCGCCGACGAACTCGCGCGACGAATACGGCCGCGGCTCCAGGCTGTCGGTGATTTTGTGAATCGTCTCGTCGCACACGCGCAGTTCATCTTCGTCGATCAGCGTGTCGTAGATTCGATCGATATGCATTTCGCGCAGCTTGTCGTCGTCGAGCCCGTACTTGAACCGATCCTCGGCTATCCAATGCTTGAAGCCGAGCGCCTCGAAGAAATCCTGGTCGACAATATTCGCGCCGGTGCTGACAATCGCGTCGACCATGTGATTGCGAATCATATCGGCGAAGACGCGCTTCAGTCCCGCGCTGATGAGCGATCCCGCCAGGCACAGGATCACGCCGCAGTCGCGATCGCGCAGCATGCGATCGTAAATCGTCGCCGCGCGATGCAGGTCTCGCGCGCTGTAAGCCATCTGTCCCATCGCTTCGACAATCGGCACGACGCTGTCGCGCGTGATATCGACATGTTCGATCGGTTTTTTAAGAAATTCTGATTTGGCACTCATTACGGTCCTCGCGATGTCCTCGATTTGATCGCCGATAGTAGGCATCGGCTGAGTTGTACGCTACTTGAGCGGCCCGATTCCGCCCACCCCCGTCCAGTAGAGCATGAAGTACAAGGCGCCGAGCCCGATCAAAAACGCGAACGCAATAATATCCGCCGGCGTTACCGGGTACTCGATAAACGTCGTGGGCTCGTGACTGAAGCCGAAGCCGCGCGCTTCCAGAGCCATCGCCATGTTGTTCGCCTTGCGCAGCGCGCCCATGAAAACCGGAATCACGACCGGCACGTAACGACGCACCCGTTCGAGCGGTCCGCCCTGGTTGAAATCGTAGCCGCGTAACCGCTGCGCATCGACTATAGTCACCGCAGAGTCGATAAACAGCGGTACTAACCTAAAGGAGAGCGAGATCGCGAAGCTGACACGATACGGCACTCGCATCCGCTGAAGTCCGTAAGTGAACTCCTCGATTTTGGTGGTCGAAAGAAACAGCACCGACGCCGCGAGCAACTCCGCCAGCTTGATCCCGCGCCCCAGGCCAAACTTGATCGAAAGCCGGGTGACCTTTATCGCAACGGTGTGCGCGCGCCAGTGAAACAGCGGCAGTGTGAAGATCGGCGTTCCGCGCTGGTAAAAGACCATCCACATCAGCGTGGTCGTAAAAATCAGAATTACGAATAGCCATCGGAGACGATAGAAATTCGGCCACGAATCCGTCAACTGCGCGATCCACAGCATGATCAGTCCGATCGGAACCAGCAGCGCGATCGGATTGTCCACCCAATACACCGACCAGAACATGATGAACAGCGAAAACACTTTGACCGTCGGATGCAGCCTATGAACGAACGTGCCGCGATCGATATACAAATAAATCGGCATCAGGTGCGTCCCTTCACCCACGCGACGAATTCGTCGGTGGTCAGCGCGAGCGTGCCGAAGCGGCGGCTCAACTCGGTGATTTCAGGCGCTCGGAACGACGACGATCGCAGCAGCTCGTCCTGCATGAAAAACTCGCGCACGCCGCCGTCGAAAAGTTTCGCGCCCTTGCGCATCAGCACCACACGCCGCGCATACTCTGCGACCAGCCACGGCGTATGCGTGATTATCACAATTGCGATTCCGGCACGGTTGAGGTCGCGCACCAGCGCCATCATCCGCAGTTGCTCGCGATGGTCCAGGCCGGTGGTCGGCTCATCGAGAATCAGCATCCGGGGCCGCAGCACGAGCACGCTCGCAACCGCCAAGCGCTGGCGCTCACCCTTGCTCAGTAGGAACGGATCGCTCTGGCGCTCATTCTGCAGGCCGACCGCTTCGAGCGCCTCGTCGCATCGGCGGCGAATCTCGTCATCGGGCAAGCCGAAGTTGCGCGGGCCGAACGCGACTTCATCCTGAACGGTGGCTGCGAAAATCTGATGGTCAGGATTCTGGAAAACGTATGCGACCTCGCGCGCCGTCTCGGCCGGACGCATCAGCGCGCGATCCTTGCCGTCAATCGTCACGCGGCCTGTCGCGGGCTGGAGCAGACCGACGATGTGCTTGGCCAGTGTAGTTTTGCCGGAACCGTTCTGCCCGACGATCGCGAGAAATTCTCCGGCGCCGACCTTGAGCTCGATGGAGTTGAGCACGCGCGGACCGCCCGCGTAGCTGTAGCTCAGGTTTTCGATTCCGATAAATGCGGGAGCGGCGATCGTATTGCCAGCAGCCTTCGGCTCCTCCGACACGCGCGAGCGGGCGATGCTGTCGTAGGTGGTCGCCACGACGCTCGGATACGCGCGCGCGATCACCTCAAAAGCCTGCTCGACGCTCTTCGGCTGCGCGTCGATTCCGAGCAGCTCGAGTGCGTGACCAAGTCCCGGAGGACGCACGCCGCATGCTGTGAGCAACTCGGTGCGCGCGAACACTTCAGACGGCGGGCCGTCCGCAGCGATTTCGCCCTCGCGCAGAACCACTATCCGATCGGCGGCGCGCAGCTCCTCGGACTCGTGCTCGATTACAATCAGGCTCAAGCCTTGCGCGCGCAGCTTTTTGATCAGCTCGAAGACTTCAGCCCTGCCCTCCGGATCGAGGTCGGTGGTCGGCTCGTCGAGCACGATGACCGACGGGCGCAACGCCAGCACCGAGGCGATCGCAAGCCGCTGCTTCTCGCCGCCCGACAGCGACATCGGATCGCGATGCTCGAAGCCGCGCAGGCCGACCGCCTCGAGCGCGGGCATGATTCGCCGGTCCATCTCGGCACGGTCCATTCCGACCTGTTCCATCGCGAACGCGACCTCATGCGCGACGTTGGTCGAGAACAGTTGCGACTCGAAATCCTGGAACACCATGCCGACCTTCGGCGCAAGATCGCATACGCGGAGATGCTCGATCGATTCGCCCGCGATGAGAATCGCGCCGTGAAAATCGCCGTCCTCGAACTCCGGGATGATGCGATTGAGGCATTTCGCGAGCGTCGATTTCCCCGCGCCCGACGCGCCCATCACGCCGATCATCTCGCCGGCGTTCTGCACGAGGCTCACCGCTCGAAGCGCAGGCTGGTCGGCGCCGTGATAGGTGAAGGTGACTCCCTGAACCGACACGGCGTGCAGGTCGGAATTCACCGAAGCAATTGAAAACATTTGCGCGTCGGTTTTCACATCATGAACAGGCCTGCGAACGCCAACAGCAGAAACGGGCCGACTATTATCAGGACCGGCTTATCGTACGGCGCGACGAGCATCCACGCGGGCAGGAACTTCGGCGCCCAGTTACCGGTCGAAAGCAGGTTTCCACAAATCCAGGCGCCGCCCTCTCCCGCGATCAGCAACGCGAAGCCGAACGCTCGAATCGGCACCGGCTTGAGTTTCACCTCTGGCATCATGTCGGTATAAAGCATCCGGCCTTTTTTTACGCGCGGATAGACGGCGGCGAGGATGAACGGCGAGAGGGCGAGCGCCGAGATCATATTGTTGAGGATGATCACGTTGCCGAGCATCGCGAACGGCCGGATGACCAGCACGTTATCGGCCCATCCGACCAGGTCGGCGCACAGCACACTCGCCGTCAGGCATGCGATGACGTATTTGAAAATTGTAAGAGGGGAACGGAGAACAGGACTCTCCCCGCGGGCGATCAATTCCCAGACTTTGTACGGTATCCATCCGTAGGCGAGATTCGCTAAGAATCCCGCGATGTCGCCGGGCGAGACTCCGCCGAAAAAATCGCCAATCATATTTCCGATCGCGGAACCCCACGCGGCCGCGGGGCCGAACAGGAACGAGCACACGACTGGAATCGCGTTGGCGGGACGCAGTTCGGTGACGCCGGGAATTAGAGGGACGACCTTGAACGGCACCAGCACCGCGGCATATAGCGCGGCCGAAATCGCGCAAAGCACGACCATCCGCGTGTTGCGCCACATCAGTCGAAGGTCGCTCATCGCGTGACGAGCGCAACGATGCGTGCGCGGCGCATGCCTGCTATACGAAAGAAATGATCGACAGTCACGTTCATCTCGACGCTGACCAGTATCCCGACCCTTCCGGCGCAATCAAGCGGGCGCGCGACGCGGGAGTGTCGGCGATGGTGGCGCCGGGAGTCGGTCCGGCGTCGAATCTCGCTGTGATCGAACTCGCGCGGAAGTTTCGCGGCGTCATTTTACCGGCACTAGGATTTCATCCCGAACGATTTGAGCATAGTGAAGATGACTCTCGAGAAGTGCTTGGTCTGATCGAGCGCGATTCGATTTGCGCTATCGGCGAAGTCGGCCTGCCATGGTACGGCGAGCGCGCCAACGACGCCGCCGTGCTGGACGCGGCGAAGGTGACGCTCGCACGCTTCGCCCATGCCGCAGCCGCGCTCGATCTGCCGCTGATACTGCATGCGCCGCATGCCCGCGCAGCCGAAGCGCTCGCAATAATTCGCGAGGCTGGAGTGAGGCGCGCGGTCTTTCATTGGCACAAGTCCGACGAACAGACCACGCGCGCTATTTTCAACGCTGGATACTTTATTTCGCTGACGCCCGAAGTTGCCTACCGAGCGCGCGATCAGGATCTCGCTCGGATGCTTCCTGCTAATCGGATTCTGGTCGAGACCGACGGACCGTGGCCATATGGCGGGCAGTTTGCGGGACGGTTGACCGAGCCGGCGATGATCAAGGAAGTGGTCGCGGCGATTGCGCATCTGCGATGCACGACGTTCGAGGAAATCGCCGCTGCCACGACGGCCAACGCGCGCGCGTTATTTCGAATCCGCGAGTAAATTAAATATTCGTGAAATTTGCAGGAGCAGCCGATAGAATAGATCGATATGCCCATCTACGAATATCGATGCGACAAATGCCGCCGGACGACCAGCGTCCTGACCACGCGCATCAGCGAAAAGGTCGAGGCGATTTGCGCGCATTGCGGCGGAAAGAAAATGAGTCGGCTGATGTCCCGCTTCGCGATGCCGCGCAGCGAGGAATCGCGGATGGATTCGCTCGCCGATCCCTCGAAGATGGGCGACGTCGACGAAAACGATCCGAAGAGCGTCGGGCGGATGATGAAGCGTATGGGCAAAGAGATGGGCGACGAGTTCAGTGGGCCGGAGTTCGACGAGGCAGTTGAGGAGATCGAGAGTGGCGGTGGTTTGGGGGATGAGGGATCGGGCGAGGATGATTTGTAGTTGTCGCGGCGCTGCGAGAGTCCCGCCAACCTACCCCTAACCCCTTCCCGAGCGGGAAGGGGAACCGGACGAGAGAGCTGCTAGTCGGCTTCGAGCATCACGATTGCCGACGCGGCCATGCCTTCGCCGCGGCCTAGCGCGCCCAGGCCTTCGGGGCTGGACGCTTTCACGTTGACCCGCGATTGATCGGCGCCGAGTGAGGCTGCGAGGCGTTCGCGCATCGCGTCGAGGTACGACTTGAGCTTCGGTTGCTCGGCGAAGATGGTCAGGTCGGCGTTGCCTAGACGCCATCCTTGCGCACTCGCGAGCTTCCACACTTCGGTAAGAAGTACGATCGAGTCGGCGTCTTTGTAACGCGGATCGTTGTCCGGGAAATGCCGGCCCAAGTCGCCTGCGCCGAGCGCGCCGAGGATCGCGTTGGCGAGCGCATGTGCTGCGACGTCGGCATCCGAATGCCCGCGCAGTCCCTTGTCGTGCTTGATTTCGACGCCCCCGAGCATGAGTCGGCGCCCCGCTTCGAGCGGATGAAAATCGAATCCGTTGCCTACTCGAAACCGCGTCGCCATCGCTGCAACCCTCGCCCGGTGATTCCCACCAGCGCATCAACATTCGCTATGCGGCCGACTGCGTTGACAAGCGCTATTTCAGTCGCCAAGCTTTTGCTCATCGCCCCTTCAGGAGGATCGCCCGCGATGCCTGCATTTGCCAAGAACCCGAAAGTGATCATCGGCACGCTCGTGGTCCTGTGGGTCGCATACGTCATTTACGCAAACTTTCAGATCGAGATGGTGACGTTCTACCTGCTGCCGTTCAACATCCTCAAACTGCAGCTCCGACTCTCGGCGGTGATAATCGGCGCGGCGATTTTCGGCGCGGTCGCGACAATCGTGATTCACTGGCTATGGACGCGGCCTTCGAACAGCGTATCTCCCGTCGTATCCAGGCCCACCTCGCCGTCCAGCCCGGCGCCCAAGAGCAGCACGGTCGCCTGAGCGCCAGCCTTCAAAATCGTCTCGGTCGACGGGCCGATCAGCAATCCGTCGGCGCGCGACAGCGAGCTTAAAATCCCCGAACCCTGGCTGCCGGTAGGAGTGGCCTTGTAGCCGTCTCCATCTCGCTCGAGTTTGACGCGTACGAACTCGGTCAGATCTTTTGAAATTTTAATGTCGACACCGCATCGCGCCTGCACGCGCGGCAGACCCACCAGCCGCCTGCCACTCATCTTGCGCAGCGCGGGACGCGCGTACAGATAGAAGCAGACCAGCGTCGAGACAGGATTCCCCGGCAGTCCGAAGATCGGTCGGTAGCCTACCGTGCCGAACTTGAGCGGACGCCCCGGCTTTTGCGCAACGCCGTGAAACAACTGGCGCATCCCGAGTTCGTCGAGCGCGCCTTTGACGTGATCGAACTGGCCAACTGAGACGCCGCCGGTCGAGAGCACCGCGTCAAAGGTCATCGCCTCCGCCAGCCGCTCGCGAATCTCGCGCGCATCGTCACGCGCCACCTTAAGAATTGTGGGCTCGGCGCCTGCTTCCCGAATCGCACCGGCCAAAGCATAAGCGTTGGAATTTACCACCTGTGCGCCGACCGGTGGCTGATCGACGTCCACCAGTTCGTCGCCGGTCGCGACGATCGTGACGCGTGGGCGGCGAATCACTTCGACCATCGCGCGATTCACCGACGCAAGCATCCCAAGGTCAGCCGGCGTGAGGGTCTTGCCCGCGGACATCACGAGTTCGTCGAGCCGCAAATCCTCGCCGCGCGGCCGGATGAACGCGCCCTTCTCGGCGGCGGCGAGAAATTCGACCACATCGCCACTACCGCGTGTGCGCTCGACCGGGATGATCGCGTCTGCGCCTTCCGCGACGGGCGCGCCGGTCATCGTGCGAACCGCCTGGCCCGCGCCCACGCGACGCGTCGGCATCCGTCCGGCGCCCACAGTCTCGACGACCGCAAGCTTGACCGGGCTCGCCTCCGACGCCCTGACCAGGTCGGCGGCCCTTACTGCGAAACCGTCCATGGCGGAGTTGTCGAAGCCGGGTATATCGCGCCTGGACGCGATGTCCTCGGCGAGCACGCGCCCGAGCGCCTCGAGGATTGGAATCCGCTCGACGCCGAGCGGAACTACGTTCTCAAGGACGATTTGCAGAGCCTGGTCCGCACTAACCATAACGGAGAAAGGATACGCGCCTTTCGATCACGATTGAACCAAGCGTCGAACTTATCTGCGGACGCGCGTTATCACCGGCTTCGGACTTGAGCGCCGATCGTCGTCACTCGTCGGTGGCGGTAGTCGTGCTGCTCGTCGTGGTGGTGACGGGCGCCGCGGGCACGACCGTCGTCTTATATGGAGGCCCCGCCGTGACGTACCCAGGGTTGTAATCGGTCGTCGTCTGCTTCTCGACGGTGCCGTTGCCGTACTGAGTCGTGGTCGTCGTCGAATCCGCTGTCGGCGGCACGCTCGTCAGCGCCGTGGGCTCATGAACGACCTTCACGGGCGGATTGTATGCGACGGGCTCGGTATCGGCACAGCCAACCATTCCTGCGGCGGCAATGCTGACAAATCCGGCAACGACTAAATTAATGATTCTTGTTTTCATAATTTAAGAAAACGCAATTGATGTGCCGGAAAATAAGACTAGGGATTTGTTTATGGCGGTCCGAGACGCCGAAGGTCCCGATCGGAAAATTTTGCCGCGCCCGATGCTCGCTAGATCACAAACGAACTGCGACCGGACAATGCCGGCCTGAGCAATCAGCGAAAAGAGACTGAAATCAGAACTCGGAGTGGTCTCTGCTGGAGTGGAGATCAGGCGATTCCAATGGAATGCGGATGCTGTACGAATGCTCGTCGGGGGGAACCATGTCACGCAGGAGGGCCGGGTTGAGCTCGCGCAGGCGCTCGAGCGTCGTCCCATGATTGAGCGCGACGCGGCTCAGCGGAGTACCGCCGGTGACCGGCAGCATCTGGTACGCCGGCGGATCGTCGAGCTTGATCGGGGTGATTCCGTAGCTGTCGGCATGATGCGCGATATACGCAACCGCCATGAAACGCCCCATCAGCCCGCGGGTTCGCCGCGGCAGCCGGCTTCCGAACCGCTCCATATTATGACCGCGCAGCGACCAGTAACGGTTGATTGCCCGATCCCCGTTGTTCCAGGCAACCAGCGTCATCGGCCAATCGTCGCCCGCTTCGTCATGCAGGGCGGCGAGATATTCGGCCGCCGCCTTGGTCGACATTACCGGGTCGCGACGCTCATCGACGTAGTCGTCGATCCTGAGGCCGAAGCGCTTCGCGGTCTCACTCGTAAACTGCCAAGGCCCCTGGCCCTCATTGGAAAATTCGCTTTCGGCGAAAGCCAGGTAAACCAGGTCGTCGGGCAGACCGTAACTTCGAAGGACGCGCACCATATCCTGCAAATAGGGGTGACTACGATCGAAGGTATCCTGGAGCTGGTCGGGGGACGTCATGAAATCCGAGACGTAGCGTCGAACCGCTCGATTAAGGAGAATCGGGAACGGTGGGACCGGCTTGGGCAATGGCAGCACGTAGGATGTCTGGATTGGCTGCGCGCCGGCTTCCGCTGGAGTCTCGAGTTCAAAACCTGTGCTATTCCCAATCAGACTCGGCGCCGTGGCCCCGGACGGACCCTCGGGACCGTCAAAGTCTTCGGCAAACGCGCGAGTAGATGCCCATCCGGCGACAAGCGTGGCGACCAGCAGGGCAAAAAGCACTCGATAGATGGACTTAGTCTTACGCATTCTCCCCCGAGAAACTGACCCCAACCGTACCGACCGATACCACCGGGATCAAGCTATTTACGGTGGATAACCTATTAAAAAGTCTAATGACAAAAATTCACGCTGTTAATTGATCGTTGGAAACGCTCAGGAATTTTGAAGGTGGAAGGCCGTATATTCGGCGACGCTACGTTTAACCGTATCTCGTTCTTTGTGTTACCGTTGGTAAATCGTACCAATCGTGAACGCGACTGACCGGTCCAAAAATTTTGAATCTCTGGCACGACATCATCGATAGCCTGACCGACGCGATCATCGTGCTCTCGCCCGCGATGGAACCCCAGGTTGTAAATCCTGCCGCTGAAACGATGCTCGGAGTTTCCCAAGTAAGCGCCGCGACCGTGGCCGATCTCGTCCGCCAGAACGATTGGCTCGGCCGAATGGTCGGCGCGTGCCTCGAAAGCGGTCAGGACCTTGGCGACACTGAGACGGTCCTGGCGACTGGGCCTCGGGAATTGGCGGTTCGGGTCGAGGTCTCTCCGCTGCTGAACGCCGAGGGTCGTCCCGGCGGCGTCATCATCCTCCTGCACGACCTGTCTCACGAAAAAGGCGCGGCGGAGGCCGCCGTCACTGGGGACCTGAGCCTGCGTCTGTCGCCCGCCGGCTTGGCCCACGAGGTCAAGAATCCGCTGACGGGTATCAAGGGCGCGGCCGAGCTGATGGCCGGGATGTTTCCCGATGACGCCCGCGCGCAGCAGTACTGCAGCGTAATCCTCGACGGAGTGAACAGGATTGCGGCGCTGGTCGAGCAGGTACTGATGGTCAGTGGGCCGCAACGCCTCGTGCAGGAGCCGGTCAACATCCACATGGTGCTGCATCAGGCGATGAGAATGGCGGGACTATTTCCGCAGCCGCCCGAGGGCGTCGTCGTGCTCCAGGATTTCGACCCGAGCCTGCCCGACGTGGTCGGAGACACGGGCGCATTGGAGCGCACCTTTCTCAATCTGATCAAGAACGCGGCCGAGGCAATCGGCGAATCCGGCACAATCCGCCTGCACACGCGAATCGAGCGCGAATTCCGGATGACTGCCGAGGGCCGCCGCCGCCAGTTCCTGCGCGTCGAGATCAGCGACAGCGGCGTCGGCATCCCCGAGGATCAACTCTCGCAACTCTTCACGCCGTTCTTCACCACCAAGCCCGCCGGCACCGGTCTCGGCCTCGTGCTATGCCAACGAATCATCGCCCTTCATGGCGGCAGACTGTGGGCGCAGCGCGGCGGCATCGATCGGGTCAAGGGCACGGCGGCGCCGAACGGCATGACATTCAAGGTGACGCTGCCGATGATGCCCCCGGCAAAACGCCCACACTAGAAACCCTGCTCGTCTGGTTCGACTCCAATACCAACTCCTGACGGCGAAGAGTGAAAAGTCGACACACGGAGCTGTGCCGGATTGTTTCACGCCCCTAAGGCATGAGAGTTGCCCCAGTGAAATCCAATAACGCGGCCGGTGTTCAGCTCCTACCGACTAGAATGACGTGCTCAACGGCCGTTTATCAGGGCGTCGACGACCCGAGGGAACGTCCGACCACCATAGTGATGTTGTCGTTGGTGATCGTCGCCATTGTCGCGCTGTACGCGGCAATGTTCGCGTCAGTTTACCTCTGGAGCCGTTACGCCCCCATCTTCCCGCCCAGCGTCGTCGAGAACTCGCCGACCGTTGAAGCGATGCCCTGGACGTGATGAACGTCGGCGGCTGGCGTTTGCGCTCGAATCAGAGCTTGAGTCCAGCTTCTGCCAGTCGTTCTTCCAGCACTGGAAGGCGGTCGTGGCCCCAGAACGGCTCATCTTCGAATACAAAGATCGGCACGCCGAAGATGTGGTCGGCGGCGGCTTCGTCCTGTGCGCGTTCATAGTCGGCTGCGCCTTCGCCCGCGAGATAGACACGATACTCGTCGGCCGAGAGACCCATTTCGGCAACTACCGCGGCGACCTGATCTGGATCATCCGGTACCAGCTCGCGTTTCCAGAAGAGTTCATAGACCTTGAGATTGAAAGGCAGCAAACAATGACGCTTTTGCGCGAACAGACCGCCGATCAGCGCGATGCGCGTGTCATAAACCTTGAGCTGACTGCGAATCACCAGGCCGCGTGACGCTGCCCAGCGCCGTGCGTCGAGGTACGAATACCTGGTCTTGTATTCCGAGTAGAGGCTGCGCTGACCCTTGTCTTTTACGCGCAGCTGGAACGGTATCCAGCGCACTCGAACGTCGTAGCGATTCTCCAACTCGAGTCCGGGTTCGAACGCGAGGTAGGCGAACGGACTTTTGTAGTCCGAGTACATTTTGACTTCGGTGGTCGCCATGACCGAGACTTCAATTCATCAGTTCGCCGCAGTCAACCGCCATGCCGCGGGTGGCTGAACTCTTGAGTCCAGGTTCTATTGGGATGAGAGACCGCTCCCAATGATGCCCTGGTAAAAACGCCCGCACTGAGAACGATTAGACATCCTGCACAAGCTTCCCACAGTTGTTGTATCCGTTTGGCCGCAGCCGTCTGTATCCAAAGGTTACACGGTGCGGTAGGAACCGAACCATTGATTCTGAATCTCGAAGGCATGGTTGATGCTATCGGACCGCCTAGGAAGATAAGTTTCGCACTGCGTCGGATCGTCTGCGGGGATCGGGGAGGGGAGTTCGTTGAAGAAATGGCTTTGGGTGCTGGCGCTCGCAATGATCGGCGCTGGCATGGCACCTCATGCGTATTCGCAAACCGCCAGCTCCCCAGCCGTCTCTGCCCCGGGCGAACCTCCGGAGCTCCGCGTGGCCACGATCGTCGCTCCGCCTAACGTTATGGAACGGAACGGCACTTTGACGGGATTTAGTGTCGATCTCTGGAACGCGATTGCCGCGCGACTGAAGGTAAAATCGAGCTTTCAGATCGAGCCCGATGTGAGCCATTTGGAAGAGGCGTTGCGCTCGAAAAACGCCGACCTTATCGTTGGCATCTTTATAACGTCGGCGCGTGACACTGATTTCGATTTTTCGATCCCAACATTGCAAGCAGGCTTGCAAATTATGGTGCGGGATACCGGCCAGACCGCGCAGACCACGAGCCCCCTTCGGGACATGCTTCGTCTGCTGTTTTCGCGAACGACCATGGTATGGCTCGGCATCGCCCTGGTGCTCGTCCTTATTCCGGCCCATATCGTCTGGCTGTTCGAACGGCGGCGCCCGAACGGAATCATTTCGGGTCCGAACTACTTTCCGGGGATCTTCGAGGCATTCTTCTGGGCGATTTCTACGCTGACGGGATCACCGGAGGGGATGCCGCATCAATGGGTTGCGCGCACGTTCGCAATCTTCTGGATATTCACCGGTGTGGTTTTCGTTGCGTTCTATACCGCCCAGCTAACCACCACCTTAACCGTCGAGCAGATTCGCGGCGCTATCGAGGGGCCGAGCGATTTGCCCGGTAAGCAGGTCGCAACGCTAGCGGGCAGCACGGCAGCCGATTATCTTCGGGCGCAGAACGCAGAAGTGCAGGAGTTCGCGACGCCTGATCAAGTGTATAAAGCTCTGCTGGATAAGAAAGCGGATGCGGTGGTCTTGCCCGCGCCACTGCTCCTCTACTACGCAGCTCATGAGGGAAAGGGACGGGTGAAGACGGTCGGTCCTGAATTTAACACGGCGCCGGCCGCCATCATGGTGCAGCTGGACAGTCCGCTCCGCAGAAAGATCAATCTCGCTTTGATCTCGCTTCGTGAGAACGGGACCTATCAGCAGATCTACGACAAGTGGTTCGGCAGCCCTTAGCACGAGCCAACTTGAAGCTGTCGCGATCGCAATTTCTGTCCTCCGCCATACTGTTGTGCTGGTTGCTGGGCATCGCGCCGGCATATGCTCAGCAAGTGGCGACGCCTGCGACTTCGCCGAGTGCCTTGACCGATCAACAGTTGGCGATCAGCGTCCACAATCCGTTTGAGGATTTCGTCAAGGTTCCAATTGAGTCCGACACCGGATTTCGACTCGGCCGGGCTCATAAAGTCGGCGACGCCGTGAACATCGAGCCGTTGCTGCCGTTCTCACTGAATGCGGATTGGGATCTGATGGCGCGGCCGAGCCTGACCGTCGCCTATGCGCCCACTCCGCACGAACAATCCGGGCTGGAAGATTTGCAGACTTCTTTTTTTCTAACACCGCACAAAGAGTCCACGTGGATCTGGGGCGCTGGTCCGATCTTCCAATTCCCCACCGCCAGCAGCTCGGAATTGGGAACCGGCCGCTGGTCGGCTGGACCGACTGCGGCGCTCGTGTACTCGGAAGGTCCGTGGCTCAACGCCATTCTCACAGACCAACTGATGTCGTTTGCCGGAAATCGCGAGCGCGGCAGCGTCAATCAGACCTACATCGAGCCGATGCTCAGCTACAACTTCGTGAGCGGATGGTACGCCGACGTCGATCCGCAGATGACCTACGACTGGACCGCCGATACCGCCAACGCCTGGACTATTCCGATGGGCGCGGATGTCGGCAAGGCTTTCAACATCGGCGCGCAAAGTCTGAGTCTGCAGCTCGGCGCGTACGACCTACTGAAGCGTCCGGACGGCGCCCCGCAATGGATAATGCGCGCGAGCATTACGTTCCTCTTCCCCGCCGGACACTAAACCCGCCCCGAAAAAGCTAAAGGTACGACAAGGTCTGCTGCTGTAGCCCCAGCAGCTGCTCGCTCAGGCTCCAGAGACGATCGGCCGCATCCGGATCGACCGCATGCGGCATCACGCCGAGCGCCATCGACCCAAACTGATTGGCTGCGAGCGTTTCGGTAACCAGCAGGGCAATGTCGCAATTCTGACAATAGACGCCGCCCATCCCATCGAGCTGCGGGCTCGTCGCGCACCAGACGCTGGTAGCGGCACCCTGCTCTACGGTCTTCATGTTCCTTGCCGGGTCGATGATTGGATTCCCGTCGTCGCCAACAAGGCCGGCCGCGCGAAGTAGTTCCGACGGGACAAATTTCGACAGGCCCGTGCTCACGATGCTGCCCGGATGGAGCGAGAAGGCGCGCACGCCGTGTGCCTTGCCCCGCTCGTCCATCGCAACCGCGAACAGAATGTTGGCGGTCTTCGATTGCCCATAGGCAATCCACGG
>NZ_JBAUYR010000129.1:0-29522 GCF_049584895.1 Binatus sp. (SeqCode)
GGCGAATCTCCTAATCTGGTCAGTTCATCTATCGAACTACATAGTTCAACAAGAGAATGAACTATGCTCTCGCACGAGGCAAGCCGAGCCGTGGATGATAGGCGCGGGTGCAAAGCGAGCGCCTACCACATCTAAACCGCTAATTCATCTCACGTCAATTTTCCATTAATGCGCCGGTAACCTACATTTGCGCAGATACCGACTCGCGCGGCCTTTTCGGTCGCCTATGGGGAGGGAGAACATGCGGAAAACCGCGATCGTAGCGTTATTGGTGATGGCCGGGATGAGCGGTCCCGTCCAATTTGGAGTGTCGTATGCGCAACCCGCTCCAGAGGCAGCCGCGCCCAGCGCGATGGCAGACAAAGATACAGCGATGAAGACGTTGGCGGACGCTAAGAAACGCTTCAGGTTCATGCGCAGCAAATCTTCACAAGACCCACATGCGCAGGCCGATCTGGATCGACAGATTAAGCAGATCAACGGCGTGATGGCCAAGCTGAAGAAGGGTCAAGATGTTCCGCAAAGCGACGTTGACGCGGCAGTCGCGACGCCTCCTGGATTGCACTAACAAAAGAAAGCTTGAGAGAATTGGCTGACGCAATCGATCCCGTCGGCCAGTCCGGGCCGGCGATAGTGCGCTCGCCGGCCCGGTGTTTTTTTGTCTTTTGGCAGGTTCCAGGCTTCACTTGTCAGACATCGAATGTGGTGAGTTGCGACTCGCGAGGTATTCGGCAAAAGAGTCTCAAAGCCGCCAAGCCGGTTTTGAAGATCGGCGGGGGCCTATTCCCCGTCTGCGACGACTTCAGCCTCAAAGCCCGGGACCGAAGGTCAGAGCGTTTGGAGCATCGATGCTGTTACGCTTTCCGTCCGTGGTGATGAATACTTCGGGCTTGGGGCTGCCGCTCGATTCGATCGATCCGGCAGAAAACTCCGCCAGGCTACCGCGACAACCTCCGTGGACGCGGACGTTGGCCACAAACAGATCGCCCGAGCCATCGACCGCAAGACCGTAAGGACCATCGAGGGTTTGGTCGCAATCGCCCTTGTGGTGGGTTGCGCTCAACACTGCCGCCGGGGTGAGATTCTGCGAGAGTCCCGTTCCGGTCAGTTGGCTCGCGGAGAACTGGTAAAGGTTGTTGCCCTGCTGATCCGCCTCCCAGAGGTTGCCGCTGCCGTCGAATGCGATGGTTTCAAGGTGTACAAACTCCGGCAGCGCGATTCCAAAAACTGGATCGATGTTTTGATTTCCGGACGTCAGCGCCGTGATTTGGTCCTTGTCGTACCTGAAAATTTCACCGTTGCCGCCCTGACCGTTAGCCCGGTTCTCGTCGACCACCCATAGATTGCCGGACGCATCGAAGGCCAGGTGGGAGGGCGAGCTGAACTTGAAGCTGTCTGCGTTGAGGATCACATTGGGAGTTGGATTGCCGCTGGCCACATATTGCGCGGGCGTGTATTCGAGGATCACTTTTCCGTCCTCCGCACCCACCCACATGTTTTCTGACGAGTCGAAAACAATTCCTTCCGGGCCGTCCAGATTGCCTCCGGCGTCCTCGGAGATGGTGACGGAGGCGGCAGGATGCGAATGCTTTTCTACTGCGTCCGTTTCCCATTCTGAATGCGGGAACTCGGTGATCGTATTGGCGTTGAAGTTTGTCACCCAAAGATTCTCGTTCTGATCGAACGCGATGGTCGAGGCCCCGGCCAGGTCATTGCTGTCCTTTATGAGGCCATTAGGGGACTGTGAGCCGCCTTTGAGGGTGCTTTGAAATTCCGCGAGCGTCGAGGAATTTTCGTTGGCGACCCAGAGACCAGTTTGCGCAGCTGCGCTGCCGGCCGCGAGCAACAGGCCCGCCAGTACTGCCATCAGGCAGTTAATCCGAGACATACCGAGAGTGTTACCGAGGTTGAGTCGATGGTGCTTCAAGGTTTCCTCCGTAAGATGAAGCGCCGCAGGGGCGGGTAAAGTCGGCAAAGCGCCGGGTGTAGGGATGATTCAGACAGTCAAAGCGTTGTCCCGACGCTCCTCCAATGCGTAGCAATAAAAATTTTAGAAACGCTTCAACCACCGAGGCTAGGAATTTTTGAACGCGAGTCGATAAGGATGACGTTCAATATAACGGGATCCGTCCGTGTCAGATTTTCACAGCGATGGAACGTGTTTCCGACGACTGAGTAAAAATTTCTCGTCGTAGATCGCTACCAAATCCAAATCCTGATGAGGTTGGGCTAAAAGATCGGGAGCAATATTCAGGCACATTGTTTGCTCGTATTCCGAGACCCGAGTGAGCGGACGGATAATAGTCTCGGCCGCCACACCGCGTCGTCTGTCTCGCAAGTACGTAGCGCTTGGGAGGGCCCTCATGCTCCGCACTTCTTTAGCCATAGCGGCACTATGCCTGCTCGGGTTCCCGTTCTCCGCAATCGCTCAACCTCTCGCGATTCCGCCGAACGAAGCCATCTCCGCCCACATGGAGAAAGGACCTGACTTAAGTGACTTCGTGCGCACTTGTCCGCCGGGACTTAACGATACGCCGGCGATGCCGCAGCATTATGGTCAGGCGACGATCCTGAACATGCCGCTGAACCGGGTCTTTGCCATAGGCCAGCAGACCTTCATCACCAATTTCAACGCTTGCGACGGAGCGGGACGTCCCGCCACCACCGGTACCGGCGCTGAGCGTACTCCAGACCCGGCTATGGGACCGCGCTTCACCCGGGTTTCGGCGCCCGAAACGAGCTCGTGCGCCGGATGTCACTCTCAGCCCCAGCCTGGCGGCGCGGGAGATTTTGTCGCCAATGTGTTCGTCCTGGCGCAGGCAGCCGATCCGGTTTCGCGGATTATACTCAATGAGGATTTCAGCAATACCTGGCTCGAACGAAACACGCTGGGGATGTTTGGCTCCGGTGCGATCGAGATGCTTGGGCGCGAGATGACGACTGATCTGCAGGCCGAGCAGCAGAGCGCTATCACCAGCGCCGAGGCATCCGGAGCAAGTGTCACCGTGAACCTGCTCAGCAAGGGTGTTTCATTTGGCGCGCTAACCGCCAATCCGGACGGTAGCGTAAATACCGACGCGGTAGTCGGCGTCGATCCCGATCTGGTGATAAAGCCGTTTTCGCGCAAGGGTGCGTTCCGGTCGCTGCGCGAATTTACGGTGACGGCGATGAATCAGCATCACGGGATGCAGGCGGTCGAGCGCTTTGGCGTCGGCACCGATCCCGACGAGGACGGCGTGGACAACGAACTCCTTATCGGCGACATCACGGCTGTGACGATATTTCAGGCCGCGTTGCCAGCACCTATAGTCTCGACCCAAGGCATCGATCGGGCGACGGCGGTTCATGGAGCCCATGTATTCAACGAGGTTGGATGCACCGGATGCCATATACCGTCGCTTCCGCTCAAGAGCAGCCAGTTTTGCGATCCTGATCCACAAAACCTGGCGGGGACTTTCAACGACACCTCGCAGTCGTATTGCTTCAACCTGTCCCAGACGGGAATCCGCGGGAATTCAGTCGCGGCATATACCGATTTGAAGCGCCACGTGATCTGCGACAGCAACAAGCCCCACTACTGCAATGAGCCCGCCTCACCGTTGCAGGCGTCCGATAGTAATTACGCGATTCCGGGCAATCAGTTCCTGACCGCTAAGCTTTGGGATACGGGAAATTCGGGGCCGTGGGGTCATCGCGGCGATCTCGATACTATCTACGCGGCAATCACTGCTCACGGCGGTGAAGCGACGAACTCGGAGAGTCAGTTCGAGGCGCTATCAAATTCCGATCAGTTGGCGGTAGTAACTTTTCTGAAGACGCTGCAGATGCCGATACTGCCGCCGAACCAGGATCCGAACGTCAACATGTCTAACCGAAATCCGGTTCCTAACGGCCGCTGACACGCAAGCTCGAAACTGACGAGCCTGTAGTAAGCTTCGCGTATCCGCGAAATAGGTAGTGTGATCGGCACCTCGCGGTGATCAGATTGTGGTGGCGGAGGGGGGAGGGAGTCGAACCCTCCGGCAACAATATTAGCCGCCAAGCCGGTTTTGAAGACCGGTGGGGCCACCGGGCCCCTTCCTCCTCCAAGCTATGATTTTGTGGCAGTTTTTCCTCTTATCGCATAGCAGTTGAAGGTGGTTCTGCTTCGGGTTTGGTGCCGTTGTGTTTGCGAGAACCATTGGCCATTTCGGACGCTCGGTGCTTTGCCGGTGCGCGTTTGCGGCCTCTACTAAGCGTTCGTCATGAGTCTGAATATACCTGCGAAACATGATGTTCGTCTTGTGTCCGAGAGCAGCGTCATAGCGACCGAGCGCGAAATGCCCGGCGTCGAATCCAGCCGCGTGGCCGCTGTTCGTCTGAAATCATGCATCAGCTTTCCGGGAAAGTCTGCAGCTTTCGCAGCTTCGCACCAAGCGTCATAGAGCGTGCCGTAAGGAATCGGCCCGACCGTCGCGGTGAAACAACCACGCGATCACCCGCCGCAGTTTGCGTTCCTCCAACGCAATCTGCGCGAGTTGAACGCGAACGAGGTCGCCCAGCTGACGATGAGCATCGGCTGATCGGTCGCGGGCTGGTGCCACAAATAAGATGGAACCACGCAAATCCCGCGCGGATAGGTTTTGGCGGATTCCAACGATTAGCGCAGCAGTAGACCTTCTCTAGTTCCATCGGTGATCGCAAAACGCACGCGCAGGCGCGGATTTCCAGCGATTCTCTCAGATGTGCGGTAACCAGCGGACTGAATGGTGGAGCGAAGTGGATGAACCTCCCCTACTTCCCTTTCCATCGCAAGATTGCCCGCGAATTTGGCGGCTTATTCGCCGCCGAGGCATCGGCAGTTTTAGCGAACCGACGCCAGCCCGCTGCCGGCCCTGTGCGGAGAATGGTGCCAGCCCAGGCCGGCGAAATCTACGATCCCGCCCTAAGACATGTCTCTATCGCGCCTAGCGCCGGACCCGGCGGCGCATCGTCTTCGGCGGCGTCGGGATCTGATTGCCGATGATTGCGTTGTCGATATCGAAGCACTCGGCGTTGCCGTCGAGGTCCTCGATGATCAAGCCAAGCGAATTGCTCACAAACAAAGGCGCGTTAATCCCCGACACCTCTATGTTGATGCTCCATTCGCCGCAAGCCCCGGCAGGAGTTGGCGAAATCTGAACTATTCGTGCCGCCTCGGTTCCGGTAGAAGTGGAGCCGAAGAACGTCCCGTAGCTTACGTGATTGACTGTGTGCACCATGAACGGCGCCAGCCCGAGTATCAGTCCACCGGCAGTCGGATTCGCGCAGCCGCCCGGAAACAAAAGAACTTCGATTCCGTTCAACGCATCATTGCCGCTGTCGCAAGGCCCCGACGGGCTTCTGGAGTTTCACCTGACCGACGCTGCGCTGGGACTGGTGCTCGATGTCGATCCCGATCACAAGTTCGACTCGCTTTTGATTGCGCTGCGCGGACTCGGGATCGAATTGGAGGCGCCGACAGGAAAATCCATCGGCCTACGAGGATTCGTTAGACACGCGGCGATTTTTACGAAATGCCGTATCTTAGGACCAACAATTTGTACTACGGCCCCGATAGCTCTGATGGCGTCGCCGCGCGCGCGGTGAATTCATTGTCCAAGGGCCGCGTAGCATAGCCCTTGTTGATGATACCTATCCAAGGTATCGACAAGGTGAGCCTTGCCCACGACTTGAACTTGGTCTATGTATGCTTTTGGTAGAGAACTTAAAATTCACAAGGGCTATAGCAGTCTCACACTGATGCCCACCCAGCCAAATCGAGGAGTTATCATGAAGAAGAGCGACGTAGTTGTCCCTGCCTCAATGCAGGAGATTCACGACACCTATCACTATTCAGGAGCCGTCAAAGATGGGAAGCGGCTCTTCTGCTCTGGACAGATTGGTTACGGCCCGGACATGGTACCGGCGAAAGATCCTGCGACGCAATTCAAGCAGGCGTTCGAGTTGTTGAAGGAGACGCTGGCAGAAGCGGGGGCGTCATTCGCCGATGTGGTCGAGGTGGTATCGTATCATGTTGATCTACGAGAACATCTGGATACGTTCGTGAAGGTGAAGGACAACTACCTCAAGTATCCCTACCCGACGTGGACCGCGATTGGAATCACAGAGCTTGGACTGCCGGGCGCACTGGTTGAAATCAAGGTAACGGCAGTACTTCCTTAGTCATAAGCAAGCTCGGCCAAAATCTATACCGGGGGATGGTTCGTTGAGCGAATCATCCCCCGGTATCCTATGTTTTCAGATAGGAAGCGTGGTTGTATATTTTACCTGCTTGAGAGCGAAGCTTGATCGCACGCGCGCTACGCTGGCTATTCGCGTGAGTTGATCGAGAACGAATTTCTCAAAGGCTGTGATGTCGGGTACAACGACACGCAGCAGATAGTCCGCGTCGCCCGTCATCAGGTAGCATTCCATCACTTCCGGACGCTGGAGAACCGTCTTTTCGAAGACTCTAAGGGCGTTCGCGGCCTGTTTCTCCAGAGTCACCTGCACGAAAACGCTCACGCCCAGGCCGACTGCGGCAGGCTCAACGAGAGTCACTCGTCGTCTGATTACGCCGCTCTCTTCGAGCTGATTCACGCGACGAAGGCATGGCGACGGCGACAAGCCGACTCTTCGCGCCAGGTCGACATTGGGAATGGCGGCGTTTTCCTGAAGTACACACAGAATCTTCCTGTCGATCGAATCGAGTTCCCGTTTTGGCATTTTCCTCGTCCGGTGGGGCCTGAATTGAAATAATGTTGCTAAATCTACCCGAGTCAGAGGCATATTCGCAATGATTCGACCTTGACACGACCGGTCGCCTGCTGATTTCCTGAACCGCAGTAGTATGATGATTCAGAGCGAGAAAAAGCTGGCGGTCGCCCGCGCTACTCCTGCGATCGATGAACGGATGCTGGACTACCTCACCGCTATGGAAAAGCAGGTGTTATGGTTGTCGAGCTGGATTGTCCATAATGCGAATCATATCCGACCCAAGCGGGACGGCCTGAAGGTCGGAGGTCACCAGGCGTCGTCGGCTTCGTCAGTCAGCCTGATGACGGCGTTGTTCCTCGAAATCCTCAATCCACAGGATAGGGTCGCCGTAAAACCGCACGCCAGCCCCGCCTTTCATGCGATTCAGTACCTGCTTGGCAATCAGACTCGAGAACGCCTGGAGATGTTTCGGGCATTGGGGGGAGCGCAGAGCTATCCCTCCAGGACGAAGGATCACGACAATGTCGACTTCTCCACCGGCTCGGAGGGGCTAGGCGCCGGAATAACTATCTTTGCGGCGCTCGCGCAAGAGTATGTTCGCGCCAAGTCGTTGGTGACGGTAGATAAGCCTCCGGCCAGGATGGTCGCGATCATGGGCGACGCCGAATTCGACGAAGGCAATGTCTTCGAGGCGATGCTCGAAGGATGGAAGCATGACGTCCGCAACGTCTGGTGGATAATCGATTACAACCGGCAGAGTCTCGATCGAATCCTGGACGATGAACTGTACAACAGGATCGAAGGTGTGTTCCGCTCGCTGGGGTGGAATGTTCAAACGCTTAAGTATGGACGGCAATTGGAACAGGCGTTCTCCAGACCGGGTGGCGCTGCGCTGCGGAAGTGGCTCGATTCCTGCCCCAACGATGTGTATTCGGCACTCGTCTACGCCAGTGGCGCGTCGTGGCGTGAGCGATTGCTCGCCGATATAGGACACGCGCGGGGTCTTCAAGGACTGCTTTCGAACTACGACGATGAGTCTCTGGCCAAGCTGATGACGAATCTCGGAGGCCACGACATGGGATGCCTGACCGAAGCATTTCAATCAGTAGAAGACGACCGGCCGTGCTGTTTCATCGCTTATACGATCAAGGGTTATGGTCTCCCATTCGCCGGGCATAAGGAAAACCATTCCGGCCTCATGACGGTGGATCAAATCCGGACGCTGCAGAAGTCGCTCAACATTCCCGAAGGCGCGGAGTGGGAGCCCTTCAGTGCATTGGATAAGCGCGAAGCGGAGCTCCGTGAATATATTCGTACCCGTCCGCTTGCAACCTGTGGAGAACGGGATCATGTGGCGCCACGAACCCGGATTTCCGGGCAGATTCAGACTCCGCCCGGTAAACGGACGTCCACCCAGGAAGCGTTCGGGCGCATCTTGACCGAGATTCCGCGGTCGCAACCAGAGCTGGCGGAAAGAATCGTCACAACCTCACCGGACGTGATGATCTCGACGAATCTCGGCGGGTGGGTGAATCGAAAGCACATGTTCGGCACTCGCCCTCGTGGCGATGTCTTCAAAGAGCTAGGCTTGCCGGCAACTCAGCGTTCGCTGGTCTCTCCCGAAGGACAGCATATCGAGCTGGGCATCGCCGAGAGCAACCTATTCTTGCAGCTCGCGGCTCTAGGCCTGGCAGGGCCAATATTCGGTGTAGAACTCTTTCCGATAGGGACAATCTACGACACGTTCATTGCTCGAGGGCTCGACGCGCTGAACTACGGATGTTACCAGGACGCGCGATTCATACTAGTCGGCACACCTTCCGGTATAACTCTCGCGCCGGAGGGCGGCGCACATCAGGCGATAACAACGCCGCTCATAGGAATCGGACAACCGCAGCTTCTTTCATTTGAGCCCGCCTATGCAGACGAACTCGCAGCGATAATGAATTGGAGTATCCAGCAACTTCACGACAAAGATGGAAGGTCCGTATATCTGCGCCTATCGACACGTCCGGTAGTTCAACCCGAACGCGAGATGAGCGACGAGCTTCGTGAGGCGATACTCGCCGGCGGGTATTGGCTGGTGCCTCCACACAACGGCGCTCAACTCGCGATCGTTTGTTGCGGTTCAGTAGCCACCGAGACGATTGCGGCATTCGAAGCAATTCGCGAAGAAACGCCTGAGATCGGCCTGGCAATCGTAACCTCGCCCGATCGCCTTTACGCGGAGTGGAACGCGCACGACTCCGAGCACGGCCGACGTGGTGCTCAAACACAGATACAGAAGTTGCTGGCGCCGCTCTCTCCTGACGCGCAGATCGTTACGGTGATCGACGGCCATCCACTTGCCCTTTCGTGGGTTGGCAGTGTGCGGGGACATCGAGTCCACCCGCTAGGAGTTACACGCTTCGGCCAGTCAGGCGATATTCAAGACCTATACCATGAGTATCGAATAGACTCCGACGCAATTGTCGAGTCCGTAGCGCGCGCCTGTCTGGACGTCGCCGGCTGGCAGCGGAGCGGCTGATTCATGCCAATCGAAATCCGCCTCGAGAAAATGTCCGACACGATGGAGTCAGCAACTCTCGTGCGATGGATAAAGCAGGCCGGCGAGAAGGTCGCTGCGGGCGAGGTGATAGCCGAGGTCGAAACGGACAAGGCAACGGTTGAGCTCGAGGCCCCCGCCGGGGGCATAATGCATCGTATCCTGATTCCGGAAGGTACCGAAAACATCCCCGTGGGCGAGCTGCTCGCCGTGATCGAATCGGGAACATCGGAGGAAGCTTCGGTCGAACCTAGACCGGCAGTTCCTAAGGCGGAACGGCCTCCTATGAGAGCTGATGTAAGTCGATCTGCTTCGGTACCTCAGCAATTATCGGAAGAGCCGGCGGAGACGATGAGCGTTGACCTGTCGGCCACGTCGACCGAGACCGCGACAATCGATCCGGCATCAGTGAAGCAAGCGCCCACTCGCTCGATCGGCGCGACACCTCTCGCGAGAGCTATGGCCAGGATCACGGGTATAGATCTGGCGTCAGTGGATAGCTCTGCCGGTGATGTGACAAGGGCTCAAATCGAGCAAGCGCTGGGTATGCAAAAGCGTCCGTGGGACGTCGGTAAGACGTCCGCAGGAGTGCAAACTGGCGGTGGGCACCTGGTCAGGCACAATGTAATCCGTAAGGTTATCGCGGCGCGGATGACAGAATCGAAGCAGAAGATACCGCACTTCTACCTGACTATCGAATGTGATGTCAGCTCGGTAACCCAACTCCTGGAGCGGCTCAACCACGAAAAACTTCCTATCCGACTCACACTTACAAGCTTAACGATCAAGGCAGTGGCATCAGCGATTCGCCGCGTGCCTGCGGTCAATTCCGACTGGAAACCGAACCATCTGGTAATGCGCGAAACAAATATCGCCGTCGGCGTAGCGGCTCCTGGTGGACTGGTGGCGCCAGTTATCAAAAGGCCCGATCAGAAGACCTTGCTCGAAATCGCAAGCGAGCTGGAAGAACTCATCAACCGCGCGCGGAACGGCCAACTCACGCCTCGGGACATCGCAGGCGGCACTTTCACCATTTCGAATCTAGGGATGTTCGGCGTCGACACTGTCTTTCCGATCATCACACCAGGGCAGAGCGGCGTTCTTGGCATTGGCGCATCACGCGATTGCCCCGTGATTCGTGATGGGGCCGTAGTTGCGGCAAAAATGATGACCGCGACTTTTTCGGGCGACCATCGCGCAATCGATGGCGCGCAGGGGGCCGAGTTCCTGCGCGATTTCAAGCAGTTCATGGAAGATCCCGCGCGGATGATCCTCTAGGGCTGAACGTGAGCTGTAACTGGAGCACTCTTCTAATATTTCCCCGAGAGAAGCGCACCGGCGTGTGGCACGTTCGCGTCGAGTCCTAGCACTTGCAGCATCTGCCAAGTCGTGCAAATCGCCGCGGAGACCACTGGAATTCCACATTCCGCTTCGACGTGCGGAATCGCGGCGAGCGATGGCATCTGGACGCATGCCGACAGCACCAGCGCGTCGACACCTTTGAGGTCCAGGCGTTTGTAAATCTCAACGAGCCGCATTGGGTCGTGCGCCGCTACCTCGAGATTGTCGGGAATCTCGAGTGCGACGTGTCCAGCAACGCTTAGGCCTTCGCTCTCCAAATAATCAACCACCAGTTTCGTCAAAGGCTTCATGTAAGGTGCTACTAGCGCGATCCTTTTTGCGCCGAGTGCATGCAATCCCGCTATGAGAGCACCCGCACTGGTCACGACAGGCGCCGGCGCGCCGTTGTCGATGGTCCGCTGATGCAGCCGTCGCTCCGATACGCGGTGGTAGCCATGACCCATGCTCATGATCGCGACCAGGCAGGCGTATCCGAGAACGTCAACGCGCGCGTCCGAAAGCTCCGTCGCGCAGCGCTCGGACTCGGCGTCCATCGCGGCGAGCTCTTCCTTGACCACTCGTCGCATTCGCATCCGGCTCGAGTGAAACGTGAATCGCTCGGGAGCTATCGCCTGGCGCCTAATGAGCATCGCCGGGATCTCCGTCTCCATAGTGACATTGGAGCTGGGGACAATCTGACCGATCCGAAATATTTTAGGCATAGTCATTCGACGCGCGGAGACGATTAGAATTCCTTGAGTGTGTCGCGTAGCGTCGTTTTCGTATACTTGGTGCGGACGAGGCCACGTCTCTGAAGGGCAGGGACGAGTTCATCGGTAATCTCGGAGACATATCTGCGGCTGATCTTCATAGAGGGAGACGTTATCAGATAGCCGTCACCACCGACCTCGCGCATCACCTCTCCCATCCTTTCCGCTACCTTATCCGGCGTACCTACCAGCTCGACTGAGGCGAGCAGTCCGCCGGAGGCCTCTATCACCAACTGCCGTAGCTTCTTGCCACTACCCCACTGCGCGAACATATCGAGTGAGCCCTGCTCGCCGTTGGTAGTAAGATGAGGCAGTTCCTTGTCCAGGTCGAACTTCGAAAAATCGATGTCGGTGATCCCCGCGATGAACGCCAGGCTCTGCTCGATAAACGATGGATTAGTGATCATGCGTTGATGTTTCGCCTGCGCCTCCTCCTCAGTATCGCCCAATGTAGGAGTGACGCAAAAGAGCACCTTGATATCATTGGGATTCCGGCCAGCCTCGGCAGCCCGGGCAAGTACGTCGTCGCGATAGCTCTTCATTCCCTCAACGCCGGCGCCGATCGCGATAATGCAATCAGCATACTTGGCAGCGAAGGTTCGTCCTCGCGGCGAACCTCCTGCCTGCAGGAAGACAGTTCGGCCGTAAGGCGACGGAGCAGTGTTCAACGGACCGCGCGAACTGAAAAACTTCCCCTTATAGTTAATCGGGTGAACCTTCTTATAGTCCGCATAGACGTCCGTTTCCCTATCCATGACGATCGCGCCCGGTTCCCATGAATCGAAAAGCTGGCAGACCAGCTCCATATACTCGTCCGCCATGTCGTAGCGGAGCTGGCGGTCCGGTAGCTTATCCAGCCCGAAATTCTGCGCGGCATGGTTCTCCGCGGTGGTGACGATGTTCCAGGCGAATCTCCCGTGCGAGATATGGTCCAGAGTCCTGCATAGTCGGGCCAGCAGGAACGGAGGGTAACCCATTGTTGAAAGAGTAATGGCTATGCCCAGATGACTCGTCGCCGATGCCATGAGCGCCGCGAGCGGAGCCGGGTCATGCTGCGGCACCAGCAAGGCATGCTTGAGATAGGTCTCCATGGATCCGCCGTAGGCTTCGGACACCATAAGTGTGTCAGCAGCCATGATCAGGTCGAAGCAGGCCCGCTCCAAGGCTTGCGCCATCTCGACGTAAAACTCACCGCTCCAGGGGGAACCTCCGCCGCCGAAAGGTCCATTCCATTCGTCCGGGGAGAATTCCATGAACCAGCCCATATGGAAGGGTTTTACCGACATTTTCGTCCTCCGCTACAATGGCATGTCTTAGATATCAATAAGGTTTGAAAGGCTTAACGTCATTTTTACGATGGAAAATTTTATCACATCCTGCTAATTAAGGCCAAGGTGAGTTGAAGAAAATGACTGCAATATTCCCAACATCGTTAGTAGGTTCTTATCCCCAGCCGGATTGGCTGATCGACCGCCAGAAGCTGGCTGGCCGCTTTCCGCCACGCGTGCGTGTGAGGGATCTCTGGCGCGTCGCACCCGAGTGGCTCGATCAGGCACAAGACGACGCCACGCTGCTCGCCATTCGCGATCAGGAACGCGCGGGACTGGACATAGTCACCGATGGCGAGATGCGGCGGGAAAGCTACTCCAATCGCTTTGCAACCGCGCTTGAAGGCGTGGACATCGACAATCCGGGCTCAGCGCTTGACCGCAGCGGACACCCCAACCCGGTGCCGCGGGTGGTCGGTCCTATCCGGCGTAAGCATCCGGTCGAAGTGCGTGACACACAATTCCTCCGGGCTAATACGGACAGACTTATCAAGATGACAGTGCCCGGACCCTTCACCATGTGCCAGCAAGCCCAGAATGACTTCTATGAGGGCGAGGAAGCCCTGGCCATGGCATACGCATCTGCGGTCAACGAGGAGATCAAGGATCTGTTCGCCGCGGGTGCTGATTTCGTGCAGATAGATGAGCCCTACATGCAAGCCCGTCCGGAGAAGGCGCGCCAGTACGGACTGAAGGCGCTCAATCGGGCGCTGGACGGTGTCGAGGGCCGCACCGCCGTTCATATCTGCTTCGGTTATGCGGCGATCATCCACGAGCGGCCATCAGGTTATTCTTTCCTGCCAGAACTCGCAGAATCCCGCGCGCATCAAATATCGATCGAGACGGGTCAATCCTCGCTGGACTGTTCGGTCCTTTCGAAGCTGACGGGTAAGACGATTATTCTGGGCGTGCTAGACCTATCCAACAATACGGTTGAAACGCCCGAGATAGTGGCGAACCGGATCAGACGCGCCCTGCCCTTCGTAAGTCCAGACCGGGTTATCGTCGCGCCGGATTGCGGGCTCAAATACCTGCCGCGAGAGGTCGCGTTCGGGAAAATGAAGGCGATGGTCGACGGCGCTGATATTGTCCGCGCCGAATTCGCTCGCTAGGATCGCTCAATCGAGAAAGATGAGACGAAGCGGGCGTTGAGATTGCTCCTTCAACGCCTGCCACGTCTGTTTGCAGTCTCAGATTCAGGACGACAGTTCGTACTCTATGAGCTCATTGGCGGCCTGGAAATAGGCCTTGCGAAAGGCCAGGTCGTCTTCAAATGGCCCGGGTTCGACCAACTTGTACCGAAGCTGGATTTTGACCGGATTCACGTCGAAGGGATATGGGTCAAACTTTACTTTGGTCGTACTCAAGGGCGTCATCTTCATGCGGACGCCTTCCTTGGGAGCCTTGCTGTACGAGACGGGTACGGGATCAATATAGTCTTCGCCGACTTCATGGCAGCAAAAGTAGAGTCCCAGGAGATCCCATACCTGCAATAGCCGGTAGTTGAAGTCAAAGGTATCGGCGTCGAAGCCGGCCTTGATTTTTTCCTGCCATTGCTCGTTCCTCTCGATGAATTCCGCGATCTCGGGCGACGGCTTCGAAAGGTTGTATCCCTTCGGGTATTTGATCGTCTCGTACCTCGCCTTCCATAGTCCGGTACGATGCCTGCTCATGAGGAGCGCAGAGTACGGATCCTGGTTGTTCATCCAATCGAGCAGCCACTGATAAGCGGCAAGCTGCGATTTTCCCAGCGGAAGCTGAAGGAAGCCATACGGCTGATGCGAGCTGGGATCTATCCGGGGCGAGGTTTCGTACAGCAGCCATGCGTAGTCGTGATAGATCGCTCCGCGGACCACTGAGTCATATGGCTTGGGGGAATCAAATAGATTGTTTCCCCAGTGAGAGGCCATTTGACCTACCAACTGAGAATGATCGGTCTGCGCTACCAGAACACTCTTATTTTCGCGGTTTCCACGTAATATCATGGCACTTATGAGACCTTTGCCTTCATGACAGGCCGTTTTCGAACAACCTATTGAGCGACGTAACCACCATCCACAGAAAGAACGGCACCTGCGACAAACGACGCGCGATCCGAACTGAGCCAGACTATAGCTTCTGCGAGCTCCTCAGGCGAACCCATCCGGCCTATCGGGACGCGGCTGTTGATTGCCTCAACTATCCCGGGCTCACCTTTCACAATCGCCTGCACCAGGGGAGTATCGACAGGACCTGGACACACCGCATTGACGCGGACTTTCGACGAAGCAAATTCTATCGCCGCGGTCTTGGTCAAACCGACGACCCCATGCTTGCTGGCCGAGTATGCCGGCATCCGCGATGAACCTACCAACCCGAAGTTCGACGATATATTAACTATTGATCCACCGCCACGGCGAAGTACCGCTGCAATTTCATATTTCATGCAGAGCCACACGCCCTTCAGGTTGGTGCCGATGATACGATCCCAGTTTTCTTCCGAGCAGTCGACCGTAGACGCGAGTTCACCCTGAATTCCCGCACTATTGACTGCCAGGTCGAGACCGCCGAACTTACTCACCGCGAAATCAACCAGGTCTTTCACCGCGCGATCGCTCGATACGTCAACTTTTTGCCAAACGGCTTCGGCGCCTGATTTCTTAATCGCTTCGCAGGTCGACGCGCAAGCGTCCTGGTTGACATCGGCCAAAACCACGCGCGCTTTTTCCTTCGCAAGCTCGAGCGCGACCGCCCGGCCGATGCCGGTCGCACCGCCGGTGACCAGCGCGACCTTGTTTTCCAATCCTAACTGCATGAGTACTTCTCCGAAATGAACGCTGCTTTCAAAGCAATAGCTTTGTGATTAAGGTTTTGGTTCGTACACGACCTTAAAGCGAAGTGAATCCATTCCGCCAATCACCGTTGGCTGACCGTATAGCTCGACAGCATGCGACACTTCGACGAGCGACATAGTCATGTACAGCAAGCGCTTGGTGTCCTGCGGCATTTCCTCCATGGAAAACTGCTTGAAGTACTCAACGATTCGATCGATGTGCTTCATCATTGCATCGTAAAAAGCTTTGAGCTCTGGCATCGTCGAAGTCACACGCTTCTTATTCCGCTCACCACTAGTGGGCAGAACCCACTCACTGAACCGTTCCAATTCGGCGAACTCTTTAGGTAATTGAGCATCCATGTCCCAACGCTACACGCAGTCAACCCCGCGCGACCTCGTCTCGAACCATCTTGTGAAAGTGCCTAATCTGAATTTCTTCATCCTGGAGCTGAAAATGAGTGATAGCTCCGGTGTTCAGGCTCGACTGAATTTCTTCGTGATTACTCGCATCCTCCTGCCATAGGTCTCGAAGGCGGGTAACCCGGTATTCGATCCCGAACCGCTCGGCCGGATTCCTCGGCGGCGGACCGTACAGGTTTATCTCCCAATGCGTACGATCGACGCCCTCGGGCCACATATTGTAAGTGAGATAGCTCTGGCCCAGGAACAGGACGCAGAAATTCGGGAAAATCGTGTAGAAATCGAACCAGCCCATCATCTGGGGAAGCTTGCCAGTCGCAGGGACCAGCTTGTCGATGACTTTCTCCAGCTCAGTAGGCCTCTCGACAGCCTCCTCTTCTACCGCGTAAACCGTGTGCCGGCCGAAGCGCTTGAAGGCGAGAGTCCTCGTGAAGTGCAGAGCATTGCGAGGGCCGAAAACCGGAAAGCTGCGCTTGTGCAGAAACGGCAGGTGATAGATCTCGTTTTGCGCATCCAGCAGGACCTTCCAATTGGTTTTCTCGTCTATGTTGTATGTAAAGATGCGCGGCTGTGCTTCAAACGGATAGCCTTTCAGCTGCTCGGGCAATCCGCCCAGATATTCGTGCAGAGTCTCGGAAGGATTAGGATCCAGATTGATGAAGATGAATCCCTCCCACACGTCGGCCGCGATAGGTTTCAGACCGAGCTTTGCTTTGTCGAGCTCGTAAAAATTCGCCTCATCCGACACATGTTTGAGCTTGCCCTGCTGGTCATAGGCCCAAGCATGGAATCTGCACACGAACATGCCGTGACAGTGACCCTTGTCTTCCCAGGCTAGCCGGTTGCCGCGATGCTTACAGACGTTGTTGAATGCCCTGACCTTTCCGTCCTGCCCGCGCACGAGCAAAACCGAAGTTTTATTGACCTCAATATTCTTTACAAGGTAGTCGCCGTTGTGCGGGAGATCCTCGTCCCGCGCAACGTTCAGCCACATCCTGCGGAATATTCGGTCCCGCTCAAGCTCGTAGAATTCTTCGGAGGTACAAGGCTCGACAGGCACCGGTCCCGTACCCAAATCAAGGTTGTCTTTGACCCAACGATGATTCTCTAAAACGGTCTTCATAAGTACCCTCCGCAGCTAACGAACCGCCTATTTCCAGAAGCCAAGTTTGCGTGGTTCACGGACCAGCGTATCATTGGTGAAAATCGAAGTCGGCAGCCCGGGGTCGAATTGCAGTTGCGTCAACCACGCGTCGCCCCTGAATCCGCTCTTCTTATCGTCCACGAACAGCGAGCCCCAGACCTGGTACCAATCGGGAGCGGGGCTGCCGTCGGGCATTTTGCCCTCTGACCCTGTAATAAGGCCGTGCACCACATGCCGCTGCACTGCGCCCTTCTCGTCGTACTCCTCGCTTTCCATGGCGGTGAGGCTCTGCAGCCCGCACTTTATCCGGCGCTTGGCGTACCACCAGCTAACGTCGGGTTTCGGCGTGATTTCGAGTATCACTGCAACATCGCCAGCCATGTCGACTCGCTTGACATCCGGATAGTCATTGGGACCGTTGCCATGTACCGACGGATCGGCTTTGAAAAGTTCGTATCCTACAATTTTGTAATTCAAGTCCGGCAACGCTCTCACGTGCGAGACGTCCTCGTAGCGAAAGATGGTGCCCGGGAAGAATTGCTTTGAAACAGCACCTGCCAATCGCCGCACCTTGCGCACCGTCGGCGTGTACCAGGTATCTTGCGGGTGCTGGTCGCGTCCGAAGAAGTCTGTGGTTATACCAGACTGTCCGCGCACTTCCTCGGGGTCAATCGCGATCCATTCATAGATGTGCGACACTACTCCTCGCTGGCTGGCCGGCAGGTACTCCTGGTTGGTTCCGCCAACAAAGGCCATGGCGATCTCCATGAAGTGTTCGGTCTCGCGCAGGTTTCCATTTGGCTCGACAACCAGGTTGTTCCACATGTCGGCTTCACCCTGGTAGTAGGGACCATAGTACGACCATGCGATGCATCGATCCATCAGATCGTCGGGGTCGAGCTTGTCCCGCTTGTCGATCGGAACGTCGAACGGGAACGGCTTTCCCGATGTCCACTGAGCATAGTAGGCGGGCCCCTGCTTTTTGAGAGTGTCCTCGTACCAGGGCTTTGCTTCCCAGGTAAAAGAATCGTCGCCCCATTTCACGAGATAGGTACCCGGCTTGGATCCCGGTGTGATGCTGTAAGGCTTGCCCGCGATCATTTTGGGGACCTCGACCGGTGCGGTCGAGACGGGAGCCGCATTCGCAGTCGTGTCCGCTGCGTAGCCCGTTCCGGTCACGCAGATCAGCGCGAATAGACTGATTGCTGAAATTAGTCGCCGCATCTCTACTGTTCTCCTTGTGCTCGCCATCTCATTTCGTTCGTTGATTGCCTATGACAGTTAGCGACATGCTCGAAGCCCGCTAGATACTACGAGGTAGCGAACCTTTTGGATTGCATGATTCCAGCGAAACCTCGCCATGCTCATCACCAATAAAGACTTCAGCCGGTGGTCAGCGAATGAATCACTTCGGGGGACATGGGAAGCCGATCGATAGTCTTCCAACCAAACGATGATGCCAGTGCGTCGGATATCGCATTTGCGATCGCCGGGGGCGGCGCGACCGCTCCACCCTCTCCCATTCCTTTTATACCGCCCGCCGAGATGGGACAGGGAGTCTCAATATGACCGAATTCAAGCGGCGGAACATCCGAGGCTGTCGGAATCAGATAGTCCATCAGGGACGTCGTCAAAATCTGACCGCTCTCATCGTAGCGAATATGCTCCAACATCGCCATTCCAATCCCTTGTGCAACGCCACCCGCGATTTGTCCTTCCACGATCATGGGATTGATCATCCGGCCGCAATCTTCGACGACCAGGTATCGAACAATCTTCACGAAGCCGGTAGCGGGATCAACTTCCACTACAGCGACGTGAGTGGCGTTGGAGTACGGCGTCGGGTTTTTATAGTGCTCGTGCGCCTCGAGGCCGGGCTCTTCGTCTGCGGTCACGTCGGCGGTGTAGACGGCGGCCTGTGCGACATCGCGCAGCGTCATGCTCTTGCTGGAAACTCCCTTGACCGAAATTTTGCCATCCTTGACTTCGAGATCGCGCGGACTGACCTCCATCAGGTTGGCGGCCACTCGAATCATCTTATCGCGAATCTTCGCAGTCGCGTTGATTACCGCACCGCCGCCCGCCGTCGCGCTTCGACTGCCCCACGTGCCCCATCCATAGGGAGTCATCGCGGTATCACCCTGGATAAAGGTCACGTCTTCCACTTTGCAGCCCAGGCCATCCGCAATCAGTTGCGCGTAAACGGTGGCATGGCCTTGACCGTGGGAATGGGTTCCGACGGTTAGGGTAATACCGCCGTTGGGGTCGACGCGGATATGCGCTGACTCATAACCCAATCCATTCTTGATGCCCATCTTGCGCCAGTACTCGAAGCCGAAGGTCGACTGCTCGATCAAGGAGCTAAAGCCGATGCCCAGATATTTCCCCAGCTTGCGCGCCTCGGCCTGCTCCTTGCGGAACTTGGGGTAGTCAATCATCTTGACTGCCTTTTCGAGCGTTTCCGGCGAGCTTCCACTCTCATAGACGAGCCCGGTAGCTGAGACGCACGGGTAATCACTGGTCGGGATGAGGTTCTTGCGGCGCAATTCCACCGGATCCATCTTGAGCTTGGATGCCGCGAGATCCAGCATATGCTCCATCAGATATTGTGCCGCCGGCAATCCCACTCCGCGGTACACACTTGATGTCGTCTTGTTGGTCGCGACCGCCATCGCTTCGACCCGCACAGTGCTAATCTTGTACGGACCTGGGCAGGCTATCGATGCCTGCGATGGCTCGAGCGCCGGCGTCCACGGATAGGATGTATAAGCGCCGACGTCGCCGATGAACTTGGCCTTCAGACCGAGGATCGTGCCGTCCTGCTTCAGTGCCAATTCTCCGTAACAGACTTCGTCCTTTGCGTGATACGAGCCGTAGAGATTTTCGCGCCGATCCTCGATCCACTTGATGGGACGGCCAAACTCGCGCGTCAGCAATGCGAGCACCAGTTCCTCGGGAAAAATGTGACACTTGAGCCCGAAGCCGCCGCCAACATCGGGGCTGATGACTCGAATGGCGTGCTCGGGATAGTCAATCGCCTCGGCAATCCTCGTCCGCACCATGTGCGGCATTTGACTCGACGACCACACCGTCATCTGTTTGAGGACCGGATCGTGATGCGCAATGACCGCCCGATTCTCCATCGGAGCCGCGCAATGACGGTTCATCCGGAAGCGCACCGCGAACTTAAGATCAGCCTCAGCGAATACCTTGTCGACTTCGCCGACGTCCAGCTTGGCGGTCAGCATCAGGTTGTCGCCCCACTCCTCGTGGACCAGCGGCGATCCCGGCTTGGCCGCTTCCTCCGGATCGAGAATCGGAGTCAGTGGCTCATATTCGACCTCGACCAGCTCGACTCCATCCTCGGCGACGTAGCGATTGGTGGCTACCACTGCGGCGATGATGTCGCCTACAAAATTGGCCTTTCCTACCGCGATGGCATGAAAGTCACATGCTTTGTATTTTCCTGGAAAGTCTTTCTCCGGAAACTCGACTCTTATGGGCTTGCAGAGTTTCTTCGCTTCTTCGCCCGTCATCACCCGCACTACGCCCGGATGCTTGAGCGCTTTGATCGCGTCAATCGATTTGATTCGCGCGTGGGCATAGGAGCTGCGAACGAACGCAACGCTCAGTGTGTTTGGCAGATTCAAATCATCGACGTAATGCGCCTGACCCATCAGGAAGCGGGGATCTTCCACTCGCTTTACGCTTGCACCAAAGGCTCCTGTAACTGCCAAGGTAGGTCTCCTTTTGGCCGGTCGCGACTGATTTTGAAACCGGCAGGCGCTGAAAAAAATTACTTTTCAACGCCTGCCTGTCTTCGAACCGTTAAGACAGGCCCTCAGCCTGCATCGCTGCCTTTACGCTCGGCCGTGCGGCTATTCGATCGGAAAAGGCTTTCAGCCCCGACCAGCGACCGAGATCGATCCCGAAGTACTTCGTCCAGCTCAGAACCACAAACAGGTAACCGTCCGCGACAGTGAAGGTATCGCCGAGCAGATATTGCTTGCTACCTAGACTCTTGTTGACGTAGTCGAGCTCGGTACCGATTCCTGCGATCGTGGCTTTCTTCTGATCCTCGGTGATCGCTGGATTGAACAGTTGGCCGAACCTCTTGTGCAGTTCGGAGGCGGTGTAATTTAGCCACTCCTGCAGGCGATAGCGGTCGAAACTTCCGGCCGCGGGCGCCAGCTTCGAGTCAGGCTTTTGGTCGGCAATATACTGTACTACGGCAGGCCCTTCGGTAAGGATTTGTCCGTTGTCGAGTTGCAGCGCAGGGACAGCACCCTTCGGATTCACTTTGCGGTAGTCGGCACCGCTCTTGGTCAGCTTCGTTGCCAAATCTACCTGCTCAAAATCAAACTTCAGTCCTGCTTCCCTCAATGCTATATGCGGTGACAGGGAACACGCCCCCGGGGTCAGATAAAGTTTCATGGTTTCTCCTTCCTTCGAATCAAACGGTTTAAAAGTTGTTTTCCTCTAGGACGATCGTTACAGAGGCCAGCCGACAGAATACCGCTTTGCGTTACATAGTCAATCGCCGCGCCACCCCACAGCGCAAAGTCGCGATTGTGTCCCTCCAGCCCTCCAGCGGGCCCAGCGATCCGCGTTGGGCGTACCGGCTTTTCCAAACAACGCTGTACCTCGTGCAAATTCGGACATCTTCCTCATTAACGTCCGGAAAGAATTTGTCCGCGATGGCCACTTTCTCCTGGAGAACCGGCTGCGCCATTGCTTCGGGCGGCACCATGATGTCGTGCAAGAAGCGAATCCGGCCGGGTCCGAGTGGGAAAACCCTGCATACGATCCCCCAGTCCGGAAAAGGAGAGATGAAGAAATTGATGGTCTCGATCTCCATTCCGCTGAAGCCAAAGGCGCTGTCGCCTTCGACGGCGACCACGGGTTGCCGCTCACGACGGCCGCCCCGATGGCGTATCCCATTCCGATACCCATCACGCCCCACGTTCCGCAGTCGAGACGCTTACGAGCCTAGTGCATGTCTGCAAGTCGGCGATTTGCACAAGCCGAGGATCGGCCTGAGTGCCCACTTATTGCCCACAATTTTTGAATTCGGTTTAGAGAGCGAGATTTCCAGGGAAAACAGTCGCATGAAACATGATCTGGCCCGCGCTTGTGATCTTATCGATTGCCTCGGTATTCGCGCCGAGCACTTGCTCGAGTGTCAGGCTCGGTTCAACGCCGCCACGCGGCGGCGGAAACGGCAGCGGCTGAATCTTGTGCTCGCGATTCAGCTCATCTATTTCCTTGTACGCCGGGTTGTCAGACGGATGTTTGATCTTGAAGCGCGTAGGGTCCGCGGTGGCTTCCGGTTGCGCAAAGAGCGGCCCTTTGACTGGTCGGGGCGAGCCGCCGCCCGGCTTTGGCGCAGTGGAAGACGCGCCTCTGACGCGCTTGCGTGTGGGTTTACGTGGGGGCATGGCGGTTCTCCTTGCCGTAGGAAAGGTCAGTCGGGCATATGCCACGGAACGTTGACGATCATGATCCGCTGTTTGCCCTTACGCATCAGCCGGACGGCGATCATTTCCGGCCGCTGGTTGTGCAAAAAAATAGCGCAGCCAATGGCGCTCGACCAACTCCGGTAGCATTACCGCGATCATGCGATCAGGATTCTCTGCTTCGAGTTCCAGGATCACCGAAGACGGATACCTGCCGCGCGCGTTTGCCAATCGCGGTCGGCGGCTGGTTTATTCCGAAGGCAAATACAGGTATCCCTGCCAGTACCCCGAGGCGTTGCTGGTCTTCCTCTTCGGAAGCGAGCGGACGGCCCAGAACAGTGTCGACAAAGGACAATCTAGGCATAGCGGTCTTCTGCCAGTCGCCGGAACGATGACTCTATCACCGTCAGATGACCGCGATGTTAACGAAGCAGACAAAAACACGGTAAGAATTTTGGCAGCAACGCGGCCCGTGAACGCGATTCCGCCATCTGCCTAAACTGACTCAGTAGGTCGCATAGACCTTAGTTAGAACCCGAAAACAATAAATCGGAGTGCCCACAAGTGCCCACTCCAAGCTTATATTGGATGCTCAACGATAAGGTTGACGGTCAAAATATTCGACTAAGCGTTCGTCATGCATCTGAATATACTTGCGATTTTCGCCGGACCCAGAAAGATCGGCCGCATCGCAACTATTCCAATACTTGGAGGGCTGCATCATAAATACATCCGGCTTTAGGTTTTGACTACGGACAGGTAATCGGGCGTGAAATATCCTAGCGGTTACAGCGTTCGCTTCTCGGACGACGGTGAAATGCTGGTGTGTCTCGGTCGGAATGTCGTTGTCATCGACGTCGCCGCTCGCCAACGGCTGTCGACCAGCCATCCGCTTTCACATCCTTCCAACGCCTGCTTCTCGCCGGATGGCGGGACACTGGCGGTCAAGAGCACCAGCGGCCGCATCGTCATCATCAAACCCCGCTCGGGCGAGGTCTTGTTTGACCACAGGAACCAAAAGGACGGCGAAGGTGGGGAGGTGCAATTTTCGCCTGAGGGCGACATGTTGGTCGATGGCTCCTGGGGCGGCGGCCTCACAGTCCGACAGGCCATGGATGCCTCGATTCAGTTTCGGGAGCAATTCCCTGGAGAGATGATCCGCCGCGTAACGCATGACGAAGCTCGCCGGAATTGGCTGTTCGAACATTCGCCGAAGTTCCGGCCCGGAGAGACCTCTCGCCCCCGGTCCTATGCCGTGTTGCGGAACTGGCCATTCGGCTCTGGTGATCGGCGAAAAATTACCTTCGGGTTCGACGTGGCGAACACCACGCTATCACCGGACGGGCGGAGCATTTGCCTTATCGAGAAGCCGATCGAACGGCTACACGTCGCGCGCGTTTCGGACGGTGCGGTCGTCGCGAGCAGTGAGCCGTTTGACCACGGCGGGACCGGCAACGAGATTGCGTGGTCGATCGACTGCCGTCACATCGCCTCGGTGCAGGCTCGAAAGTTTGTCTTCTATCGCGCGTCAGACTTGGCGGTCGAAGGTGAGGTGGTGTCTCAATACCCATCAAGCATCTCGTTCCGGGCCGGTCCTCAAGAGGTGGCGTTGGGGTCCTGGAACACGTCGGCAATCGTGCCGCTCAGTGCCGTGTTGCAAGGCGGCATGGCGCTCAAGTGACCGACTGTGTTCGCGCCTAAGGACCGGAGTCCAACCCGAACGGTCCCGCGCCGTGTTCGCATCCGGTGTGCCTACTCAAAACTAGAGTCGGACATATTGATGATGGAGCCCGCCGAGGATTGGAATCGATGCGATGCGGTCAATCTTCTGGATCCCGCGAAAATCCGGAGCATCTTTCGGCTTGAGTGCCCACTTACCGCCCGCAATTTTTGATTTCGGTTTAGAGAGCGAGATTTCCAAGGAAAACAGTCGCGATTTCGGTTGCAGGAATGTTCTCTCCAAAATCGACACTTAGCCGATTTAGGCTCACTTCGTTATCGAGAGTTCACGATTATTCCATTTTCACCAACAATCCGCGCAATCGTGCGGACTCGAACATCCACCGGAAGAAGACTATCGCAAAAGTGAAGTAGATAAGGTTCAATTCGAGACCCGCTCTAAAATAGACGGCAGAGAATGCCCCTCTTTCGATAGCCTCGCGCATGCCTTCGAACGACTGGGTCGTCGGGAGTACCGAAGCCATCGGACGCAAAAAGCGGGGCAGGGAGCTCAACGGGTAGAACACGCACGACAGGGGCATCAGGATGCCGGCGAAGCTCCACGCCATGGCCTGGAACTTGGTGGTGTATCGGAAGATCAAGCCGGTCACGACGATGCCCATCGCAACGGCGAAGAGAATCAGATTCAAAATGAACGGAAGTAGCATCGGCAGCATTGGAAACATGTCGTAGTTATAAAAGAGCCACGCAATCAAAGCCCCGACGCTCAAGCCGATCATCGCCTTCGCAAGAGTGACGACAATCAGGCCGGTCACGTATTCGGAAACACTCAGCGGTGAAGCGAATAGACTAACAAGGTTTCGCGACCACAGCTCCTCAAGGAATCCTACCGCCATGTCGCGTTGAAAAGCATTGAATAGCCCCCAGAGGATTACCGCGCCGAGTAAGCAACTAACTACGCCAGGCTTCAAGGCATCGCCATGGCGGAGATAAAGAGTGAAAAATCCCCACACCAGTATGTTCACTACCGGCCAATAGACCATGTAGGTGATGTGATTCGCGTTGTGAATCACCTCGTAAGTGTGCCGAAGGATGACGGATCTAATTCGATACAGCTTCATCTGGCGTGCGCCCTGCGATGCGAATGAAGACCTCTTCGAGAGCAGGTGCATTGCGGTCTTCGTTCAAAATTGAACGAGTTACTTCGATCGGAGTTCCGGTTGCGATGATACTTCCCTTGCTCAGAAAGAGAATCCGGTCGCACATCCGCTCAACCTCGTGCATGTTGTGCGATGTGTAGAGGACCGTGGTCCCGCGGCTCTTCCGCAGATCGAGCAGCACCTCTCTGACCTGCACCGCTGCCTGAGGGTCGAGGTAGGCAGTGGGCTCATCGAGCAACAACAATTCCGGATCGTTCAGAAATGCCTTGCACAGCCCGACGCGCGTAATTTCGCCGGAGGACAACTTCGACATCGGTTTTTTCTTCAATCTTCCAATGCCGAACTTCTCCAACAGCTCGTTGATTTTCGCTGAGGGATCGCGAACGTTGTAGATTCCGGCGAAGACCTTGAGGTTCTCCAGCACGGTCAGCCGGACCGGGAATGCCATGTATGGCGAGGTGAAATTCAATCTCTGCAGTATCTGTTCGCGGTCCGTTTTGAGACTCTTCCCGAACAGATGCACGCTGCCGGCATTTGGCGAAATCAGGCCCAGCATCATATGGATGATGGTCGTCTTGCCGGCCCCGTTGGGACCGACGAGGCCAGCAATTTCTCCGGCGTGAACGACGAATGACACGTCGTGGACCGCCGTGAACTTGCCGTAGGTTTTGGTTAATCGCTCGACGGTAACGAGCATCGCGCCACAGTACGCCACGAGCGCATCCAAAAACAAACGGTTCGTAGCGCTACTTTGCGGATCGAAACCATGCTCGATGAGTGTTCGATGCACAACCTATCCGACAACTTGCGTGTTCTCTATGTAACTTCGGCAGAGTAAAAATTACCCGACTAAATCGCTTGAAACATGAGGGCAAAATTCGTATTGTGCCGCTCCAGTTTGGTTCCCGGTTTGAGATAAACGGCAAACATTGATGGGGGCGAGATCGCGAAGGAGAAAGATAACCGATGGCTTCACTGTTTCCGTCCTTGCCGAAAGTCGACGTCGCTCGCGGTTCCCACTTGCCGCGGATCTGCATTGCCACCTGGGAAATTGAAGGACCGTCCCGCAATGCTGGCATAGGTACTGCCTACACCAGTCTGGCAGACGCGTTGAAGCGGGCCGGCTACGACGTGAGCATCCTGTTCCTTCTCGGATGTCATCCCACCGACGGAAATATGATCGATTGGGTTGACTACTACCGCACCGAGAAAGGCATGAGATTGATTCCTCTCCCGATGGCGCACGAGCCGCGAATTCATGCCGCTTGGGCCTCCAGCGTTTCGTATCACACCTACGTCTGGCTTAAGGAACATCAGCACGACTTCGATGTGATTCATTTCCCCGAATGCCAGGGGCTGGCATTTTACAGCTTGCTGGCGAAGCGCCAGGGCCTCGCTTTCGGTGACGCTACCTTTGTGATCGGTACGCACGGTCCGACATTCTGGGTAAAGGAGGGGAGCCAGGATTATATACGCAATCTGGGAGAGCTCGAGATTGATTTCATGGAACGAGTGAGCGTTTCCGCTGCGGATATCGTCGTAAGCCCCAGTCAATACCTTCTCAACTGGATGCAACACAATGGTTGGGAGCTTCCCGAACAGACCTATGTCGCGCCCTACGTCCTTCCCAAGACGGTCCTATCTGAAGAAGCCGTGCCGCGTCAGACACGAAAGAAGGTTCGCGAAATCGTATTCTTTGGACGACTTGAGATCAGGAAAGGTCTCAAGCTCTTCTGCGACGCCGTAGATGAACTCTGCGCGGATAGTCCCCATCGCGATTTTGAGGTCACCTTCCTGGGAAAGGAAACCCAACTCTATGGTCGTTCGAGCATCGGCTATATCAGCGATCGATCAAAAGCCTGGAACGTTCCGTGGCACCTTGTCGCGAATAAGTATCAAAAAGCGGCAATCGAGTATCTTCGAGGAGATGGACGATTGGCAGTGGTCTCGTCGCTCGCGGACAATTTTCCTAACACCGCACTGGAATGCGTAGGCGCCGGAGTACCGCTTTTAGTCAGTAATGTTGGCGGCATTCCGGAAATCATCGATCCAGCCGATAGAGAAAATGTTTGCTTCGAGCCCCGACCGGATGTGTTGGCAGAACGTATCAGGAGTTCCCTCGAGCAGGGCGCGTTTTCAGCGCGACCGTCGGCGTCATTTGCTGACACCGAAGGTAACTGGGTGCGTTGGCATGCCGGTCTTTCGCATCGAGCCAAAAATGAGCAGCCCGCCCGTAAGGAACGGCCGTCGGGCAGAGAATCTATCTTTCCCCTGGTAAGCATATGTTTCGCGTACAACGTTAGGGAGAAAGGTGCGGAAGCCACGCTGGCTTCTCTCAAGCAGCAAGACTATCCGCACCTCGAGATCATCTTGGCCGAATGCGGAGGCGATGGTTCGTCAGGGTCAAAGGCGTCGCTCGCCCGGCTGGGAAACCACGAACTGCGCAAGATTTATCGGCGCGGTAGCGAGATGGGCGCGGCGAGAAATGCAGCAGTGCGCGAGGCGAAAGGGGAATACCTGTTCTTCGTCGACGATCACACGCTCTTGCTGGCGCCTAACGCGATCTCCGTCTTCGTCCAGGTCGCGCAACGTGTAGATGCCGACATTCTCACCTCAGCAATCAGCTTTTTTCTGGGATCGTCGAATGGTTCCTCGGAAAGTCGCCTCGAACATTCGCGCCGGCCATTTCTCGGAGGCGATGCCGCAACGGGCGCTTTCGTCAACTGCTTCGGCAGCACCAACGCGCTCGTCCGGAGAGACGCGTTCGACACGATCGGAGGATTTAGCGACGAAGCGGTTTCAACTCTTGACGACTGGGAGCTCCTATCCAAAGCAGCGCTGTCGGGCCTGCGGATCGAGACGATGCCGGAAGTATTCCTCTGGCACCGTGAAGATCAAGACCGGGAGAGCATGGTGCACTCGCTCGTGAACGCGGTTCGTAGCGCTCGGCCCTATACCATACCTGGTCGTCAGGTCGCGCCTGCCGTCGAGCGGACGCTCTCCAAGGTGGTGCAATTCGGCCAGGGACTGAAGTTCGAACGAGATGCTAACACTGGAACTCCTCTCTCGCGCGGAGAACAGGGGCCTGCTGTGACAGGTTGAGCAGCGCCGCATAGCCAGTAAGCGGAGGAGTTACTTTTCGTGGGAAGGACCAAGTGACAGCTGATTAGTCTCGATATGCAATCGTCACGCGCTGTACTCGTCCTTGGAATGCATCGCAGCGGAACCAGTGCGCTCGCTCGCGGCCTGCAGATGCTGGGCGTCTATTTGGGGAACGACTTTATAAGTCCCAAGCCCGATAACCCTACCGGTTATTGGGAGGATAGGCACATCTTCGAAATCAATGAACGCCTGCTGGCTTTCTTCGGGCTCAAGTGGGAAGAGGTTGCGCTGATCGATGACGCTCGCTGGGACGAACCGGGCGTAGAAGCCCTGCGTACCGAGGCGGTAGCGTACCTGAAATCGGAATTCGTGAGTCATAGCTTATGGGGATTTAAGGATCCGCGCACTATTCGGCTGCTACCCTTCTGGCGCTCAGTGCTGCGTGTGCTTGAAGTAGATGAATGCTATCTGCTGGTGATCAGAAACCCGCGCAGCGTGGCCAATTCTCTTATCCGGCGTCACGGTATGGACGCGGTAACAGCGCACTTGCTATGGCTGGTATACGTAGTTCCGAACTTAAGTATGATTGCCAATCGACCATTTATAGTTAGCGACTACGACCTGGTGATGGCCGATCCGCGACCGGAGCTTGAGCGCATCGCCCACGGTCTGAAAATTCCGTTGACTGATGCCAGCAAGGCGGGGATCGACCAATTTGCCAGCGACTTTCTCGATCCGAATTTACGACATAGCTTCTTCAACGTCTCGGACTTTGAACTTGATCTCGACCTGCCTCCGCTGACTCGGGAAGCGTACCTCTGGCTGCGTTCGCTGGCGACCGACCGAACAGCTACCGACTCGCCTCGATTCTGGGCGGCCTGGGAAAGCAGTCGCAGAGCTGTTGAGAGACTTGTTGGCGGGGCGAGTTCGGCATGACTGGGTTCAATATCCAAACTCATGAGGAAGTTAGCGCCGACACCTCTGCTAACGGCGCTCATCTTTTTGTGGTGATAGGCGCTCAACGAACTGGTACCAACATATTGC
>NZ_JBAUYR010000130.1:0-23711 GCF_049584895.1 Binatus sp. (SeqCode)
CGGGACTGCCCGTCGAATGATAGCCAGGCACCCCTGCGGCACAGGGTGGCAGCCGGTACCGTTGCTTCCTTCCGGACCTGGCGGGGTTCGCGGCCTTCCCTTGCGCAGGACCCGGCTATCAGCGGCGGGCAGTCCCGAAATTCTCCAGCGCGGTTTCGTTTAGCGCGCCCTATTACAATATCACAGCCACGCTCATCGCAACCGCAGATGACGAAAATGTTTCGTGCTCATTGTAACGTGATTGTCCAAGCGATGGCGTGCGACTCGCGCGGTTGCTATCACAATTGTTATGGCATCGCACGCCGACAAGGTCACGATTGGGCTGATCCAGATGAGCTGTGAGGCCGAGCCGCGCCTCAATCTCGACAAGGCCATCGCAAAAATCGCGGACGCCGCCCAGCGTGGCGCGCAAATCGTCTGTACCCAGGAGCTCTTCGGCGCGCACTATCCGTGTCAGGTCGAGGATCCGAAATTTTTCGATCTCGCCGAGCCGATTCCCGGCCCGACCACCGAAGCGCTTGGGGCCGTCGCCAAGGCGCGAAAAATTATCATCGTCGCGTCGATCTTCGAGCGTCGCGCCGCCGGCGTCTATCACAACACCGCCGCCGTCATCGACGAGGCCGGAAAAATCGTCGGCCGGTACCGCAAGATGCACATCCCCGACGATCCCCGCTACTACGAAAAATTCTATTTCACCCCCGGTGATCTCGATTTCGTGGCGCATCCCACGTCGCACGGACCGATCGGCGCGCTCGTATGCTGGGATCAATGGTTCCCCGAAGCCGCACGGCTCACTGCGATGGCCGGGGCGCAGATTCTTTTCTATCCCACCGCCATCGGATGGTGGCATGGCGAGCCGGAGAAGGTCCGCCCCAAGCAGGTGAACGCGTGGGAGACGATCCAGCGTAGCCACGCGATTGCCAACGGCGTCTTCGTCGCGGCGGTCAACCGCGTCGGGGTCGAGGGCGAGCTCGAGTTCTGGGGCGATTCTTTCGTCGCCGATCCGTTCGGCGAAATAATCGCGCGCGCCAGCGCCACCGCCGAGGAAACTCTGATCGCCGAATGCGATCTCGCCAAAATAGAGCAGGTCCGCCGCAACTGGCCCTTCCTGCGCGACCGCCGCATCGATGCGTACGCCGACCTCACGCGCCGCTATCGCTCTTAGTAATGACTGCAATTCCACCTGAGCATCGCCGCCTGCTTGCGGCCTACCGGATGCCCCCCGAATGGGCGCGGCACGTCGGGTGCTTCCTTGCGTGGCCGCACAATCGCGACACCTGGCCCGACAAGTTCGACGTGATCCCTCCTATCTATGCCGAGATGGTCGCGAAAATCGTCCGCTTCGATAACGTCCGCCTTGGAGTCACCGACGAAAAACAAATCAACCAGGTACGAGAGACGTTTTTCGACGCCGCCCGCCGCACCGCAAAGGACACGCCCGGTACACTGCGGCCGATCGACATTTTTCATCTGCCGACCAACGACGCGTGGGTCCGCGACTACGGCCCAATTTTCGTTAATCGGCTCGCGAGCGCCGCGACCTCCGGCCCAAATCAAATCGCACTCGACTGGCGCTTCAACTCGTGGGGCGAAAAATACGGCGCCTTCGATCTCGACGACGTCGTCCCGCAGAAACTTGGGCTCCGCTACGGCTTCAAAGTGATCGAGCCGGGCATCGTGCTCGAAGGCGGCTCGATCGACGTCAACGGCGCAGGCTCGCTGCTCACGACTGAGTCATGCCTGCTCAACCCCAATCGCAATCCGTCACTCAGCCGCGCCGACATCGAGGACTACCTACGCACCTACCTCGGCGTGACCAACGTGCTGTGGCTCGGCGACGGAATCGCCGGCGACGACACCGACGGACACATCGACGACCTCGCGCGCTTCGTCGCCGCCAACACTATCGTTACCGTCGTCGAGGACGATCCCGCCGACGTGAACTATGCAGTCCTGCGCGACAACCTGGAGCGCCTCCGCGCGATGCGCGATCAAGACGGCCGTCCCTTCAAAATCGAAACTCTCTCGATGCCTCCCGCGGTCATCCACGACGGCGCCCGCCTGCCCGCCTCGTACGCCAACTTCTATATAGCAAACGGCGCAGTCCTGATGCCGACCTTCAACGCCCCCACCGACGCCGTCGCCTCACGAACATTGCAACGTCTCTTCCCCAACCGCCGAGTAGTCGGCGTCCCCTCGACCGACCTTGTCTGGGGCCTCGGCTCCGTCCATTGCCTGAGCCAGCAACACCCCGCCGCTTAGTCATTGTGCTGCGTTCTGGCTGGTGCCTAGCGCCGCGCAGGCGATTAGACCAAAATATTAATAATCTTAATGCCAAACTTGACAGAATTAATATTTAGGTCAATATTGAATCTTAATGAGGCCAATAATTCTCAAATGTCCGTCGTGCGACGGCAATCTCACGGTCGCACGCCTCGACTGCCCTGATTGCTCAATCTCTATCAAAGGCGAGTTCACGCCGCCTGCGCTCCTGAAGCTCACCGGCGCGCAAATCGATTTTGTCGAGGTCTTCATCAAGAACCGCGGCGTCATCCGCGAGGTCGAGCGCGAACTCGGCGTCTCGTACCCGACCGTCCGCGCCCGCCTCGACGACGTCATCACCGCCCTCGGCTATTCCCCGAAGTCCGGACCCGAAGCCTCGAACTCCGACGACAGCGGCTCGCGCCGCCGCTCGGTCCTGGCCGATCTCAAGGACGGCAAAATCACGCCCGACGAAGCACTCGCAGCACTTAACGAACCCCGCACCAAGGACGCATAGGCCACCGAAAAGAAGAACGGAGGGTATCCGCCATGGCTATCTCGACCATCGATGGAGTTGAATCAATCCGAATCCTGCGCGCCGCTGGGAATCTCAAAATCACTGGCGGCGATCGCCCCGCTATCGAGATCGATTCGGGCCTCGCGCCCAGAGTCACCACTAACGCCGGCGCCGCCGAGATAACGCTGCGCGACAACGCCGTCATCACCGTTCCCGCAGGCGTCACGGTCGAAGTCGAAGATGTCGCCGGCAACCTCGACCTCTCCGACCTCGCCACACCGTTCATCGTCACTCGCGTGCGCGGCAATCTGCACGCACGCCGCATCGGCGCGATTTCGATGCGGGATACCGTCAGCGGCAACGTATCTATCAAAGAAGCCGGCGCGGTTGACGGCGTCAAGGTTCGCGGCTCGCTCGCGGTCGAATCGGCTGGCGCGATCACCTTCAACCATGTCGGCGGCGGATTCGATTGCCGCACTATCAGCAGCGAAGTGGCGATCGAAAAAATCGCCGGCAGCGCCAACCTGCTCGGCGTGCGCGCGCCGTTCATCGCGCGCGTGATTGGCGGACATCTCGAAATTGAAGACGCCGCTCACGTCGAAGCCGGCGTCGTCGGCGGCCGGGTCCGCGCCTCGAACCTGTCGGGCGGCCTGCAAATTGGCAAAATCGGCGGCAAGCTCGCGGCCGACACCGTCGCCGGCGAAGTCGCAGTCGGTTTTGTCGGCGGCAATGCGCGCATCAGCCGCGTTGGTGGCTCGCTCAGTCTTGAAGACGTTGGCGGCGCGATCGATCTCGCCGGCCCCTTTCCGCTCGACAAAGCCTGGAGCGTCGCCAGCCGCGGCCGCGTCAACCTCGAGGCGGACACCGCCGCCTCGCTCGAGCTCGACGCTTCCGCCGGATGGGGTCGAATCCGAACTTTCGGCATCGACGCCTCCGCGCTCAAATCGATCGACCGCAGTCACGTTCACGGCACCATCGGTCCCGATCCCGCATCCGGCGCGCGCACCAAAATCGCCATCGAGACGCGCGGCGCCGACGTGATTATCGCCAGCGCCGACGCTCGCGAGCGCGATTTCTCCGGCCGAGGCTACCGCTCGCGCGCGGGAGGCTTCTCGGCGCCGTTCGAAGACCTGGTCGACGACCTTGGCGGCGAGATCCCCGCGTTCGTGCGCAGCGTCCTCGATGCGGCCGGCCAGTTCGTGGCGGAAAGCGGTGGGCTCTCGAGCGGAATTGTGCGCGAAGTCACCCGCGACGTGAAACGAAGCGTCAGCGAAGGACTTCGCGAAGTCGAGCGCGCAATTTCCGAAATCGAAGAGCATGTGCCGGAAGACGTCGGCGATCGGCTGACGAAACTAGGCAAGGAAATCGGCGAGCTCGTGTCGCAGGCGGTGCGCGGCGGTTCGCGCGAGGCGCGCACCGAGATGCGCGATCGGGTGCGCCAGGCCGCCCGCGAGATGCGCGACAAAATCCGCGAAGCCGCCCGCGACGTCCGCAACCGCGCGCATGATCAGCCCGGCAGCACTACTCAGTCGAATACTCAGGCGACTACTCAGTCAAACACTGAAAAAACTGAAAACGCTGAAAAAAGTCGGGCAGAGAAATTCAGGCCGGGCGGAACCGTGAAGTTGAATCGCGACGACGCGATTCTCGAAATCCTGGCGGCGGTGAAAGATGGCCGCCTCGAGCCCGACGAGGCCGACGACCTGATCAACGCCTGGATGGAAGTCTCCCGCACCGACGAGATCCGCCACTGACGCTGTTAGACGCGATTTCTTCCACTGGGTGCAGAGCCTGTCCTGAGCGAAGCCGCAGGAGGTCACCCCTGCCGAAGGAAGTGTGAAACCCACCGCGGGTTCACTTGGAATCCTCGATACTCACTTACTAAACTGAGTCATCGACAACGTATTGCCGTCCGGATCCTTGAACCAGCAAACCTTGCCGCCGCCATCTGGCGTTGTCCAGATTCCCAGGTCGTCTTGTTGCAGTTCCGGAAAGCGCTCGAACTTGACACCCTTCTTCGCGAGTTGCTCCACCGTCGCCTTGAGGTCGGTGACCTTCCAGCCCAGCGCCGTGAACGGCAGCGGCGTGAATTTATCTCGCGGCTTCTCGATGTGCAGATGTATCCCGCCCGCTTCGTAGATGATCGCCCACCATGCGTCCTCGACCAGCTTGAGACCGAGCACTCCGCCATAGAACGCCTTCGCGCGCTCCGGCTGAGTGGTTCCAACAAACGCCATCACTTCGCAATTGCCGAGCATAACTCGATCCTCCTCCGCACTCACTGTCAGGCCGGTGTTACCACTTTCAGGGCTGGCTGTCTTGCGATAGATTGCCAATCGATGCCGAAAAAGCGCCACTGGTTTTTCGACCCTTCCAAGTGCCAGGTCCGCACCGCGACTGTTCCCGAATACGCAGACGGCTATCTTATCAAGACTCATTCGCATCCGTGGCATCAGCTGGTTTACGCATCGCGCGGTGTCATGACGGTGCGGACGCCCGAAGCGTCGTGGGTGGTGCCGACCAATCGCGGCGTCTGGGTTCCCGCCGGTACGCGCCACTCGATCCAGATGTCCGGGCCTGTCTCGTTGCGAACGCTGTACCTCGTGCCGCGACTCAGCCGATCGCTGCCCGACGAGCCTCGCGTCATCGGCGTTTCTTCTCTACTCCGCGAATTGATTCTCCGCATCGTCGAGCTCGACAGCCTGAATCTCCGCAAGCCCGAACACGCGCACCTCGTGTCGGTTCTGCTGGATCATCTTCACGTGATGCAATCCGACGCGGTGCATCTGCCGTTGCCGCGCGACGCACGCGCGAAACGAATCGCAACGATGCTGCAGAAGGAGCCTTCCGACACTCGCTCGCTGATCGAGTTGTCGAAGCTCGCCGGCGCCAGCAAGCGCACCGTCGAGCGGCTGTTCAAGATTGAAACCGGGCTCGGCTTCGGCAAATGGCGTCAGCAACTTCGGCTCGGTCATGCGCTGCGGCTGCTCGCCGCAGGCGATCCAGTGACGACGGTCGCGATGGACGTGGGCTACGACAGTATCAGCGCATTCATCTGGGCGTTTCGGATGACCTTCGGCAAAACCCCCGGCCAATATTTCCGTGCCGCATAACTGCCGCTGGTTGTGACGCCCGCCCTCTGCTATTCAGGTTCGCAGCCGAGCTCGTCGATTCGGTCGGGGTGATGACTCGCGGGGAGGATGGTTGGCCGGTAGCTCGATACTCGACTCCTTCAGACAAGCGCCGTGGCTCACGCGCCGGCGCCTCGTCGCATATCCGAGGCTGTTCCTTGCGGTCTACTTCGTCAGCGCGGTCGTCTGGATGCTGCGCAGCAAGGGCCTGATCGATCCCGCCGGACATCCCATCGGCGCCGACTTTATCGACCCATGGTCCGCGTCGTGGCTGACGTTGCACGGCGCTCCGTCGGCCGTTTACGACGTCGCGCGCCTATGGTCAGTCGAACGCACCGCGGTTGCCGATCCCTCAGTCGGCTTCGCCGGCTTTCATTACCCGCCGATCTATCTCCTGATAATCCTGCCGCTAGCGCTAATCCCGTACGCATTGTCGTTGCTCGCGTGGACGGTCACGACCTTCGCCGCTTATCTCGCCACGATGTGGACGATCGATCCGGAGCGCGATTCTCTGTGGCTTGCGATCGCCTTTCCCGGTGCGCTGGTCAATCTTACCAACGGCCAGAATGGATTCCTGACTCTCGCTTTGCTGGGAGGCGGTCTGCTGACGATTGATCGGCGCCCAATTCTGGCCGGCGTGATGTTCGGGCTCATGAGCTACAAACCTCAGTACGGCATCCTAATCCCTATTTTTCTCCTCGCCACTCGCCGATGGCGCGCGATCGCATCCGCTTCGGTCACAGTAGTAATCCTCGCCGCTCTTTCGTTCGCGATTTTTGGTGCACAAACCTGGCACGCTTTCTTCTCGAGCATCACGTTCACCCGCCAGGTCGTACTCGAGCAGGGCGGCAGCGGATTTGAGAAACTGCAAAGCGCGTTCGCCGCCGCGCGCCTGTGGGGCTTCAGCGTCGCGACAGCATACGTCGTCCAGGCCGCGGTGGCGTTGATAGCCGCGATCATTGTCATCTGGATTTGGTGGCGCACTCCAAAGTTCGAGCTTCACGCCGCCGCGCTCGCTACAGGCGTCCTGCTGATGACGCCCTACATGATGGACTACGACCTCGTGCTACTCGCGCTGCCCATCGCCTGGATCGCGCTCGAAGCGCGCCGCAATGGTTTTCTTCCATATGAGAAAGCGCTGCTGGCATTCGTCTGGCTGCTGCCGCTATTCGCCCGCTCACTGGCCGGCAGCGCAAAGATCCCGATCGCCCCGCTGGCGATTTTGCTGCTTCTAGCCGACGTCGCCCGCCGCGCTTTGGCACCGCGCGAGCAGTTCGCATTGGAGAATGCGCCGCAGAACCCTCACCTAACCAGAGGCTTCCCCGTGAAATAACGGGCGAGGGACTAAGGCAGCAGCTCGCGCGAGCTTTCATCCACCAACCGCACGATCTCGTCCTCGCCGATGCCCAGTGACTTCGCGTCGCCTTCTGCCACCGCGTCGAATAGCGCTTCGGCAATAAGCAACTGCGCCAGCAGCTTGCGGGCGGCGCGTCCGAAATTGGAGCCGCGACTCGCGCGCATCTGCTATCTCGCCGCTGCCGCAAGCGGCCGCTCAGACTTGATGCCATCAGTTGCTTTTTCAATGAACGGCTCGATCGCGGCGAAAAACTTTTCCGGCAAAGCCGGATTAATTCGACTTGAGCTTGAGAATCAGCTTCAATGATAAAACTCCCGGGGGTTGGCTATCGCTCTTCACAAAACCGGCTGAGCCGCACATCGAAATGACCAAAAACGGAATTCTCCCGTTGGTGATGCTGCTTGCTCTTGCGGCTCCCTCGGTTGGCTTCGGCGCCGAATCGAACCGGCTCGCGAACAACGATACGACCGGTCCATGCACGCGTTTCGCCGCAGGCAGCGTCGTGAACAACCCAACGGATCTGTTCAGCAAGCATGGCGTCCTGACCGTGAACCTGTCCTACAACACGGAGGTTGATGCGGACGGCCGCACTTTGTACTGCTTCACGACGCCCGACGGCACCGAGTCTCCAACCCTGCATGTGCATCCGGGCGATCAGCTGGTCGTCAATGTCACCAACAATCTTCCGGCGCCGGTCGAGTCGGGTGCTTTGCGGATGTCCACGTCGGCCTCGGACGTGTGTGGCGCGTCGTCGATGGGACCGGATTCCGTCAACGTTCATTTTCATGGCACCAACACTTCGCCGGTCTGCCATCAGGACGAAGTGATCCACACCCTGATCAATTCGGGTGAAACATTTGCCTACGACGTGAAATTTCCGAAGGACGAGCCGCCCGGACTCTATTGGTACCATCCGCACGTTCACGGACTCGCGAACGCGGCCGTGCTGGGCGGAGCGTCGGGCGCAATCGTGGTCGAGGGGCTGGAAAAAGTGCAGCCGGCGGTGGCGGGGCTGGCGCAACGAATCTTTGTAATTCGCGATCAGAACGTAGCCGGCCTGCCTCCTCCCGGCGGTCCGAACGACGTGCCTTCATGGGACGTAACTCTGAATTACGTTCCCATTCCTTATCCCTCCTACACGCCGGCGATCGTCAATATCAAACCGGGCGAGAAACAACTCTGGCGGGTTGTGAATGCATGCGGCGATACGCAACTGGATCTTCAGCTTCAGTACGATGGGAAACCTCAGACGGTGGAACTGGTCGGCATCGATGGAGTCCCGACCGGGTCTCAGGATGGCACGCGCACCGGCAAGCTGCTCAAGATGACCGACGTTTTTATTCCGAATGCGGGACGCGCGGAATTTATCGTCACCGGTCCCTCGAAGTCCGTGAAGAACGCGACTTTTCTCACACTGAATATAGATACCGGGCCGATCGGCGACATCGATCCGAATCGTCCGCTGGCCACCCTCACGAACCCCAAGTCATACGATCAGACGCCTCAGCCGGATATGCCTGCAGCGTCGGGCGCTCCGGGACCGCAGCGCTTCGAGGGACTGGCGGACGCGAAGCCGACGACCCAGCGTACGCTGTATTTTTCCGAGGAGAGTACAGACGTGCGCAATCCCACCTTCTGGCTCAACACGGAATTCTTCATCACCGTGGTCGGAGCGACGCCACAGATATTTAACCCCAACAACCCGCCGGCGATCACAACCACGCAGGGATCGGTGGAAGACTGGACTATCGAGAACCGCAGCCCGGAAGTCCATGAATTTCACATGCACCAGATTCACTTCCTGCTGCTCGCGATCAACGGCGCGCCGGTGCCGAAGGAGCAACGGCAACTCCATGATATGGTTCAAGTGCCTTTCTGGAACGGCACCGGTCCTTACCCAAGCGTAACCGTCCGCATGGATTTTCGCGGCCCGGACGTTGGCGACTTCGTCTATCACTGCCACATCCTGGCGCATGAAGACGGCGGGATGATGGCGATCATCCGGGTTCTTCCGCGGGATGCGGGATGGTTTGGCCCTTACGGAAAATTCCGCACGATGTTCGGTTCGATTGGCTGGCCCTATGCGGAGAAAGCCGCATCGTGGTGCGTGAACGGCAGAACCGTCGAGCGCGATCGTGACTACGGCCTCAATCGAGCAGCGGCGGCGCCAACGCTGCTGGTCGGCGGTCTGATCTTTTTTCTTCTAACCGGCTCTATCCTGGCAATCGTCGTCGGCTGAGCGGCCGCGATCCGAATGCGGAGTTCACCGACGATTCGGATTTACACAGGCCTTGGCGCGATCGCGCTTGCGATTACGATCGTCGCGGCCGTCACCCTATCGCACGCACAAATCGCCACTTCGCCGTGGCCGATGTTCCATCACGATCTCACGCATACCGGCCTGAGCCAGTTTGATACCAGCGCCAACCCCGGCATGCAGAAGTGGGCGTTCGCCACCGGCGGGATAGTGTATTCGTCGCCGACGATCGGACCCGATGGAACCATCTACGTCGGATCTTACGATGGCAGTGTGTATGCGATAGGTCCTGACGGCACACAGAAGTGGGCGTTCGCAACTGGGGCCGACGTGTCGTCGTCGCCGGCGATCGACGTCGATGGAACCGTCTACGTCAGCTCGCAGGACCACAATCTCTACGCGCTAAACCCGGGAGGTACGCAGAAATGGGCCTTCACAGCCGCAAATGATCTGTCCTCTTCGCCGGCGATCGGCTCCGACGGCACCATTTACGTCGGCTGCTATGACGACAATCTCTATGCGATAAATTCCGGCGGTACGCTCGAATGGAAATTTGCAACTGGGGGTGCGGTGGACTCCTCGCCGGCGATCGGCACTGACGGGACGATTTACGTCGGCTCGCTTGACCAAAACTTATACGCAGTGAATCCGGATGGCACCGAGAAGTGGGCGTTCGCGACCGGTGCGATTGTGACATCCTCGCCGGCCATCGGCGCCGATGGTACCATCTACTTCGGATCGTATGACGACAATCTCTACGCGCTGAATCCCGGCGGCACGCTCAAGTGGAAGTTCCCGACTGCGAACGGCGTCGACGCTTCGCCTGCGATCGGCGCTGACGGAACCATCTACGTCGGCACGATTGATACCAGCGACCTGTTCTATGCCGTAACCGACGGCGGCCAAGGCGTCGTCACGCAGAAGTGGGCGTTCAAAGCTGGCGACGATGTGGAATCCTCGGCCGCGATTGGCTCCGACGGGACCATCTACGTCGGCTCCGACGACAACAATCTGTACGCGCTGGATCCTGCCGGCTCCCTCAAATGGAAGTTCGTGACCGGCTCCTACGTTTATTCCTCGCCGGCGATCGGCGCCGACGGGACCATCTATGTTGGCTCCGAGGACCACAATCTTTATGCGGTCGGAATCCCCAGTCCGACCCCGACTCCAACCGCCACCATTGCGCCAACCGCGACGCCCACCGCCACGCCAACGCCTGTGCCGGTAACGCTCGAGATCAAACCGAAGGCGCTCACGTTTCCGAAGACCGCGATCGGAACATCGAGCAAGCCGAAAACGGTGAAGGTATCCAATCCCAAAGGCGGCAAGAAGCATCCGGGGATTCCGGTCCTGGTCGAGCAGATTTCCGATCCGGGAATTTTCACGCAGAGCAACAACTGTCCCGCGACTTTGGCGGCCGGCACGGATTGCACGATCTCAGTGACGTTTACTCCGAGCGCGGCCACGAAGCAGAGGGCCACGATGACGATTACCGACAACGCGAAGGGTACGCCGCAGACTGTGCAACTCAGCGGCGTCGGGCACTAGCGGCGGTCGCGCAATCAGGGTTTGAATGTTTTGAGCGCGGCAAGGATCTTCGTCGTCAGCTCGCTGTTCAGCGTCATTCCCTCGAGCGCCATCCCTTCGAGCGTCAGGCACACGATATGGGGAATCAAATCGTAGAAGACACTGGCTCCATCGGGCCGTGGAAAGAGTTCCTGGAACGATTGATTGATGAATTCCGAGACCCGATCGTTCGCGGCGCTCACCGACTTTTGCAGATACGAATCGGTGCGACTCGCGACGACCAGCTCAATCCAGGCGGTCGTCAGCCGGTTGTTGGCAACCTCCCATAACATATCGATCGCCATCGCTCGCCGATCGTTCTCGCTGGTGAGGCGGCTCACCTTCTCTTTTATCTCGCCGAACTTGAGCTGGAAAAGGTGCTCGACCGCGTTGGTGAGCAGCTCTTCCTTCTTTGGGAAATGATAGAGCTGCGCACCGCGCGAAAGGCCGGCGCGTTCGGCGATCTCAGAAGTCGTCGTATTCGCGTAGCCGCGATCAATTAGGCATGCGATAGCTGCATCTAACAGGCGTCGGCGCGTTTCGGCTGTTTTCTCGTCCTGCGTCAGCCGCTGCTTGAAGTTGCTCGGTGAAGAGGCGCCCATGGTGGCGATCGTAGCAGACTGGAAGTCATTATCAAGTAATGTTGCTGAAGCAAGGCATTAGTATCGCTACTGCGAGAATATCCCTACGCCACGTGATATGAATTCATGATGCCGGTGGTGGACGGTGCGACGGTGGAAGGGAAGAGGATGAGTGCGTGGCAGCGCTCGATCGCGCAGTACAGCGATCGACGCGTGCTGCTCATCCTGCCGCTCGGCTTCGCCAGCGGACTCCCGCTGTTGCTGACGTTTTCGACCCTGTCGGCATGGTTCGCGACTGCCGGCGTCAGCCGCGGTACAATCGGCGCTTTCGCACTCGTCAGCACGCCCTACGCGCTGAAGTTCCTGTGGTCGCCGCTGATCGATCGTCTCCCGCCGCCGATTCCGATAGGCCGGCGGCGCGGATGGGGTATCGCAATTCAAGTCGCACTTATAGCGGCGACGCTCGCGCTGGGCTCATGCAATCCGAAGGTCGACCTGGCGCACATCGCAGCGCTGGCGGTCCTGGTTGCGTTCCTTTCCGCCAGCCAGGACGTCGTGATCGACGCGTACCGGGTCGAAATTCTCACTCCCGATCAGCAGGGTCCCGGTGCTGCGATGATTCAGACCGGATATCGGATCGCGATGCTGGTGTCGGGCGCCGGCGCGCTGATTATCGCGGCCCGCTTCGGATGGTTCGCGGCCTACGCGACGATGGCGGCACTTTTAGGCGTCGGGATGATGGTGTTTATTTTCGGCCCCGAGCCGGCGATACCGCCCGAGGCGCAGCCGCATACCAACGCGCGCGGATGGGACGCGGTCCGCGAGTGGCTCGCAACTGCGGTGACCGGGCCGTTCGCGGATTTCATGCGACGCCCGATGTGGCCCGCTATCGTCATCTTCATCGTTGGTTACAAGCTCGGCGAAGCGATGGCGGGTGTGATGGCGATGCCGTTGTACATCTCGATCGGATTCTCGCTCAACGAGATCGCCGCAATCTCGAAGCTGGTCGGATTTTTCGCGACTGTCATCGGCGCAATTGTCGGCGGCGTAGTGACGTCGAAGCTGGGCGTGATGCGCGCGCTGATCCTCTGCGGGATTCTGCAGTCCGCCGGCAATTTATTTTACGTGCTGCAAGCCGTCGGCGGGCATCGGCTCGACTATCTCGCACTGTGCGTCGCCGCCGAGAATCTTACCGGTGCGATGGCGGGCACGGCGCTGGTCGCTTATCTCTCCGACCTCTGCTCGCCGGCATTCACCGCAACTCAGTACGCGCTGCTGTCGTCGCTGGCGGCGGTGGGGCGCACGATGGTTGCGTCTTCGGGGGGCCTGCTGGCAGACAAGCTCGGGTGGGTGCCGTTCTTCCTGCTCACCACCGTCGCGACGATTCCGGCGCTGGTGCTGCTGGCATGGATTGCGCGGCGGGATCCTACACCTTGGCGCAAACGGCAAAATTCTATATCCGCCTGACTCGCGGGTCGATCTTGCGCGTTCCGGACACCGGTCACATGGAGAACCAACTCCGTCGAATAAACCTCGTGGCGCGGCCATCCTCCCCGTTAAGACCCGAGCGTCTGATACATTGCGTGAATGACTGCCGTGCGCCCATCGAATGCCCGAAAGCTCCGCGGGCTTAAAAATATCTCCTGGCTCACCGCGCGCCAGCTCGACAAGCTCTACAACGCGATGACGATTACTATCGTCGAAAAGCGCGGGATCATTTTCGACGACAAGCACACACCTAACGCCGCGTACATTCTGCTTTCGGGTGTCGCTCGAATCTCATGCCGCAATCGCAAGGGTCAGCGCACGCTCGTGATAATGGTCGCGCCGGGAATGGTACCCGGCTTCCCGCCGCCGGTACCCGGCATCAGTTACAATTTTCGGTGCGAAGCGGTCACTGTATGCCGAATTGGCGCGGTCGATCTCGAGGCCTTCATCGAAATCTCACTTGGAGTAGCGTCTGCCGATTTCAGGCGGTTGGCGGCGAGCTACCTGGGCCGCTGGGATCTGGTACAACTGCGATGTGCAAATTTCATGAGCTGCACATTGGAAGAGCGGCTGGCTCTTATTCTGCTGGAGCTATGCGAAAATTTCGGCGTCCCCGACCCGAAAGGGGTACGGCTGACGTTGCCGGCCCGGCATCGAGATCTCGCAGAACTGGTCGGCGCCTCTCGTCCTCGAATCACCGAACATTTGATTTTGTTTGAAAAGAAACATCTGATTTCGCGGAATCGTCGTCAACTGGTAGTCAACAAAGAGCGTGTGGAAACTTTTTTGTCGCAAGCTCACATCGCCGGCGATGCCGTCGCGATCGGCACTCTCGCTTCGTAAGTTTGTAACCAGCTAACGTTTGACGCTTGCCGCCCACCGCTTCCAAGGCTCGTCCTTTCGGTTCTTTGTAGCACAACGTATTTGTAATACAGGTAACACCGTGTTTTCTTTCCGGCTTGCAATGGCGTATGGTTTCTATTGGGCCCGGGTGCAAATTTTGAATGAACGGAACACCTCACGCGAAACGGACCTGGACAGGCTGAGCAGACTCAAAGCGTTGTCATGGCTTTCTCAATCTGAACGAACCCTTCTGATCGGCGCAATGGCGCTGGCCAACTACAAACGTCATGCAATAATTCTCCGCGAAGTCGCGCTGGCGCGCGATGCACACATTTTGTTAGCAGGAGTCGCGCGCATCACTTGCCGCAACGCGCGCAATGATCGCGTCACTGTCGCGATGCTCGCGCCCGGGCCGATTCCCGAATTCCCGTCTCTGCCGCTTAGCCAATCGAGGTTCCAATGCGAGGCTTACAACGATTGCCGCGTTGGCACCGTCAGTTGGAATGACTTCGACGGCATCACCGCGAACGCCACCGAGTCCGCCTTCAAACAGTTTCATCGCAATGATCTGAAGCAGTGGTATCGCCTCCTGCTGCGCAGCTCGAGCTTCTTGAACTTGGGCCTGCATGAGCGAATCGCCATCGCGCTGCTGGAACTGTGCGCAGACTTTGGCATCGAAGAATCGCGCGGCACGCTCCTGCGCGTGTCTTTCAGCCACAAGGACATCGCCAACCTGGTCGGAGCGTCGCGTCCCAGGGTGACCGAGCATCTGGCCCGATTGGAGCGCGAAAAATTCGTGATACGCCAGGGACGTCAGATCGTGGTGCAGGTCGCAAAACTGTTCGATTCGATGAATGCGGAAGCGGGCGCGCACCTGAATTGATGCGCGGCGCGGGAGCCCCGGCTTCAAGGGAAAGCTTTGGAAACTGAACTCAACCTGGTTCGAGTCGAACTGATCGACGATCCGGCTACGATCGCCGAGGTTGGGTTTGAAGCACGATGCGAGGGCGACGATCTGATTTGCCAGCGATGCGGCGATGCGAATCGAGCGATCGTGGCAATCCTCGTGGTGCCGGCCGGTGGACACGCGCGATGGGCGCTGTGCGCGGATTGTCTGCTTGAAATGCCCTGAAGAAGCGCCAATGCGAGAGAGCTATGGACAGAATTTTTGATCGATGGCCAAATCCGGGCGACCTGCTGCATGCAGCGCTCGAGGGTTGGGTGATCGCCGAGATCAGCGACGCGACATGGCCCAGGTCGCAGCCCATGCCGCCGCCCTGGTCACGCCGCGAACCGGGCATCCAAAGTTTCAGGGCCAGCCGCGTTTCAGTTTCCGCGCGCCTCCGACCTCCCAGATAGGACTACTAGCTCAAGCCGAGTGGGAAAAAGCCGCGCTGTCCCTCGGAAAAAGAGAGGCATACACTTGACTGGCGACTGTCGGCGTTTCACTGCGACTCGTTTGCGTTCCGGACGCTACTTGGCGTAGACGAGTACCCAAGATAAAACTAAGTTCCTCAATAGTAGAATGCACCGAAACTATCAGAACCCGCCAGTCGTCGAAGCCTTATGCGAACTGAGTTTCGAACCCGGACAGCCTTGGGATGGAACCTTGCCTGGTCTCGTTTACAACGAGATCAAGGACAGATTTCCAAAGAAACGGCAGCAGGCGGTATTTCAGTTCGGAATTCAAATTGGCGCTCAAGATCCTTCGTCCGTCCCTCTCTCTCCGCGATCAGCCAGCCAAGATACGTTCTCTCGTCTCCAATTTTTATCTGAGGACGAAAAAACGCTTATCCAGATAGCGCCTGACCTCCTTACGGTAAACAAACTGAAACCTTATTCTTCATGGAACGACCTTAAGCCCTTGATTTCGTATGCTATAGAGAACTATTCGAAAGCAGCCAAGCCGAAAGCTATTCGCAGAATTGGTCTTCGATACATAAATCGAATAGAAATCCCCTTAGCTGAGGTCAGCATTCAAGACTACCTGCTTGCCTCCCCCAAGATTCCTGATCCGCTACCTCAGCGCATAAATGTCTGGGTGCAAAGGTCGGAGATTCCATTCGACGACGCCGGAATGCTTATACTCCAGACCGGCTCTATTCGAGAACAAGGCCAAAATGGGGTTGTATTTTTGCTTGATCTTGATTTCGTTACAGTAGGTGAACCGTTCCCCATCGAGGCTGTCGAAGGTAAGCTTGAGATTGCTCACAAAAATGTCGGAGATGCTTTCGAGGCATGTATCACGGATATGACCCGAAAGCTTTTTAAGGAGATCGTCTGATGGAAACGGCAAAACAGAAGTACTCATCGGAGACCTCCAAAGTCACATACGTGGGCATACCAGACTTCGTGTACGGCGAGGCTTCCGCTCTTATGCAGGATCGTCCTCTGATGGACGTCGCGTATTGCTCGCAACGAGGGATCGGAGCATACCGAGGACTGCTCGCTCAGCGGGAACAGATTATTCCAGTGTTTGTGACAGAAGATAAGTCTGCCTGGCGCCTCGAGGAATTGGCTTCCGCGTTGTACGAGTTGCTTTCGAAAATCACAACGGAGAGCGTTCAACATATGCTCTTGCCGGACACCTTTGATATGCCCCCTGCTCCAACCAAAACGGCAACTTGGCGAATTGTGCGGAAGGAGCCGACCCAATTCCGATTCATTGAAGACTGACGTTGCGGCGAGTTCACGAGGGCCCGTGTGCCAGAAAACAACGACGATTGGTACGACACCGTTGAGGACGGAGGTAAACTTCTTCAGGGTGACCTTTTGGTGGGGTGTCCTATATTGCGCCCAAGCCGTGACATCCCGTTTCCCGTCCCCGAGGACGGAAACTTATCAGCAACAGTGCAAAATCAGAACGTCGTCGTACTCACACAAAGCTGTGATCTCGAGCAGAACAAGGTTGACGGCGTCGTATGCTGCATTCACTTCGATCTAGAGCAGGCGAAAGAACAAAGCCCTCTTCTTTCCAAGAAACAGATTCTCGAGGAAATCAAGAAGGGACGGCATGTTCGTTACACCCTCCTTGCTGCTCGAGATGCAGAGCCAAAACTTAGCCTGCGAATCGTCGACCTTGGCGATATCTTTGTGTTGCCCAAGGAGTATCTGGAGAAAGTCGCGGCCGCTCAGAATCCCCGGCTTCGTCTAAGGGCGCCATATCGCGAACACCTATCTCAAGCATTTGGGCGATTTTACATGCGAATTGCGCTTCCGCGCGATCCTCTTTAGCGAGAGCACCGTTTTCACTAGCTCAAGCCGAGACGCACGCGGGCATAAAGTTCGGCGGAATTGTCGAAGTCGATACTGGCGTGCTGCGCGCCGACGTTGACGTTCCGAAATGCGGCTTGAAGCGCGCTCGGCGTGTAGACTGCGTGCGCGCCGGAACCGGAAAACATTCGCGCAACGGCGCGGCGGCATAGTTCTGCGGAGTACGCAGCCTGCCATTTTGCGCGCACGCGATGCTCATTGTCGAAGGTCTCTTCGGTCGCCATCAGGCGATCGAATTCGCCGAGGAGGTCGTGAATCAGGAGATCCGCCGAATGAATTTCGGCGGCGGCCTCCGCCAACCGCACCTGCGTCGGCCCGTGTTCGGCCTTTCGCGCGCCGGTCAAAATTACGCGCCGCTCCTTCGTGCGTTCGATGAATTGACGCAGCGCGAATTTCGCGGAGCCAAGCACCGCCGTCGAAACCGACACCGACAGCATCGCCTCGGCCGAGAGTCGATACAGATTCGTGATGTGATTGGCGGCATGAGGACTCGCGCCGCGAAACAGAATCCGCGTGTCGATCGTTCGATGCGACGGCACGAAGACGTTGTGCGCCAGCACGTCCTTACTGCCTGTCCCCTGCAAGCCCATCACGTGCCAGGTGTCATCCACTTCGAGATCGCCGCGCGCCACGACTACGTGAACCGACGGCCGATGCGTCGAAGGATCGGCGCATCCCAGGATTACCCAATGAGCATGATCGACGCCGCTGCAAAATTGCCATCGCCCTTCGACGCGGAAGCCGCCCTCGACCGGATTTGCGGTTCCTTGAGACGACAACGTTCCCGCGACCAGACCGTCGCGGCCATTGCCAAAGACTTCGTCCTGCGCCGCTTCGGGAAACGAACCCATGCACCAGTGATGCGCACCCATCACCATCAGCACCCAGCCGCTCGAGGGGCACGCTTCGGAGAGCGATGTGACGGCGTCGGCAAGCGTCCGCAGACTCAGCTCGTAGCCGCCGACGCGGCGCGGCTGCGGGATCCGGAACATGCCTGCCTTGACGACGGCAGCCATGCTTTCGGCCGTGAGCTTGCGAGCAACGTCGCATTCGCGGGCGTGCGCAGAGAGCGTCGGCGAAATCGCGGCGGCGCGGCGCATGATTTCATCGTGATCGATCTGCATAGTCACTCCAGTAGTCAAACCGAGCTTCGAATGACTACCTGCATTAGCCAGTTCATCGCGGCGCTAGCGCTTCGAGCGCGCGCTCTTCCGGCGTGGCGTGCTCGCGGTTGCCTCCCGCCGCAAGACTCCATGCCCCTGCGCTACCTTCCGGCCTGAGCGGCGTGATGCACACGTGGGAGGCGCCGGCCTTGTACTGTGCCGCGACGCGATCGCGAATCGCCTGCTCGTCGCCCCACGCAACCATCGCGTCGACCAGCCGATCGCTGCCGCCCGCGGCGAAGTCCGAATCACCGAAGCCCATCAGTCTCAAACTTTGTAGATAGTTAGGAAGCCCGAGGTAAAACCGGATCAACCCGCGAATCGCGGAGCGCGCCTTGCTCGCGTCCTTCTCGAGCATCGAGACCTGTTGCAGACAGATCAGTTTGTCCGGGCCGATCTGGGCGCGAATCTGCGCGGTCCGTTCCGGTGTGATGAACGTCGGGATCGTTCCGTCGGTTTCGGTCGCTGCCAGCTTGAGCATTTTCGGCAGCAGTGCCGCGACTATTATCGGCCCCTCGAATGACGGCTGTGCCGCACCGTACGGAGCCTCCTTGAGCCGCGCAAGGTAGTCGCGCATGAAGGTCAGCGGCTTCGCATAGTTGATTCCGATCCGCGCCATCATCGGTCCGTGGCTGATCCCGAGGCCGAGGACGAAGCGTCCGGGAAACATTTCAACCAGCGTCCGGGCACCACCCAGCATCGCGACCGGTTCGCGCTTCCAGACATTCGCGATCGCGGTGCCGACGATCAATTTCTCAGTGACCGTGAGCAGATGCGCCGCCAGCGCAAACGGATCGCGGCCGAAGGCTTCGGGAAACCAGAGCGCGCTATATCCGAGCTTTTCGATCGTGCGCGCAAATTGCGCGATCTGAGCTCCCGCCATGGAATCCATCAATGCATCAACGCCGGGCGTGCCAAGATTCATCGGATAAAACCTCCACTCAAATAAATGACCGCGCCACCACGACCATTACCCTCCAAATTCGAGACTGACAAACAAAATGAGGGACGGGCGAGTACTTTCATCCACGACCGCGCCGTGCGACAACTTCTCGGGGAGGGACATATATGGAGGGATTACACGAACTATCGATAGTGACGCTGCTCGCGTTGCTCGAGTACTCGATACTAGGCGTGATGGTTGGACGCGCGCGGCAGACCTATGGCGTCGAGGCGCCGGCCACTTCCGGCAATCCCGACTTCGAGCGTTACTTCCGCGTGCACGTGAACACACTCGAAGCCCTGATCGTCTTCATTCCCGCGGTTTGGATATTTTCGCTGACGGTTAACTACCACCTCGGCGTCGCGCTGGGATTGCTGTTCGTGATCGCGCGGATAGCCTACGCGGCCGGCTACCTGAGCGCAGCGTCGAAGCGCGCGACAGGCGCAATCGCAACCGCCCTAATCAACGGCATCCTGGTGCTGGTTCCGCTGATCTGGATCGTAATCAAGGCACTGTAGATCTTAGCTCTTCCTCGGACGGCAGAGCCGCCGTCGTATTTTATCCCCCTTCCCTCGAGGGAAGGGATTAGGGGTTAGGTTCCTGCTTTACCTCTTCAACCGACGCCGCTAATCTCTGAATCGTCCTCGATTTCATTTTCAATTCATCATCAAGGAGAATTCGCTCATGGCGGAAGAACGCAAAGGCGCCGTTACGATGCGGGGAAACCCGATGACCCTGGTCGGCCCCGAAATCAAAGTCGGACAAAAGGCACCCAACTTCACCGTGGTCGGCAAAGGAATGGCGCCGGCGACGCTCGATCAGTTCAAGGGCAAAGTTAAAATCATCACCACCGTCCCCTCGCTCGATACTCCGGTATGCGACGCCGAGACGCGCCGCTTTAACGTAGAGGCGAGCAACCTGCCCGGCGACGTGCAGATTCTCTCGGTCTCGATGGATCTGCCGTTCGCGCAGGCGCGATGGTGCGGGGCGGCGGGCGTCGACAAGATCACCACGCTGAGCGACTGGCGCAGTGCAAGCTTCGGCACCAGCTACGGCGCGTTGATCAAGGAATTGCATCTGCTCGCCCGAGCCGTCTTCGTGGTCGATAAGAACGACAACGTGACCTACGTCGAGTACGTCAAGGAAGTCGCGGAGCAGCCCAACTACGAAGCGGCGCTCGCCGCGGCGAAAAAGGCCGCCGCGGCCTGACGGGAGAGAAGTCGGAGCTTTCCTCTCCTTCGGGAGAGGACGCGCCTCCGGCGCGGGTGAGGGCGCAAGGCATTCAGCTCGATGCGAGCGCCTTCTTCTTTAATCCGGTCCCCCTTCCCACGTGGGAAGGGGTTAGGGGTTAGGTTGCCAGCATCGAGCTCGGCGCGAGCGCCCTCACCCGCCGCTCGCCAACTCACGTCAACCTCTCCCGAGGGAAGAGGTAGGAAGATAAATGCCCACTGACGCACCCAATCGCCACGCATTCCCCGACGCACTTAAGCGCGGCCTCTACGAAGCGATCTTCCGCCGCCGCGACATCCGCGAGTTCATCTCGGATCCTATTCCCGACGACGTGCTCGCCCGCGTGCTGGTCGCCGCGCATCACGCCGCCAGCGTCGGCTTCACACAGCCGTGGGACTTCATCCTGGTGCGTAGCCTCGATCAGCGACGCCGGGTGAAGGAAGTCTTCGAGGCCGAGCGCCAGAAGAATGCGGCCCAGTTCACTGGCGAGCGCCGCGATAAATATCTGTCGCTCAAGCTCGAAGGAATACTCGAAGCTCCGCTCAACCTGATCGTCACCTGCAAACCCGACCGCTTCGGCCCCGCCGTGCTCGGCAAGACCAGCATCCGCGACGTCGAGATCTATTCGGCGTGCCTGGCGGTCGAAAATATGTGGCTGACGGCCCGCTCCGAAGGCCTCGGCATGGGATGGGTCAGCATTATGCGCAACGACGCGCTCGCCGAAATCTTCGGCATCCCCGACGACGTCATTCCCATCGCCTATCTATGCATCGGCTACGTCCGCGAATTTCCCGACCGGCCTATCCTCGCGAGCAAGGATTGGGCGCAGCGCCTGCCGCCGAAATCGCTGATTCATTTCGATTCGTGGAATGACGCCGACAACCGCAACTCGCCGGCATCCGAATCTCTGCTGAAAAAAATCGACGACCATTCCATCTGGCTCTCGATCTTCCCCGAAGATTCCCCCGACAAGCCTCCTTCGCGCGAGTAAAGGGGCTTGAGGTCCATGAACTCACGCAAGGTCCTCACGCTATCCCTGCTGGTCACACTTGCCGGATGCGGCTCGCAAAACCCCGCGCCGAGCAATGCGCCCGCCGTGCAGTCATCAGCGTCAACCGCGTCCGCACCGGCCGAAACTTCGGTCTTTCATCACGGCGGATGCACGATCGATATCGTGAAGGTCTGCAAGACTTTCATCGATCAGCCCGAGTTCACCTACAACGGCGACCAATACACCTGGGAACGCTTCCAGGAGACCAGTTCCCGGCATCCCGACGTCGAGATCTGGATGCGATATCCCGACAACAGCGTGCTCGCCGATATCCAATGCCATGTCGACGCGCAGAATCGTAAAGTCGATTGGGCTCGTCTGCTGCCCAATCCTCCCCTCACTGACAAATCGTGGGATTTCGCCAAGAGCAAGCGATGGTGCCAGGAAGACTCGCCCGACTACAGCAGTTGGGCCGATTACTGGCGCAGCGGAATCACTCAACAGTAGAATCGACGCTGGATATATATTGCTTTGCGCGCCGCAGGCGGTACAAAGTGCGTCATCTCTCCATAGGACTACTAGATGCGTTGCGCGAAGTGCGGAACCGAAAGCAAGACGGGCAAGAAGTTCTGCGCCGAATGTGGCAGCCCCTTGTCGAACCGATGCTCGAAGTGCGGTTCCGATAACGCGTCGCGCGCGAAGTTCTGCTCCGATTGCGGCACGTCGCTGAGCGCCGCTGCACCGCTATCGACTGCGGTCGAATCTGCTGCCCCTTCTGTACGCGTCATCGCGCCCGCGGAAGCAGCCGCGCTCGCAACTGACGGCGAGCGCAAGACCGTCACCGCGCTTTTCGCCGATATCAAGGGCTCGACCGAACTCGAGCAGGATCTCGATCCCGAAGAGGCGCGCGAGATTATTGATCCGGCGCTCAAGCTGATGATCGAGGCGGTCCGCCGCTACGACGGCTATATCGTGCAGAGCACCGGCGACGGCATCTTCGCGCTGTTCGGGGCACCGGTCGCACACGAGGACCATCCGCAGCGCGCACTCTACGCCGCGATCCGGATGCAGGAAGACATTCGCCGCTATGCCGAGCGCCTCCGCGCCGACGGTCGCGCGCCAATTCAGATTCGGGTGGGCTTAAATACCGGCGAAGTCGTGGTGCGCTCGATTGCTACCGGATCCGGTCACGTCGAGTACACGCCGATTGGACACACCACCAATCTCGCGTCGCGGATGCAGACCCTGGCCGACCCCGGCGCGACCGCAATCTCGGAAAGCACGCGCCGGCTGGTCGAGGGCTACTTCACTCTGAAATCGTTGGGACCAGCGCGAATCAAAGGCGTCACCGATCCAGTCAATCTGTACGAAGTTACCGGACTCGGTCCGCTGCGCACACGCCTGCAACGCTCGGCAGGACGCGGATTCACCAAGTTCGTCGGGCGCGATCGCGAGATGGATGCGATGCGCCACGCGGCCGATCGCGCGAAATCGGGACACGGACAGATCGTCGCGGCGATGGCGGAGGCGGGCGTCGGCAAGTCGCGCCTGTTGTTCGAATTCAAGGCCATCACTGCGGCCGGCTGGATGGTGCTCGAGGCTTTCTCAGTCTCCCACGGCAAAGCGTCGTCCTACTTGCCGGTGATCGACCTCCTGCACAGCTATTTCAAGATCGCGTCGCAGGATGATCAACGGACTCGTCGCGAGAAAATCGCCGGCCGAATCGCAATTCTTGATCGCGCGCTCGAGGACACCATCCCCTACCTGTACGGTCTGCTCGGAATCGCCGAAGATCCCGATCCACTCGCGCAGATGGACGCGCAAATCCGCAAGCGCGGCACCCTCGACGCGATTAAGCGTATCCTGCTGCGCGAGAGCCTCAATCAGCGGCTGATGGTCATCTTCGAAGACCTGCACTGGATCGATGAAGAGACGCAGACGCTGCTGAGCCTCCTCGCCGACTCTATCGCCACCGCGAAGATCCTGCTGCTGGTGAATTACCGTCCCGAGTATTCGCATCAATGGGGCAGCAAGACTTACTACACCCAACTGCGCCTCGATCCGCTCGGTCGCGAGAGTGCCGACGAGATGCTTTCCGCGTTACTCACC
>NZ_JBAUYR010000131.1:0-6845 GCF_049584895.1 Binatus sp. (SeqCode)
CCAATATCTGCAGAGGCCGGCCGCCGGCAATCATGAAGTTTTCCGAGATTACTTCGAACCAGTCCGCGCGCGCCGTCCGGTCCAGAACGTGCGGGTAGTGAATGGTCCGAAGACCGACACCGTGCCCGAGATGGGGTAATAAGCTCATGGATTTGGCAGGCCCCGGCTGTGAAGCCGAGGCCCCCTGGTCGATCTACTTGCCGTCCGGAGGTGTGACGGTACCGCCCTTGTCTTTGCAATCCTGCGTGGACGTTTTGACGAAACCTTGTCCTTTGCAGGCGTTCTTGCCCTTGCAGTCATTCTGGGCAGATTTGCAGGACGACTGTCCCTTGCAGCCGTTGGCACCGACGCACTTCACCTGGTCGGTGCTTGTGCCCTCTTGGGCGCGTGCACTCACGACACCGGTGACCAACAGCATCGCCACCGCACTGGCGATCAGCGCATTCTTCGCGTTCATTTTTTTCTCCTCCTAAGGAGTGGTTTAGTATGGGGCTTTGATGTCCGCAGCGAGAAAAAGGTTTCAAACCGATATTGTGGGCCGCGGGGACACTTACGGATTGGGTGCCTCGCCTTATACGGCCGCGGGAGCATGGCGCGCCGTGAGCGAATGATTTGGTGCGCTCGCGCAGGAGTCACCAGTCGATAGAATCGCTGCTTCGGAACTTGCGAAGAAGCGACGATATCTGGCGGGCCGCTAGGGATGATGGGCGCTTGTGCCGAAGAGGAGTTTGTAACCTCGGCCGCCATGCCGCATCTAATTAGCGCGAATGGAGGCGTCAGCAGAGTGAACTTCAAAAGGCTCGTAGCGGCAGCGGATGAACTCTTCGATCGGCTATCGACTGCCTGGTGGATTCCCGCCCTCCTGATGCGACTGTTTGTCGGATACTTCTTCATGGAGACCGGATGGGCAAAGATTCACAACCTCGACGCGTTCACAACCAGGTTCGCGGGATGGGGCATTCCTTACCCCGCGTTCAACGCCGCGTTGTCGGCGTACACGGAATTCCTCGGTGGTGCGCTGACGATTCTCGGGTTGGGAATGCGCTTCGTTTCTATTCCCATGATCATCAACATGATAGTCGCGATCCTGACTGTGAAACTGAAGGATGTCAGCGGCCTCGATGACTTTGCCGAACTCGATGAACCGCTGTATGCGCTGAGTTTCGTCTGGTTGTTCTTTTCCGGAGCCGGATGGCTGAGTGTCGATTTTCTTCTGAGACAATTCGTGGATAAAGCCATCGGCCGCAACAGGTCATCGATCCCCTCCAGCTCGCGGTTTGTTCAACTCGCTGACTCTGCGACTCCACACCTGCAGGACCGTTAGACGAGAGAATGATACGGTTCGCCGGAACCTTGTTCTGATGAAACAGTTTGACGATAAGCGGCCTTACATTTTTGCGGAGGTTCGGGTGATCCTTCGTAGAGAACTTAGAAAGACACTGCTCGGCGTCGGGGTGTCTATAGCGATCTACCCGTTCAAGCGGGAGTTCGTAGTCGGCGCAGCCTCGATCGACACGCAAGGGGGTTTTTCTACGATGTGTTATTTGCCCGGTCAACATACGCCGGAGCATGAATGCTGGTACATCAATCAGGGTGCGGTGGACAAGGAATTCTTCACGGTGCGGGCGATGGAAGCAGCGTCGCAAACGGGCCATTAGAGGCTCGCCTCCCCCCGAGCCTCAAGAGCGGGGCGAAGCGGCGCGAGTCGCTTCGCCCCGTGTCACGACAAAGGCGCAGATGCAGTTCAGGATTTTGAAATTCGCAGTGGCGATCGTCGCGGCTGCTTACTTTCTTAGCGGACCAGCCCGATTGAGCGCCTCCGAGGCGCCGGCTCCAAACGAATCGATGTCTATCGGCGGCGCTACGCTCAATGTGGAAATCGAGCCCGGCGATCTCACCGTGTCGCGCACTCAGGTGTTGGAATGGGTTCGGCGATCGGCTTGCGCCGTAACCGAATACTACGCCGGCTTTCCGGTTCGAAACGTGGATGTGAGGATCGTGCCGATCGACGAAGGCAGAGGCGTGCTCTTTGGCCGGACGGTCCTGGTCGATCAAACTCTTGTCATAAGAGTCGGTTTGTCGAGATTCGCTACTGAATCAAGCCTAGTGGACGACTGGGTAATGACCCATGAAATGGTCCATCTCGCATTGCCGTCGGTTCCAAACGAGCACCACTGGATCGAAGAAGGGATTGCCACTTACGTCGAGCCGATCGCGCGCGCGCAAGTCGGTGATCTTTCTCCGGAGACAGTCTGGCGTGAACTCGTGGACGGCCTTCCCAAGGGATTGCCTGCCCCCGGCGATCGAGGCCTCGATAACACTCACACCTGGGGCCGCACCTATTGGGGCGGTGCGCTGTTTTGCCTGATGGCGGATATCGAGATTCACCGGCGTACCAACAATCGCTACGGACTCCAGGATGCATTGAGAGGAATTGTCCGCGCTGGCGGCAATATGGAACACAACTGGCCACTCACGCGGGCTCTGAAGGCTGGAGACGAGGCTACCGGCGTGCCGGTCCTGATGGAGTTGTACGATCGGATGAAAGCAAGCCCGGTAACGCCCGACCTCGCCGCGATGTGGCGCGAGTTGGGTGTTCGCCCTTCAGGCAATTCCGTGGTGTTCGATCAGACCGCGCCGCAGGCTTCGATCGTGCGATCGATTATGGCGCCACGATCTAGCCCGAGCGAAGCGTGCCAGCGGTAATCGTCGTCTTTCGGCTTCAATCGATACGCCGGCGATAAGCCAATAACGCGCCAGCCGAGGCGACCAGCGCAAAGACCGCGACCGGCATCATCTCGGATAGCACAAGCGATCCGCATTGGCCTCTGAAGAAAGCGCAGCGGCGCCAGGGTCATTCCGTCGCGTTCAGTAAAGGGGCCGGCGCGCATGCGATTAACACTGTGCGTTCGAGTCCGGCTTCGCGATGCTTGTGGATTTGCTGATATTCCGGCGTCAATCCCATTTCGAACAGAGCCTTCGGACTTGGATATTGCACAAGTGCGACGGCGTCCCACTCGTTGGACGAATCGCCGATCAGCACCGACTCCGGCCGCCCGGACCACAACACCTTCCCTCCGACTGCCTCGATCATTTTCACAACACTTGAACCGTATCGACCGTATGCCTCCGCACCCGTACCCTCCTCGCCCTCAGCCTTCGCTTTGAACTTGAGCAGGTTGAGCATCACGATCGGACCGGGATGCTCTTCAATTAGTTTTGCGAATTTATCCGGGTCGGGACTGATATTCATTTGGCCCTCCTATCTACCCCTTTAGAATAAGTCAGCAAGTCGAAACCAATTCGGGAACACTCAAGTGCCAGATCATATAGAATGAGTGGCATCTCAATATGTGACCCATTTTGGTCGGAGATTGAATCGTTGAAAAGGTGGACACGCCAAAATCAACTGTTGCCTCGAATGAAATCGACGATCACTCGTGCCAGCTCCTCGCCTTTGTCCTCCTGCAGGAAATGGCCCGCTCCCGTTATCGTCGTATGCGGCTGATTGCGAGCTCCCGGAATCGCCGACTGGAGCAATCGCTCTCCGCCTTTCGTGACCGGATCGCCATCGCTGAACGCGGTTAGAAATGGTTTCTCCCACCCGCGGAGAACTTCCCAAGCCTTGCGATTTGCCGGCACCGCGGGGTCGTCGGGCGAGATAGGAACGAGGATAGGAAATTGGCGCGCACCAGCCTTGAAGCGCTCGTCGGGAAAGGGCGCGTCGTATGCGGCGACGACTTCGGGAGGAAGTGCGTTCGCACATCCACCCTGTACAATCTGGCCGACCGGGAAAGTCGGCGTTTCCTGCGAGAATTTGCGCCATGCCATGAACGCGTCACCGATTGGGCCTTCACCGGTCGGCAGTCCTGTATTCGCCGCGACGATGTGCGCAAATCGCTCTGGATGCTCTGCTGCGATGCGCAGTCCGATCACTCCTCCCCAGTCCTGGCACACCAGAGTTATGCCACGAAGATCGAGCTCCTGAATGAATCTAGTGATCCAGTTTACGTGCCGTTCATAGGTGTAGTCTTCCCGATTCGCTGGTTTGTCGGAGCGCCCGAAACCGACCAGATCAGGCGCGACAGCGCGCAATCCGGCTGAGACAAAAACGGGGATCATTTTCCTATACAGGTATGACCATGACGGCTCGCCATGGAGCATCAGCACCGGCGCTGCGCTCCGCGGCCCTTCGTCAACGTAGTGGATTCTCTGACCGTCGGCCTCCAAATAATGCGGCTTGAATGGGTAACCGGGCAGATTGGAAAAGCGCTCATCAGGCGTACGCAATATTTCCATCAGATTTCCTCCATAAATTGTGCCGACCTTTCAGTCTTCTTCATGGTCCCGAAGTGCGATCCGAATCGCGCGCAGCAAGCTTTCTTCATCGAAGGGTTTGACCAAGCTCGCGATCGGGTTAGCTTCGCGCATCATTTGCGTGCCCAGCTTATCATCACAGCCGCTCATCAGAATGATAGGCAAATACCTTTTGACGCAGCCAGATTCATTGGACTCGAACCTCAGTGATTAGAGTGACGGAGCCTGCGGAAGGTTACGGCCAACACTGATTTTTGTGCGCTGGGAAGCAGACGAGGTCGCGGACCCGCCGGCCGTCAGGATGGGCATACCGGTTGCCGCGGCATTGATTGCGCCGGTCGAGGGCGTCGAAGCATCAGTTCTTAGCGATTGGGTACTCCGAGCTGGCACCCTCGATCCTCAGCGACGTTGGGTCCTGAATAAACGCGGCGACGCCGAGATGGTCCAGCGACCAGGAATCGTCGAGCTCGATATTTAGCTCCTTACTGGCAGAGGCACCTTTTGCGCCGTCAAGCTCAAATGCCGGCAGCAATTTCCTCACGGTGTAGTCGTAAGTGATTTCTCGGCCGCCGTTCTCACCTGCGCCAATCTTGCTGACCAGACCGTTCTCGAAGAGCGCGAGCATCACCGTACGCGGTCCGCCCCCCGCGATGCTCAACATCTGCGCGCTCACTTTGACCCGAAGCTTTCGAGGCCCTGCACCAGCGAAGTTCGCCTGAACGCTGGTGCGGCCGACGGGAGACGCCGAACGTGCGGTGGCCACCGCGCGCTCGATACTTCCCGCGTCAGAACCACCGCACTGCCACGCGCCGCTGATCACCATTTGAGGCGTGTACTCGCCGTCCAGGTTCATCGCCCGGGCGTAGTCACTTTGTCGCTCAGACCATTGACGTGATGAGAACGGGTCCGCCCACCCGAGATGATTCCAGTAATCGACATGGTACGCGAGCGGGATCACGGATTTCGTCGAGGACCCCAGCTCACTGATAAGTGCGTCGGCAGGCGGGCAGCTTGAGCATCCCTCTGATGTGAACAGCTCGAGCACGACTGGTGCGCCATCGGACGCACCGTTCGTCTCCGAGAACGCGACCGCTTTACGAAAGAAGCCGAATCCGATCGCCGCGACGATTACGATACCGACGATCCAGGGAACCAGACCGAATCGCTCACGCTGAGTTTGCATCGTGACTATACCTCGCAATGGTGAACGTGTACCCGAGTCGAGAGGTTCCCCTCGGAGAGTTTTGTAACCATTTCAAGAGCGACAGCATCTAACAGTGTCAGCGACGATTTCTAATTGCGAAATGACGAGGAACATAAGTAAGGAAACGCGGTGTCCGGGATTGGTAACATGCTCCCATCGAGCGAGGTGACGTCCGAGAGGTTGTACCTTCAGCGGCGCGAGTTCATCAAGAACTCGTTGCTCTTCGCGGCAACCAGCAGCGGCGTGGGCAGCACTTTGCTCTGGCTGATGCGAGGTCTTCGAGCGAAGGACCACGAAAAGGGCTCGAACACCGCAACGCCGGATGACCGGGCCGCGCTCACCGTTACGCGGCACCTCGACTACGCGGCTGGAGAGAAGAACAACTCTTACAACGCCGTCACCAACTACAACAACTTCTACGAGTTCGGCACCGACAAGAGCGATCCGGCGGCAAACGCAGGCACTCTGAAACCGCGTCCGTGGCAAGTGACGATCGAAGGTGAAGTGGCGCGTCCACAAGTCTTCGAGATCGACGAACTCATCAAGTCGTTCCCGCTGGAGGAACGCGTCTACCGTATGCGTTGTGTCGAAGCCTGGTCGATGGTCATCCCGTGGGTCGGCTTCCCGCTGGGAGATCTGTTGAAACGTGTCGAGCCCACCTCGCGCGCGAAATACGTAGCCTTCAAATCGCTCCTCGATCCCCAGCAGATGCCGGGGCAGCGTACCGATCTCCTCCAGTGGCCCTACGTCGAGGGCCTACGCATCGACGAAGCGATGCATCCGCTGACCATCCTGGCGGTCGGACTCTACGGTAAGCGGCTTCCAAACCAGGACGGCGCGCCGATCCGCCTCGTGGTTCCCTGGAAGTACGGCTTTAAGGGGATCAAATCGATCGTGAATATTCGTCTGACGGAGGAACAGCCGCCGACTTCCTGGAATATAGCGGGGCCCGACGAGTACGGCTTTTATGCAAACGTGAATCCCGCAGTCGATCATCCGCGCTGGAGCCAGGCGACCGAAAGACGAATAGGCGAGTATCATCGTCGTCCGACCCTGCCATTCAACGGCTACGCGGACCAGGTCGCGGGTCTATACCAAGGAATGGATCTCACAAAGTTCTTCTAGCTATGGCAGCGTTTACAAAAAACTCGCCACTGCCTTGGCTCAAGCCAGCGGTCCTCACCGGCTCGCTCGTCCCACTTGCGGCGATTCTGATAGGTGCTTGGCGCGATGATCTCGGCCCCGATCCAATCGCGCAAGCACTGAATCAGCTCGGCTTGATCGCTCTCGTCTTTCTGATCGCTGCTCTCGGATGCACGCCGCT
>NZ_JBAUYR010000132.1:0-6942 GCF_049584895.1 Binatus sp. (SeqCode)
GTATTCGCGCATCCCCTGCGCGTTGGTCTTGTCGCCGAGCATCGATAACGCGACGCGCGGATCGCGCCGGATATTTTTGATCTTCTGATGCTCGGCCAGGTGACCGATCACGAACTCGTCGTTTTCAATTCCGACCCAAATCAAAGTGACCTGCGGACTACCCTTGGAATTGAGTGTGATCAAATGAGCCAGCGGTCCCTGTTCGATCAGTTCGCGTACCGATTGCGGAATTTTCATGCGTTCATCTCCGGATGGATCGACTTCCATTTCGGATTACGACTTTGCCGAAACTGTGTCCATCGGATCAGACTTAGCGGAGGAGAAATAAAGCGGCTCCCCGTCAGGAGAGCCGCCTTTCTGGATAGTGCAGGGGTCGCCTCGGCCTACTTGCTTGGGTCGGGCGTCATCCGCAGGTACGGCTTGAGCGCCTTGTAGCCCTTGGGGAACTTCTGCTTGATAACTTCAGGATCCTGCAACGCCGGTACGATGATAACGTCCTCGCCCTTCTTCCAGTCGGCCGGCGTCGCCACCTGGTACTTGTCGGTCAGTTGCAGCGAGTCGATCGCGCGCAGGATTTCCTGGAAGTTGCGGCCGGTGCTGGCGGGGTAGGTAAGCGTGAGGCGAATCTTCTTGTTGTTATCGATCACGAAGACCGAGCGCACAGTCAACGTGTCGTTCCACTCTGGATGAATCATGTCGTAGAGCTTGGCGACTTTCTTGTCGCCGTCGCCGAGGATCGGAAAGTTCAGCTTGGTGTTCTGCGTCTCCTCGATATCGCCGACCCACTTCTTGTGCGACGGCACGTCGTCGACGCTCACCCCAATCGCCTTGATATTGCGCTTGTCGAACTCAGGTTTGAGCTTGGCGACGGTGCCGAGCTCGGTGGTGCATACGGGAGTGAAATCCTTGGGATGCGAAAACAGAATCGCCCACTTGTCGCCAATCCATTCGTGAAAATGAATCGGACCCTCGGTCGATTCCTGAGTAAAATCCGGTGCCACGCTTCCGATGTGAAGTGCCATATTCGTTACCTGCCTCTTGAGTTTTTCTGTTTTAGTAGATCAACCCGCCCGGAACAATCCAGCGAGCCACCGATTAAGATGATAAAAGAGACTTACTAAGTTATCTACTGCAAAAGTTATCCTCTGACATTACTTCGGTCAAGCTTTTCTAGCAGATTCACGGTTAGATTTACGATATGTAGAGGAGACTCAGGGGGAAATCGATCGGTGATTCGGAAGCTGCATGTAATCGCCTCGGCAATGCTGGCTGGCGTCGCCGCGGTTGGTATCGGCGGGTGCGAATTGTCGGTTGCCGCCGGTGGTGCAATCTACGCTCCATTCCACAAAACGGATCCACGCTCGAAAGCTTACGTATTGCTCCGCCGCCATGATTGTTCGGCGGCGAATACAGAATTTTCTGAAATTCTTGTCACCACGCCCGACGACGCGCAGGCGATTTCCGGAAAAGCTGAGGCTCTCGTGTGCCTGCAAAAATATGACGACGGGATCGCAGAATACTCGCGCGCCATCCAACTCGATCCCAAGTGGTTCGACTACCTGGGGCGCGGCGTCGCCTACAAGGCTAAGGGCGATCAGACCCAGGCGATACAGAATTTCGACGCCGGCATCGCCATCGCCCCGGCCGTCCCCGCGTTCTATGTCTATCGAGGCGCTGTGCTGAGCGCGCGAGGTGATGCGTCAGGCGCCAGCGCTGACTTCGAGAAGGTATCGAATCTGATTTCCGACAGTCGAGGTGGATTCAACCGCTACGGCTGGGCGCTCGCGGCATCCTCAGTTGCCGCATATCGCGATGGCCCCGCGGCAATACAGTACGCGACGCGCGCCTGCGAATTGAGTTCATGGAAGAACGCTAATGAACTGGATACGCTGGCAGCCGCTTACGCAGAGGCTGGACATTTCAAAGAGGCCATTGAATGGCAGACATCGGCCCTGCAATTTGGCGGCAGCAATATCGATCGCGACGACTTCGAGGCGCGGCTCGCGAAGTATCAGAAACGAGAGCCATTCCGCTCGGTTGACGCGACGGCGTATTTCTTCTGGGTCGCCAAGTCCTTCTGGCAGAGCGGATATCCTGCCTCTACGCCTTCGCCTTCCGGAAATCCGGCTTGCGCTTCTCCAGAAACGCCGTGACGTATTCCTTGTGCTCGGGACTGACGTAGCACTTCTCCAGCGCGAATCCCTCGAATGCCATCGCCGTTTCGAGATTGCCGTCGAGCCCCTGGTACAGCGCCTTCCTCGTGAACGCCAGCGACGTGGGCGAGCATTGCAGCATGTCACCGGCCAGCTCGCGCGCAGTCGTCATCAGGTTCGCGAGCGGCACCACGCGGCTCACGAGCCCCATCGCGAGACAGTCGGACGCCGGGTATTGCCGCCCCGTCAGCATCATCTCGGCCGTGCGCGCGAGTCCTATCAGCCGCGGCATCAGGTAGCTCGATCCCAGCTCGCTCATCAGCCCGACCCGCGGGAAAATGACGCCCATCTTCGCGTTGTCCGACGCGATCCGCACGTCGAACAGCAGCGGAATCGTGCACCCGACCCCGAGTGCGTAGCCGTTGATCGCGGCAATCGTTGGCTTCGACAGATTGCGCATCACCTGCGGCAGCGAGACCACCGCCCGTGCGCGCCGCTCGGTCGCAGCAGGCTTGTCTTCGTACTTCGCTTCGCGCGTCTTGATGTCCGACGCGAACATCGACATATCGGCGCCCGCGCAGAACGCACGATCGCCCGCGCCCGTCATGATGACGACGCGGACGCTGTCGTCGGCGTCGGCACGAAGCATCGCGTCGGTAATCTCCGCGCCCATCGTCGTCGTGTACGCATTCATCTTGGCCGGACGATTAAGCGTAACCGTCGCGATCTCGTCCGCCACATCATAAAGGAGTGTCTCGTAGTCCATTGCGAACTCTCCGCATCCGATTCCCCTCTCCAGAAGGGAGAGGGGTTAGGGGTGAGGTCCGGCGCGCCACGCGTGTCCGGTTCCCCTTCCCTCGAGGGAAGGGGTTAGGGGTTAGGTTCCTAACTCCTACCGCTTCTTACGCGCCTTCTTCCTCGACTCCCTGGTCTTCGCCTGCAGTCTCGATTTTTTCCGTTTGCGCCGCCGCTTGATTTCTTTTTGCCGTTCGCTTGCCATCTGACCTCTCTTCTCTACTTCTTTAGTCCAGCGGGACCGTCCGTTCCACCTTTGCACCGGACTCAAGATGGATTCCAGCCGAGGTCGCATACGGCTTCCCCTTGCCGGACCGATTCTCCACAAAAACGTCGTAGTTGCCGGGGTCAAGTTTGAAACGATGCTCACTGCCCGGGTCGCTCTCCGCGACTTTGGTCTGCGTGCCGGCGCGCAAGACTACCACGCGCGTCGTATTGTCGATCGGAATCTTCGACATCACCGGCTGCACCAGCAGCTCGGCCTTCAGCACCTCGTCAAGCGTCAGCGTTGTGCGATGCCCCGGCGCGAGCGGCACCGCATGCCAGTCGTAGCCTTGCGGCGGCGCATCGACGTGCACGTCCACCTGGCTCGGCGCGAACAGGTACTTGTCACCGGAAATAAAGCTGGCAACCTTCGTGTGCGGCGAGTCAGTGGTCGTCACGGTGACGCCAAAACCGGGATCGGCGCCGGTCTTGTCTTTGACGCTGACCTGCAGCACCGCGACGTTAGCGATCAGCACGGTATGCATGCGCCCTGCCTCGATCTGAACGCCGTCCTTGACGATCTGCCCGCCGACGATCGGCAGCACCACCTTGTATTCGCCGGGTGCCAGCGCAATCGATGATCCCGCCGTAACTTGCCCAGCCTCCTTGCCATTCGCCGCAATTACGTGCGCAGGATTTTTCGCCCCCGCGCCTTCCTCGCCCATCACATCAAGCTTGAGATTTCCGGTCTGCGCCGCATGCGCAATCGAAACGATCGCAAGCAAAGCAGTTACGGCAAGCAGTCGAATCGATCTCATTTTCTGTCTTCCCCTCTCCCTGTAAGGGAGAGGATCGAAGGTGAGGGTCCTTATACAGCGCGCGTTTCGCGCGCGGTTCAGGATTCTGCTCTGTTCCAAATGCGAGCAAATCTCGTGCAAAGTTCTCCTCATAAGCGACGCAGTATCTTACGGGCGCCGTCAATCGCGCGCTACCGTCGCGTCGCCGCTTCTGTGATATTTTTCTTTCGCCGATCAACAATCTCCTTCGAGGTCACGTGATGCCGCGAATCATTGTCGAAAGAAATATCGAAGTGCCGATGCGCGACGGATGCGTGCTGCGCGCGGATCTCTTTCGTCCCGATATTCCCGACAAGTTGCCGGTGCTGCTCAATCGCACGCCCTACAACAAGGCGATGCCGATGGTTTACAGCGGCACCCTCGACGCTCTGCGCGCCGCGGAGGCAGGGTACAACGTGATGGTGCAGGATTGTCGCGGACGATTCGCGTCCGACGGCGTGTGGAACTGTTTCACCGACGAAGCACGGGACGGCTACGACACGATCGAGTGGGCCGCGCGCCAAACTTGGGCCAATGGCAACGTCGGTACCTACGGCGCGTCGTACATGGGTGCGACGCAATGGCTCGCCGCGACCAATGCACCCCCGAGCCTGAAGGCGATGGCGCCGTCGATCACTGCCAGCGACTATCACGACGGATGGACTTACCAGGGCGGCGCCTTCGCGCTGTTCTTCAACGTCAGCTGGACGATGGCGGCGCTCGCGCCCGCGCGCCTGTTGCGCGAGCGGGCAGACGATCCGGCGGCGGTCGGCGAGCTCGGCACGGTGATGAGTTCGCTCGACTCGATGCGCGAAAAAATGAACTTCATGCCGCTGAAACAGTTCCCGATGTTTAGCGCCGGTGCGCCGTTCTTTTTCGATTGGCTCGAGCATCCCGCGTACGACGACTACTGGCGAGCGTTGTCGATCGAGGAGCATCACGCGGCGATAAACGTCCCCGCGCTCAACATCGGCGGATGGTACGACATTTTTCAGGGCGGCACGATTCGCAACTACTCCGGGATGCGCTCGCGCGGTGGCAGCGACGCGGCGCGCGCGGGACAGCGTCTGATCATCGGGCCGTGGAATCACGCGGTTCCGTTTCAGAATCTGGTCGGCGCCGTAGATTTCGGATTCCGATCGAGCCCGGTTTCCGTCGACATCGACGGCACCACGCTGCGCTTCTTCGACCATTGGCTCAAAGGCAAAGCCGGCGCTGACGCTGAAGCGCCAGTGCGAATCTTCGTGATGGGCACCAACAATTGGCGCGACGAAAAAGACTGGCCGCTCCCCGGCACTGATTTTCGCCGCTACTACCTGCACAGCCGCGGCCGCGCAAATAGCATGTACGGCGACGGCGCGCTCTCAACCGACGCGCCCAGCGCCGAGCCGCCCGATTCGTTCCTCTACAATCCGCTCGACCCGGTGCCTACAGTCGGCGGCGGACTGTGCTGTTATCCCGGCGCGCTGCAGGGCGGTGCGTTCGATCAGCAAGCCGTCGAGCATCGCGCCGACGTGCTGGTGTACTCGACCGAACCTTTGCCCGAAGACCTCGAAGTGACCGGCCCGATCGTCGCAATTCTGTATGCGTCCTCGTCGGCCCCCGACACCGACTTCACCGCGAAGCTGGTCGACGTGAGCGAATGCGGAACCGCGCTGAATCTCACCGACGGAATCATCCGCGCGCGATGGCGCAACTCGCGCACCACGCCCGCAATGCTGACGCCCGGCAAAGTCGAAGAGTTCAAAATCGATATGTGGTCCACGTCAAACGTGTTCAAGAAGGGCCATCGCATTCGCCTGGAAATCAGCTCGTCCAATTTTCCGCGCTTCGATCGAAACCCAAACACTGGCCACCAACAATTCGCCGACGCAGAAATCCGCCCCGCAATGCAAACCATAATGCACAACCACACCTTCTCGTCATACCTGACGCTCCCGCTGATTCCAGCTCAACGGTAAGACGGGGAGCGGAAGCGCATTACAAAGAATGGCGTCGGCGTCCAAATTTGCGTTTGTGCTCTATCGGCCGCAGTCGGCTGGGAATATCGGGGCGGCGGCGCGGGCGCTCAAGAACATGGGCTTCGACGACTTTCGCCTGGTCGGACTCGGTCCTTTAAACGATCGCGAAGCCGTCAAGATGGCGGTGCATGCCGACGATATCCTCGCCAATGCGACGGTCTATCCCGATTTGGCGGCTGCGATTGCGGATTGCTCGATCGCGGTCGGCACCACCAGCCGCCGCGGTGGCTATCGTAGCCGCTCGACTCCGCTGCGTCCGGCCGCGGTGGAACTCGACGCGCTCGCGGGCACGAATAAAATCGCGATCGTCTTTGGGCGCGAAGATCGCGGGCTGACTAATCGCGAGCTGAAACTCTGCCATCGGTTGGTCACGATTCCGACCGCGCCCGAATATCCGTCGCTCAACCTGGCACAAGCCGTGATGGTGGTGGCATATGAATTGATGATGGCGGCGACTGCGGCGAGCGAAACCGCACGCACGCCCGAGTTTGTGGCCGCGTCGATCAGCGATCCGATGCTCGAGCGGTTCGCGGAAGCTCTGGTCGCGATCGGATTTATACCCGACGACAATCCGGAGCATATCATGCTCGCGATCCGCGAGATTTTCGGGCGCAGCGGATTGACCGCGCGCGAAGTCGAGATTCTCAACGGCATGGCGCGGCAGATACGATGGGTCGCCGATGGGGGTTTTCGCACGATCGCGGAGAAGCGAAGCGCGGGCAGGAAATTGAGATGACGTTTTCCATGCGCCACGCCGATGCGCGATAATCGCGCGAAGATGTGAATCGTAAATGGCTGAGATAATTGATTTTGCCGAGATCCAGGAGGCGCGGCGCAAAGCTCGCGCCGCCATTCCAGAACGCGAGAATCTCGAGCGCGCGGTGCAACTGATGCGCGAGAATTTGGCCGCAGTCGCCGTCGAGCTAGCGGACG
>NZ_JBAUYR010000133.1:0-14654 GCF_049584895.1 Binatus sp. (SeqCode)
CACTTACAGTAGCTCGGATCGGCCATGTAGTAGTGCAGGGTGCCGGTCTTGCCGACGTAGTACAGCACCTGGAGCGGAAGCAGCGACTCGAGTTGCTGCTGCCGCTCGGGAGTGTCGGCGGGGAGCATCCGGAAGCCGGCCGCGGCGAGCATCGGCTCGAGCTGCTCGGCTTGCTGCTCGGGGGTCGGCGGCGGCGGTTGTATCGAACCGCATCCGGCGAGCGCGGCTGAAATCGCGGCAATCAAAGCACAGAAGAGGATAGAAGTGATCGGGCGCGTCGGCATTAGTTCCTTTTCAAATTTCAGTTTCTTACGCGATCGATTGCGGCGAAAAAAAGGGCGGCCGTTTCGGGCCGCCCCGTGAAGAGCGAATCAGGGGACGGAGCTGACCGGGTTTCCGCTGGCGTCGAACAAGGTCAACGCGCCCGCACCATCGGTGTTGAGCGTGAGCGCGGCGCGGGTCTTGCCGTCGTTGCCAAGGAGTGCGAGGCCGGGGCGTCCGTCGGGCGTCATATCCATCCCGATGCGTCCGCGATGTTCGTCGGCGAGGCGCAGGGTAGGAGTGCCGTCGGCCTCGACGATGATCGAGGCGCGCGGATTGCCGTTCTTGTCCATCAGGCCGAGGCCGGACTGGCCGTCTGGTGCGACGCCGAGGGTGGCCTGCGGCTTCGCGTCGGCGTCGAAGAGAACCACGCGGGCGACGCTGTTGGTGAGGCCGACTTCGGCGCGCGGCTTGCCGTCATGACCGTAGATGCCGAGTGCGGGTGCGCCGTCGGAGCCGACGCCGAGTCCGGCGCGCAAGGTGCCGGTGCCGTCGAAGACCGCGATTTGCGCGACGCCTCTGCGGGTGACGTTGAACTCGCCGCGGGTCTTGCCGCGGCTGTCGACGAGCATGAACCTCTGCGCGGTGATCATCCTGGGGGCGTTGGCGGCGTCGACGGTGCGAGCGGCGAAAATATGGCCGGAGACGGCGCCTCCGACGAAGGCGGCGGCGAGAGTCAGGGTCACAAACCCGAAGCGCTCTTTGATGGTCATGGTCACGGTCTCCTTTTTCCGGTCCGGTGCGATGGTTTGGGCAAATTTCGGGGAGAAGATTAGCAGGTGAAGAGGGGAGGTTACAAAACCATGAGGGGAGGAACTTAATTGCAGTGAAACCCGCGGTGGGTTTCATTTTTCACTGCTTCCTTCGGCAGGGCTAAGCTCCTTCGGCTTCGCTCAGGACAGGCTCTGCACCTTAGTGAGGAGGAATGCCAAGCGCGAAATGTCGAGGACGACGTTTCGCTCTCAGGTTCGTGTTTTCTTCGGAGCCGCGGGCAGGGCCGCCCGCGCCACTAAATCCCCGAAAGTGCCTGGGGGCGCGTTGCAGTGGCGCGCGCCGCCGTGCCGGCTGCCTTCCAAAATGTTGAGGACAACCTTCGCTCTCAGGGTCTGGTTTCTGGGGGAGGATGGGGGCTGGGAATTTAGCTCGCCCAAATCAGGATGTGGCGTTCCGCGTGACCTCTTACCCGCCTCGCCCGCTTAGTTGCGGGAGAGGTCGCGCCGAAGGAGCGGGTGAGGGTGACCTTTGCGGAAGAGAGGCTGTCCTGAGCCTTGCCGAAGGAAGGCCGGGTGCATCGCGAGCGGTAGGTGAGGGTGAAGTACGTTCAACCTCATCCTGGAGCTTCGCTTGTCGGGGGTGGCGTGCGCTTGAAAGGCGGCTGGGTGACGCTGTTTCTGTGGAGTTTGAGAGTATAACCTTTCATCGCTGCGCTTTTCTCGGAGCGCAAACTCCGAGACGCTGAGCAGAAATGGCACTTTGAATTTCGAGATTCGCAGAGACCGTACTCGGTAGAAATACCGACAAGACTCTACGCACCCATACACGTCAGCGGAACAATGTAATGCGGAAGAATCGCCGCTCTTCACCGCTCCGGCGGAATCCAAAGACCTAAAGTCCGAAGGATATTCACGCGGACGCGGGTGAGAATCCGATCCCAGTCTTTTGCCTCATAGCGGTAATCGTAATATTTAATTCCGCTATTCTCGTGTAGCTCAAGCCAAATCGGATCATCGTACGTAGTCGCGCCGCGCGATATTTCGAGACACATCTTTCGGATGTGCCATGCGAGAAGGTCCGCTGCTTGTAGTGGCGGATTACACTTGTCATCCCTATACTCCGGCGTTTTGTTCTGAAGGAAATCCACCCAGTCCGGATTGTCCATTCTCACTACTTCAACAAATTCTCTGAACGCCTTCTCCAGATTAACCGGATTGTCGATGCCTTCATCAAAAAGAATCTCCGTCTTTTCGCTAGTCCGACGATACATATTCTGAGCGGCTCGCAGGAGAAGTTCGTCTTTCAGAATTCTCTGAAAACTCAGGTAGTACGGGTTGCGAATGTGTTGCTCGATCTCCTGAAGGTCTTTCACAGTGGCCGTTTTGACCGATTTCATTCGCTGAATAATGTCTTCGTATTCCCGATGCGACAGCATCCATGTCAGTCCATACGATTCTCTCGGATCGGGTGCGAGATGTTTCGCGATTATTTTTACAAACCGCGAAAGCCGCGCATCGCGCGCACTAGTATTGCCCCGCCCGTGCACTCGAACCCATTCCGAAACGGTGTTGGTGCCTTTGTCGTAGCCGAATTCCCCCTCAAGATTGTATGCGTCCGATGCCTTCAAGTATCGCAAGCGAGGAGACTGCCTGAGTTCATCTTGCCATTCGTCCGCGAAGTCTTCCCAGATATCTTTTTGAGCGGAGAATCCCGCGAGTACGTAAACGGGACTCTGAGCTTTCCCTTCTTTGCCGCTGTCGTCGATCCATGCCTGAAGCACAACTAACCTCGCACGCTCGCGAAGTTCGCGCGGCATCCCTGAAAAGAGCGAACGGATCTGTAAGCATGCCTTATCATCGCTGCACTGGTCGTGATTCCGAACATGCGATAGATTCTGCCGTGATTCCGGCTTGACTGTCGACATCCGACTAATCCCCTCCCATGGTGGGAAGGGGGACCAGATAAGCGGTGGGTATCTTGTCGTCCTATCCCCTTGGCCCCCTTCCCAATAGTGGGAAGGGGGGACCGGATCGGGCAGAACGCGGAGGTGGCGACCTAACCGATAACCCCTTCCGATCGCGGAAGGGGGAACGGAAAGGCGGTGAGTATCTTGTCGTCCTATCCCCCTAACCCCCTTCCCATGGTGGGAAGGGGGAACGGATCGTGGGGACGGGACTGGATTGTTGACGGATTTCTGGAGAATGTGTGCTTGGGGGCACTTTGGGTGGGTTCGGGGATTGTGCACATCGGGCTATGCTGTGTTTGACAACTAGTTAACACGCAACCTGACTACGCCTTCCGTTTTATCTCCATATAGTTGCATCGAGTCGGAAGTCGCTACCTCCGGGTGCGCGAAGGAGGGCGTGTGCGCCCTGGATTGCGGACTGGCGGGATCGTGCTGGCGGCGCTAATCGCGGCCCAGCTGCTGATTGCGACCGTGCGCCTGCTGCGCGCCGGGGTTGAGGCCTCGAGCGCGGACCGCGTGGTCGGGCAGATCGATTTCGTCAAGAACCAGGTGAACTTTGTCGATGCGATCGGAATGAACGCGCCGGCCGGCGTCGCGATCGACAAAGCTAACGGCCATGTGCTGGTGGCGGATTCGCAGAATAACCGCGTGATGGGGTGGAAGAGCGCGACCGCGTTCGCGTCGGGCGGCGCGGCGGACCTGGTGATCGGGCAAGCGGATTTCAATTCGTCGGGATGCAATCAGAACGCCTCGGCGCCGGATGCGACGACCTTATGCCGGCCGATCGGAGTCGGGTTTGACGCGGCGCATCGGGTGTACGTCGGCGATGCGCAAAATAATCGCGTGGTGGTGTTTAACGATCCGTTCGCGTTGCTGAGCGCCAACGATCAGACCAGCGATTTCGCGGCCATCGTGGTGTTCGGGCAGGCGGGCAGCTTTGTCACCAATACTGCCAATGAAGGTGGGCTCAGCGCCGACAGCCTGGACAGTCCGCAGGGGGTCGCGATCGATGCGAGCGGGAACCTGTTCGTGGCCGACGTGAACAATAATCGGGCGCTGGTTTTTTTCTCGCCTCTTCCAATGACGGCGGTGAAGGGGCCGCCGGGGAATTTCGGCGACGCGACCGCGGACGTTGCGATTGGGCAGCCGGACCTGGTCAGTGGAGCATGCAATCAGGGGGGAAGTGCGACGCCGCTGACTTTGTGCATGAATTCGTTTTTCGGAGTCGGGATCGCGGTCGACGTCGGCGACAATCTCTACGTCGCGGACACGCGGAACAATCGTGCGCTCGAATATAACGGTCGGTTTGGCTACGAGCAGACCAACAATGTCGCGCCGGACCTGGTGTTCGAGGGCAATAGCCTGGTGCAACCGACGGGAGTCGCGGCCGATTCGAACCAGAACTTTTACGTCTCGTCGGAGGCTAACAACCAGGTCTACGAGTACACGCAGCCGGTGCCGCTGATGAGAGCGGACCTGCTCAACCTTCAGATTGGGCCGGGAGCGCAGAATCCGAACGCGGCGTCGCTGCAATTTCCGATGGGGCTGGCGATAGACGCGGTCAACAATCTCTACGTGGCCGACCAGGCCAACAACCGGGTGCTGGAGTTCAACGAGTACGGATCGCCGGGCAACAAGGTGGCCAACGGCGCGGGCGGACAGATCGATCGGGCGCATGATGGGCCGAACCTGGTCGATGCGATCGGTGAGAATTCTCCCGGCGGAATCGCGGTGGACGCGACCTCGCAGCCTCCGCATCGGCATCTGTATGTCGCCGACACCGTGAACAATCGGGTGCTCGGTTGGCGCGACCTCACGGCGTTCAGCGCGCAGCCCGCCGATATCGTACTTGGGCAGCCGGATCTGTTCTCGTACAAGTGCAATAACGGCGTGGCGGCAGATGATGTTGGCGGGCTCGGCGCGGACAGTCTGTGCGGTCCGGAGCGGATGGCGGTCGATCGAGCAGGAAATCTGTACGTTGCGGATTCGGGCAACAATCGCGTGCTGGTGTACAACACGCCGTTCAATCCGGCCAGCGGCGAGCCGGGCGCGGGCGACGCGACGGCGGATTTCGTTTACGGGCAAGGGGGCGCATTCACCACGCGCAGTTGCAATCCGAGCGGCGCGAATGCGACGACCTTGTGCAATCCGTCGGCGGCGGCAATCGACGGTGCGGACAACATCTATATAGCGGACGCGGGGAACAACCGCGTGCTCGAGTTCACCAAGGCGGGCAATCCGCCGGGTGCGTCTGACGCGATCGCAAGTCGGTCGTACGGGCAGGGCGGGGTTACCGATTTCACCGAGACGCAATGCGCCGACGGCTTGGCGGGCGATCCTTCGCCGAGCGATCACGCGATGTGCATGCCGGGCGGAGTCGCGATCGACGCGTCGGGGAATATGTTTGTCGCTGACTCGGGCAACAATCGCGTGATCGAAATCGACGCGCCGCTCGCGGGTACGCAGAATGCGACGCGGGTGTTCGGCCAGGGGGGAGACTTCACGCAGTCGAAATGCAATCGCGGAACTTCCTTGCCGGGCGCGTCGAAGCTATGCGCGCCGGCGGGATTGATGCTCGACGTGATCGGCAATTTGTGGGTGGCGGATGCGAACAACGATCGCGTGCTCGAATACGTGGCGCCGTTCAGTTCTGATACTGCGGCGGCGATCGTGCTAGGGCAGGGCGAGGTCGACAGTTTTGGTACCTGGGGATGCGACAACGGAATCATGATTAGCGATTTGTTCGGACTTGGCGCGGACAGCCTGTGCGCGCCGGCGGCGGTCGCGGTGGATGCGAATGTCGATCTGTTCGTGGCGGACACGCAAAACAATCGAGCGATGGTCTATGACGGGATCCTCGCGACGCCGACGCCGAGCGCGACGGCGACCGCAACCGCGACCATCACTGCGACGCCGACCGCGACCGCGACGATGACCGCGATCGCGACTGCGACGGCGACTGCGTCGTCGACGGCCACCGCGACGCCGACCGCGTCGCCAACGCAGACGCCGCAAGCGGGCGGCAAACTCAAGCTGAAGCCGAAGTCGATAAACTTCGGCAGCGTTGCGGTCGGGAGCCATTCGAAGTCGCATACGCTGAAAATCAGCAACGCCGGCACCGTGACGATGGACGCCGCGGTGCCGACCCAGGGCGCGCCGTTCGTCGTGGCCGGCGGAGAATTCCTTGTGAGTCCGCATGGCTCGATGGCGGTGACGATCGATTTCGCACCGACCGCGAAGGGGAGCGTGCACAGCGTTCTCGAGATACAAAGCAGCGACCCGAAGCATCGCACGGTCACGGTGAAGGTCAGCGGCGTGGGTAAGTGATTGATTTGATGTGAAACCCGCAGTGGGTTTCAAACTTCCTCGGCAGGGGTAACCTCCTTCGGCTTCGCTCCAGGGCAGGCTCTGCACCCAGTATTCAAAAGGTCGAAAACGGCAAGTCGCTTTTGTTTTTTTGGCTGCTGATGGCGCGGTTTTAGGCCGCTTTACAAATTTTTCTTGTCTTTAGATTGCCGCAGTGGTACTAAGCCCTCACCTTACAACTTTGTGCCCGCAGTAAGGCTTACCGTGGGTCGAAAGTTTTAGCACTCCTCAGGGTGGGGGGTTCCATTTTTAGGGAGGAACATATGTCTGTTCACCATTCCGGTATATCGTCGCGCGTGCGATTTACACTCGCAGCGCTATCGTTAGGGGCAGTCGCGCTAGCGGCCTTCGTGGTCCTGAGCTTTGGATCGCGAATCGGAGCGTCCATAACCGGGTCGTCAAATTCCCAGGTGGCTGGTCAGGTGATCCCGGCCTCGGCGGGGATGCAAAACCCAGAGGAGCTTCGCAAGCAGGCGCTGAACAAGATAGCCGGGCTTCCGCTTTACTTCGAAGCGAATCGCGGGCAGGTCGATCCGAGCGTGCGCTATCTTGCGCGCAGCGGACGGTATTCGTTGTTTCTGACCGACGACGCGGCAGTGTTTTCGTTGATCGGTGGCGAATTTCACAAGGGTCCGATGCCGGCGGGATTTCCTTACAAGGCCGGGGGCGACACGAACCTGACCGAATCCGCCGTGCGAGTACGGCTGGTCGGCGCGAATCCGCATCCGCAAGTGGAGGGAGTCGAGCCGCTGCCGGGGCGCGTGAACTATCTGATCGGCGACGAAAAGAAGGATTGGCATCGCGACGTCCCGACCTTCGGCCGCGTGCGATTTCATGACGTGTACCCGGGCGTCGACCTGGTCTACTACGGCACGCCGTCGAACCTTGAATACGATCTGATTGCGGCGCCCGGCGCTGACATCTCGAAAATCAAATTTGCGATCGAAGGCCCGGCCAAAACCGCGCAGACCGCGGCCGGCGACCTCGTGATCGAGACTGCTTCCGGAGTTATCAGGATCGACAAGCCGCAGAACTATCAGCAGAATGCCGATGGCAGCCGCACGCCGGTGGCGGGCAGTTTCACGCTGACGAAAGAGGGCACGGTAGTAGAGGGAGTCCCGACCCGGCAGGTTGGATTCCAGATTGCCAGTTACGATCACAACAAGACGCTGTTTATCGATCCGGCCGTCAATACGATTCCGTATTCGACCTATTTCGGCGGCAACGGTTCGAGCATCGGGCCGCTGAACCTCGAGCAGTTTGCATCATTCCTGGGCGACGCGACCCTGATCGACTCCGAGACTGGGGTCGACGTCGCGCTCGATCCTTCGGCGAACGCGTACATCACCGGGACTGCCTACTCGAACAATCTCCCGGCCGCCGGTTTTTTCCAGTCGACGCTTAAGGGAGCCAATTCGCCTCCGTCGCAGAATCCAAACGTCTTCGTCGCAAAGTTCGATACCAGCAACAGCGGTGGAGCGTCGCTGATTTACGCGACCTACATCGGCGCTAACGGTAATACCAAGACTGGCGCTGTCGGCGCCGGAGACGGCGACCTGGGATTCGGCATCGCAGTCGACGGTTCCGGAGATGCTTATGTGGTGGGACAGACCTACTCGGGTCAGAACGGCGATTCGCCCAAGGATCTTTTTCCGGGCACCTCAAGCTGCGGAGCGTGGGGGCAGGCTAATATCGGATCGAACTCGTCGACCAACCAGGGCTTCGTGACCGAACTGCTGGCCGGCGGCGACAGCCTCGAATATTCGTGCTACATCCCGGGCGCTCATAATGCCACAGCGGCGCGTGTCGCGCTGGTTCCGGGATGCGCGTCGGATTGCGCCGCGTACATTGTCGGATCGACCCAGAGCACCAGCGGCGCAGTGGCCAGCGGCTTCGACGGGTTTGTTGTAACTACCAGTCCGGCCGCTGCGCAGTCCCAACTCGCGACCGGTGAGGGTGGACTGAGCAACGCGTTCATTATGGTGGTGGGTGGTGACGGCGTAGGGGCACTGCCCTTGTATTCGAGCTATTACGGCGGGACCGGCAATGGTTCGGAGGGCGACGTCGGCCTGGGAATATCGGTCGAATCCGCCACCGACGTTGCGATCACCGGTGCGGCGTTCTCGAGCAACATACCGCTGTCAGCCCATCCGGCACAGTCCGGCTTCCTCGGCGGTACCACCACGAGCATGGCCTACGTCGCGATGTTCAACACGACTAGCGGCGCGCTGACCTACGGCAGCTATCTGGGCGGTTCGGGGAATGGAGACGCACTGGTCTCGGTTGGCGACGTGGGCACCGCGATTGTGCTTGACGGGTCGAACGTGTGGGTTGCAGGACTGACAGCGTCGACGAACTTTCCTGTCAGCGCAACTCCATACGAGTCCACCAACGATGCGGAAACGATGGCGGGACCTCCGGCGACGACAGGATTTATCAGCGAGCTGACGCCGAGCAGCACCTCAGGACTTAGCCAGATCGACTATTCGACCTACTTTGGCGGAACGGGATTTAGCATCACGATCCCGATTCTTGGTGCCTTCGGAACTGGCGACGCAATCGGCGCGATGGCGGAGAGCGGTGGAAAAGTTTACGTGACGGGTCTGACGACGTCGGCCTCGGCGTTGGAAACCGGATACGTGAGCACCTTTCCAGTCAGCTCCAATAAATGCCAGGCCGCGAACAACAGCAGCGGTATCTCGCTCGAGGGCTTCAACGTGCCGGTTACGGCGTTCGTGTCCGAATTGAATCCGTCGCTGGCGGCCGCGAGTCAGCTGGTGTTCTCGACCCTGCTCGGCGGATCAGGAATGGCGGACATCGGATTGGGGCTCGCGTTCAATTCGGCGGGGAACGACATCTACGTCGTCGGCAGCACCTATTCGACTGACTTCCCGGTTACCTCGAACGGATACCAGCTCTTCAACAACGACTTCAACACTACAGATTCGGAACAGAGCACCGCGGCGTTCCTGACGGAGATAAATCCAGCGGGCAATACGTGTCCGACGCCGTTCACCAAGCCGACGCCGACCGCGACTGCGACCGGCGCGACTGCGACGCCGACCGCGACCGCAACCAAGACGGCCACGGCAACTGCGACTTCGACCGGAGGCACGCCTACTGCGACTGCGACCGCAACCAAGACGGCCACGGCAACCGCAACGGCGACTTCGACCAAGGGCACTGCGACGGCGACCGCGACAGCGACCAAGACGGCAACGGCAACCGCAACTGCGACTTCGACCAAGGGCACTCCGACTGCCACCGCGACAGCGACCAAGACGGCGACGGCAACCGCGACCGCCACCGCCAGTCCTACTCCGACGTCAACCCCGACACCTTTGGGGATGCTGTCGTTCAAGCCGAACCCGGTGAGCTTTGGGGATAAGACCAAGATAGGTAAGACGAGTAAGAAGGAGGTGACGATCAAGAATACCGACTCGAAGCATTCGGGAATTGATGTAGTGGTCACCAGCGAGACTACCACTGGCGCACCATTCGCAGTCGCGAAGCAATGCGCTAAAACCTTGAAGCCCGGTAGCAGCTGCAAGGTTGAGGTCACCTTCAAACCCAGCGACGACACCTTGCAGACCGGCGCGTTAATCGTCAACGACAATGCGTCTGGAGCGCCGCAGATGGTACCGCTCTCAGGCACCGGTAAGTAGTTGGGCGGCGTATAGCAAACAGCAACTCGCGTAGAAGAAGCGGCGAGCCCTCGGGCTCGCCGCTTTACATTCGCGGCATCTTTGACACCGACGCGATGAGCAGCCATTCTGACAGGCGGTTTGGGGGAACATTCGTATGAAAGAATCAAGGGGGAAGGCGCGGATTGGTGCGACTGTGATCGCGGTGGGGGTCGCGTTGGCGATTATGGCCGCGTTCAGGATGTCTTCATCGCACGCGCTGACGGCCGCCGAAACCTCTCAAACGTTTGTCGTCGACCTGGGCGGGAACTCGGTGACCATCTACGCGCCCGGCAGCGACGGCACCGACCCTTCCACCGTCACGACCGTCTCGGGTCAGAACACCGGCTTCGAGGCGCCCGTCGCCATCGCGATCGCTCCGACCGGGATCGCCGGTTTGACGAGATTCTATACCACCATCTGCGGCAAGGTTTGCGGTGGCACGGGTCCTGCCAGCGTCAATCGTTATGACTTCTATATCCCGGACGGCGGCGGTACCTTCGATGTCGACCCCGCTGCCGTTATCAAGGGCGACGACACCGGCCTCGATGAGCCCATCGGCGTCGCACTGGACTCCAGCGGGAACATCTACGTTGCGAACGATTTTGGAGGGGAGTCCGGCCTTGGCAGCGTTACCGTCTATCCCTTTGGCTCCAACGGCAACGTCACACCAATCACGAAAATCACGGGCGGCAAGACCGGGTTCGATTTTCCCACCGGCATCGCGCTCGATTCGAGCCGCAACATCTACGTGACCAATTGCGGCGTGGATTGCAACGGATCGAACGCGCGCAGCGTCGAGATCTTTGCGGCAGGCAGCAGCGGCAATGTCAGGCCCACTGCCACTATCACAGGCGGCCAAACGGACCTCGCCTTTCCGTTCGGCATCGCGCTGGATTCCGGCGGCAATATCTACGTGGCGAACGAGATTGGCGGGGAGAACGGGCTCGGCAGCGTCACGATGTATCCCGCCGGCAGCAACGGCAACGTCGCGCCAACCGCCACCATCGCCGGCCACATGACCGCGCTTGATAGTCCGACGGGAATTGCGCTGGATGCCGACGCGAACATCTACGTCGCCAATCTGAACAGCGACAGCGTCACCGTTTATGCGGCCGGCACCGACGGCAATATCGCGCCGACCGCGACCATCGCCGGCAAGGATAGCGGGATCGATATGCCCTATGGCATCGCGCTTCCGGCTGCTTCGATTACAGCGACCCCGACCGCGAGCATCTCGGCCACGCCAACGCCCAGCATATCGCCGACGGCGACCGCGACCTCGACCGGCGTCACACCCACCGCGACTGCAACACCAACCGCGACTCCGACGCCGGGCGGCGGGCGGATCGAGGTGAGCCCGAAGACGTTAAACCTGAAAGCGGCTCCGTCCGCGATGGTGAGCGGGACCGTCACGATTACGAACGTCGGCTCAGGCCCGCTCAACGTCACAGTGCCCGCGCCCAAAGACCCGCCGTTCACCGAGACGGGCGGAGGATCGTTCGAGCTCAACTCCGGAGCACAAGACGACGTAACCATCGTGTACTCGCCGACCAAGAAGGGATCGACGAGCAGCACGATCACGATCACCAGTGACGATCCCACTAAAAAGAACGGGGTCAAGGTGAAGATCAAAGGCAAGGCGAAATAAGCTGCTGCCGCTTCCCCTTTCAAAGGGTGAGGGTCTTTTATAGGGCGCGAGGATGGCGGGCACGCCGGCCCGCCCCACTAGCAGGACGGCCACCCACTCGTCTGACCAACCTCAAATCACAATCCCACGATCGGCGCGCACGGACAGCGCGAATCTGCCGCGCGCGCGAGTGAGATGCACCGGCGCCGCGAAAGCGTCGGACAAGGTTGCGGAAGTGAGTACTCGAGCACGCGGTCCCGCGGCGAGCACGCGGCCCGATTTGAGCACCAGCACATGCGAAAAAATCGGGACGATCTCCTCGACGTGATGCGTTACCAGCACCGTCGTGGGCGCGCCGCGAACTCGGGCGATGCGCTGAATGAATTGCAGGAAGTGCTCGCGCGCCACAGGGTCGAGTCCGGCGCACGGCTCGTCGAGGATTAGCAGTTTCGGCGACGCCATCAGTGCGCGGCCGATCAGCACGCGCTGGCGCTCGCCCTGCGACAGAAACCGCCACGGGCGATCGCGCAGATCGTACGCCTCGATCCGGCGCAGAATCGCGACGGCGGCGCGCCGGTCCTCCGCGCGCATCTCGCCCCAGTATCCAATTTGCGCATAACGACCGCTCACGACCGCTTTGAGAGCCGTCTCGCCGTCTTCCATCATCTGATGAACGCTGGAACTGACCAGTCCGATCCGGGTTCTCAGATCGCGCCAATCAAAGCGTCCATAGGTCTCGCCGAGCACGCGAATCTCGCCGGCAGTCGGCGGCAGATATCCGGTGAGCGCGCGCAACAGCGAAGTCTTGCCGGAGCCGTTGGCGCCAAGAATTGCCCAATGCTCGCCGCGTTGAACCCGCCAATCGATCGACTCGAGAATGACGGCCTCGCGCTCAACCCGCAGCGTAACTACTTCGATCACACTAGTTCCAGCTTTCATCGTGCGCAGATTTGTACCAGCCCCAAGCACAAGAACGCGAGCCTCCGGTGCGCGGAACCTAACCCCTAACCCCTTCCCGAGCGGGAAAGGGAACCAGAAATTAGGGAATCGTCGCGTCCTATCCCCCTAGCCCCCTTTCCATGTTGGAAAGGGGGGACCGGAATATCGTACGCGACGCGTTACGCCGTTAACTCTTTGTGTTCACCACCCTACCTACTAGGCCACAAAAGTTCAGGGATGAACTGTTCATCCTTACGCAACCTCTGAACTCGGAGCACAATGCGCCTCGATGCAACACCTCACGACACGCACCGGCGGTGAAAACGAGACGCAGGCGGGCAAACTGATTCCTTCGTTCGTGATCGATACCGCCGGTGCGCCCGCCTCCGCACCAGCAATGGGCGAAGGCGCGGCCTCTGCGCCCGAATGGATCGAGCTGCTCCCGGCGGGAGTCTTTTACGGGCGAGACGGTCGCGGGCCGTTTCGCCTCGACGATCCGACCGCCGTGATCGCGTCCACCACCGCGATGCAGATGAATGCCGGCCTGCCGATTGACTACGACCATGCCACCGATTTCGGCGCTCCCGAGGGACGGCCCGCTCCGGCGGCAGGATGGATTCGGGAGCTGGAAGTGCGCAGGGGAGCCGTGTGGGGACGGGTTGAGTGGACCACGCGGGCCGCAAGTTCGATTGTCGCGCGCGAGTACCGATACGTCTCGCCCGTGTTTCAGTTCGATCCGAAAGACGGAACGGTGACGCGGCTGCTCCGAGCCGGGCTCACCAACAATCCAAACCTCCATTTGACCGCGATTGCGGCGTCGCGCACTGCGGCGGCCGACAACGAAACCAAGGACCAACCCATGGAATTTCCAACCCAGGAATTGCGCGAGCTGCTGAGCCTCGAGGGCAACGCAACGGTTGCGGACGTCGTCGCAAAAGTGCGCGAACTGCGCGCGGCCGGCGATGCGGCGTCGTCACAGTCGACTAGCACGCATGCACACGACCCCGCGCATTACGTCGCGATGGCCGAGTTCGAGCGGGCACTCACCGAGCTCAACGCGCTCAAGGCTGAGCGCGCGCGCGAACGCGCCGCGCATACGGTCGAGGACGCGATTCGCGCGGGCAAGATCGTCCCGGCCCAGCGCGAATGGGCGATCGCGTACTGCGCCGCCGATGCACGCGGCTTCCAGGCGTTCGCCGCCAAGCAGCCGTCGATCGTCGGCGAAAACCTCGGCCTCGGCGGAGAGCCTCCCGCGGACCGGCGTGCAGGCGGCGGCCTCAACCAGGCAGAACTAGCAATCTGCGCGCAGCTGGGCCTCAAGCATTCGGAATTTATCCATCGCAAGCGCGGCCGGGCGGATTTCCTGAGCCTCGAACGGAGCGACGCCGAGCTCCGAAACGCAGCAGCCCGCAACGCGGACCTTCGAAACAACCAGGACTAACTCGCGCTCTTAATACTGAAATAGGTGAAAAGATGGCGGCTCTAACCACTGCACGAAATACGCCCGAGATGGCCGATGGCGGCAGGATGCGCGTGTACCCGGTCGAGGCGAACACCAACGTTTACCTCGGCGGAATGGTCGCGCTGAACGCGGCCGGCAACGCGGTCCCGCCTTCGGCGACGACGACCGTCGCGAATGCGCTCAAGGTCGTGGGCCGCGCCGAATACGTCAAGAACGGAATTCCTGGACAGAACGCGATCAACAATCCCGGCGTCGCCGGCGCGATTTCGATCACCGCGCGCAAGGGAGTGTTCCTCTACGCGACCGACGGATCGGTCGGGGTCGCGCAAATCGGGCTGGTGTGCTTCGCACTCGACGACAACAACGTCACGGCCACCGATCGCGCGAGCGGCGCAAGCGTCCAGCAATACGCGGCGGCAGGAACCGTAGTCGCGATCGATCAAAGCGGGCAGGTCTGGGTGGATTTCTGGCACCAGGCAACCGCATCCGCGTGAAGATGACGTTCAGCGAAAACAGACGAGGAAGAAATTAGATGGAAATCAGCGCAGCGTATCTGACCGCATTGTTCACCGG
>NZ_JBAUYR010000134.1:0-51672 GCF_049584895.1 Binatus sp. (SeqCode)
GCCTCCGTCGGCGCCGGACGTGCCGGTGACAGCAGCCGACGTCGCACCCGCCGCCGCTCCTTCAATCGCTACGACCACGACGACCGCTCCTGCAGCGGCTATTCCCGATTCGACGCCGGTGACCACCGCCGCGACCGTTCCGCAAGGTGCGATCGCTCCGCCGATGGTGATGGCGCCGATACCGGCTGACAGTGCCAATCCCGAACCTCCCGCTGCTCCCGCGGCAGCGACCGCTCCCGCAGTAGTGAGCGCTCCGGCCGAGGCTGCTGCTGCGCCGCACAAGATGCATAGGGCGGCGTCGTCCGGTACCGCGGGTGGCGACAATACTACTGTCGCATCGAATCCGCCCGCACAGCAGGGCGGTGCCTTTGGCGGCATGCAATTCGGGAACAGCAAGGCCCCGATTTACATAAAGTCCAAATCGATGTCGCTCGACTATCAAAATCATTCCGTTCTGTGGGTCGGAGATGTGCACGCTACCCAGGCGGACTCGCAACTTACGAGCGATCAGCTGCGGGTCAATTATTTCGACAAAGATTTCAAACAGATGAAGGACATGGTTGCGGACGGAAACGTTCGTCTCAGCCAGGGCACTCGATGGGCCACCGGCCAGCACGGCGTGATGGACCAAACCAAGCGCACCGTGATTTTAACCGGCAGCCCCGTCGCTCATGACGGCAACGATCAGATCACCGGCTGCAAGATCACGGTATTTTTGAATACCAGCCAGAGCGTGGTCGATTGCGCCCATGCCGTGCTTTTCCCTCATTCGGACGCCTCGCCGGGTGCCACCCAGGAACCTAGAGCGACGGCGGTACAGTAGGCAATTCTGCGATGGCGCTGGAAGTAAAACTCGGACAGGATTTGCGGCTTCGCCAGCAGCTGGTGATGACGCCGCAGCTGCAACAGGCGATCAAGATTCTGCAGCTTTCGCTCCCTGAACTGGAAGCGATCGTGCAGTCGGAACTCGAGCAGAATCCGATGCTCGAGCCGCTTGATCAAAGTCCCGCCGAAGCGGCGTCCGAATCCGAAGTGTCAGATCCCGAAGCCGCCGCACCGGCCGACGGTGAACCGTTGCCTCCCGAGAGCGACGGTCTTAACGGCAACAATTCCGACGACGATTGGGAAACCGGCTCGCGCGAGGAAAAGCCCGCATCGACGATCGAAGTCGAAGCGCGCGATGCCGCGCTCGAGATCAAAGAGCTCAACAATCTCGAAAAGCTCGACTGGCGCGAGTATCTCGAGACCTACTCGAACAACTGGCAGGAAACCGCGCCGGCCGACAACGACGATGACCATCGCAGCGCGCTCGAAAACACGCCGCTGCGCCGCAGTTCGCTCGAAGACCACATGATGTGGCAGCTGAGAATGTCGAACATGGCCGAATCCGACCAGCCGATCGGCGCGACCATCATCTACAATCTCAACGAGGACGGATATCTCGAAACCCCGGTCGAGGAATTGGCGGCGCAGCTCGAAATTGCGCCGGCTGAAGTCGAGCGCGTGCTCGCGCGCGTGCAACGTTTCGATCCGCCCGGCGTCGCAGCCCGCGATCTTCGCGAATGCCTGCTCGCGCAGCTGCAGAACCTCGGGATGGAAGAATCGCTGGCGGCGCGAATCATCCGCGATCATCTGGACTTGCTCGAGAAGCATCGTTACGCGGAAATCGCCAAGGTTCTGAGCGTGCCAGTCGAGACCGTAGGGCAGGCGGCCAAGGTAATCTCGCTGCTCGAGCCCAAGCCGGGGCGCGACTACGGCGGCGACGAGCCGACTTACGTGGTGCCCGACGTTTATATTCACAAGGTCGGCGAGGATTACGTAGTCACGCTTAATCGCGACGCGGTGCCGCGCCTACGCCTGGCGGGTTACTATCAGCGGGTGCTCAACGACGCCGACGTGGCGCCGGAGACCCGTGAGTACCTGCAGGAGCGGCTGCGCTCGGCGCGATGGCTGGTGAAATCGATTTACCAGCGCCAGCAAACGATCTTCAAAGTTGCAACGTCGATCGTGAAGTTCCAGCGCGCGTTCTTCGATCACGGAATCAGCCTGCTGAAACCGCTGGTGCTCAAGGATGTCGCCGAAGACATCGGGATGCACGAATCAACTATCAGCCGCGCGACCGCCAACAAGTACGCGCACACGCCGCAGGGAATTTTCGAGCTCAAATTTTTCTTCACTTCGGGGGTCAAAGGCGCCGGCGGTGAAGACGTAAGCGCCGAGACGGTGAAGGAACAGATCCGCGGGATGGTGACGTCGGAGACTCCGCAAAGCCCGCTCTCGGATCAGGCGATCGCGGAGATGCTGCGCGCCAAGCAGATCAATATCGCTCGTCGCACGGTGGCGAAGTATCGGCAGGCGATGGGAATTCCGCCGTCGGCGAATCGCAAGCAGATCGGATGAGACTCCTGGCGTAGCGGCGAAAAGACAGATGAATAAAAACCACGGGAAGGGCAAGCGCGGCCGAGCATCAATCCGAAAAGTGCGTCGCGCGGAGCGGATCGCGAACGCTCCGACAACTGAAGTCACGGTGACGTTTCGGCACGTCGAGCCGACCGATGCGATCAAGGATTATGCGGAGAAAAAATTCGCGCACTTTGGCAGGTCGATCAAGCGGGCCTGCGTGGCTCACCTGATTCTCACGGTTGACAAATATCGGCAGCACGGCGAAGTTACAGTCAAATCAGGGCGCCTGTCGGTGGTCGCGCAGGAAGAGACCAAGGATCTGTACTCGGTGATCGATCTGCTTACCGATAACGTCGGTCGCCAATTGAAGAAGCATCTGGAAAAATTCAAGGCCAAGAAAGTCAGGTCGCTCTCGACTGGCGAGGTCTTGAGCTCGAGCGAGGAAATTTGATTCGCGGGGGCTCGCAGTTTACGCTCGCCATTTCGATTTAGATTTTAATCTGGACGTATAGATGAAAATTACCGATATCCTCAGCTCCGACATGGTGATCGCCGACTTGAAGGGCACCACCAAGCCCGACGTTTTGAATGAACTCGCCAAGGCGCTGGCCGCCAAGTACAAGGAGATCAAACTCGCTGAACTGACCGCGGTACTGGCGGAGCGCGAGCGGCTGGGTTCGACCGCGATCGGCGATGGAATCGCGATACCGCACGGCAAGCTGCGCGGGGTGACGAAAATAATCGGAGCGTTTGGCCGTCATGCGCAAGGAGTCGATTTCGACTCGCTCGACGGCGGCCCCTCGCAACTATTCTTCGTGCTGGTTGCGCCGGAGGATTCCGCGAGCTTGCACCTCAAAGCCCTCGCGCGCGTCTCGCGCTTGCTCAAAGAGAGTTCTTTTCGAAGCCGCCTGCTGGCCGCCAAGGACAGCGACGAGCTGTACACTCTGATCAAGGAAGAAGACAACAAGTATTGAGGTGACGGACTCGCGCCGCCTCCTGCCGCGGCACCAACCCTGATGAGCGCGCCTCAGCCACCTCGCCTGATAATAGTCACCGGTGTTTCAGGTTCAGGACGCGCCTCCGCGATGCGCGTGCTCGAGGACTTGGGCTTCTATTGCGTCGACAATCTTCCGGTAGCGCTGGCGCCCAACGTCGCGAAGCTCGCGGCCGGACGCGATCCCGCGCTGAAGGGCGTCGCACTCGGAGTGGACTCGCGCGAGCGGCTGTTCTTCCCGCAATGGCCGCGGATATTCGCTGAACTTGACGCCGACGGAATTCATCCCGAAGTAATTTTTCTCGACGCGTCCGACGACGTGCTCGCGCGCCGCTACTCTGAGAGCCGCCGACCGCATCCAATGGCTGCGAGCGGAGCGACGGTTGCCGAGAGTATTCGCGTGGAACGTCTCGCGTTGGCCGAAATGCGTGAGCGCGCCAACCGCGTGATCGACACGACCACGCTCACCGTCCACGAACTGCGCGAAGTGGTCACCGCGGCCGTGCTGGGCGCAAACGCGGGATCGCGGATGTCGGTCTCGATCGTGTCATTCGGCTATAAGTACGGATTGCCGGTCGGGATGGACGTCGTGCTCGACGTGCGATTTATTCCGAATCCGTTTTTTATTCCCGAGTTGCGGCCACTCACTGGCACTGACCCGCGCGTGCACGAATACGTGATGGCGCAGCCGGAGTCGCAACGCTTCATCGACGAAGTAGGGCGCCTGCTCGATTTTCTAATTCCGCTCTATCAGCGCGAGGGAAAGAGCTACCTGACAGTCGGCCTCGGATGCACCGGCGGACGCCATCGCTCGCCCGTCCTCGCACGCGAACTGATGAAGCGCCTCGAAAGTAATGGCTTCGCCAGCACCGTCCGCGACAACGACATCGCCCGCTGATTCCCCTCTCCCTGCAAGGAAGAAGATCAAAGGTGAGGGCCCTTGTTCACCGCGCCTTGTAATGCGCGCGATTCAAGATTCTTTTCTGCTACAAGATCCGCACCTAATTCATGATGCTGCCGCAGTCGACGTTCAGCGTCTGACCGGTCATTCCCGCCGAGGTGTCGAGCGCGAGGAACATCGCGACGCGCGCGACTTCCTCTTCGGTCGCCATTCTCGCCAGCGCCGCCTGCGACAGGAAACCGGCTTTGATTTGTTCGTACGGCTGCTTGAGCGCTTCGGCCCGCGCACGCATCACGCGTTCGATTCGTTCGCCCTCGATTGCGCCGGGACAAATGCAGTTGCATCGGATGCCGCGCTGACCCCATTCGCCGGCCACGGTTTGCGTGAGCCCAATCATCGCCCACTTCGCCGCCGCGTACGGCGAGCGCATCGGATAGCCGCGCCGGCCCGCGCCCGACGAAATGTTGATGACGTTGCCGGATCGCTGCTGGTCCATCGTCGGCAGCACGGCGCGAGTCGCGAGCCATGTGCCGGTGAGGTCAATGTCGATGGTCTCCTGCCATTCGGCGAGCGACATGTCTGTGATTCGCTTGGTCGGTCCCGAGATGCCGGCGTTGTTGACGAGAATGTCGATGCGCCCGAACGCTTTCATCGTCTCAGCCGCCATCTTGGCGCAGTCGGCTTCCTTCGAGACATCGGTGCTCACTTGAATCGCACGCGCGCCGATGCGCTCGAGCTCGGCGCAGGTCTGCTTCATCGGCTCGACCGAACGCGCCGCGATCACGATCTTCGCGCCGGCCGCGCCGTATTTCAGCGCGATCTGTTTGCCGATTCCGTAACCGCCGCCGGTGATGATCGCAACTTTATCCGCGAGTTCGTTCATATAGATGTTCCTTTGTAATTTTGTTTGATCACTGCGCCGACTTTAGTAGCATCGCGATTTGCCTACAACGCGCGCGCAAAGCCTTGTCTCGCCGCGCCGCCGACCAATATCATTTAAGGATCGTGGCCGCGATCAATCCCATCAGCGCTGAATCGAACAAGCCGCACGCCAACGGCTCGTGGCTGATGAACGCCGTCAAGCTTGCGATCATCGCGATCATCATCGGCGGCTCAATCTGGCTGCTCATCGAGCACTGGAATTGGTTCAGCGATCCCACCACGGTCAAGGCCGAGGTGATCAAGTGGGGCGCGTGGGGCCCGGTCGTCTACATGCTGTTGTACGCAGTCGGGCCGTCGTTCCTGGTGCCCGGCGCAGTGATGACGATCGCGGGCGGACTGGCGTTCGGCACCAAGTGGGGATCGGTCTATTCGCTCATCGGCGGCGACGTCGGCGCGGTGGTGGCGTTCGCGGCGGGAAGATTTCTCGGCAAGTCGTTCGTCGAGCGAATTGTCGGCGAGCGATTCCACGCGATGCTGCAGCGAATCGCGAAGCACGGTTTCCAGATAATCCTCTACCTGCGGATGGTCCCCGTGATTCCGTACAACGCGCTGAACCTGCTGGCAGGCGCGTCTCCGATCACGTTTCACGATTATTTCTGGGCAACGATGATCGGCATGATTCCGGGAACGATTCTGTACGCCTTCCTGGGCGACGCCCTATGGCATCCGCTGTCGCCGAAGTTCTTCCTCGCGTTGCTGCTGATAGGTGCGTCGATCGGATGCGGCGAGATCTATCGCCGCTGGTCGAAAGTAAAAATCGACGACTAGCTCGCGCCCTACAATTCCAATGGAATCCAAGCATCACCGCGACCATCTGCCGGTCACGCTCGACAACGCGAGCTTGGCAGAGATGTCGACCGTCGAGCGGCTCAAGCAATCGAGCGAAGGGCTGTTCTATGTTCATTCGACTCACGAGAGCCGGCATACGATGCGATTGGAAATCGACGCGTTGAGTGCGCGCCAGGCCGAGACGATCAGCGAGCACGCGAAGGAAATCTCCAAGCATTTCGGCATCTACAAACAACGCGAGCGCAACGAAAGCGGGAAGAAAGACGGCGATTTCATTTTCATGGTGCGGGTCAAGGTTCCCGCAGGCGAGCTCACACCCACGCAATGGCTCGCACTCGACGCGGCCGCGGATCTTTATGCCGACGGGAGCATTCGGCTTACGGCGCGCCAGGGTGTCCAGTTCCATTTCGTGCGCGGGCACAGTCTGAGCGCGCTGATTCGCCACATCAACACGAGCCAGAGCGATAGCGGCTACCAGCTCACGACGCTCGGCGCGTGCGGCGACGTGAATCGCAACACGGTCGCGAGCCCGATCGACGATCTCGACGCCGAGCTGCCACTCGATTCGCACGAACTGGCGCATGCAGTGGCACGCGAGATGGCGCCGCGGAGTTCCGCTTACTACCAGGTTTTTCTTGCCGATCAGAATGGGCAACAGGTAGCGCCGCTGAACTCCGAGGAACCGATCTACGGCGCGCAATACCTGCCGCGAAAGTTCAAAGTCGGCTTTGCGCATCCGCAAGACAATAGCGTCGATCTGCTGACGCAGGACGTCGGGTTCCTCCCGCGCATCAGCGGTCGCGAAGTCACGGGCTACGACCTGTACAGCGGCGGCGGGATGGGCGCGACGCACAACCAGCCTGCGACGATGCCGTTGCTCGCGCTTTACCTCGGAGTAGTGCAACGCGAGCAGGTGGTGGACACGGTACGCGCGATCGCAACGATTCAGCGCGAGCATGGCGAGCGCCGGAATCGGCGCGCCGCACGCTGGAAGTACACGATTCGCCGCATCGGCGTCGACGCGGTCAAACAGACGTTGCGCGACCGCTTCGGAATCGCGCTCGAAGACGCCGAGCCGGTACCGCTGCCGCCGGTCCGCGATCATTTGGGATGGCATCGGCAAGCCGGCGCCGGGAATTTCTCCTACGTTGGAATCATGATTCCCAGTGGGCGAGTCAGCGACACGGCGACGATCAAATATCGAAGTGCAATTCGGCGCATCGTCTCGGAAGTAGACGGAATCGGCGTGCGCGTCACGCCCAATCAGCATCTGATACTCGCCCACATCCCGGCCTCGCGCCGCGAATGGATCGAGCGGACGCTTGCGGATCATGGCGTCGCGTTTGACGGCGCCGTGCCGGCGATTCGTCGGCTCGCGATGGCGTGTCCGGCCAAGCCAACCTGCGGCCTTGCAATGACGCATGCGGAACGCGCGCTACCGCGCTATCTCGCGGCGCTGGAGCGCGAGAGGCTCGGCGACGTCGACGTGATGATCCGGATGGCTGGATGCCCGAACAGTTGCTCGCGTCCGCCGACCGCCGAGATCGGAATAATCGGCTACGGCAAGAATGACTACGTCCTGATGGTGGGCGGCGCCCGCGACGGCAGCCGTCTCGCGCGAGTGTTATACCCGCGGCTCAGCGAGCACGAATTGATCTTAGCGCTGAAGTGTCTGGTGCGAGCTATCCACGATCGCAATCCGCGTCACTTGTCCGCGGGCGACTATCTCGATCAGACGCCTGACGCCGAACTCAAGGCGCCTTAAACTGCGGCTACGCCACCGCGCTCGCTCACTCGAACGTGGCACTTCTGCATTTATTGGGTCTTAAGGCGCAACTCCGATTGTTGAGTCGGCGTGCGCTTCATCTCGCGCTCCGCCGCTCTCCAAAAACCAATCGCTAGTACGAGAAAGGTACCGACCAGCAGCAAGATTCCTTCGTAAACCATCGTTGGAACCTCCGTGTCGAGATAATAATTTCTTATCGCTGGAAGACTCTTACTGCAAGCTTCGCGATTGGAACGGGGCGGTCTCGCTATTGCGCTACGAGAGATCGATGGGTAGCTCGAGATAGTTCTTGAAGATGAAATCGCGATGCTCAATCAGTATCGGCTTGAGTGCGGCTACGACTGTCGGATCGGTTGTCGTGAACATCGCGCGCATCCTCTCGTGCATCGGCATTAACTTGGGCGGGAGCGGTTTCAACATGTTCGAGAACGCTGCCCAATAAATATCCATCGCCGACAGCGAATCGCCGATGAAGAATCGGCTACCGCGTCCCTTTTGCTGCTCGAGCCGCGCTGCAAGCGCGGTCAGGCCGGCCGCGACTCGCTCGGCGGCGCGTGCGCCGATCTCGGGCGTGTAGCCATATTTCTTTCCGAGATATGCCGAGACACCCATGGAATCGCCGCCGGGTGTGGTTAGTTGCTCGTGCACGGCGCGCAGCCGCTCGGTCCATCCGATGCCATTCTCGCCGCATAGCTCGTTGCAGTAGCCGAACATCAGGACGCGATCCTCGAACCGCTCCGGGATCAGGCGAGGCGTCGGCGCCAACCGCTCAGCCAGGTTGAGCTGATCGATCCACCTCGAGAGCGGACGCTCGTCGTTCCAGGCGATAACGGGAAAGCTATCCTGCCCGCTCCAGTCCTGGAGGGTCTGCGTCGGCGATCCGAAGACGTGCGCGACCCGCGCGTGCGGCAGCTGCTTGATATGCAGGATGCCCTTGAGCGCTTCACTCCACGGACTGGGAACCATCGAAAGCGTGACGAGTCGGAGTCCGATAGCGCGCCGCGCCTGTTCGATGTCGATTCTTTCTTGCTTCATCGTCGTATCCTCATTCAGATTGTTCCCGATTTGGGAACAGTGCTAAGATCTTGAGAGTGCGCGTAGTGGCACGACGAACTTTGAGGCAATTCGCGGAGTCGCTCAAGGGACAGCAGAGTCGAAAGGCGGTGACGGCTGCGCTCGATGCGTGGTTTCGAGAAGCGAGTCGCGCCGAATGGCGCACCTCGGCCGATGTGAAGCGGAACTATGGCACCGCCAGTATCGTCAGCAGCGATCGTGTCGTGTTCAACATTAAAGGCAACGACTACCGGTTGGTGGTCGCGATCGACTTTCGCCGACAAGCTATATTTGTCAAATGGATCGGATCGCATAGGGACTACGACAGAATCGATGCAAGGACGGTTGAGTATGGAGATTAAACCAATTCGAAATAATGTGGATCACGAGAGGGCGTTGCGACAGATTCAGCGTTTGTGGGGAGCGAAGGAAGGAACTGCCGAAGGTGACAAGCTAGACGTATTAGTGACCTTGGTCGATGCATACGAGAGCAAGCACTTCCCGATCGATCCGCCCGACCCGATTGAGGCGATTCGGTTCCGGCTCGAGCAACAAGGACTCGACCAAGCCGCGTTGATCGGTGTGATCGGCGGGCGAAGCCGAGTGTACGAAGTGATGAACCGCAAGCGCCCGCTCTCGCTGGAAATGATTCGGCGATTGAACGAACGCTTCGGGATTCCGGCCGAAGTGTTGATTCGCCCAATCCGTCCCATACGCGCCCGAGGTCATCGACGCGCGGCATAGCGGCTAGGTGCCGGATTCCCAGCTGGCCAGGTATTTGCGCTGCTCGGCGGTGAGCGTGTCGATCTTGATGCTCATCGCGGCGAGTTTCACGCCCGCGATTTCCTGTTCGATCTCGATCGGCACTTCGTGAACTTTGACTGTCATCTGAGGGCTCTTTGCTGCCCACTCCGAGGCCATCGCTTGCGTGGCGAAGCTCATGTCCATCACCTGTGCGGGATGGCCTTCTGCGCATGCGAGGTTAACCAGGCGGCCTTCGCCGAGTAAGTACACGATGCGGCCGTTGGAGAGATGGTAGGCGTCGATGTTGCGGGTTACGTCACGATCGACTTTCTTCGCGGCATCGTTCAGGTAGGCGACGTCGATCTCGATATCGAAATGGCCCGAGTTGCTCAGGAACGCGCCGTCCTTCATCTGGGTGAAATGCGCGGACGTCAGGACGTGCTTGTCGCCGGTCGCGGTGATGAAAATATCGCCGACTTTCGCCGCGTCGATCATTTTCATCACGCGGAACCCGTCCATCGCGGCTTCCAGCGCGCGAATCGGATCGACTTCCGTGACCACCACGTCGGCCCCGAGGCCGCGTGCGCGTGACGCGATGCCGCGGCCGCAATAGCCGTAACCTGCGACGACCACCACCGAGCCCGCGATGAGTACCCCGGTCGCGCGGATTATGCCGTCCAGGGTAGACTGTCCGGTGCCGTAGCGATTGTCAAACAGATGCTTGGTCTGCGCGTCGTTGACGGCGACAACCGGGATTTTCAGCGCGCCGTCTTTGGCCATCGCGCGCAGCCGGATCACGCCAGTGGTGGTTTCCTCCATGCTGGCTTTCACATCGTCGGCCTGATTGGCGAACTCGGTGTGCAGCAGGCTGACGAGGTCAGCACCGTCGTCCATCGTGATCGTCGGACGGCGTTCGAGCACGGCGCGCAGATGAGCGTAGTAGGTATCGCGATCTTCGCCGTGGATGGCGAAGGTCGGAATGCCGTACTGATCGACCAGCGCGGCGGCGACATCGTCCTGGGTCGAGAGCGGATTCGACGCGCATGCGATCACTTCGGCGCCGCCTGCCTTCAGAGTGCGGAGCAAATTGGCGGTCTCGCAGGTGATATGCAGGCACGCACCCATCCGCTGGCCCTTGAGCGGCAGTTCCTTGGCGAATCGCTCGCGCAGGCGTCGCAGCACGGGCATCTGCTTGTCGGCCCATTCGATTCGCTTGCGGCCCGCCTCGGCGAGTCCGAGATCGTGAACGTCGAAGTCGCGGCCGTTGCCGTTGGTGCGGGATTTTGAAACTGCTTTAAGCTTTCTCGCGGACGTGGCCATCTAATTCAAAACTCCAATTTTTTTCAGGAAAGTGAAATATCTAGTTTGGTGAAGCAGCTTGCGTTCGCGATCAGCTGCGGCCGTTGAGGCCGAACGCGTTGCGCAGGGTCTCGGCCATGTCAGTCCGCTCCCACGGGAACAATCCGTCGTGGGGATTGCGGCCGAAATGTCCGTAGGCGGCGGTCGGCTGATAGATCGGGCGCTTCAAGTTGAGCGTCTTGATAATTCCGGCGGGACGGAAATCGAACAACTCGCGCAGGGTTGCGGAGAGTTTGTTCTCGGGCACGATGCCGGTGTCGAAGGTGTCGACCAGCAGCGAGACCGGCTCGGCGACGCCGATCGCATACGCGACCTGGATTTCGCATTTGGTCGCGAGTCCTGCCGCGACGACATTTTTCGCGACGTGACGCGCCATGTAACACGCCGAGCGATCGACCTTGCTCGGGTCCTTGCCCGAGAACGCGCCGCCGCCATGACGGCCGTAGCCGCCGTAGGTGTCCACAATTATTTTGCGGCCGGTGAGTCCGCAGTCGCCATGCGGTCCGCCGATGATGAAGCTGCCGGTCGGATTGACGTGATAGACGGTCGAGCGGGTAAGGTACTGCGCGGGGATGGTCTGCTTGATCAGCTGCTCGATTATCGACTCGCGGATGGTTTCGTATTTGACGTCGGGTGAATGCTGGGTTGAGACGACGACCGCGGTCACTTCGACCGGGCGGTTATCGAGGTAGCGCACCGTGACCTGGCTCTTGGCGTCGGGGCGCAGAAAATCGAGCTGCTTGCTTTTGCGGAGCTTGGTGAGATTCTCCATCAGCCGATGCGCCATCGCGATCGGCAGCGGCATCACCTCGGGAGTCTCGTCGCACGCGAAGCCGAACATCAGGCCCTGATCGCCGGCGCCCTGTTCTTTGTGGAGGCCTTCGCCCTCGGTCACGCCCTGCGAGATGTCGGCCGACTGCGGCTCGATCGCGGTGAGGACGGCGCACATGTTGCCGTCGAAGCCGACCTCGGAGCTGTTGTAACCGATGTCGAGCGCGGTCTGTCGCGCGATTTTCACATAGTCGGGTTTTGCGCGGCTGGTAATCTCACCGGCGAGGACGATGAGCCCGGTCTTGGCGAGCGTCTCGAGTGCGACGCGCGAGTTGGGATCTTCTTTAAGGAGGGCGTCGAGGACGGCGTCCGAAATCTGGTCGCACATTTTGTCCGGATGGCCTTCGGAGACGGACTCTGACGTGAACAGGAAATCCTTAAGCGGCATTATTCGCGATAGCTCCTTGGAGCGCCTTTTCGGGCAAGATTTGGATTCAACTTATGCAGGCGGCGCGCGCGACTGAGGCGTTCAAATGTGTTCAATTCCAGAGGGTTGAGTATAGCGCGTGCGCGAGCGTGAAAAGTGAAAAATCAGCAGCGCTCCTCAAGATTTTCGGTAGTGAAGGTATAACTGACCAATCGGACAGAATCAAGGTAGCGACCGGGAAGGGGTTTCGGTCGCGGGGCCAGCTCGGCTCAGTCCCAATTTTTTAACCTCGGCCAAATCTGCGCCAACGTGCGGCCCCCTCTGGGTTGTGTGCACAAATATATCGTGAAGTGCTCATTTGCCATCGCGTACTGATTGCCCACCTCGGCCTTCGGTTCGACCTTCGCGTAGCCTTGCTCCAATCGCTCCCGCGGCGCGCCGAGCACGATCACACTTTCGCCGCTGTAGTCTCTCGGGCCCCAATACCAGTAATTGACGTGGCCGCTGATTGCCTTGGGGAGGCCGAGCGCGGGCCCGTAGAAATCTATCGCCCCCGCTTCTCCATAGTTGCTCCCGATTATCGCCGTTCGTGCCCTCTGCTCAGGCGGCAAATCGTTGTAGACCTTTGCGGTTGCCGCGACCATCTCGGGCCATCCGAACCTATCTGCGAGGAACTGGGGCAGGTCACTCGACTTGCGATTCTCGAACTTTGGTTCCGAGAACCCCATGAATCGCGTGTACTCGATATACTCGCGAGGAGGCAGCAACGGCAGGGTGTTGAGCGCTATCATTGCGCCGGTCACCGCGACCAGACCGAGGTACGCTGGCCTCATCCATCCGCGTCCCGGTCGCTCAGTCCACTTTTCGATAACAACGGCTCCTGCGGCCAGCAACATCGGATACGCGGGCGCCAGGTAATAAAATCTTCCCTCGCTGATCAGCACTAGGAGCAGCGACACCAGGTACGCATAGCCGAGCGCGCGATACGGCCTGACGGCGTCGCTGAACAGAAACGCATACAAGCCGCACAGCCAGATCGGAGCCGCCAGAGGTTGCATGCCCAGCAGTTGCCACCCGATGAACCCGATCGGACCGATCGCGACGTTGCGCCCGCTACGTCTGATATTCGCAAGCATCTCGAGATGAGGAAAATGATGCTGGATCTGCCAGATGAGATTCGGCAGGAAGATCGCGAACGCCAGCAGCCCGCCCAGGATGAACCATCGGTTCGCCATCAAGCGCCGCTCCGCCGTCAGCATCAGGCCGGCCACCAGCGCGAACCCGAACACGAGCATCGTGTCCTTGTTCTCGAGCCCGATTCCGGCGAGCACGCCAAACCATATCCACAGCCTGACGTCGCCGGTCTGGATCATCCGGATTACGATCATCGCGCATCCCATCCACAGTAGTGGCTCGATCGAATTCATCGACAGATAGCTGCCAAAGCTGAGATAGAACGGAGCAAACAGCACAGCGAGCGCGGCGAGAGTCTGAGCGAATCGTCCGCCGCCGAGTTGTCGCACGATCGCGCCTGTGATGATGACCAGTCCGGCCGCGGCGATGGCCGGGAAAATCCGAATCGCGAGAAGCGAATCGCCAAACAGCGCTCTTGCCGCCCATGCCTGCACCGCCGTGAGCGGAGGCATATCGACGTAGCCCCAGCTCAGATGCTGGCCGCAGGCCATGAAATAAAGCTCGTCGATAAAAAATCCGTATCCGCCCGGGTTCGGCAGATGAATCGGGAATTCAAGGCAGGCGATATAAGCAACGATCGCCGGCCCCGAGACGAACCACTTCGCGCGCGCGTCCGCGCCGCTCCTGACCTGCTCGGCTATTGCACTTGCCACAGCACTCCCTGCTAACGCGCCGCCGCGAACGTGGCAACGCCATAACTTCACTGCACGCAGGACGTGTCAATTGGCTTGAGGGCTTTCTGAGTTACCTCGCCCGTTGAGTTAGGGGAGAGGAAGCCTATTCTTCGCCGAAGCGGTCGTCGAATAGGGTTTGCACTGCTTTCAGGGCTTCGCGAGCGTCGGGGCCCTCGCATCGGAGTTTTAGCTTGGAGCCCTGGGCGGCGCCCAGCATCATGAGATTGGTCATGCTCTTGGCGTTGACGAGATCCTCGCCGGTGCCGATCAGAATCTTCGAGGCGAATTTCGCCGCCGTCTGCGCGAGCGCGGATGCGGCCCGGAGATGAAGTCCGAGCCGGTTCTTAACCTCCACAATCGCCTCCGCCACGTTCACGAGGACTACGATAAAGGTATCGGCGTCGTCGGTAAACGACTGAGCGCGATCAATCGGCTTCAGTGACCGTCTGAGGGGTGCGAGAAAGTTCGAGGTATCGATTTATTGAAGGACTCTTTGCCCGCCCGAGAGGAATCGCGCGAGGCTACCTTCCAAGTCGTCTTGCATTGAGTATGCAGCTGCTGGATCCGACGCAGTGTGGACACCCTTGCGGACGCAGCGGCTTACCTCCGACTGCGTAGTCTTCTGTGAAATGCTCGTTATGCGGAAAGAACATGCTGCCAGGTTATCCGCAAACGGAACGTAGTACGGGCGAAGAGGATAAGTGAAATCTTCGCCGTGAGGATGAAGCGCTTCGGAGTCCATAGGAGGCGTTACCAACGCCGGTGGTACGTAGTCGAATCCGTGCTCCGCTCCAGGATACACTTTGACCGAAACGTCCCCGCCCTCGCTGTCGAGGAATTTAGCCATTTGCACGCAGGCAGCGGCAGGAGCCATGTCGTCCCGCTCTCCGACGTAGATGCGCTCCGGGGCGTACGGCCGTAGGTCGGCACCGGCCAACTCTATTCTGCAGAACGGTGAAATCGCAAAAAAAGCGCGGAAGGCGATCATTCCACCGGTAACATATCGGTGTTCAGCTTCGAGCGTGTCAGCCACGATTATCGTCGTGGATCCGTCCCAAGTACCAAGGAGCGCTACACGGTTTGCATCAATTCGAGGATCACGTTCGAGAACGCGCAGAGCGCCGTAGACATCGCCGACCGTGTCGGCTGGCTGTAAAGCGGTGAGATCAATGCAAGCGCCGGGAGCCAGGTTTCGCCCTGCGTAACTGTCGACTGTCAGGGTTGCGTATCCCCAAGAGTTGAGAGTTCCGGAAGCCCACTCTGGAAATCCACCCTCGCAAAGTTCTGACTCCAGAATGATCACCGAGGCAAACGGCCCATTTCCTCGCGGTACCGAAAGGACACCGTGTAAGCTTGTCTTGCCGTCTGCGGACGTGAAACGCACAACACTATCGGCACTCGGGATCGGAGTACTGCCTTCCGAAGAACTGGGAACAGATGAACACGCAGTTCCTAGGAGCACGAGCGACAAAATAGTGGCCCAAAAGATCCAACGGGTCGGAATCAAGGTAGCAGCGGGCTTCTTCATCAGAAGCATACCGATTACGGAGCTCTAGGACGCTTTTCAATTCACTCTGTGTTCCAACGAAATTCAAGCTATGCAATCGGTAAATGCGCGCTATCAATCGGCTTCGGTCACCGTCTGCGGGGTGTGAGAGAGTTCGACGCCGCGATGGTGTCCGCTCACTTCCTGGCCCGCGTGATATTCCAGCGGGATGAAGAGCACTGACGAGAGCAGCGCCAGAAGTCCCATCACCATGAAGGCCGGCATGAAATCGTGCGTGTTGAGGTGGCCGCCGCCGTGCGCGCCGAGGCTGAGGTGGAGCAGCATCGCACCGATCGCAACGCCGAGGCTCAAGAACAGTTGCTGCGCCATGCTCGCCAAAGTGCTGGCGCTGCTCATCATGGAGTTGTCGACGTCGGCGTAGGCGAGGCTTCCCAGCGCGGTGAATTGCAGCGAGCGAAAGAATCCTCCCGAAAGCAGGGCGAAGACGATGAGGTAGTGTGGCGTGGTCGAGCGAAACATTGTGTAGCTCATCATGATGAACGCGCTGAGGACGCCGTTGCCGATTAGTACCGAGCGAAAACCCAGGCGTCGGATTATCGGCGGTGCAGTGACCTTCATCAACATCGCGCCCGCGGCGCTGGTAAAGGTCAGCATCCCGGAAGCGAACGGCGAGAGGCCGAAAACGATTTGCAGCAGCATTGCCAGCAGGAACGGCAGCGCACCGATGCCCATCCGGAACAGCCCGCCACCCAGCGTTGCAACGCTGAAGGTCGGGATTTTCATCAGATCGAGGTCGATGATCGGATAGTCAATGCGCCGTTCGTGAAGAATGTAGAGCGCCAGGCAGACGCCGCCGGTCGCCATCACGCACATGATGATGCTCGCGGGAATCACGCCGCGGCCAATTGACTCGAAGCCGGCCACCATCCCGGCGAGCCCCAGTCCGGTGAGCAGAAAGCCGCGCAGGTCCAGCGGGAAAATCTTGTTGTCGCGGATGTTGGGGATGTACCAGGTGACCAGCATGAAGCCGAGCGCGCCGATCGGGACGTTGATGAAGAAAATCCAACGCCATGAATAGTACGTCACAATGAAGCCGCCGACCGGCGGACCGACCACCGGCCCAAGCACGGCGGGCACGGTCAGATAAGACATCGCAGTGACAAGGTCGGATTTGGCGACAGTCTTCAGAACTATTATACGGCCGACGGGAACCATCATGGCGCCGCCGAAGCCCTGCAGAATCCGCGCGGCGACCAACTCCGGCAGCGAATTAGAAAAACCGCATAACACGGAACCCATCGTGAAGATGACGATCGCTGAGCGGAAGACGGTACGTGCGCCGAATCGATCCGCCATCCATCCGCTGATCGGAATGAAGACGGCGAGGCTCAGCAGGTATGAGGTGATCGCGAGGTTGAGTTTGATCGGATCCTCGCCGAGCGATTTGGCCATCGCGGGCAGCGCGGTCGAGATAACCGTCGAGTCGAGCATCTCCATGAAGAGCGCGCAGCCGACAATCATCGGCGCCAGGAATTCGAACGCGGGACTTCTCGATTCCTTCGGACTCATCGAAGCAGACTACGCATGGATGCCAACCACGATATGGAAATCGGCCAAACCGGTAAACGTCCGGCTGTACGGGGCGTACCAGGAGAGTCAGTTGCCATTGCGGGCGGGCGCGGTACGAGCTGCGGCAGCCTGCGCTTTCTGGGCTTTGATGACAGTGGTGAACAACTCGCGCAGGCGCGGTTCGATTAGCGAGTCGCGGGTGGTACCCTCGCGCCGCCGCCAAGCTCGCAGCGGGATGACAGCCTTGGCCATGTTGCGATGCCCGCCGGCGCTGCCGATGTCACCGAACAGAGTCTTCACCGCCTCGCCGGCATTTTCGCCGCTCATGCCGTGGTTGCGAACGCTTATCACGAGCTGATTGCCGAGCTTGCCCGCGACTGCGACCCACGCGACGCCTTCGAACTGAAGACAGAAGTCCGCCATCTGTACGATCAGATCGTCGCGCTCGACGGTTCCGAGATTGAGCACGACCAGCTGATCCTTGACGACCATCCGGCTCATCGCACGCGCCAGGATTTGCGCGAAACTGAGAGGCAGCTCGGGACGGTCCATCTGGCGGAGCAAGCTGTAGTTGGCGAGCGGGGTGAGATGGGTGAACGCCTGCAGGTCGACGTCGGTCACGCGGCGCGACAGTGCCAGCGTGTCGCTGCGGATTCCGTAAATCAGCGCAGTCGCGAGGCGCTCGCTGATTTTCTCTTCAGCCGTGACCAGGTACTCGGTCATGATGGTCGCGGTCGCGCCGTATTTCACCCGCACGTCTTCGAACGGCGCGGAGCCACCCGGGTATCCGGGATGATGATCGATCGCGATATCGGCGCGCGGGATTTTCTCGCCGAAGAACGGCGGCTGCACGTCGACCATCGCAATCTTGTCGAACTCGCGCAGAACTTCGGTGGTGGCCGGTTGGATTTCGATTTCCAGCAGATGCACCATCGTGAGGTTTTCCGGCCGCGTCACGGGCTTGAACGCGAGCAAGGGCGTGGTCTGCTTGTTGCGCCCGAGCAGAGTGCGCAGAGCTATCCCGCTTGCCATCGCGTCGGGGTCGGGATCGTCCTGCAGCACGATGCCAACGCGATCGCCGTCGGAGACCATCGCGCGCAGTTCCTTGATTTTCTGTTTGGTGAGGGCTTGATCCATAGAAGTGAAAGAATCCCGTGTCGCGTGGAGCGACTACAGGTAAATCGAACGCTAATCGCAGATTGCTCGGGTACGGGCGTTCCGGGCGCGAGTGGCCGGAATAACGGGACGCGCGGTCCGAAAATGCTGGTGGCGATGCCGAGCGTGGCGAATCGTTATGGAATTCATCGGTGGTCGGGAAATACCACAGCGCAAAGAGTTGAAGCAATGATAGTATAAACGGCGCGTATGGATTCCACTGACTCACATTCTAGCAAATTTCATTGCGTGATATGCCGTCGCGAATTCACCGAGTGGCTGCTGCGCATTTCAGTCGAAGATACCGCCGGTTTTCAGCAGCAGGCCTTTATCTGCGGTAATTGCGCAGTTAAACTTCGGCTCGCGTCGGAAAAAAATCGCGACTTGCAGATCGATCCGTGGATTCACGAGGCGGTCGCGAGCGTATTGCGCGGCAAGAATCCCGACAAGCCGGAAAAATAAGGAAGAGACTTAAGTCGATGGCGGGCGTATCGAGATCCGATTCGCAGGCCGGCAACGTTGCCGGCGCGGAACTATGGCCGCGTGAAGAAGCTCGACGGCTCCAGGAGCGCGTCGCAGCTTACGAGCAAGGACGTGCGGTAATCTTCGAGAGCGGCTTCGGGCCGTCGGGATTGCCGCATCTGGGTACGATGGCGGAGATTCTTCGCCCGTCGTTCGTGCGCAAGGCGTTTCATCTGATCGAGCCGTCGCGGCCGTCGCGGCTGATTGTTTTCATCGACGATCTTGACGGATTGCGCAAAGTGCCGGAGAACGTGCCGAATCGCGAGGACGTCGAGAAGTATCTCGGCGTCCCGGTCTCGAAGATTCCAGATCCGTTCGGATGCTGTGCAAGTTTTGCCGATCATATGATCGGGCAGCTCGGCGGATTCCTGGTGCCGGTCGAAGTCGAGTACGAACTGATGCGATCGGCCGAGATGTATTCGTCGGGGCGCTTCGACGAGGGCCTCAAGCTGATTCTCGAGAAGCATGCGGAGATCATCGCGATCATCGCGCCGACCCTGCGCGAAGAGAATCGCGCCGGATGGTCGCCGTTCATGCCGATTTGTCCGAAGTGCGGGCAAGTCGTCGAGCGGGCGGTGACGGCCTATCACCCCGAGCGCGCGTCGATCGAGTTCACCTGCGAAAAGAGCGCGGGCGGCACGTCGGGATGCGGTTTTAGCGGCGAGCAGTCGGTGCTCGGCGGCGCGGCGAAGGTGCAATGGAAGGTCGATTGGGCGCTGCGTTGGTACGTGCTCAAGGTCGATTACGAGCTGTACGGCAAGGACCTTACCGATTCGGCGCGGCTCGGCGGGCAGATTCTTCGCGTGATGGGCGGGAAGCAGCCGCTTGGATTTCCGTTCGAGATGCTGCTCGACGAGCAGGGTCACAAGATATCGAAGTCGGTCGGCCGGGGCGTATCGGTTGAGCAATGGACGCGCTATGCGCCGATCGAAGTGCTCAAGATGTTCCTGCTGCTTAATCCGCGGCGCGCGCGCAAATTGTTTCTCGAGGCGATTCCGCAATATGTCGACGAATATCTCGACGCGTTGCGCGCCTATGCGGCGGCGTCGGAAGAGCAGCGTCGCGAATCGGTGCTGGAATTCGTGATTCAGAGCACGACGCCGACGCGATTCAACTCGACGCTCAGCTTTGGATTGATGATGAACGCGGTCGCGGCGCTGGGCAGCTCGGATCGCGATTTCATCTGGAAATATCTAGTCCGCTACGATTCCTCGATCGCCGGCGATCCCGAAACTGAGAAGATGGGCCGGGCGTTGATGGAATGCGCGCTCAACTTCTACCGCGATTTCATCGAGCCGAAGAAAAAGATCTACACGCCGGCGTCGGATGCGGAACGCGCGCAGCTGAAAACTCTCGCGGCGTACCTGCGGGAAAATCAGGATGCGAGCGCCGAGGAGATCGAAAAGAAGATTTACGATCTCGGCCGCGAGAATTACGACAAGCCCGGCAAGATTTTTCCGCTGCTATATCGATCAATCCTGGGACAGGAGCGCGGCCCGCGCCTGGGCGCGTTCATCCGGCTCGCCACGCCAGCCCGCGTCGTCGAACTGCTCGACGACACGATAGCGCGATCAGCCTAGACGAATTCGGCGAAGACTGAGTCGGCCATTTCGAGGCCCCGGTCGGTCAGTTTGATTCGGCCGCGGTCGAGCGTCAGCAGGCCGTTGTTGAAGAGGGGCGTGGCGACGCCGCCGAAAACGCATTCGAAGTTGCGGCCGAACCGCTCGTGAAAATCGGCGAGTGCGAAGCCGTCGCGCAGTCGCAGATTCAGGAACACGAATTCACTTTGCGCAGTGGCCTGGTCGATCGTTTCGGTGCCGGCCTCAGCGTTCGCGCGCTCTTCGATCGCGGCGATATAGCGCGCAGGGAGCTTTTCGTTCCACCATCGCCGGCCGCCGTAACCCTCGCCTGCATAGCTGTGAGCGCCTGCGCCGATTCCCAGGTAGGTCTGGCCGCGCCAGTACGTGAGATTGTGGCGCGCCTCGTGGCCGGGCGGCGCGTAGTTCGAAATTTCGTACATCGCGTAGCCACGGCGCGGAATTTCCTCGCGCACCGTTTGATATATCGCGGCCTGTTCGTCAGTCGCGAGCTGTTTGATTCGCCCGCGCTTCAGGTCGGTGAAAAATGCGGTGCCTTCTTCGAAGGTCAGGTTGTACGCCGAAATGTGATCTGGCTCGAGCGCGGCGACCGACTCGATATCGAAGAGAACGTCGGCAACCGTCTGTCCCGGAACTGCGAAGATCAAATCGAGATTGAGGCGATCGAAGCCGGCGCGATGCGCCATCGTGGCAGCGGCGCGAGTTTCGTCGGCGCTGTGGATGCGGCCGAGAAACTTGAGCGTCGCGGCGTTGAACGACTGCGCCCCGAAGCTGATTCGATTCACACCCGCCGCGCGCATCCCGACGAGTTTCGCGAGGTCAACCGTGCCCGGATTTGCTTCCAGGGTTATCTCCGCGTCGTCCTCGATTCCACAAACGCGATTGGCCGCGTCGATAATCTCGCCGATGGATTTGGGATCGAACAGTGATGGCGTGCCGCCTCCAAAGAAGATCGTCCTGATGCGCTCGCCTGAGTACGGCGGAGTGTTGGCCCTGTATTCAAGCTCGGAAATCAATACGCGCGTGTATTGCGCCTCCGGCCACGAGGCGGCTGCGTGCGAATTGAAGTCGCAGTACGGGCACTTCGATTGGCACCATGGGATATGGACGTAAAGTGAAAAGCTCACGCGTCGATTGTAGCGCGCCTTCAACGCCCGCTACTACGCGCTTGAAGCGGTCGGTATACTTCCTGCGTCAGAGGTAAATTTGTCCGAAGTCGCACCAAAACAGAAACGTGACGAAGCGGGCGTCAAGCCGCGTCCCGGACTTGCGCGCGCGAGCGGATCAGGTGCGAACGCGGCCGGTACGATTGCAGCGGGCGTTTTGCTCAGCCGGATTGCCGGTCTAGTCCGCGACAGTATCTTCGCGCATTTTCTCGGCGACTCGGCCACCGCCGACGCGTTCAAGGCCGGCTTTCGCATCCCGAATATTCTGCAGAACCTGTTTGGCGAGGGCGTGCTCTCCGCCTCGTTCATCCCGGTTTATGGAAAATTGCTGGGCGAGGGCGACGACGAGACCGCCGACATGCTCGCATGGGGCGTCGGCGCAATCATGACTATTGGGGTGACGGTGCTGGTCGCGATCGGCGTATTGGTGACACCGTATCTCATCGACGTGATCGCGCCCGGCTTCGAGGGCGACAAGCGCGACTTGACGATTCAGATCGTGCGCATCCTGTTTCCCGGCGCGGGACTGCTGGTGATGTCCGCGTGGTTTCTGGGCGTGCTTAACAGCCATCACAAGTTTTTCGTATCGTACACCGCGCCGGTGGCATGGAACGTCGCGATGATCGCGGCACTGCTCTATTATGGCCCGCGCCGATCGCAGGATGGGCTAGCGATCGCGATCTCGTGGGGCTCGGTCGTTGGATCCGCGTTGCAAATCGCGGTGCAGGTGCCGCAGACGCTGGCGCTGCTCAGGAAGCATCGCATCGATTTCGCGCGCGTCGCCGCGCCACTGCGCGCCGTATTTCACAACCTGACGCCGGTGGTGATCAGCCGCGGCGTGATCAATCTCACTAGCTACGTGGACAACGTCTTGGCGAGCCTGCTCCCGACCGGCGCCGTCGCCGCGCTCAACTACGGCCAGTTGCTGTACATGGTGCCGATCAGCTTGTTCGGATATTCGGTAGCCGCGTCGGAATTGCCCGCGATGTCGCGCGCCGCCGGCGCGATGCCCGAGCAAATGAGCGCGATTCTGCGCACGCGACTGAATCGCGGACTCCGTCAAATCGCGTTCATGGTGGTTCCGTCGTCGGCAGCCTTTCTGATTCTCGGCGACGTGATCGTCGCGATGATTTATCAGTCCGGCGCATTCACTCGCGCCGACGCAGTTTACGTGTGGGCCGTGCTCGCGGGCTCGGGAATCGGACTGCTGGCCGCGACGATGGGACGTTTGTACAACTCGGCGTTCTACGCGCTGTTCGACACGCGCACTCCGCTGCGATTCGCGATTATCCGCGTCGTGCTAACCGTGATTTCCGGCTATCTGTGCGCGATTCCGCTTCCGCACATGCTCGGAATCGCGCAGAAGTGGGGCGTCGCTGGGCTGACGGTCTCAGCCGGCGTGTCAGGATGGGTCGAATTCGTACTGCTGCGATGGGCATTGAACAAGCGCATCGGATGGACCGGGCTCGAGCGTTCGTTCCTGGCAAAGTTGTGGGCGCTGGCTCTGGGAGCCGCGGGGGTCGGCTTCTTCATGAAGCTTCACATGGCGGGATACGGACCGCGCATCCAGGGATTGGTAATCCTGTCGACCTACGGCGGACTTTATTTTTTCGGTGCCTGGATGCTTGCGTTGCCGGAACTGAAGCAATTCACCGATCAGATCACGCGCCGTTTTTCCCCGCGCGCGCCTTCGAACCCATCCGATCGATAGTCGCACTGGTCGAGCGTCCTCCGAGCAACGGCGCCAACGCTACGCGACCTCCGCGCGACTCGACGAATACCTGACCGTCGACCTGCTTGCCGCGCCAGTCTTCGCCCTTGATCAAAACGTCGGGCTTTACAGCGCGAATAATTTTCTCGGCGTTCGTTTCCTCGAAGACCACTACGTAGTCGACCGCCTCCAGCGCGGCCAGGATTCTCGCGCGCTCCGCCGCGGGATAGACAGGACGCCCGTCGCCCTTGAGTTGCCGCACGCTGCGATCGCTGTTGAGCCCGACCACCAGCACGTCGGCTTGCGCGCGCGCAAAAGCGAGGCTCTGGATATGCCCGGCGTGCAGCAGATCGAAGCATCCGTTGGTGAATGCGATCCGGCGGCCGACGCGACGCTCGCGCTCGAGCGCAGTCTTGAGTTCGTCCGCCGAATGAATTTTGCGCTCGTAGCTCTCATGCGCGGGACTCAATGCGCGCGCGAGATCCTCGCGCGTGATCACCTCGGTGCCGATGCGGGTCACTTCGATACTCGCGGCCAGGTTTGCGATCGTCGCCGCCGACGAGAAACCGAGCCCGGCGATCGAAAACATTCCGAACACGCTCAGCACCACGTCGCCCGCTCCCGTCACGTCGTAAACTTCACGTGGCATCGTCGAGACGTAAGTGTCCTTGCCGCCGCGCTCCGCGAGATACATGCCGTCGCGGTCGAGCGTTATCAGGCACGCCTCCAGGCCGAGCTTGCGCACAAGAGTCTCGGCAGCTTTGCGCCACGCGCCGCGGTCGGTGAGACGCATCCCGGTTGCGACTTCGGTTTCGTGGCGATTGGGTGTGAGCGCGGTCGCTCCGCGATAAATCGAAAAGTCTTCCGTGCGGCGCGGATCGACGATCACCGGGATACCGCGCGCGCGACCGCCGTCGATCAGCGCTCGCAACACGTCGGGAGTCAGAATTCCCTTGTCGATATCCGAAATCAGCACACCATCGCAGTTGCGAAGTTCCGTCTTGAGGCGCGAGATAAGCTCGCGCTCGCGCGGTTGCTTGAGCGGGCGCGGATCTTCGTCGTCGACGCGCAGCAGTTGCTGGGTTGCGCGATGGGCCGCCTGCACCGAACCGAGCATCCGATCCTTGACGATAGTGGGGCGGTCGGGATCGATCAGGATCGAGCGAGTATCGATTCCGAGATCGGCGAAAATTTCACGCAGCAGGCTGCCGTTGCGATCTGAGCCAACCACGCTGAGCGCACTTACGTCCGCGCCAAGCGCGCGCAAATTCGCCATCACGAAGCCCGCGTTGCCCGGCTTCTCCTCGCGCCGCTGCACGCGAAGAATCGGGATCGGCGCCTCGGGCGAAATTCGCGAGACGTCGCCCCAGATGTAGCGGTCGAGGATCACCTCGCCCGCGACCAGCACGCGCAACGGTTTCAGCGCCGGCAGACCATTTTGATGGCGCGCGGATTCAGGATGGACCTCGGAGGTGGTTTTGCGTCGAGCCATGATGCGGCATCTTACGCCGCCGCGCGCCCAGCGTTAAACCGCGCGCGCGAGTCGATCGTTGAGTTCATCGCGGCTCGCGAGGAACCACACATCGTTGCCGCGGTTCGATTCGACCACGAAGGCGCGCAGGGCAGAGCTTTCAGCCAGGAAGCCAGAGATGTCGCCGACGATCGCGAGGCGCCGCCCATACTGCACGAATTTCTGGATCAGCTCGCCGGCGATACGGGTTTTCAACTGGAAGAATTCGTCGTTGAGGCACTCGACCGGGATCAGGATCAGCGTGGCGCGATCCTCAAACGACTTGCCGACGAGATCTACCGCGTCTTGATACGTTTGCAGCATCGATCCGTCCGGCACGCATTCGAGGACGCGCACGCCGTGAAGTTCGTAAAATTTCGTCGAGAGCATTTTCACCGCTTCTCACCTAATCGCGTAGCCGCCGTCGACGTGCACGATCGATCCGGTCACGAAGTCCGACGCGTGCGAGGCGAGGAATATCGCGGCGCCGGCCATCTCCTCGGGCTTGCCGAAGCGGCCGGCCGGCGTGCGCATGATTATTTCGTCGAACATCCGTCCGCTCTGCGCGCCAACCGTCATGTCGGTTTCGATCCATCCGGGGACGATCGCGTTGACCTGGACGTTGTGCGGCGCGAGCTCGATCGCCATCGTCTTGGTCGTCTGCACCAGCGCTCCTTTCGAGGCCGCGTACGGAATTCCGGCCTGCGCACCGAACGAGGAGTACTCGCTCGCGATATTGATTATCTTGCCGTGCTTGCGCGCGACCATCGACCGCGCCGCGATCTGCGAAAGAAAAAAACATGAGTTAAGGTTGGTTTCGATTACGCGGTCCCAATCCTCGGACCGGAACTTCAACGCGCTGCGCATGATTGCGATGCCGGCGTTGTTGACGAGAATCGAAACGGGACCCAGCTTGCGCTCGACTTCTTCCATCGCGGGCGCAAGTTGATCGCGCCGCGTCACATCGAGCGGCAGGGCAATCGCCGGCACGCCTGCCTTCGCGAGATCGTCAACCACGCCGCGATTTTTGTCTTCGTTGCGCGCGAGAATCGCAACTGAGGCGCCGGCCTCGGCAAGTCCGAGTGCGATTCCGCGCCCGATGCCGCCGTTGCCGCCCGTGACGACGGCGACCTCGCCGCTCAAATCAAACATTTTCGGCGCAGCCATTATTCAAGCCACCTCGTCCTTATTCAGCGGATGAAGAAACCGCCGTCCACAATAATATCGGCGCCGGTGACGAAATCCGACGCGTGCGACGCGAGAAATACCGCCGCGCCCGCCATCTCGGACGGCTCGGCGAAGCGGCCAGCCGGGGTCCGCGTGATCATCTCATCTTTCACCGCCGCGTATTTCGGATCGTTGCGAATCCAATCGGTCATGTCGGTTGTGGTCCAGCCGGGCGCGAGCGAATTGACCTGGATATTATGCGGCGCCAATTCGATCGCGAGGCATCGCGTGAGCTGCAGCAGGCCGCCCTTGCTGACGCCGTATGAAGGATAAATTGGAGTGCCTTTGTAGCCGCCAACGCTCGCGACGTTGATGATTTTGCCCGCCTTGCGCGGGATCATCGACGCGACCGCATACTTCGACAGCAGAAAGCATGAAGTGAGATTCGTTTCCATTACCGAATCCCAATCATCGTCGGTGTGATCGAGAACTCCTTTCAGGATCGCGAAGCCCGCGTTATTCACCAGGATGTCGACCGGTCCGAGCTTACGCTCGATCGCTTCCAGAGCTGGTCTCAGCGCCTTGCGCTGCGACACGTCGAGCTTGAGGGCCATCGCAGGAACGCTGATTTTCTCGAGCGCTTTGACCGTTTCGCGATTGCGATCTTCGTTGCGCGCGAGAATCGCGACCGACGCTCCCGCCTCCGCGAGACCGAGCGCAATTCCGCGCCCGATGCCTCCGTTGCCGCCGGTGACGACCGCGACCTTGCCGCTGAGATCAAATGTCTTTGGGGTTGCCATTGCGGTGCTCCTTCCCGAGAGAGTTTTGCACAACGGATGCTGGTGCTGAAGCGAGACGCAATGCTTGTTTGTCATCCTGACGAAGCGAGCAACGCGAGCGGATGGAAGGATGACAGAGACTGCGCTCGCGATGCTCGCTCCGTCAGGATGACACCAAAAGCGAGCGCGCCCGAAGTTGGATAGTTGGACAGCGATGTGCGCCACTTCTATATTGGCGTTCGCATGGGTCGCAAGTGACGGCATCAGCGGCTCGATTATCGCGGGGAAAAATCAAGATGGGACTACGGACGGCTGAACAGTACAAAAGCTCGCTGCGCGATGGGCGCGCGGTATTTTTTCGCGGCGAAAAAGTCGCGGACGTAACGACGCATCCGGTGATCGGAATCGCGGTCGAACATGCGGCGCTGGATTACCGGATGGCGCACGATCCCAAGTATCGCGAGCTTGCGGTGGTGAAGGAGGGTGCCGACGAGTACAGCCGCTACTACCATATACCGCAAAACGGTGACGACCTGCTGAAACGCAGCGCACTAATTGCGGCCTCGACCCGCGAAGGTGCGACACTGGTCGTGCTGATCAAAGAAATCGGTACCGACGCGTTGCTGGCACTGCACATTATCGGCGAGCGGCTCGCGGCTGCCGGCAAGCCCGAATATCGCGAGCGTATCCACAAGTACTACCGCGAATGCCGGGACAACGATCTCGCTGTCGCAGTTGCGCAGACCGACGTCAAGGGCGATCGCGCGCTTGGGCCCACGCAGCAGGACCATCCGGACTACTACGTGCGAATCGTCGAGGAGCGTCCCGACGGAATCGTCGTGCGCGGTGCAAAGGTCCACACCAGCGTCTCGACCAATACCAATGAGGTGATCGTGCTGCCGACGCGCGCGATGCGCGCCGAGGACAAGGCTTACGCGGTCGCGTTCGCGCTGCCTGTTAACACGCCGGGACTGAAGCTGCTGGCGTCGCCGCATGGAAGCTCGCACAAAAATGATTTCGAGCATCCTATTAGCGCGCGGCACAAGATGATGGAGACGCTGACAGTCTTCGACGACGTGTTCGTGCCCAAGGAGCGCGTGTTCCTGCAGGGCGAGATCGATTTCGCGGGATTACTCGCGCTGACCTTCGTAAGATTCCATCGCTTCACCGCGGTCTCGTACAAATTGCCGTTGCTCGAACTGATGGCGGGCGCGGGTCACGCGATTGCGGAGGCTAACGGCATCGCGCGCGCGGGACATGTTCGCGACAAGCTGACGCATCTTGCGGCGTATCACACCACCGTGCGTGGGCTGATCGAGCATGCCGCGCGCACCTGCACCTACGAGGACGGCGTCGCGGTGCCGAACACGCTGCTCACCAACGTCGCGAAGTATCACTTCGCGCACAACTACCATCAGGCGGTGCAAATCGTGCAGGACCTCGCGGGCGGTCTGCTGGTGACCGGGCCGGCGGCTGAGGATCTTACGAGCGAGGCGACCCGCGCCTACGTGCTCAAATACATGGGCGGCGCGAAGGGCTTCGACTCCGAGAAGCGGCTGCGGCTGCTGAATCTGATTAGCGATCTGACGTCGTCGGATTTCGGCGGCTACCAGGAAGTGCTCGCAGTGCACGCCGAGGGCGGCTTCGAAGCAGAGAAGCTGCAAGCCTACCGCGAGTACGACTTCAAGACGGTCGCCGCCTACGCGCGCAAGCTCGCAGGTATTTGATTAGCGAACCTCGACAAGGGAGTTTCGATTGGAAAGGGTAGGGAGAAAGAGGCTACGCACACGCGGTTTCTAGTCCTATAGGCTCTCGCCGATTAGCGAGGACATTTGCGTTAACCAAACCTCACTCCCAGTGCTCGAAGCATAGCGAATGAATCCAAATAAGGTATCCCGAGTGATTCACACACATTCGGTATAGGAATCTTTCTTCGCACATTAGGATCCGGTTGCTCGAGCGTGACAATCACACTCCCTTTTGCCTGGGCGTACGCGATCAACCAAGCGTCCGCGTTTTTCGTATCGGCGAATTCGGCTTTGGCAGCTTCTGAATACTGCACCTCAGCTTGGGCCCACCTCATCGCTACAGCGTAGGCGCCAAGGACGTCTGCCTCATTGGTCGATGCGAACCAGGTGCCAAAGGCACTGGCGACCCAATCGGCAAGTTTGTCCTTGCCTAACTCAATTTCATCTTTTACCCGGTCGATGCTCAACAAACGTCCGTTTGACGCATGATCAACAAGCGCTTGCCAAAAGGCGGGTGCAAGATCGAAAGCATAGTAACCGCGGGCCGCCTGAATGAATACGTTTGCGTCGAGCACAAATTTAGTAGGGTCGCTCAAGCAGCCCTCTGAAGCTAAGCGATTCAGCGTAGCGGTCGAAAGTACTGCCATAGAGTCCCGTAAGCTGGTACGCGTCGCGATAGAGGAGCTTCCCTTCTCTAGTCGCTCGAACCACGGTTTCCGCGAACCGTCGACCAATTCGATAGTTCTGGTTCGCGTAGAAATCGCCTCCCGATGAGGCCTTGGAAGCTTTACGCCGTTCATCCAGCAAGTATGAGCGGTAGAAATCGAGAAAGGCGCTTCGGCCGATCAATGCTAGGTCGAGTGCTCGGCGCGCGGCAACGAGCTCGCTGACTTTGAATCGGCGTGCCAGAACTTGAAATAGGTCCGAATTTTGAGTGAGTGACGACCAAGACTCTTTGAGCTCTCGCGCTGGGACAAGAAACTCGGCAGCGACCCGGTTGCAAGCACGTTCGGTGTCATCATCGGCGGGCTCCAGTTCGCGCAGGTCAAAGGCGGCGCTAGTTCCGAACCAGAGATGAGCGAGCTCATGCGCTAGTGTGAACATTTGTGCAGCCTTTGCGTCTGCACCATTGACGAAGACCAAGGGCGCGTATTCGTCCACTAAGACGAATCCACGAAACTCTTCGGGATCCAACTTTCTGCGAGTGTTGTTCCCGACAATTCCATTCACGACCACAAGGATCCAAGCGGTCTCCATTCTTCTCTGTAGTTCTTTAAGCGCCTCGCTCCAAGTGGGCAGTTCGGAGGCCCACGCTAGCTCAAGGCCAAGGACGCCACGCATTTCTCCCGCGATACGTTCTGGTTCCTCCCCTAGTTTCGCTGAGCGGACAAATGGCAACGCTTGTTGCCCTTCCTCGACCAAATATTCGCGTACCCACCCTTGGCGTCGTTCCATCGTCTGGACGGTTTCGAGAAGGTCGGGGCTTGGCCGACGTGGATGTCCGTTAGCTTGCGTGCGAAAGAGTGGAATGGGCAATCTCTCATCCGGAGGATTGGCAAGAAAGAAGTATCCGAGTGGAGTCGATGTTGCCCTCGCGAGGGCCTCGAGCTGCCGCAAAGTAGGCTTGCTTTGTCCATCAACCCACTCTTGCAGTTTCGAGAACTTATCACGGAGCGTGGATAAGTCCTTACCCGAGCGGTCCAACGCCCACTGAAGGACCGCTCCATTTACTTCCACGCGTGTCATGGGGCTATCTTCCCGCCTCTATCGTGTCCCTCTCGACGCCCGAGGCCACGCTTAAGAAGATGCAAATGAACCGAGCGGCTCCTAAAGCTGATTCTGCCATCGATTTGGACACTACCACGACACGTTGATCGCGGACATCCATCCCAATGGCGCGCTCAAAGGAATCTGAGTCTGGATCAGATTTTCGCGTTCGAGTCTCAAGGCGCTAAGCGTTGAGTTTCGCCGCGAATACGGTGAGCAGCTCGGCGAACTGCTTGGGCGCTTCGCCGTGCATCGAGTGCGGCATTTGCGGGAACGATCTGTAGTCGATCGGCTGGCCCGCGAGCTTGACCAGTTCGCATACGCGCTTTGCCTGTACGTCCGAGGCGGCGCCCATCAGATGACCGTCATTTTCATCGACGTGGCGAAAGTGGTGCGTGTACAGCACCGGGCATTTTACGCTGGCCAACATCCGCGCATGGTCGCAGCTCGCGAACACCGTGCCCTCCCAGAATGCGCGCGCCCACTCTGGATCGTATTCCTTCATCCGCTGCGGGATTTGGCCGTCGGCACTGAACATCATCGGCACGATCGCATTCGCCAACCAGCTCGGAAGTTCTGTCTTCGCAGCTTCGAGCATTCCATCCCAGTTGCCGACGCTCCACTGATCGCCAAGGTACTTGCTCATCAACTTAAAGACCGGCCCGATGGTCTGAGGCATACCCTGGCCGCACGAGGTGTTGACCTCCGAGCTGAACAGCGGCGGATCTTCGTAGACCGCGCCGCGGATCGTGCCGGGCGTAGCGTAGGCCGACAGCCACGCTGCAATCACGCCGCCCGACGAGAGCCCGCTCACAATCACCGGTCGCTTGATTGCCAGCGCGATGAACCGCACCATGTCGTTGCCGAAGTTGTCGAGGGTGTAGCGACCCGGGGTTCTGCTGGATCTTCCCTGTCCGCGAAGGTCGACCGCGAACGCTTGAAAGTGATCCTGCAGCAGGCCCATCGCATTCTCAAATCCCCACCACGATTCTGTTTGTCCCGGGATCAGCAACAACGCGGGCTTGTCAGGCGCACCTGCGACTGCGTAGTTGATGACGGCCTCGCCAGTATCGATCGTTTTTTCGGCGAAGGCGTGGCTGACATAGGTTGCCGCCGGGTTGTCTGGGCCGAAACGAAGTTGAGGCTGGCTCATAGGACCATCTCCTGCTTGGTCGCGCCGAGGATCATCCCGCCGACCGCTTTGGCTAATGGATCGGGCACGAGGTAAGCATGCGCGAGCGCGGCTTGCACATCCTGAAAACGACGCTGCAGCGGATGGTCGAGAAAGATCGCGCGACCGCTCGCCGCGCGAAACAGATCGGTAACTGCCCGTCCGACCAGATCGCATCCGCGATTCATGTTCCAGCGCATTTGCGCGCGCTGTTGCATCGGCGCCACCTCGTGAGCTTCAGCCATTTGCCACAATTCGATCGCGTCGGCATGTACGCGGCTGACAGTAGCGTCGAGGTACCAAAGAGCTTCGGCGAGACGATTCTGGATCAGTGAATCGTCGGCAGCGCGTCCGCCTGAATTGAGTTTGCGGTCGCGCGTCGCCGCTATCCACGCCTCGACGAATCCTCGGGCGGAGCCGAGCACTGACGCGGCCAACGCCATGTTGAACACGACCGACCACGGCAATCGGAACAGCGGACCTTTATTCAGATCCTGACCGGGCAGGGAAGCATTCATCGCATAGTCGAGATGAGACTGCGTTCGATATTCGGGAACGAAGGTCTCATCGACAACGATGTCCTTGCTGCCGGTGCCCCGAAGGCCGGCGACGTGCCAGTTGTCTTCGATTCGGTATTGATCGCGCATCAACAGGAACGAACGGAAATCGCGAACCTGGTTTCCTGCGATCTCGCGCGCGCCGGAGATGGCGCCCAGCATCACGCCGCGACAATGGTCGCAACCGGTCGAGAACGACCACCGTCCCGAAAGCTTGTAACCGCCAGCAACTTTTTCGGCTTTGCCGGTAGGATTGTAAGACGACGAGTGCATGGTCGTGGGATCGTCGCGCCACATCTCCTGCTGCGCTTTTTCGGTGAACAGACCGAGCTGCCACGGATGGACTCCGATAACGCCTGCAACCCAGCCGGCCGACGGCGACGCACGCGAGATCTCGATCGTCGCGTCGACGAACTCGACCAGGGAAACCTCGCCGCCACCGAAGCGTGCCGGTTGCAGCGATCGCAGGAAACCGCCATCCAGCAGGAGCTTCCAGGTGGAATCGCTCAAGCGCCTCAGCTGATTATCTTCGGCGGAGTTGGCCGCAAGCATCGGCGCAATCCGCTTCGCCTCTTCAACCAGGCTCATCGGAATATGTCGAGGCTTACTTCTCGGTGCGCAGCTCGACGGTGTTGCCGTCGGGATCGAGGATCCACAGTTGGCGGCCCGCGCCCATGTTCGGCCCCTCGAGAAACTCGATTCCCATTTCCTTGAGCGAGCGCTTGGTCTCGTCGAAGTCTTCGACGTCGAAGGCGACGTGCGCGCCGAGCGGGTCGGGCTTCTGGCCGCGGTTCTCGCTCGAGATGATATGCAGCGCGTTGTTGCCGATTCCGTACCACGCGCCACCAAAGCCGAAGTTCGGACGCGGGAGCCGCTTCAGGCCGACCACGTTTTCATAAAAGGCGGTCGCCTTCTCGACATCGCTGACGCGAAACGCCGCGTGATTGAATGCCTTCAACTTGATCATCGTTAGTTCTCCTGCGGTGAACTTTTCTAATGCAGTTCGCCGCCGCCCGCGACGTTGATGGTCTCGCCGGTAATGTTTTCCGCGCGGCACAGATAGACCACTGCCTCGCCGATATCGGCTGGCGTCTGCTCGCGCTTCAAGAACGTGTTGCGCGCAATATATTCGTCGAACGCCGCCTCGCGATTCACCCCGTACTGAGCGCCGATGAGCGGATCGAGCACGTCGGTCCACATCGCAGTGCGCAGAAACCCGGGGCATACCGCGTTGACGCGAATATTCAGCGGCCCGAGTTCTTCCGCGAGCGATTGCGTGAAGCCGACCACCGCGAACTTGCTCGCGCAATACGCCGACACGCCGCCGTGACCGGTCTTGCCGGCCACCGAAGCGATATTCACGACTGCGCCCTCGCGATTCTTCGCCATGTGCGGGATGCAGGCCTTGGCGCACAGGAACGGGCCCTTCGCATTCACCGCCATCACGCGGTCCCACGCCTCTTCGGCAAAATCGCTCACCGGTCCGACCGCGATGATACCCGCATTGTTCACGAGGATGTCGATCGCGCCGAGTTTCGCGACGACCTCCGACGCCATCCGCTCGAGGTCCGCGAATCGCGTGACGTCGGCGAGGATCGGAATCCCTTTGACGCCGAGTCCTTTGACCTCGTCGACGGTGCGATTCAGATCGGCCTGCGCGCCGAGATTGTAAGTGACCGCGGGGTCCGCAGGATTTCCGAGATCGACCAGCGCGACGTTAGCTCCCGCCGCTGCGAGCTTCATCGCGATTCCGCGCCCAATTCCACGCGCCGCGCCGGTGACGATTGCGTTCTTGCCCTTCAGTTCCATCGATTCTCTCTAGCACGAGGGACAGCGACGGCGGTAAGTGTCGATTTAGTGGGGCGGGCCGCCGCGCCCGCCGTCGGCTCCTATTCGAAGGCGCTCTCGCCCGTGATGTCGCGGCCGAGGATCAAAGTATGCACGTCGAAGGTCCCTTCGTATGTATTCACTGTCTCGAGGTTTAGCATGTGACGGATCACCGGGTACTCGTTCACGATTCCGTTGGCGCCCAGCATGTCGCGAGCGTCGCGCGCAATCTTCAGCGCCTCGTTGACGTTGTTCCGCTTGGCAAACGACACGTGCTCGGGTCGCATCTTACCGGAGTCCTTCAGATGCGCGAGGCGCAGGCAAACCATCTGAGCCTTGGTGATCTCGGTGAGCATCTTCACCAGCTTTGCCTGTACCAACTGATAGCCCGCGAGTGGACGCGAGAATTGCTTGCGCGATTTGGTGTAGTCGAGCGCGCAATGGAAACACGATCGCGCCGCGCCTATCGCGCCCCACGCGATTCCGTAGCGCGCCTGCGTCAGGCATCCGAGCGGACCCTTGAGCCCGCGCGCTTTTTCGAGGTGGGCCGTCTTCGGAATTCGCACGTCTTCTAAAATGAGTTCCGAGGTGATCGATGCGCGCATCGAAAATTTTCCATGGATGTCGCGAGTCGAGAATCCCGGCGTCCCTTTTTCGACGAGAAAACCGGTTATGCCCTCCTCGACCTTCGCCCACACGATCGCGACGTCGGCGATCGAACCGTTCGTGATCCATCGCTTGGTTCCGTTGAGAATCCAGCCGTCGCCGTCGCGCCGCGCCCGGGTCTCCATCCCGCCCGGGTCCGACCCGTGGTCCGGCTCGGTGAGGCCGAAGCATCCGATCAATTTTCCCTTCGCCATTTCCGGCAAGTAGCGTTGCTTCTGTTCCTCGCTTCCGTTTGCATAAATCGCGTACATCGAAAGCGCACTCTGCACCGAGGCGAACGAGCGCAGGCCCGAGTCTCCGGCCTCGAGCTCCTGCATAATCAGGCCATAGGCTACGTTGTTCATACCTGCGCATCCGTAACCCTTCAGATTAGCTCCGAACATCCCTAGCTCGGCCATTTGCGGTACGAGATGCATTGGGAAGGTTTCGCTCGCAAAATTGCTCTCGATCAGCGGCAAAATCTCCCGATCAACGAAGCGCTTAGCGGTGTCGCGGGCCATCCGCTCCTCGTCGTTCAGCAGGTCGTCGAGGTGAAAAAAATCGAGGTCTCTTAGTAAATCCGACATCTTGCGCTCCATGCGATTTTTGAAGGCTGTTTTACTTCGAATTCAAGGGCGATGACGGTCAAAAAACCGTCCGCAACGACTGTTCTTTGGATGACTGCAATCATGGCCTCGGTATTGCCCGCTCTTGACCGGCTCGTGTCCATTCCGCAGGCTGGTAGGGAAAGAAAAATTACCTTATCACGGCTACTAGTTGCCTCTGATTTGGGTATCACGTAGGCTTATACATCGATTCAACAGCATGCATATCGAAACGCTAAAGGTCTTCTGCGACATAATCGAAAGTGGAAGCTTTTCTTATGCCGCGTCGCAAAACTTTGTTACTCAATCGGCGGTCAGCCAGCAGGTCCGCAGCCTGGAAGAAAAGTACGACTGCCGATTGATAGAACGCGGACGAGCCGGAGTCAAACCGACGCCGGCCGGCCAGATTCTGTATACCGCCAGCAAGGAAATCGTGCGCCGCTTCCTGGAGCTCGAGAATCGGCTGCGCGAGATCGGCTCGGTGGTCGCGGGATCGATTCGGGTCGGCACCGTTTACAGCGTCGGCTTGCACGAGTTGCCGCCCTATCTGACCGAATTTCTCCGCAATTTTCCAGCCGTCAACGTGCATCTCGAGTATTTAAGGTCGAACAAAATTTACGAAGACCTGATCGAGGGCAAAGTCGATCTCGGCGTCGTTGCGTACCCGGCCAAGAGGAGCCAGGTTGTATCGGTGCCCTTTCGGCATGACGAACTTGTGCTCGCGGTGCCACCCGACAACCCGCTTGCGAAGCATTCGAAGGTGAATGTCGGACAGTTGGCGGGTCAGAAGTTCGTCGGCTACGAACGCGACATCCCGACTCGCAAGGCGTCCGATCGAATCCTGCGCGAGCACGGCGTCAAGCCGACTTACGTGCTCGAGTTCGACAATATCGAGACCATCAAGCGCGCGGTCGAGATTGGGCTCGGATGCGCGATCGTGCCACGGATGACGGTCGAGAACGAGGTCCTGCGCGGCACTTTGCGGATGCTCGAATTTCAGGAAGGGACGTTTCTCCGCCCACTTGCGATCATCTACAAGCGCGGCCGCGAGCTGTCGCCTGCGGTGCGCAAGTTTATCGAGGTGCTGACCACCAGCAATATCGTCCCCCGCGCCCGTGGTGACAAGACGGGAGACAAGCCCGAACGGCCGGCGCGCGGCGAACGAGCTGAACGCAACAGCGACTCGAATAACGAGAAGGCCGAGAAGACGGCATAGTCGCTCTCGACAGCAATTCAAGACAAACGGCCGGGTCATCGCGACTCGGCCGTTTTTATTTTCAGGATATGTGGTAGAGAAAAACGCGATGACCCCGGAAGCAAAGATCCTGCTCGGTGCCGTCCGCGATCTCGCGCCGTCGGTCATTGCGCGCAGTGCGGAGATCGATGCGGCTCGCCGGCTGCCTCTCGATTTGCTCGGGCAACTCACCGCCGCGGGATGTTTCCGGATGTTCGTGCCGAAGAGTCACGGCGGCCTGGACATCGACGTGCCTGCCAGCATGGAAATCATCGAGACGCTTGCGTCCGCCGACGGTTCCACCGGATGGGTCGTGATGATCGGATCCGAGACACCGATGTTCCTGGCGCTCCTCTCCCGCAAGCACTTCGATGACCTCTACGCGAATGGTCCCGACGTGATAATCGCGGGCGGATTTGCGCCTCGGGGGCAGGCTGAACTGGTTGACGGCAATTATCGGGTCAGCGGGCGATGGGGCTTCGCCAGCGGATGCCAGCATAGCCAGTGGCTGTTCGGCAACTGCATCGTCATGGAAAACGGAACTCCGCGCGGCGGCGTAATTCCTGGCACGGCAGAGGCGCGCGCGATGATGTTCGCGCCGTCGAAGGCGCAAATCCTCGATACCTGGTCGGTGAACGGATTGCGCGGAACCGGCAGTCACGATATCGCGGTCGAAAATCTCACGGTACCCACGGACGACAGCTTCGATATTTTTTTCGGACGCCCATGCATAGAGACTCCGTCGATGGCGGAGCCGCTCCTCTACGCCGCCCTGCATATCGGGGCGGTCGCGATTGGGATTGCGCAGCGCGCGATCACCGAGATTGTCGCACTCGCTAACACCAACAAGCGACGGTTGTATGCGAGCGCGTCGCTGGCCGAGAGTCCGCTCTTTCAATATCGGGTGGGACACGCGGACGCGAGTCTGCGCGCCGCTCGCAACCTCGTGCGCAGTCATGCTGATGCGGTATGGAATTCGGCAGTGGCGGGGAATCCAGTTTCAATCGAAGGACGCGCACCGGTGATGGCCGCAATCACGTGGGCGGTCCACACCTGCGCCGCGGTGGTGGATACGTGTTACAAAGCAGGCGGCGGCACATCGCCGTACGACGGCTCTCCGCTCCAGCGATGCATGCGCGACATCCAGACGCTGACCCAGCACGCCGCCGTCGCAGAATCCTGGCTGACAACAGCAGGCGCAACAATCCTCGGCCGCCCCACCGGCTTCTCGGTCTAGCTTCTTATTACTGGATGCAGGGGTCACTCCTGCCCAGGGAAGCGTGAAACCCACGGCGGGTTTCACATAAAATTGTGTTCTTCCCGGACGCCGATCGCTCACATCGGCGGCCGCTGATACCCGCCCAGCGCGGTCTCCGCAGCCTTCGCGACTGCGAGCACGGTTTCCTCGCCGAATGCGCGCCCGTTTATCTGGAGCCCGATCGGCAAGCCCTCGCGATCTTTCCCGCACGGCACGACTAGGCCTGGCAGTCCCGCGCAGTTGCCCCATGCCACCGGCCATCCCGCGAGAAAGTGCGGAAACTTTTTCCCGTCGATGTCGACCTCAGTTGCGCCGTGCTTGAACGCGGTGACGCAGAAGGTCGGGCCGAGGATGATCGGGTAACGCTCCATGAACTCGGCGAGCTGCACGCGCCAGGCGTCGCGTTCCATCGCGATCTTGAAAAACTCGGCCGCCGACTTCCCCTCACCTGCAACCGCGAAGTTTCGGAGCCGGTCGCGCGAGAGTTTCAAAGCTTCGCCCAGCGCGGCAACCATCGTCTGGTTGCCGTCGGCGCCGCTGTACTCCCACCATAGACGCTCACCGTCGTCGATCGGCGGCTTCACGGCTTCAACGACGATTCCCATTTTCTGCAGTTCGCGCCCGGCGCGCTCGATCGCAGCACGGATATCGGACGAGACCGGAACGTTGCAGGCGTCGGTAAAAATCGCGCATCGAACTTTCTTGAGATCAATTTTTTCGGGATGAGCGTCCGCTGTTGGTACAGTGTACGGCGTGCTCGGATGCGGCCCCTTGACAACGTTGTAGGCGAGCGTGAGATCGTCGACGAAGCGCGCCATCGGCCCGATCGTCGCCATGTGCGCGATCGGTGGCGGCGCCGCAACACTTGGCGCCATATGCCCACTGCCGGGAATCGTTCCCCAAGTCGGCTTGAGGCCGACGATACCGCAGAAATGGGCCGGCACGCGGATAGATCCGCGAAAATCGGAACCCATGCCCAGCGGCGACATCCCGACTGCGAGGGCGGCCGCCTCGCCGCCGCTCGAACCGCCGGGCACGCGCTCGCGACTCCACGGATTGTTGGTTTGCCCGAAAACGGGATTGTCGCAATCGTAGTCCATCGTCATTTCGGGCGTGTTGGTTTTCCCAATGACGATCGCGCCCGCTGCGCGTAGTCGCGCGACCGTGGGAGCATCCTGCTTGGCCACGTGATGCTCGAAATGTTTCATACCCCAGGTCGAGCGCACGCCCTCGGTAATTATCGAATCCTTGATAGTGATCGGCAGCCCTTCGAGCGGGCGAACCTCGCCCTTGCCGGACAGACGCCGGTCAGATTCCTCAGCCTCGCGCGCCGCGCGATCCTCGACCAGCGTGACGACCGCATTGAGGCCGTGATTCACGGACTCGATCCGCTCGATAAAAGCGTCGACCATTTCCACGGAAGAGACGTCGCGCGCCCGGAGCATAGCGGCCAGTTTGTGTGCGGGAGCAAAAAACAAATCGTCAGAAAATGCCATGAAAAACCACCTCGCGTAGCTCAGGAAATAGCATCGCGCGTGAGCTATTGCACGCCCGCAGACAATGCATGCACGCTCAAGTTACGGACAGCAAACTCGTGATCGCTCCTAATACTAAGGTGCAGGGGTTACCCCTGCCCAAGGAAGTGTGAAACCCACGGTGGGTTTCACATCGGCCGACTAGGAGCGTTACTTCAACGCGGCGCGGAGCCTGTCGCGGTCGAAGCCGGCGATTATTTCTTTGCCCGCGATGACGATTGGGCGCTTGATCAGGTTTGGTTCTTTCGCCATCAGGGCCAGCGCCTGGTCGGGGGTTAGCGATTTCCCTGCGAGGCCCATCGCCTTGAAGGCCGGGCTGCGCGAGTTTAGAAAATCGCGCGGGTCCCGGCCTGCGAACAGGTCCTTCAGCTCCGCCGCAGTCAGCGGAGCTTTGGCGTAGTCGCGCTCGTCGAGCTCGACGCCGATATCTTTACGCAAGAAACTTCTTGCGTCGCGGCACGTCGTTCAGGTCGATTTCCACAGAAATTGAATCTTCTTCATCTGCGACTCTCCCTTTAGAGGGGCGCGCGAAGCGCGCGGTTTAAGAGACCGGAACCGGCTTCGCTGATGCGAAGCTGTCCGAGGTCCTTCCTCCCCTCGCGTTGCTCGGGTCGTCAGGATGACCGAGTGGGCCCGCTACTCGATATTTGCGCCCGAGGATGACCCGGTCGCGGGGCCGGCGCCGTGATCGAGCGGTTGCGCGCCCGAGGTGGACGATGACGCGCTCGCCGACGTGCCCGACGCCGGTAGCGGCGTTATCGGCGCGACACCGCCGTAACTCGCAGTCGTGGTGGTCGTGCTCGACGACGCGCTCGTCACGGGCTCCGGCGCAGTAGGCGGAGTGTCAGTCGGTCCGCTGAAATTGATCGGCTGCTGGCCTGCGAGCATTTGCGGCGTCACCACGTAGTCGCCGCCGAGCGAGCTGCGCCACACCGTGTTGGCCGCCTGCTGATTGCCGGCAGTTATCAGATAGGTTCCGCCGCCGACGATTCCGCCGAGGAGCGCGTAAGTCAGTTTCGCCGGTATGTAGAGAACATTGCAGAGCAGGGCGCCCGCGCCGTACCCCGCGCCCGGCCAGTTGACGCTATTGTCGGTAGGCTGCGGCACTTGCGTCGCCGCCGGGGGGCCTACCGTTTGTGCGGATTGCGCCGCAGCGTATTCGGCTAGCGGACCCGCGAGCATCAGCGCGAGTCCGATTGCAATCACCGAAAATCTGAAATTTCCCTTCCTCATAACTTCCTCCACACCACCGCTTCAGACGTTAATTGATCATTCGGTTTTGACTACTGCTTCGACCGGCAGCAGCCCCATCAGATGACGAAACGCGCGCTCGAGATAGTCGGCGTTCTTCGACTCGAGCGTCAACTTCACGCGGTAATCGGGATCTCCGATCCGCGGGTACGAACCCAGCATCAATTCGGGAAAATTGCGCATGCAGTCGTTCAGGTACTCGGCAATGACGCCCTCGTTCGCGCTCAGATAAATCACGCGCATGAAATAGGGGTCGGTCGCGAAGCGAGTGCTGAGCGCGCGTAGCTTGGCCTCGAACAACTGTGGAATTCCCGGCAGCACGTACACGTTCTCGATTTGCACGGTCGGAAAACGGATGTCGCCGGCGTCGTTCAGGACAGCGCCTTCGGGCACCTGCGCCATCCTTAGGCCCGCGTCGAGCGAGCGCTCGCGAAAATGTTCGCGGATGAGCGCTTCGAGCGCGGGGTTCATCACGAGGCGCCGCTTGAACGCGCGCGCGACCCCTTCCATCGTGAGGTCGTCATGAGTCGGGCCGACGCCGCCCGAGGTGATCACGAAATCGAATTTGCGCGAGCAGTAGGCGACTTCGCCCGCGATCAGATCGAGATCGTCGGGTATCGTCGCGATACGCGCGAGCGCGACGCCAATCTTGCGCAGCTCGCGAGCCGCGAAGTACGCGTTCGAATCTTGAACCTTGCCGGAAAGGATTTCGTTACCCACCACCACCAGCGCGCAACTGCGTTCTCGCATCGACGTGCAGTCTCCTTGCGCGATCCGCCTCGACCGCATTATCGCAAGCCGCGCCTATCAGCAGCAATGGGGTAGATTAAGAATGCTTACGAGGGGCCGGAGCCCTCGACGTCGGGCGCCGCCGCCTCGATAAACTCTTTCAGCCGCCGCTTGAGCCGCGTTTCTATCTGCCGGACGCGCTCGCGACTGATTCCAAAGCGCGCGCCGATCTCCTGCAGCGTCTCGGGATCCTCGGCCAGCAGTCGCGCCTTGAAAATCTCCAGTTCCTTGCCCTCGAGCGTCGCGGCAAACTGCTCGACCTTGTCATGCGCGAAGTCGCGCCATTCGCGGTCCGCCGTTTCGGTCTCCGGATTGTGCCCGGCATCGGGGATTACGTCGAGCAGCCGCGTATCGCTGTCCTCGCTGCCTCCCGTCGGCTGGTCGAGCGAGACCTCGCTCTGCCCCATCCGCTCCTGCATTTCGCGCACGTCGCTCTCACGCACGCCCATCCGATGCGCCAGTAAGAGCGGCTGCGGTTTGAATCCTTCGCGCTCGAGCCGCTCGGTCTCCTTGCGCAGATTGAAAAACAGTTTGCGCTGCGCCTGCGTGGTGCCGATTTTCACCAGCCGCCAATTGTTAATCAGGTATCGGTAGATGTACGCACGCACCCACCAGACCGCGTACGACGGAAAGCGGATTCCGTGCTCGGGGTCGAAATTCTTGACCGCTTCCATCAGGCCGACGTTGCCCTCCTGGATAAGGTCGAGGACATTTTTGGTCGCGCGCGCGAATTCATATGCGAGCTTCACGACCAGACGCAGGTTGGCGGTCACCAGCCGGTAAGCGTCCTCGGGATCTTTGTTCTTGACGTAGCGCCGCGCGATCACCGCCTCCTCCTCGCGCGAGAGCAGCGGGAAGCGGCGAATCTCCGCGAGATAGCGCCCGAGCGGATCGGTGGCGACGAGAGCGCCGCGGTCCTTGCGATCGGCAGCCTTCTCTTCGTCGGCGTCCGGCTCGGCGCTCGCCGCCGGTTCGTCGTCGGTGCTTTCAACTGGACGAAACTCGGAGACTTCGATTGGCGCGCTCGTTTCTTTGTCGTCAGCAGCTTCGGTGTCGAGATCCAGCTCGGACTCTTCACCGACCACCGGCTCGGGCACGACGCGCGCGCGACGAACCTTGGCGCCAGGCTTCTCAGCGCGCTTCAGCTTCGTGGTGCGCTTGGGAGATTTCGGTTTGCCGGGTTTGCGCACCATGGGCAGGCTCCAGCTTCACCAAATGCTAGAACGGGGATAAGGACACAATCACCGCGCCGGCGGCGGCAACGATCTGTGTCGGTTCTTGTCGGATCGATCGCGCCGGTCAGGCGTCGGGTTCTTCGATCGTGACCTTGCCGGCGGCGATTTCGCGCAACGCCGTGACTACTTCTTTATTGTCCGACTCCACCAGTGGCCGCGCGCCCTTTAGCAACTGTTTGGCGCGGCGCGCCGCGCCGAGCACGAGCTCGAAGCGGTTGGGGATATTCTCCAGGCAATCTTCAACGGTAATTCGTGCCATTAGAGGATGATTGTCCGGCCCGCGGAGGTTCTTGTCAACGCATCGGCATGGAAGCGGAGGGAGGTCACTTCATCTAATGTGAAACCCGCGATGGGTTTCACACTTCCTTCGGCAGGGGTGACCCCTGCACCCAGTGATAGGAAATCGCGAAATGCCGAGGACGACCTTTCGCCGGCTCCTTTCTTGCCTCTCTACTAACTGTTAAATTATTCATCATTGCGTGCTCTTTTACCTCTTTTGAATCAATCTGCACCCTATTTCGTACATCAAATGGGAGGATCCACAGGTTTCATGGGTAGGTTCGGGGCGTTGCGCCGGTTTGTCCTTGTCGCAGGACTTGTTCTGATTGTCGCATTCGCAGGGCCGGTGGAGGCGGATGGTCCAGCCACGACCCTCGAGGGCAACCATCCTGACGAAGCCGCCGACATCGTGGGTGCAGCGACCGCATCGACGTCGCAATCGCTCGCGATGCGTCTAACAATGGCGATCCGCAATCGCGACGAACTCGCGAAGCTGCTGGCCGATCAGCAAAATCCAGCTTCGCCCGAATATCATCGATGGCTGACTCCTGACGCCTTCACCAGCCGCTTCGGACCCACCGCCGCCGACCTTGCGCGAGTAACGCAATGGCTCAAGGCGAAAGGCTTCACCGTCAACTCTGCCGACGCCTCGACCCGCGAGGTCTCTTTCAGCGGCACGGTCGCGCAGGCGCAAAAGGTTTTCGGCGTAAAGATTGCCGCTACCACCGACGGCCGCCTGTATTCCAACCTCGGCGATCCGGCCGTGCCAGCCGATCTGGCGCCCATCGTCGAGTCGATCCACGGCCTCGACAACCTGCTGCACAGCAAGCCGCTGGTACGTCACGCATCGAAGCCGGCGTCGAGCGCGACTTCGCCCGCATCGGTCGTCAACGATGCGGGGCCGGCCTTTGGTCCTCCCGACCTCTATACCTTCTACGACGAAACGCCGCTGCTGACTTCCAACATCGACGGCAGCGGCAGTGGATGTATCGCGGTGGTCGAGGATTCCAATATCGACCAGCCGGCCGCCGACGCCTTCAACACGCAGTTCGGCCTGCCGGCTCTGACCGGTGCGAACTTCAGTACGGTGCTGGTCGATGGCACCGACCCGGGCCAGAACAACGACGAAGACGAGACGATGGTCGATGTGAGCTACTCGCACGCGGTCGCGCCGGGCTCGGGCATCCGCATTTATCTCGGCAATCAGAACCACACGTCGGCGTCAGCCATTCTCGACGCAATCCACGCGGCGGTGACGGAGAAGAGTAGCCCGTGCAGCGCTATCAGCATCAGCTTCAGCTTCTGCGGCGGCTCGAAGAGCTTCTACAAAACTCAGAACGGATTTTTCGCGCAGGCAGCCTCGCAAGGTCAGTCCGTATTCGTTGCGACCGGCGACGACGGCGCTGCCGGACTCAAGCTGAGTAGCAAGGGCAGTTGCGTTACAGGCACTTCACGCAACATCAACGAACTCAGCGCGTCGCCCAACGTCACCGCGATTGGAGGCACCGAGTTCACGCCCGATTACTCGGGCGGCAACGATGTCGGATCGGTTCCAGAGAGCGTCTGGAATGACGAAGTCGGCGCGGCCGGCGGCGGTCAGAGCAAAGTCTTCAAGAAGCCCGCGTTTCAAAAAGGGCTAATCAAGAAAGATAAAAAGCGCGACGTTCCCGACATCTCATTCGCCGCGAGTCCCGCGACGCCCGGCTTCTTCTACGGCGGCCGCAACGATCAGGACGCACCGACCGTCATATGCTGCATCGGGGGCACCAGCATCGGCGCACCGACATGGGCCGGCATCAGTCAGCTAATCTCGCAGTCCAACGGCGCGCCGATCGGAAATCTGAACACTCGAATCTACCAGCTAGGCGTGGAAGCAAACGCCTCGAGCGCCGGAATCCGCGACGTAACCTCGGGCAACAACAACTTCAATCACGTCACCGGATTCTCAGCGACTGTCGGCTACGACAAAGCCAGCGGATGGGGCACGGTCGACATGGGCGTCTTCGTCCCCGCGTATCTGGGACCGTAGCCGGTTCTCACTCAGCGCCCTTCGAGGCCCACGGTCCGACTCCGCTGAAGCGGTCCGGCGCGATACGAGTGACGTAACCCGGGATATTGCGCATCGACGCCGGCGGAAAATCAGTTAGTGAAACCCCGCTGGGGGTTTCACCCTTCCGCGGGCAGGGGTAACCCCTGCACCTTAGTGAAATGAAAGCGGCTCTCCTTTCTCGAGAGCCGCTTTCTCTTCTAACACAGGGTGCAGGGGTCACCCCTGCCGAAGGAAGCGTGAAACCCACCGCGGGTTTCACTTTTAATCACCGTCACACCTGGGCGGCGCCGCCGTCGACGAATAGTTCGGTGCCGGTGACGAAGCTGCTGTCGTCAGACGCGAGGAAAACTGCGGCCCTCGCGATTTCGTCAGGCTCGCCGAAGCGACCCATCGGCACCCGATTCACTATACTGTCCAGCATCTGTTTGCCTGCGGGCCCGGAAGCAGCGAGGCGGTCATAGGCGGGAGTGCGGATAGGACCGGGGCTGACGGCGTTCACGCGAATTTTTCGTTCCTTCAAATCCATCGTCCACGTGCGCGCGAACGACCGCACCGCGGCCTTGGTCGCGCTGTAGACGCTCGACGCCGGATTGCCTTTGGACGCCACGATCGAGGCGTTCAGAATGATCGATCCGCCGTTCGCGATCAGTGGCAGCGCCTTTTGCACTGTGAATAGCAGCCCTTTGACGTTGATGTTGAAAATCCGATCGTACTGCTCCTCGGTGATTTCGCCCAGCGGCGCGAGCTCCGCGACGCCGGCGTTCGCAAACAATATGTCGATGCGTCCGGTCTTCGCCTTCACCGCGTCGTACAGCTTGTCCAGGTCAGCGAGCTTGGCGACGTCGCCCTGAACGGCGCTGATGTTTTTGCCGATGTCTTTCACGGCCGCATCGAGTTCCTCCTGCCGGCGTCCGGTTATGAAGACATACGCGCCCTCTTCGACGAATCGCTTCGCCGTCGCCAGACCGATGCCGCTATTTCCGCCGGTGACGACGGCCACTTTGCCTTCGAGTTTTCCGCTCATTTTGATCTCTCCGTAAATGATTTGGTCGAGTGTTATCTATGCGCCTCGCAAATCGCGACGGCTTTGGCCGTTCGCGAATTGGCCTTCGCCGCAATGTTTAATGATTTTGTCCATTTCTCGGCCATCAGCGCTTGTATATACAAGACTCGGACCAAGAAATTTTCGGGCCGTGCAAATCAATCGTCATCGTCGCGATCCTTCCGACGCATCGCCCAGTCCGCGACGACTATTGCCACGACACAAAAAATTCCGAGCAACAACAACTGGCTGATTTCGTTGTTCACAGCGACCACCCTTGTTCATCGACATTGTTTCGACGCTTGGATGCCTATTCCGAAGTCAGTTGGCTACGTCCAGAAGAATCTTGCCGCCGCGTTGCGCATGCGCGACGGCGTCCTTGATGGACGAGAGCGGGTAGGTTGCCGCTATCGGAATACGCACCGGGCCGGACGCGATCATCTCCGCCGCCTGCGCGACTGCTGGCGCGCTTTTCGCCGCAGACTCCGGATGCCCCAGCCAAAAGCCTCGCACAGTGAGCGGCTTGAAGATGACCTCGAGCGGGCTTAACGACATCGGAGCCAGGCTCATCGCCGCGTAGGAGACGAGCGTGCCGTGAGGTGAGAGCGTCGATGCGAGCACTCCGGTCGCCGGGCCGCTGACGCCATCAAGCGCGAGGCGAAGCTCGGCCTGACCGACGGCAGCTTTGATCTCTTTCGATACGTTGGGAGAATCGACGACGACGACGTCTCCGCCAATCGCATGAAGCTCGGGCACGAGCTCGGGCCGCCGCACGATGTTGACGGTCTTCAGGCCGCGCGTTTTTGCGAACGCGATCACCCACCGCCCGACAGCAGAATTGGCGGAGTTCTGCACCACCCATTCGCCCGGCTTCAGCTCGACGTACTCGCTGAGCAGCAGCGCCGCGGTCGGTGGATTGATCGCAAGCATCGCCAACTGCTGCGGGTCCGCGTCGGCGGGCAACGCGAAAAGGCCTTTCGCCGGAACAATCATTCGTTCCCTCCAGGTGAAGCTGGAGAGCGGCGCGAGGACGCGGTCGCCGACCTTGACCTTTTCTACTCCCGCTCCCACGGCCAGAACGCGGCCGACACCTTCATTGCCGATCACGGTTGGAATCGCGGGACGGACTCCATAGATGCCCTGTGCGAGCAAGAGGTCGTTTGGATTGAGCGGCGAAAACTCGACGCCGATTAGAACCTGATTCGGGCCTGGCGCCTCAGGCTCGAGAATGTCGACGTACTTGAGACCCTCGATAGGGTCGCCATAAGCGGTGAGCTGTACTGCATGCATATTTCTATCTCCCTGGGTTTGATTCTCGAAAGTTTAGTGCCCGGCGCTCGTTACTTTGCCTATTTCGAAACGCCGGATCAGGAACGCCAGCGGCAGGCCTGCCAGCACGATCAGGCCGAGCAAATGAAAACAATCCATGCACGCGAGCATCGTCGCCTGCTGAGTCATCGTGCTCTGGACCATTCCGTATGCCTGATGGATCGCGTCGGGAGTGGTCGCTCCGCGCGTCACCAGGAAGTCGCTCGAGGCCCTCACGAACTGCCGCACGCTTGCGTCGCCTGACGTCAGATTGCTCACGAGCACGCTCTGGTGATACTGCGTGCGCCGCTCGAGCATCGTGGTGACGAACGCGATACCGAAGCTGGCGCCCCAGTTGCGGCATAGGTTGGTCAGACTCGATCCCTTGTTGTTTTTGTTTTTCGGCAAATAGGAATACGCAAGCTGGCTCACCGGAATGAACATGAAGGCATAGCCGAAGCCCTGAAAGACGCGCGCCAGCGCGAAGTGGAAGTAGTCGGTCTCAGTCGTCATCCCGCTGTCGTAGAAAAACGAGAGCGCGGCGACTGTAAAGCTGAAGGCGAGCATGCGTTTCGCGCCGACTCGCGGGACGATCCGCACCACGAACGGCGCCAGGATCGTGATAACCGCGGCTCCCGGTCCGAGCGCAAGGCCGGCGTCCGTAGCCGTATATCCGAACAGCGTCTGCAACATCTCGGGAATCAGCACAGTGCTTCCGAACAGCCCGAACGCGAAGAGGAAGTAGTAGACGTTGGCGATCGCGAAGTTGCGCTCGCGGAGCAGGGTCAGCTCGACCACCGGATCGTCGTGACGCCACTCCCACCAAATCGCGATCGCGATCGCGACCACGGCAATCGCAAGGAACGTTACGATGAAGTGGCTCTCGAGCCAGTCGTCGCGCTCGCCGCGATCGAGCACCACTTCCAGGCACGCGAATCCGACTGCGATCAGGGTAATTCCAACATAGTCAATTCGAAGATGGCCGCTGCGACGCGCCCGCTTGCGCTCTTCGGTGAATTCGACCGGATCGTGCACCAGACGGTTCGAAAGTATCAGCGACAGGATTCCGATCGGAACGTTGATAAAGAAAACCCATCGCCACGAGAAATTGTCGGTAATCCATCCGCCGAGGGGCGGGCCGATGGCGGGAGCAGTGACCATCGCCATGCTGTAGAGTGCGAAAGCTCCGCCGAGTCTTTCCTTGGGGAAAGTGTCCACCAGGATTGCCTGCTCGACCGGCGCGAGACCGCCGCCGCCGATTCCCTGCATCACGCGGAACACGACCAGCATCGCCAGGCTCGGTGCGACGCCGCATAGAAACGAACTCGCGGTAAACAGCGCGACGCACATCATGTAGTAGCGCTTGCGCCCGAAAGCGCGGCTGAGCCACGCGCTCATCGGCAGGATTATCGCGTTGGCGACCAGGTAGCTGGTCAACACCCAGGTGCTTTCGTCGTAGCTGGTGCCGAGGCCGCCGGCAATGTGCGGCAGTGAGACGTTCGAGATGCTGGTGTCGAGCAGCTCCATGAACGTGGCCATCGTGACCGTCAGCGCGATCGCCCACTGATTGTGCGCGAGTCGTTTTGGCGGCGCTGCGGCCGCCGTGCGCGATGCGACTAGCGCAGCCATACCGAGGGCTCCACCGACATGCCGGGATGAAGCAGATGATCGGGATCCTGGCCGGGGTTGAATTCGATTCGCACCGGCAGGCGCTGCACGACCTTTACGTAGTTGCCGGTCGCGTTCTCGGCCGGCAGCAGGCTGAAGCGGTCGCCGCTCGCGCCCGGCAGATTCCGGACGTAGCCTGTGTAGATGCGGCCGAAGGTGTCGACGTGGATTGTGACTTTCTCGCCGCGATGCATCCGCGCGAGCTGCGTTTCTTTAAAGTCCGCCGTCACCCAAATCTCGTCGGTCTCGGTCACGAACATCAGCGTCTGTCCCGGTTCGATTCGAGAACCAAGCTCGACGGTGCGTCGTCCAACGATACCGTTCGCGGGAGCGTGAATTTTCGTGTAGCTGAGGTTAAGCAGCGCCTGATCGAGCGCAGCCTTTGCCGCATCGGCGTCCGCCTGCCGCGCCGCGATAGTCTTCAGCGCGGAGCCGGCGGCCTCGCGCGCGGAATCGACCTTCGCCGAATCGACGCGCGCCGTCGCCGTGTATTGATCGTATTCGTTCTGCGCCACCACCCGCTGATCGAGCAGCGCGGAAAAGCGCTGTGCATCTCTCTGCGCCCTGAAATTGTCTGCGTCGGTTTCGCGAGTGTTCGCCAGCGCGGCGGCATAGTCCTGCTTCGCGGATGCGACCTGGGCCAATGCGAGTTCCAGCCGCGCCCTGGCCTGCGCGACTGCGACCTCGTAATCGCGCGGGTCGATCTCGACCAATAGTTCGCCCGCCTTCACCCGGTCGTTATCTTCGGCATGAACCCGAATGACGGTCCCGTTGATACGCGAGCTAAGGGGATCGATATGCCCATCAATCTGCGCATCGTCAGTGGACTCGTACGACTGGATATAGTTCCACGCGAACGGGGCGATCGCCCCCAGCGCAAGAATCAGCATCGCGAGCAACAGAACCCGCTTACTGCTGCGACTGAACAGCGGGCTGCCACCCGAAGGGCGGTGCTTTCCATCGACTGAGTCGGGCGATTCGATGCGCCGTTCAAGATACTGGTCGGAATCCTGGCGCAGTGCTTCCAGCCCATCACCGGGATCAGTGCGCTCGCGCAGATCTCCGACCTCGTGGTCGTCTCGCAGATCGCGAGGGCTTTGGCCGTTCGCGAATCGATATTCGTCGCCATGTTCAACAATATTTTTCATTTTCCTGTCCTGACGCTTGTATATACAAGAGTCAGACCAAAAAAATAGACGCGATAGTGGGCGACAGCAGCTGCGGTCGCGCCGAAGAACCTAACCCCTAACCCCTTCCCCAGGTGGAAAGGGAACCGGATAGAGAGGGGCGTCGGAACCCTTTCATCTGGTCCCCCTTCCCGCTCGGGAAGGGGTTAGGGGTTAGGTTATCTGCTACAACCGAAATGCTCATGAATTCGCAGCCGCATACGGGCGAGGCCTTAAAATGACAACCACAGAGAGCTCGCCAGATCTCGATCGCAAATTGGCGTACGTCGTCTTCCGTCTCAGCTTAGGCGTCAACTTGCTGATTCACGGCGCAGGCCGTTTCTTCGGCGCGGGTGTAGAAGGCTTCTCGTCGAGAACGGCGAGCGAATTCGCCGCCACTCCTCTACCTGCCGGGCTGGTCCATGCTTTCCTGTTCGTCCTGCCTTTCGCGGAATTCATTGTGGGAATCCTGATTACCCTGGGCCTGTTCACACGATGGGCACTGACGCTGGGAGGCCTGTTGATCACGGCTCTCATCTTTGGAACTGCGCTCCGCAATGATTGGCCGACGGTCGGCATTCAGATGATCTACGCGATCACTTATTACCTTCTGCTGTTGAATCGCAGCGACGACGGGTTCTCGCTCGACGCCTTCTTTCGCCCAGCGCGCGGATGAGAGACTGATTTCAGGCGCTCAGCTTTCGCAGCGCAGATCGCAACTCTTTGACGGTCCCTGTCCCCAACCGCTCACTGACTTCCGCTTGAGCTCGCCGCCAGGCCGGCAGACACTTGCGAATCAACGCCTGGCCCTTGTCGGTTATTTCGATCAGATGGCTTCTGCGATCTTCGTTCCGTTCGAGCCGGAGCCAACCCCGCGCGCACATTCGCTCGACGTTGCGACTCACCGTCGACTCGTCCATCTGGAGCAATTCCGTCAGTTCCGCGGGTCTGGCCTTTCCGCGGTTGGCAACCGCGACCAGCACGCTGAACTGGCTGGTCTTCAATCCCGCGCCTGCCAGCGCGCCGTCATAGATAGCGGTGACCATCCGATTCAGCTTGCGGACACAGCCACCGACACATACGCCTTCCACTCCTTTGATTGTTTCGTTCATAGTTCATTGTATATGCAAGCATTCGTCGCCAGTCAATGGTTATCCCCACTAGGCACCTGCCGATTTGACGGGGAAGCTATTTTCCACCATACTTAGCGAGCTTCTACGGGCTATAAGTAGTATTCGCGTGAGTTTGCTATCTTTTCCATTTTAGGTAGCATCAAAAACCGTATTAGCTTAAGTCGTATAAGCCCTAATTTTCGTTCGATTCATGCGATTGAAGGCGAGGAATGAAAATGAAATTAGTTAAACGCGTCACGGCCACTTTCGTATCGTCGATGCTGTTGGCGATGCTGTGTTTTACCTCCTCGCGCGCCCAGGACATCGACGAATCCAGTGTCGACGTGCCGGAGCATACTCCACAAGTTGCTCAGGTCGCAGGAACGTGGACCGGCACCGATACTCAGGACGGCGGAAGCCCGGGTGCCGCGATGCTGCTTCTCACTCAGAGCGGTAAAATCATCGGCGGCACGTTCAGCCTGAGCACCGACGGTGATACTCCCACCGGACCCGTCACGGGCAAAATTTCCAAAGACGATCTCAAGCTCACATTTCACGCTACCAGCGGGACCAATCACCCGTGTACCGCGAATGTTCTGGCGACGGTTGACCCGGACGCGATGCCGCCGACGATGGAGGGCACCTTCCTGGTCAAGGGCGGCAAGCACTGCAAGGGCAAGGGCACCTTCGATCTTACATTGCAG
>NZ_JBAUYR010000135.1:0-16058 GCF_049584895.1 Binatus sp. (SeqCode)
AAGACTGGGTGGCGGAGAGGGAGGGATTCGAACCCCCGGAGCCGTTAGGCTCACCTGATTTCGAGTCAGGCCGGTTAAACCAAACTCCCGAACCTCTCCGCGACAGACGAGCATCGATGTTTGCTCCTGCGCAGTCAAGCTGAAACCGGGACGATGACTGCTGTGCTGACGATTTTCCGATCATATCGGAATTTGCTAGCGTTGATTAGATTCGCGAGCGAGCCGAGGAGCCCTTTTTTATGCCATCGAATTCAATTGCCCACCGAATCCCGACTTCTTTCGATACCACCTTCCAGCGCTACTACGCAGTCGAGGCGCCCGATTTGCGCCGGCTCTACGAGAATGCCAAGCGCGATCAGTGGAACGCGTCGACCGACGTCGACTGGACCTCCAACGTCGACCTCGAGCGCGGCATCTTTGCCGACGAGCTGGTCGATGGCCACGGCACTCCCACGCTCGACCGGCTCGAGCCGCGCGAGTTCCAGCGCCTCAACGTCGAGTTCTCATGCTGGCGGCTTTCGCAACTGCTCCACGGCGAGGAAGGCGCGATGCTCGCGTGCAGCCAGCTGGTCGACATGGTGCCGGGCAACGACGCGAAGTTCTTCCAGGCGACGCAGGTCGTCGACGAAGCGCGCCATGCCGAAGTGCTCAGCCGCTACCTGCTCGAGAAGTGTGACGGCAAGATTTATCCGATGACCGGCAACATCAAGAAGCTCTTCGACTACATCCTCGGCAACGGTAAATGGTTTATCAAAACCGTCGGCCTGCAACTTCTGGCCGAGACCTTCGCCGTGTCGCTGTTCCGGATGCTGGTGGAAACGGCGAAGGATCCGCTGCTGCGCGGAATCTGCAAACGAATCCTCGCCGATGAATCGCGGCACATGGGATTTTCGATCCTGAGCCTGCCCGACGAGATTCGCGGCCTCAACGCCGGTGATCTGCACGAGCTCGAGGATTTCACGCGCGAAGCTCTGGTGCTCGTGATGACCGGGCAGTTCCCGCGCGAAGCTTACGAAGCGATGGGCATGAGCGCAGCCGATATCGAAGCGATCCGCCAGGCGCGCAAGGAAATCGCGCTCGGCAGCGAGTACGCGCTGTTTCGCAAACTGTTCCGCCGCGAGATGCATCAGACCGTAGTCAGCAACATGCAGAAGGTCGGGCTGCTGAACGATCGCACGTCGGCCTTCATGCGCGAGATGGGAATCAACACCACGCTCGCCGCTGCCGCCTGAGATGGCGACCGCACCGAGTCGCAATCGCGACCGCGTGAACGGGCACGATTGGCGCCTGCAACTGGGCGCCAAACTGGTCGCCGCGGACGAGGCGGTTTCGCATATCAAATCGGGCGACCGCGTCTGTCTTTCGATTGCGCAACAGACGCCGTTCGAGCTCTGCCCCGCGCTCGCGGGACGCCTGATGGAATTGGAAAACGTCGTCGTCAATCACGGCGCCGCCGTGATGAACTGGGATTTGCCGGGGCTGGGCGAGCGCTTCCACCTCGAATCGATGTATCTCTCGCCGTACGACCGCGCGATTTACCATCGCGGCGCCGCCGACTTCACCCCGATCGTGTATTACCGTGCCGGGCATCTGCCTCCCGCGCTCGACAACTTCAACGTGTACCTGATGACCGTGTCGCCGCCCGACGAGCATGGCTACTGCAACTTCGGCGAAGCGCAGATCATGTCGAAGCTGCTCGCGCGCAATGCAAATCTGGTGATCGCGGAAATTGACAAGAACTCGATTCGAGTCGGCGGCGATAACTCGATTCATATTTCGGAAATCAATTATTTCGTCGAGCGCACAACGGAGCTGCCGGAGATCAATTTGCCGCAGCCCGGCGAAGAGGAAGCGCGAAATATCGCGACGGTCTGCGGAACGGTCGCCAAGGAACTGATCCCTGACCGCGCCACCATCCAAATCGGCGTCGGATCGATGTCCGGGATGCTGTGCAAGCATCTGCTCAATCATCATGAGCTCGGGATGCAGACCGAGATCATTCCGCTGCACACGGCGCAACTGGTTCAAGCGGGCGTGCTGACCGGCAAGCACAAGAAACTGTTTCCGGGATTGGTGGTCGGCGCCGGGTTTGCGCCGTTGACGCCGCGCGAGGAGCTGGATTACATCGACGGCAATCCCGCGTTCGCGCTCTACGACTTCAACACCACCGACGACATCCGCTTCGTCGCGCAGGAAGAAGGCCTCATCTCGGTCAACAATGCGATGGCGGTTGATCTCACCGGGCAGACCAACGGCGAATCGATCGGACCGCTGATGTACACCGGCACCGGCGGCCAAACCGCGTTCGTGGTGGCGGCTTGCCTGGCGGGCGGCAAGACCGTGATCGTAGTGCCGTCGAGCTCGATGGTGCAGGGCAAGCGAATCTCGCGGATCGTTCCGATGCTCGACGCGGGCAGCGTGGTGACGTCGCCCCGCGGCTTCGTTCATCACGTGGTGACCGAATACGGCATCGCGACGCTGAAAGGCAAATCGATCCGCCAGCGCATCGACGAGCTGGTGTCGATCGCGCATCCAGACTTCAGATCGGAACTGCGCACCGAAGCAAGGCACCTGTACAAAGTCTGAGCGGCTCACTCTCCCTTGCTGCGGCGATCTTACGAGATCGAGTAGGCGGTCGAGCGAGCCAGTAGAACCGGGTCGGCGGAGAGATCGATCCCGTTCTTCACGTTGGTGGGATCGAAGACCATGCGGCGATCGTCGACGTTCGGGTGGGTCAGGCTGAAAAATTCATCCAACCAGGCAGGCGTTCGGACGAGCCCCGGGGCGCGTGACGCCCGCGATGGGAGCTGCGTGACTGAAAGACTGGTTTCGTTTGACGATTTGATTGAAATCGTGGATGTATCGAGGCGAGTCAAGAAGAGCCATGAAGCTTCGCCATACAGCGCTCGCGCTGGTGGGCTGGTATTTGATGGTGCCGCCCGGACGACTCGCTACCGCCTACTACACGCCACTTTCGCAGTGGAAAGTGACAGGTATTTTCGACTCCGAGGTCGCCTGTAAGAAGACTCAGGCAGCGCATCAGGGTTTTTTATATGAGCGTCCCCCGATTCCATCCACGTGCATTGCCAGCGATGATCTGCGGCTCAAGGGAAAGTAGGCGGTCCGGCCTGGTCCGATTTCTGGGTCAGGTTGAAAAAGTTCATCGCACAGATGGGGAGGGTTTCTTTGACGATTTGATTGGAATCGTGGACGAATGGGAAGCTCAAGAGAAGTCAGCGTAAGCGGAAGGCGATTGTCTACGGACATCGCCCCATCGCTTTTCACGCTCATCATACTGCTCGTCAGCGAGGTATATTCTCCGTGGCAGCACAACGACAGTTGGATGGCAGAGCCTATATTGCTCGGCCTTCCCTTACTGGCGATTTGGCATATCGTTCTCGTGGTCCGGAGGCGTGGAGAGAGAACGGCGTTTTCGATGTATGCTGTGCTTAACCTTTCGGCCTATTGCTATTTGGGTCTGTACTGTTTGGAGCTTGTCACCGGTCATCTGACTTGGCCTTGAACGAGAATTTCAAACTGGGACGCTACCTACTTCTGGGTCAGGTTGAAAAGGTCATCCCGCAGTATTTTCGCTACTCGCGGCGGAAGGACAGCATGCCGACGAAGCCGGGGGGGCGCCATCCGGCGTTTGCGCATTTGTTGCAGACCGTGAACTGCTTGTGATGCCCGTCTTCGATGCCCGTTAGGGCGACAGCTACTTCCGTCGACACTGGCTTGTTGCATGCGATGCAAGTCGCAGTCAGTGCTTTGTTCTGCTTGGCCTTTTCACTGGGCATCGGGTTGGCACCAATCTCCGCAAGATAGCATGAACTAGGCGGGGAACACGATTCGGGCGTTCTCGCCGAGCAGTTTGCGCTGGCGGGCTGGGCTCAGATTCGAGATTGAATTTCGAATCTGATGCGGCGCTTCGAGGTTGGAATCGACGTGCGGGAAATCCGATCCCCATAGCACGCGATCCTCGCCGAGTAGATCCATCACCGCGCCGATGGTGCGCTCCTCAGGCTCCGCGACCACCCAGATGTTGCGGCGGAAGTAGTCCGACGGTTTCAATTTGGTCGGATAGGTCCAGCCGAGCAGCTCATACTTCTGATCCATGCGATCCATGATGTAGGGCGCCCATCCGCATCCGGCCTCGACGCAGAGGACCTTGAGGCGCGGGAAGCGATCGAACAAGCCGTCGGCCACCATCGTCATCGCGGCCGGCACCACCTGCGCGAATCCGCCGAGCGCGAATCCGAACACGGTGCGAAACTCGCCGGGCTGGTAGAACTGTCCGATAATTCCGGGCGCGCGGTTGAAGCGCACGATCACATGCAGGCAAGCGGGGATACCGGCGTCCTCGCACTCGCGCCAAATCGGATCGAAGTCGGGATGCGAGAAGCGCCGTCCGCCGACATTTTCCGGCGCGAGAAAAATCCCCTTGAAGCCCAGCTTTATACATCGCTTGAGCTCGACCAGCGCCGAATCCACGTCCTGCAACGCGATATGCGCGATCGGAATCACGCGGCTGCGCACAGGAGTCGCGAAGTCGTTGATCCAGTTGTTGTAGGCGCGCGCGTAAGCCGCCGCGAGCTCGTGGTCCGCGACGTCCCACAGAATCCCGACGGTGGGGAACAGCACGCCGGCGTTCACGCCCCATTGGTCGAGCAGTTTTACCCGAGCCGCGGGTAGGTAGCTCGCGGGCGGGCATCCGTCGAGGTAACCCAGCCGGCCCGGCACAAAGAGTTCCTGGCGCGGTTGATTTGCGCCGCCCAATCCCGCCAGCATCCCCTTCAGGAGCGGCTGATTGTCGACCATCAGGACCTCCAGCCCGTCAACCGGATCCTTGTCGATGCGGATGGCGCGGTCGCGGAATTTGGGCTCAAGGTATTTCTGCCAGAGGTCAGGCGGCTCCATCACATGCGAATCGCAATCGATGACAATCGAATCCGTAGCGTCCATTTCCCAAAATGTAACATGCTGACGGGCGCCGAAAGAACCGTCCCGCGGTACCGGAGGCTGATCGCGCGGCGCCGCGGTTTGGTGTAAGGAACTTAACATCGCGAGCAGCAAGGGAAATTTCGGCCGATCGTCAACGCAAAAGTTGATTCACTGAAAAAAAGGAACTTAACATCGCGAGCAGCAAGGGAAATTTCAGCCGATTGTCAACGCAAAAGCTGATTCGCTGAAAAAAGGGTTATATCCGATGTCGCTCAACGTCTATGCGTTCACGTGCGGGTGGCTCACGCTTCCGGCCGCGCTGCTGCTCGCGGGCGAAAAGGGCAGCCTCACCGTGCCCGTGCCTTCATATCTGATCGAGCATCCTAAGGGGCGCGCGATCTTCGACAGTGGCCTGCACGTCGATACGCAAACCGATCCGGATCGCCGGCTGGGACGGCTCTCGTCGTTTCATACGGTGGGATTCAAACCGGGCGAGGAGATCGCGGCGCGTCTCGAATCACTTGACGTGGCGCCGTCAAAGATCGATTTCATCATCAACTCGCATCTCCATTTCGATCACTGCGGCGGCAACGAGCAATTACCCAACGAGACCCTGCTGATTCAGCGCCGCGAATGGGAGGCCGGCCACAATGCCGAGCTGATCGACAGCGTCTATTACGATCCGCACGATTACGACCACGGGCACAAAGTGAAAATGGTCGACGGCGAGCACGACGTCTTCGGCGACGGCTCAGTCGTATGCATCCCGACTCACGGCCACACGCCGGGGCATCAGTCGATCCGCGTCCGAATCGGCAATGGCGAAGTCGTAATGACCGGCGACGCATGCTACCTGCAGCGTACGCTCGACAACTTCCATCTGCCGACGGCGATGTACGATCGCGATCAGATGCTCGAGTCGATACGGCGGCTGCGCGCGCTCCGCGACGGCGGCGCGATGATCATCACGGGTCACGACCCGGCTCTGTGGAAGACCATCCCGCAGGCGCCCAACCGCCTCGCAGCAGTGCGGCAGGCCTGACGCTCTAGCTTTTTTGACGTAACTACTGTTGAATTTCGATGCCCTGAGCACGTCTATTGGACTAGGCGGCCGCATACGGTCAGATGGCTCAATGCAGTGAAATAGGGTCGATGCTCAGCGCGGCCGGGGACGGTGAACTGGAGCCGCGCGACCTGCGCGAGGTTACGCATCATCTTGAGCAGTGCCCCTCGTGCACCGGCGAACTTTCCGACTACTCGAAGATCGGGCACGAACTCCGAGCGATGACGGTGATGCCGTCGCTCGAGGGGTTCACCAAATCCGTCCTCGATATAATCGCAAAGATTGTCGCTGTCGCGATTCTGGTGCTGGCGCTACAAGCCGGGATCGTCCGCACCGGCATCGTAAATCTCGTGCGCCCTCATCCGCAGACCGTCGCCAGCAGGCAACCCGCTCCGCCGGCCGCGGTTGCGCCAATCCGATTGGTCGATGTGCAAGTCGATTCGGCTTTCATCGGCGATGCGGCGTCGGGTCCTTTCAGTCACACCAACGGGCGTACGCAATCGGGCAAAATGATCGTTTTCAGCCTGCCGGGCGGGAAGACTCTACACGTCCAGCCGCGCGCAATCGACGGCGGCATGATCGCGATGGAGGTCGTCCTGTTCGACGGCAAACGGCCTACGATGACGGCCAACCTGAATCTCGAGAGCGGCGACACTTTTGCCGTCGGCGGAGAAAAGTACGGCGCGGGCACCCTGCTCATTCGGATTAGCCCGACTATTCATATCAGCCGGACCACAGCGTCCAACGTCGCGGCTCGCACTCGGCAAGCCTCGTAAAGTCGATCACTTACCGCCGGCGACCGAGCCGACAATCGCGATCGCAAACGCCACGGCGCCGATGAGGCACATCAACATGATCATCTGGGCGATCGAGTGCGCGGTCGTCTGCCGGCTATCCGAAATCGGCTGCTCGACGTGCGCCGAATGCGCCCCCGAATAGTATCCGCTGTGCGAGGTATAGTAGATGCCGGTGCCGGGGATTCCGATCGTCTTGCGAATTCCCTTGCTGCCGACAGTCACGTGCGCGCCGCGCATCCCGACTGTCAGGCTCGGACCTGACTTCGATAGGTTGACGGACAGTCCCGGAAAGATCGACACGCGCCGATAAAATCTGAAGTTCCCCATCGCCCGCCTCCTTCCCTACTCCCCGCCGCGGCGTGCGCGAAAAAATTCGCGCATCAACTCCGCGCACTCGGACTCCATCACGCCGCCGATCACTTCGAATCGATGGTTCAAGCGGCCGTCGCGACCGATATCGTACACTGAGCCGAGCGCACCCGCCTTGTCGTCGCGCGCACCGTAAACGATTCGCGCGATTCTCGCATTCAGCATCGCACCGACGCACATCACGCACGGCTCGAGCGTGACGTATAGAGACAGCGTCGTCAGCCGGTAGGTTTTGAGCGTCGACGCGGCCGCGCGAATTGCCAGGATTTCCGCATGCGCCGTCGGGTCGCCGAGCCCAATTGGCTGGTTGTGTCCCGCGCCGACGATTTGCCCGTGCGCCACCGCGACCGCGCCAACCGGGACTTCGCCCTCCGCCGCGGCGCGACGGGCTTCTGCCATAGCCTCGGCCATCAACGGCAAGTGTTCGGCGGTTTTCATCCATTTAGCAGATTGACATTGGCGAGGCCTCGCACCAAGATCGGCGATGGGAGTCGGCGGCATGAAAAAACTAATTACCATCGCGATTCTTGTAGCCTTCGCTGCGGCCAGCACCGCTTTCGCCGGTACTCGCGTGAATATAAAGGATAGCGAGGATGCCGCGGCGGAAGCCGACATGCATCGTCGCTACGATCATCCCAAGACTCAGGTCGTTCCTAACGACCAGCTCCAGGTTGTAGTCACGCGCGACGTGATTATGCATTCGTGCTGCATGCCGCCGAACCTCGTCGTCGCGGGTAAAATCACCAACACCAGCGACAAGCCGATCGATTACGTCCGCCTGCACTTTGCGTTCGAGGACAAGAACGGCAAAATCCTTCACGGCGAGAGCCTTTACAACCACCATGCCGAAAGCCTGGCGGACGATCCATACATCCAGAAAATTCTGAACGAGAAACCGCACTACGACCCGATCATGCCGGGCCAGAGCGACACCTTCGGTTTTTCGATTTCATGCACCGAGCTGCCGGTATTCTCGAAGGTCGAGCTGTTTTCGAACGACATCAAACAGTAGCGCGGTGTCCGGCTGATGCCTGACATCGGCGCAATCGAACCGACCGCGCTCAAGGCCCGCCTCGATCGGGGCGAGAATGTATTTGTCCTCGACGTGCGCGAAGCTTTCGAAATTTTCCTGGCGCCGTTTCCCGGCGCGAGTCATATCCCGATGGGCGACATCCCGTCACGCCTGACCGAGCTCGATCCTGATCGCGAGACCGTCGTCGTATGCCATCACGGCGTCCGCAGCGCGCAGGTCGCGATGTACCTGGCGCGGATGGGTTTCGAGCACGTGCTGAATCTTTCGGGCGGAATCGACGCGTGGTCGGAGGACGCGGACCCGTCGACGCCGCGCTACTAACGCGCGGGCCATCGCGCAATAATGCCGAATAGAAATCTCGCCGCGGGTGGAAATCTCGAAATGACTTACCTGGCAGCCGCAATCCAGATGAACGCCGGTCCCGACAAGGTGGCCAACCTCGAGCGCGCCGAACGCCTCGTCCGTGTCGGTGCGGCGCGCGGTGCGAACCTGGTCGCGCTGCCTGAGGTCTTCAACTGGCGCGGCAAGCGTAACGAGCAGGCGGCCGCGGCCGAGACGCTCGATGGTCAATCGCTGACGCTGATGTCGCGGCTGGCGCGTGAGCTGCAAATCCATATCGTCGCGGGATCGATCACCGAGCAGGTCGCCGGCGACGCGCGAGGCTACAACGCGTCGGTGCTGATTGGCCCTGACGGCAAGCAAATCGCGGTGTATCGCAAGATTCATCTGTTCGACGTCGATCTTCCGGGCCGCGTGACGGTGCGCGAATCCGACGCGAAGCTCGCCGGCGCCGACGTCGTCACAGCAGCAACTCTGCTCGGCGCGATCGGACTCAGTATCTGTTACGACCTGCGCTTCCCGGAACTCTATCGCCGGCTGACTTTTGCCGGCGCGCAAATTCTGTCGGTGCCGAGCGCGTTCACATTCCCTACCGGTGAGGCGCATTGGGAGCCGCTGATTCGTGCCCGCGCGATCGAGAATCAAGCGTACGTAATCGCACCCGCGCAGTTCGGTCCGAATATCTACGGCTACAGCAATTACGGCAATTCGATGATCGTCGATCCATGGGGACGCGTGCTCGCGCGCGCCGCGGACCAGGAAGGTGTCGTCGTCGCGCCAATCGATCTCGAATACCAGGACCGTGTGCGGCGCGAGCTGCCGGCCTTGAAACACGCGCGTTTAAAGGGGGAGTGACAGCATGAACCAGCTCGCAATCCTAACCGCCGCACTCGCTCTTTCGATCAGTGCACCTGCGTTCGCTCACGACCTGGGCGATCTCGAGGGCGACAATTCGCCCAACTCGATGGGCATTCGGATGTGCACGGGTCCGCACATGACGGTGACGCAGTCGCGTCCGCAAACGCCGCAGGACGTCGAACGCGCGCATGACGTGATTGACACGCTGCGCCGCGCGCTCGCCAAGTACCGCGACTCGCGGGTGGCGTTGGCCGAGGGCTACCAGATTTTTCTGCCGACCGTTCCGCAGGAGGTTTACCATTTTACCGACTACTCCGCCGCGCAGCAGGAATATATGGGTCATTTCGATCCGAGATTTCCCGGCTCCCTGCTCTACGTCAAAAATTCCGCCGGTGACTACGTCCTGATCGGCGCGATGTATAGCGCGCCCGCCGACGCCACTCCCGACGAGCTCGACACGCTCATCCCGCTGAGCGTCGCGCACTGGCACGCTCACACCAACATCTGCCTGCCGAACGGCATCACGCTCAACGACGTCCTGCGCGGCGACGTAGGCGCGTCGCGTATCGATGAGCCGGGCATGCTCCCGGTGTCGTCAAGCGCGGCCGCGCCCGCAATCAATCAACAGTTAGGTTTCCTGGCCGACGGGCGCTTCGGTTTCACCGGCAAAATCTCCGACGCCTCGACCTGCGAAGCCGCCGGCGGCCACCTGCTCAAGCAGGCATTCGGCTGGATGGTCCACGTCTACCCGTTCAACGGCGACGACCTGAAAGTAGCCTTCGGCATGAGTGTCCCGAAGGCGCCCACGAATTGAGGCCGCGACCTACTGTCGCTTTTTATCCGGCTCCGTTCCGTCGCCTTCAAATCCGGTTCCCGTTCCCGCTCGGGAAGGGGAACAAGATAGAAAAGCGTCTTCACCTTGACGCCGCATGCGTGCGCGGGTTAAGCACTGTCGCATCGACAGACCTGCGGTTCGTGACTCCTCGCTCTATCACGGTTAGTATCTCTTACGCCCAAACGCGCGCGCTTGAAGGATTTTCGCTATGGCTGATGGACCGCTGGTTGGCTTTCGCGTCCTCGATCTGACCGCCGTAATTTCGGGGCCATTCTGCACGCAGTTGCTCGGCGACCTCGGCGCCGACGTTATCAAGATCGAACCGCCCGAAGGCGACTCGATGCGCCGCAACGTCGGTCCGCAGCGTGGCGGCCTGACCGCGGCCTTCCTGAACTTCAACCGCAACAAACGCAGCATTGTGATCGATATCAAAAAGGAGCACGGCCGCGACCTCGTCCGCCGCCTCGCAGTGAAGGCCGATGCTATGGTCGAGAACAATCGCCCCGGCGTCGCCGACCGCCTCGGCATCGGCTATGCCGACATTCGCCGCGCCAATCCCAAGGTCGTCTACTGCTCGATCTGCGGCTTCCCGCCGAAGGGCCGCCTCGCGAATTTTCCCGCCTACGACCCCGTCATCCAGGGCTACTCCGGCATGGCGTATGTTCAGGGCCTCAAAGCGGGCCAGCCGACCGCGGTCAAGATGGCGCTGGCGGATAAAGTGAGCGGGATGACCGCGGCGCTCGCCGTCGTGAGCGCATTGCATGCGGCGCGCGCCCGCGGCGTCGGTCAGTACATCAAGGTTCCGATGCTCGAGGCGATGATGGCGTTCACCGCCAACGATTCGATTTACGGCTACACGCTGCTGCCGGAGGACGAGTTCAAGCATCTGGCGCCCAAGAGCACCACGCTCGATCCTTTCAAGACGAAGGACGGATGGCTCACGATCGCGCCGTTCACCGACGCGCAGTCAAAGCGGCTGGCCGAGGCGGTAGGGCATCCTGAGTTTTGGCCTGAGACAACAGATCGCGCCGAGCGCGGACGCAATTTCATGCGCGGCCTTGCGAAGCTGTTTCCTGAAAAGAACACCGCCGAATGGCTTCCGGTGCTCGAGGCTGCCGACATCCCATGCGGCCCGGTCCACAACTACGAAACTCTCCTGCAGGATCCGGAAATCGTCGAGAACGAAAGCTTCTCGGTTTACGACCATCCCAGCGCAGGCCAGGTGCGCACCGTGAGTCCCGGCGCACGCTTCTCGGAAACCCCGATGAAGATGTGGCGCGTCCCGCCCAAACTCGGCGAGCATACCGACGAAGTTCTGCGCGAAGCCGGAATCGAGCGCAGCCAGGTAGATGAACTGCGCGCCGCGAAAGTGATCGTCTAGGCGGAGAAGAGAGAAAGAACTTAATTGTAATGTGAAACCCGCCGTGGGTTTCACGCTTCCTTGGGCAGGGGTGACCCCTGCACCCAGTATTAATCGCAAAATGGCGAGGACGCCATTTTGCTCTGTGGTTCTTTTTCGTGTGTCATTCAGAGCGAAGCGAAGAATCCCGGCTCTTTCTTCGCCTCGCCCCCAGTGGGGAAGACCCGCCGACGCGCGTCCGCGGGCGGCGGGATAGGGACTTAATCTCTGGATATTCGGTGTATCCGTATCCATTAGTCCCCACGCGCGTACACCTATTCATGCATTCGAGTTGCGCAGTAAACATGTAGTTACCTCGAAGGGGTCGCACCCTGAGCCGTGAAGAATCCATCCGCAACTTATGTCGCGATCCTGCTTTTGCTCATAGCGCTTTGCGCATCGCCTTCCGTCCTCGCACAGACGCGCGACGCTCAATCGCGGCCGCCTCCGAGCACCGCCGAAATTATTAAGGACCTGCAAAGCTCCGACCCCGCCGATCGCGAAAAAGCGGAAAAAGCCGCGTTGGCCATCAAGCCGCTGCCGATGCTTCTCGTGCCAGCCCTGCTGAATGCCTGTAGAGGCCTTTCAACCGCAAATGGCGTCGATCTGAACGCACCTCCCGGCTCTGAACCGCCAAGGTGCAACACCGGATACGTGGTTCAAGCGCTGCAGAATGCGGGCACGCAAGTGCTCCCACAGCTGCTCGTCGCGCTCGACGACAATGACGAATCCGTGAGACAGCTTGCGGCTGACACCTTGTTGGGACTCGCACACGATTCGCCGGCAGCATGGCCGGCGGTGATCACCGCGATGGCGAATACTCACTATGAGATCCCCCCAAGAATCGCAGGTTTTCTCCCCGACAAAGTCGGCGCCCCGATTGCACCCTTGCTGGTGCGTAGCCTCAACGACAGCAAACCAAGGATCCGCGGCGGCAGCGCCATGGCCCTGTCCTGGCTTCTGGAAAGGTATGGCAATCCCAACGCTCCCAACGACTACGTCGAACCGCCCTCTGCGCTGAACAGGTATGGCCTCACCCTCAGCGGCGCTGTGCTGGACATCGCGAAAGTCTTGAACAGTCTTGAGCCGGATCAGCGTGCCCAAACCATTCAAGGCCTGGCCGGAATCGGACCGCCGGCCAAAGGCGCGATACCTTACGTGCCGCCGATGTTCAAAGATCACAATCCGAGCGTACGCTGGTCGGCCGTATATTTTTTCGGTGCCATGGGACAAGCCGGCAAGGTGGCTATGCCCGATGTAATCCGGAGCCTCAAGGATCCCGACAAGGGGGTACGCCTTCGGGCTATGGCATTTTTGGAAAGTTGCGGGCCCGCTGCCAAAGATGCAGTGCCGGATCTGGCGATCGCACTCAAGAGCACTGATACCGATACCATCGAACAAGCATCTCTCGCGCTGGCGAGCATCGACCCGAGTCAGGAGGGAATTCTGCCTGGCGTAATGTTGACGCTCAACGACCCGAACCATCCGGAAGACAGGGCTAATGCATTCAAAGCCCTGACCAACCTTGGGAGTCGCGCGAAGCCTGCCGCCCCTGCGCTCGTGCATCTGATTGCTACCGATCTTGATTCGGAAAATTCGGACGACAAGGCCCTGACCGCAATGCGGCTGTGATCGCGCTCGCGCACGTTGACGGCGCTGACGCGATCCCGGAATTGGCGCACGTCGCGAGCACCGACAAGGTCGATGACGTGCGAATCGCCGCACTCAACGCGCTGGGCGCGTTGGGGCCAGGCAATCCTCGCGCGATTTCGGCGTTGATAGACGCGTTGAATAACGACTCCGACGCCGTCCGCGACGCCGCCAGCGAGGCGCTCAGCAAGCTGGGCACCGGCGCCGTTCCCCCATTGATCACAGCGTTGAAGAGCACGCATCTCTACCAGCGTGCATGGGCCGTCCAGGCGCTCGGCGGAATCAAGCTGATGCCGGACGAGGCTCGGCATGCGCTGAAGCTCGCGCTCAATGACAAGAGCGAGATTGTCAGGACCGCAGCGCAGGCTGCGCTCGATGGCAGCAAGGTGGACGCGAGCGCCGTCATCGAAGATAAGCAAATAGACGAGAACCTCGATATTGACGATCCGGCAACGACGGATCACGACCTCGCTTCGTTCGTAGCTGGCACGGCCGCACCGGACGCGCGCATTTACACCAAGGCGGAAATCGTCGCCGCGATCCCGCCCGACGAAAACCATCAGTATCCGACGGAGCTGAAGTATTCAGTGCCGATTGGCGAATTCCTCGCGACGGTCGATGCCGCCAATGAAGGGGTCGATCGCCTGGCGGTCTGGAAGAAAATCGGCGACGACAAGTATCAGCGGCTGTTTGTCCAGGAAACGAGCAGCGAGAATCATTTCGAAAAGCCCGAGGTCTTCTCGTCCAAGGTGACGGTGACTGGTCAGGGCAAGGATCGCTACGTGACGGCTCTATTTCTCAACCTGCCATTGCACCGCACTTGGGGAGACGGCGAAGGTATCGATGACAACGTCTTTGTGCTCGACCACGACGGACTGCGGCCCGTCAAGATTGCAGATGCCGAGGAGGACTCGAAGCAACTACGGAACGGCGAGACTGTTTGGAATGGTGCGCTTGGCGATGCTTTCAAGGACAACGACCTGGAGTTCGGCTTCCCGGTTTGGCCGAACGAAGCAGCATGCCATGCCTGCGTGGGTCCATTCGACGTGAACGGCACTTATAAAATCGTCAAGGAAATGCACTACGACGCGCAGAAAAAAGATTGGGTCGCGAACTGGAAGATGGTCGTCGATACCGCCAAGCGCGTGCGGAGGTCGGACAACTAGCGTTTGCGGCGGACAAGACTAAGCGGTGGCGAATGGAGCTTTGCTCCTTTCGCCACCGCTTTAACCTAACTGCTGTCTAACCGAGTAGAGTCGGTTACTTCGTCACTGACGTCGAGAAGGCCGCTTCGAGGCGCGATACTGCGTCGTTCGCGCGGCGGACCGCGTCCTCAGCCTGGCTGGCTGCAGCGTCGGACTGGGCAGCGGCTTGCGCAGCCTGATTGGCCGAAGCTTCCGCCGCGTTGGCCGAGGCTTCCGCCTTGGTCGCATCCGCCTGCGCGCGGTCAGTGGCGTTGTTGATTGTCTTCATGTCAGGGCCGCACGCGGCAACGAGCGCTGTCACGGCCACGACACCTAGTACCTTCAGGGTTGTCTTCATGCGAACTCTATCCTCCAGTGGTTCAGGTCAAACAGCCGGTCCCGCCGCACAATTAAACCGATCCGAAAAGGCAGGGCGGGACGAGTAATCCCGCCAATAGTTACAAAACCTGTTTACGAACGCAAGGCAACAGAACCGCAAGGGTTCTGTTCGGAACATTGCGCGCGCTACACTATTAGCAGACTTGAATCGAGCGTGATTGACAGACAAAACTTTCAGCAGTTATCGTTCAAGCGTCGGTCAAACAACGTTGATCAAATCGATAAAGCGCGGTGCGCTTTCCTGAAAAAAACAGCTTCTAGCGAGGTCCGGTTGCGAGATGGCGACGACGATCACGAGCGAATGTATCAACTGCGGTGCGTGCGAGCCCGAATGTCCGAACACTGCGATTTATGCGGGCGGAGTGCCTTGGGAACTTAACGGCACGCCGGGCGCCGCAATCGCGCAAGATATTTATTACATCGTACCGTCGAAGTGCACCGAATGCGTCGGCTTCCACGACCATGAAGCGTGCGCCGCGGTATGCCCGGTCGATTGCTGCATCCCCGATCCTGCCAATCTCGAAACCGAAGGCGTCCTGCTCCAGCGCGCCCGTGAACTGCATCCCGAAACTACGTTCCCCGACGATGCGCCGTCGCGCTTTCGCAAAGAGGGCGGAGCACCCGCGCCCGCCGCGGGTGGCGCGGACGCGGCCACCAATGGCGCGCCAGTCGCGGCCAAAGCTGCGGCAGCCCCGGCCGCAGCACCCAAGCCTGCACCGGCTCCTGCAGCGGCCGCGCCGGCGGCACCGGTCGCGGCGGCGGGACTTGCGATGATGCATCTGCCGAAAGACATCGGCGCATTGCCCGGCCCGGTCGGCGAGAAACATTTTCCCGGCGAGCTCGATGCTGATTTCGACACCGTGCTCGCATCAGTTGACGCGTCACCGATTCGCACTGCGCCTGCGCCCGTGATGGTCGCGTTTCGGCTCGGCGAGCCGGTGCTCGGCGCGATGCCCGACGGAGTAAAGGCAGACCTCGAGCATGCGGTCGGTAGCACCGCAGGATTTTCGAGACAGCGCTCGACCGCGCTCAACATGATCCTCAACCTGATCCTTTATCCCGCTCTGCTGACGGCGTTCGCGGTCGCTGTGCGCGGCGACCGGCTTTTTTCGCAAAGCACCGGCGGATGGATCATGCTCGGCGTATTGATTGCCGCGGGCGAGGCCGCGTGGCGCCTGCGCGAGGGCGTGA
>NZ_JBAUYR010000136.1:0-81688 GCF_049584895.1 Binatus sp. (SeqCode)
ACAGCGGCATCTTCATTTCCTGCGCCGCCGCCCAGAACGGATCGTAGAGCTCGCTGTAGTAAGGCTTGTCCTCCGGCGGCACTCCCCAGATCATCGCGCCTTTGAGTCCCAGCTTTGCGCATCGCTCGAGCTCCGCGACTGCCAGCGGGATGTCGTCAAGCGAGATTAGCGCGACCGGATGTAGCCGCTTGGGGCTATATGATCGGAATTGCCCGACCCAATCGTTGTACACGGCGAAACACGCACGGCGCAGTTCGTCGTCGTCGAGCCCGAACAGCGGCATCCCGAGCGTGGTGTAGATCACCTCGGCCTGCACCCCGTCGATATCCTGATCCTTGATTCGCTCGGCCGGATCCCAGCCGCTCGGCCGCGCCGCCTCATAGCCCTTCTTCAGATGCTCCTTCAGTTCTTCGCCGCTCTTGCCGATGCCGAAGCCGCCCGCGACCGGGAACGGCCGCACCCCGGGTGCGATAAAGAGATAGCCCTTACCGCTCTCGCTCTTGATCACTTTGGGCGATCGGTCGCGAAATTTTTGGTCGAGCCGCGTCTCCCAGAGATCGGCGGGCTCCATCATGTGGGAGTCGGCGGAAATCACACGCATGTCCATTGGAAGTCCCTCCTGATTAGTGAAGGCTGCCAGTCTGCCTCAGTTTTTCTAATCGGATGTATCGCACCTCCTCACCATCGAGGGCAAGCCTGATCAAAACCGAGCGCGGCGCTTGGAGAGCTCTTTCCTGCGGTGATATATGGGTTCCATCGCCGAGTACGACCAGGAAGATCAGTATGACGGATTCATTTCAGAAGGCCTCGGATGCTCAATCAGGGCGCGTCGAAAACTTTGACGCAATCGTGATCGGCGTGGGGGTGTCGGGACTGTATCAACTCTACCGCTTGCGCGAGCTCGGGCTCTCGGTGCGATGCCTCGAGGACGGCGGCGGCGTGGGAGGCACCTGGTACTGGAACCGCTATCCGGGATGCCGCTTCGATTCAGAGAGCGAAAGCTACGGCTATTCGTTCTCAAAGGAGCTCCTTCAGGAGTGGGACTGGAAGGAACATTATTCCGGCCAGCCGGAGAACGAGCGGTATTTGAACTATGTAGCGGACAAGTTCGATCTGCGTCGCGACATCCAATTCAATTCCCGGGTCACTTCAGCGGTCTTCGACGTGCGCGCAAACCGATGGGAAGTCCGGTTGGAGAGCGGACAACGGATGCGCGCGCAGTTTGTCGTAGCCGCAGTCGGAATTTTGTCCGCGCGCAATATTCCGCCGTTCGAGGGTGTCGACAGCTTCAAGGGTGAGTCATTCCACACATCCCGATGGCCGAAGGAGAAGGTCGATCTCACCGGCAAGCGCGTCGCGGTCATCGGCACCGGCGCCACTGCCGTCCAGATGATCCCAATTATCGCCAAAGAAGTCGGCCATCTCACGGTCTTCCAACGCACCGCGAATTACACCGCACCGCTGCGAAACTCGTTGGTGAGCGACGAGACTCAACGGCGGTTCAAGGCTACCTACCCGGAGATTCACAAAAGGTGCAAAGAAACTACCGGCGGATTCCTCCATGACTTCGACCGGCGCGCGGCCCTGGATCTCCCGCGCGAGGAACGGCGCGCGGTGTACGAGCAATTGTGGTCGCTGCCTGGGTTCAGCAAATGGCTGGGCAACTTCAGGGACATCATGACCGACCGCGTCGCCAACGAGGACTTCGCTGAGTTTGTGCGCGAGAAGATCCGCGCGCGCGTGAAGGATCCGGCGGTAGCAGAAAAGTTGGTGCCCAAGGACCATCCGTTCGGCTCCAAGCGCGTGCCTTTGGAGACCGAATACTACGAGGCCTACAACCGCGACAATGTTCAGCTGGTCGATATCAAGGAGACCCCAATCGAGCGCATCACGCCCAAGGGCATCAAGACCAGCGACCGTGAATACGAGTTCGATGTCATCATCTACGCCACCGGCTTCGATGCGATAACCGGATCGATGACGCGGATCGATTTTCGCGGCGAGGGCGGTCAGAGTCTCAAGGACAAATGGGCCAACGGGATGCGCACGTACCTGCAACTCGTGACGGCCGGGTTCCCGAACCTTTTTATCGCCACCAATACCGCGTTCTGCAACTACACCGTTTGCGCTGAGACGATCGTCGAGTGGATCGCGGACTGTATCCGCTATGTTCGCGAAAACGGCTATTCACGCATCGTTGCCACCCCTCAGGCCGAAGATGAATGGGTGGCGCACACCAACGAGGTCGGCAGTCGCACTCTCCTGAGCAGTGCCAACGGATGGTTTGTCGGGGGAAACATTGAAGGCAAGGCACGCGCGTTTCTTCTTTACGCAAACCCCGCTCCCGCCTACCGGGCCAAGTGCGCGGAAGTAGCAGCGAAGGGCTACGAAGGTTTCGTCTTGCAGTAGAGAGACCTGATCGCGCGCTCACTTGCCGGCGAAGTGCGGTTCGCGCTTCTCCAGGAACGATCGAACTCCTTCGCGATGGTCTTCGGTCTTGAACAGTTCCGCCAGACTGATACTGACCCAGCTTCCAAGTTCCTTCCAATCCGGATCGAGTGCGCGGCGCAGTCCATTCTTCAATTTTCTGATTGCAAGCGGCGGATTCGATGCGATCTTGCGCGCGAGCTCGGTCGCGGCCGGCATCAACTGTTCATGCGGCACCACGCGGGAGACGAGCCGAATTTGCAACGCTCGATTGGCGTCGATGATGTCGCCGGTGAACAGCAGCTCCGCCGCAGTCTCGCGCCCCACCAGTTGTGCGAGCCGGCCGATTCCCGGTACGTCGCAGCATAGTCCGCGCTTGATGAATAGTTCACCGAAGCGCGCCTTCTCCGACGCCACTCGAATATCTGCCATCAGCGACAGCTCCATCCCCCATCCGATAGCGGCGCCATTCACTGCCGCAATGATCGGAATGTCGGTATGCAGCAGCGCGTCGGCCGCCGGCGTCAGCCGTGGTGCGAGATTGGTGACGGCAGGACGCGCGCCCTCGCCGCCGGCCATGATCTGCTTTACGTCGTCGCCCGAGCAGAATGCCGGATCGGCACCCGTGATGATCAGGCATCGCACGGCCGCGTTGCGTACCGCATCTTCGAGTTCGCGGTAGGTCGTGAAGGTGAGAGCGTTGCGCGCCTCGGGCCGGCGCAGAGTGATCACGCCAACATGTCCGTCAACGTCGTAGCTCAACTCGGTGTACATATCGTGGTCGCTCCTCGATTGCTAAGAGAGATTCGCTTCTCCCTGCGAGAATCCCACGCCCGCCGCGCCGGCGTCAAAGGTTTGCTTGGTCGCATCTCTACGCTGCGAGCGCTAACTGACCCGGAGTTAAATCCGTTTGGGAGCGCCGTGCTGAAACTGCTAAACGTTCGGAGTCTAGGAGAAGCAAAATGGCAAAGACTTTTGGAGCAGAATCGACGGCCGATGAGGTCCTCGAGGGCGTCGATCTTTCGGGCAAGCGAGTGCTGGTAACTGGAGTCTCGGCCGGGCTGGGCGTCGAGACCGCTCGCTCGATCGTCGCGCACGGCGGCACCGTCGTCGGCACGGCGCGAGACCTGTCGAAAGCGCGGCGTGCCTTGGCTGAAGCGGGCAACCCGTCGGTGGAGTTGATCGAAATGGATCTCGCGTCGCTCGCCAGCGTGCGCAAGGCGGCCGAGGATCTATTGAAGCGCGGCAAACCCTTCGACGCGATCATCGCGAATGCCGGCGTGATGGCCTGTCCGCAAGGCAAGACCGCGGACGCCTTCGAAACGCAATTCGGGACCAACCACCTCGGGCACTTCGTGTTCGTCAACAAGCTGGTGCCGCTGCTTCACGCGGGATCTCGAATCGTCACGCTCTCTTCGGCCGGTCACCAGATTAGCGACGTCGACATCGACGATCCGAATTTCGAGCGAACCCCTTATCAACCCTTTACCGGCTACGGCCGCTCGAAGACCGCAAATATTCTGTACGCGGTGGCTCTCGACAGCCGTCTCAAGGGACGCGGCGTGCGCGCGACCTCGATCCATCCTGGTGGAATCCAGACCGAGCTCGGGCGCCATATGACGCCGGAACTCGTCGAGCAAATGATGGCCCGCATCAACCGCGGTGCAAAACCCGGTCAGGCGCCTGCTTTCCGTTTCAAGAGTGTGCCGCAAGGCTCGGCGACTTCGGTATGGGCTGGGTTCGTTGGGCCGGCCGATGCGGTCGGCGGCCACTACTGCGAAGATTGCCACGTATGCGAAGTGAATGACGACACGAACTCGCGCGTCGGCGTCCGCTCTTACGCTCTCAACCTGGCGCACGCCAATGACTTATGGCGCAAGAGTGAGGAGATGGTCGGCGAGCGCTTCCCGTTGTAGCGCGAATTCTTAATACTGGGTGCAGGGATCACCCCTGGCGGAGAAAATCGACATGTCGGAGACGCAGGAAAAGCCCATTGGAATGGTCGCGAAGCCCACGCGGCCGCAAGAGTTCTACGATAGCGTCAAGCGGAAGTTTGCCGAGGAACGCGACCTCAGGCTGAGCTACCGGCCCGAAGGCACCGCGCAATACACGTCCGACCTTTCGGGCGAACTGGCAAGGTACGAAGTTGACCCGTACGCCGGCGAGGTCAAGCCGCGCGAGCCAATCAACGATACCGTCGAAGTCCTGTTTATCGGCGGAGGCTTCTCCGCGCTGTTGACCTCGGCGCGGCTGCGCGAGCGTGGCGTCGAGAGCATTCGAATCGTCGAGCGTGGCGCGGATGTCGGCGGCACCTGGTACTGGAATCGATACCCCGGGGTCGCGTGCGACGTGGTCGCGTACGACTACCTGCCCCTGCTCGACGAGTTGGACTACGTGCCCAAGGACCACTACGCGAAGGGCCCCGAAATCTTCGCGCACTGCCAGGCGATCGCTAGAAAGTACAACCTGTACGAGCTGGCAACCTTCCACACCACGGTTACATCGACTGAGTGGGATCCCGTCGAGCAGATGTGGAATCTCATGACCGACCGGGGCGATCATATGAAGGCGCGATTCGTCATCTGCGCCAACGGCACTCTATCCAAGCCGAAGCTGGCGAAGATCAAAGGTCTCGAAACGTTCAAAGGACATTCCTTTCATACTTCGCGATGGGACTATGACTATACCAAGGCCGATCTCTCGGGCCTCGACGGTAAGATCGTAGGTATCATCGGAACCGGCGCGACAGCAGTTCAGGCGATTCCCGGGCTGGGCGCGGCGGCGAAGGAGCTATACGTCTTCCAGCGCACGCCGTCGTCGATTGACGTTCGCGACGATTGGCCGACCGATCCCAACTGGGCGCGCAGACTTAAACCCGGATGGCAGGCGAAGCGCCGCGAACGCGCCAAGATGCAGCCCTTCATGACGCCTGATCAAACGGCGAAGTATGCCGCGATGTCACCCGAGGAGAAAGTTCGGCGGCAGGAGAATGCGAATATCGAAGCGATGATGAAGATTCATCAGCGCATCGATTCTATCGTCAAGGACAAGGCGACCGCCGACGCGCTCAAGCCGTGGTACATGCTCCTATGCAAGCGCCCATGCTTTCACAACGATTACCTGCCGACCTTCAATCGGCCTAACGTTCACCTGGTCGATACTCACGGCAAGGGTATCACCGAGATCAACGAGAAAGGTCCGGTGTTCGAGGGCAAGCAGTACGAGCTCGACGTGCTGATATATGCCACCGGCTTCGAAGTACAGAAGACCGGCATCTACAACCAGATCAAAGGCGAGAACGGCCTCGAGCTCAACGATAAGTATCGCGACGGTATCCGCACCCTGCTAGGAATCCATTCGCAGGGCTATCCGAATCTGTTCATCATGGGCGGCTACCAGGCGTCGTTCCAATTCAACCTGACCGACATGCTGCAGGCGCAGGGCGATCACATCGCCGCGTGCATCGAGTACGCGCGCCGCCACGGCATTCAGGCGATCGACGCAAAGCCGAACGCCGAGGAATGGTGGGTGCAGGAAGTTATCAGGCATCGCGGCAAGACCAATCGCAATCAGGAATGCACCCCCGGTTATTACAACTTCGAAGGTGAGTTCCAGCGGCGTCAGGACGGCAACTACAACGGCGGCTTCTCCCAGTACTGCAATCACCTGAACGAGGTGAACGCCAGGATGGAGGAGCACTTCTCCTTCATAAGGAAGTAGCTCCCTCTTCACCCTTTGGTCCCCCTTCCCTCGAGGGAAGGGGTTAGGGGTTAGGGGTTAGGTTCCTGATCTAACCGAGCCTTGGGAACAGCGCGAGCGCGTTGCCCCTTCCGATCGCGCGGAAATCTTCCGGCGACAACAACTTGCTGCTCAACAATTCCGCCAGATGCGCCGACACTATCGTTTCCGGCGTGTGTACGTAGTCGCTGCCATACAAAATATGAGAGCGTTCCGTCATTTCGAGAAGCGGCCCGATCGCATTGGAGCCCGGCGATCCCGCCAGATCGTAGTACAGCTTTCGAAGATGCTCTTCCGCGGCGACTGGCGTACCGCCGGCTACGCCCCTGCCGAACATCCCGATGCGCCGCGCCAGGAACGGCAGCGTGCCACCAGCGTGCGGTACGATAAAACGGACTTTCGGACAACGCGCGGTCGTCCCACTGAAGATCAGGTTCACCACTGCGCGCGTGCTGTCGAAGGTGAACTCGATCATCGGACGCGGATATCCGAGCGCGCTCTGCTGCCAGCATATCGGCGACGTCGGATGGATGAAGACCACCGCGCCGCGGCGGTTGAGCTCGTCGAACACCGGGTCGAGCCTCTGGTCGCCGAGGTACACGCCGTTGAAGTTGGTCAGCATGACCACGCCGTCGAGCTTGAGCGTATCGAGAGCGTAGGCAATCTCGAGCAGAGCGCCGTCAACGTCGGGAAGCGGCAGGCTCGCGAAGCCGCCGAAGCGACCGCGATGGTCTCCCATCGTGCGCGCCGCGAACTCGTTGACCGATCGAGCCAGCAGACGAGCCTTCGCATCGTTGCCAAAATTCACTCCCGGAGAAGAGACGGACAGCATCCCGGTCGCGATTCCCATTCGGTCCATCATCGCGAGGGTTGCCTCGACGCTCCATTGCGGCGCCGCGAACCCATCCGGATAGCCGCCAGCGGCATCGATCATTTTCTCGCGATACTCGGGGCTCAGATAATGAAAATGTACGTCGATACGATTGCTGAACTCATCTGTCATCGGCGGCGGCCTCCAGCAGCGTTGCGCCTACCTATAGTCCAACCGCCAGTTGGAATTCGAACGCTCAATTCGACGCAACGGGTCTCTGATACCGAGGCCGCAGGAAGTCCATGACCGGTGCAGGCGCACGGCCCGCGTTTCCGTCGAATGGCGGCTGCGGATCGTATTCGATGCCCACCTGGATCGCGTGCGCGATAGTGTCGCCCGCGACGCGGCGCGCCAGATGCAGCGCCATGTCGATGCCGGCGGATACTCCGGCTGCGGTGATAATCTTGCCGTCCTCAACGATGCGTTGAGATCGCGGCTCGGCGCCGAACTCGCGCAACTTCTCGAGTCGCGCCCAATGCGTCGTCGCGGGCCGTCCCTTCAGCAACCCAGCCGCGCCGAGCACCAATGATCCCGTGCAAACCGACGTGGTCCACTGAGTAGTCGCGTCGATTTTCCGCACCCACTCGAGCATGTGCGGCTTCTCGCGAACCTGTGCCTCGCCGCGTCCGCCCGGCACCAGCAAAATGTCGGCGCTGGCTACGTCGGCGATCGAGTAGTCGGCGACGATGCCGAGCGATTTCGGATCGGCGCGCTTGATGCCGGCGGTCTCGCCAACGAACATCACTTCGGCACCTGGAATTCGGCAGAGCACGTCGAACGGTCCAATCGCATCGAGGGTGGTCAGGTCGTCGAAAATCAGGAAGGCAATTCGCATGACCTTCTCCTTTTTTGTCAGGCGCTCAATTTTTGATGAAAGCGGCTGCGGTATGCGCTCGGCGGCACGTGCAGCGTGCGAAGGAATGCGCGGCGCATCGATTCGCGTGTGCCGAAGCCACATGCCGACGCGATAGAATCGACGCCTTCGGCGGACTCTTCCAGCCGGCGCCGCGCCGCTTCGACGCGTAAGTTCTCGACGAATTCTCCCGGCGTCATTCCGACTTCGCGCGCAAACACGCGGGCGAAGTTGCGCGGACTCATCGCAGCGCGCCGCGCGAGAGCTTCGACAGAGAGATCAGCACCCAAATGGTCGGCAATCCATCGCTGCAAGTCGCGTAGCGGCTCGCGATCCGCAACCTGCGCGCTCAACTGGACAGAAAACTGTGACTGTCCGCCGGGGCGGCGCAGGAACATCACGAGTTCGCGCGCCACCGCGAGCGCAACCTCACGACCGTGATCTTCCTCGAGCAGAGCCAGCGCCAAATCGATCCCCGCGGTCACGCCGGCCGAGGTAAATATTTTGCCGGCGCGCACGAAGATCGGATCAGTCTCGACCAACACCACGGGATATCGAGTCGCAAGCTGCTCGCATTGCCGCCAATGAGTCGTCGCCGACAATCCATCGAGCAGACCAGCCTCAGCAAGCAGGAATGCTCCGGTGCATACGGAGCAGAGCCGGCGCGTGCGATGGATACTCGCGCGAAGCCAGTCGATCAGTGCGCGATCACGAAGCGCAGCAGTAGTTCCGCGACCGCCGGCGACCAGCAGCGTGTCGATCGCGCCGCGCACCTCAGCTATCGAGTGATCCGCAATCAGCCGAATTCCGGACGAAGTCGCAAACGCGCCCGCTTTGGCCGCCACTATTTCGACGGTGTAGGCGGGAATCCTCCAGCCGCGTTCCTCGCTCATCCACCGCGCGGCGCGTCCGAACACTTCGAGCGGCCCGGTGATATCGATGATTTGCGCATCAGGAAACGCGACCATCACGATTCGCCGCGTGCGCGAGGCCGATGATGTACGCATGATCTTCATGCGACGAATTATCGCGCCGAGCGACCTTGGCAGCAATACATAAGCTGCCACAGTTACTGCCAATCGTGGCTACCCAGCAGACATTTAATGAGATTGAGATTCGGGGGTAGACGTCGATGCGGGAGTTGGTTCGGCGGCGCGTCTCGGCAGAACGTCGCGAAATTTTGGCTCCAACACCAGCAAACCGATGCTGCGCGAAAGTGCGACCGACAGAGACTCGGCGGGTTCCGTCTCGAGCGGCAGAAAGACTTCAGCGCCGACTGGACTTGGCGGCTCATTTTCGAGGCCGGTGGTCTCGCCCGAATAAACCACTGCCCCATCGCGATCACTGAGCTCGAATTTCACCCGCACCACCGCTCTCATCGTGAAGTATTGGCCGTGTATCGTCTGCGTCGCTTCGAACCGCTTGTTCACCTGGATCTGCTCGAGGTCCGACGTGAGGATGAAATCCGATCCCTCGGGCGGCTTGCCGTCGTCCGGCTTCGAGTCGAGCGCAACCGGCACCAGCCCTGCGTCCGCGAGTCCCTTCAGCAACGCATTGTTGAAGGTCCGGGGCGCATCGGCAACCACGAGCGGAGTCTGCACCGCGCCGTCAGCAGCGTAAATCGCACCGACTTGGTAGTTGCTGGAATCGACGCTGCCGGCGGTTGGAGGCACCGCAATTTTGACGGGACGAAAAACATTCTGCGACCCCGCCACAAAGTCCGGAAGATAATGTAGATCGATGCGCGCGCCCGGCTTGCATCCGCTCAGCGCGAGCCCTAGCGCCACGATGGCGACGCAGCCGCGAGCGCGACTACGGTTGAGGCCGCGACACCGCAGGATGCCGATCTCTCCACCAAAATACGAGGATCACGAGCAGCAGGACGAATCCAGCCACGCCGATCCATCGCGAAACCTGATGCGCCATCGCGAGCGCCGGATACAATTCATCGCCAACCAGGTAGCCCACGGTCACGACCAGCGAGCACCACACAATTGCGCCGAGCACGTTCCATCCGAGGAACTGAAAAAACGGCATCCCACACGCGCCCGCCATCGGACCCGCCATGAATCGCACGCCCGTGATGAATCGCGCCATGAACACTGCCTTGCTGCCATGGGTCTGAAAAAAAAGCTGCAGGCGTTCGTAACGCGTGCGCATGAAGGGAAACGTCGACGCCAGCCATATCAGCACGCGCTGCCCGCCGGTGCGCCCGATAACATAGCCGCAACAGTCGCCAATGACCGCGCTGATGATCACGACGACATACACGAGTCGCAGATCGAGCAGCGTTTGCCCCGCGAAGAATCCCGCCGCGAGCATCACGGTTTCTTCGGGCACCGGGATTCCGAGATTGCCGACGAATACGGCGACGAAGATGCCGAGATAACCCCACGTCGCGAGCAGGTCTGCGATACGCGCGGGGTCTGTTATCCCATGCATTGAAAAACCATCGGTCGCGAGGTCGTCGCCACGATGTCCAGCTTGCCGGATTCAGTGTGGCAGCGTAAGAGGTTGTTGACTAGTCAGGTGTTAAATTTACGCGTCTGGAAGCAAAACTGTGAATTCACGATTCCAACGCAACGACCGCAGGTTTTCTGAAAACGAAAAACTTGTATCCGAAAAAATTCGTGAACAGCGTCAACCCGGCGCCCGAAATCGCGCCAATGTTTGCCCATAGCTTAGAGCTGATTCCGCTCGGCGCGCCGATTACGTTCACGATCACGTCGGCGCCCGCAACGTTGACGCCGACCGCGATCAGCGTCACCACCATGAACGAAACCAGCTCTCGCCGCGCGTCCGAAGATTTCGCCGCCGAGAAGGTCCAGTATTTGTTCCAGATGTAGCTGTTGATCACGCCGAGCGTCACCGAGATCGATTTGAACACGAGAAATGCGCTGCCGGATGCATGGCCGGTTATCAGCATCAGCGCATTCAGTATTCCAAAATCGACTCCCGAATTAAGAACTCCCACCACCGCAAATTTCGTAAATTCGAAAAATGAGGGAACTCGCAGAGCAACCAGGCATGATGCCAGCAGCGCACCCGCGAACAGCACCGCGCCGATGAAAGGCAGCAGGAACAGCGGAACCCTGATCGCAATCCCGAGATTGATCACGACCGGTACTGCCAGCGCGCCCGTCAAAAATCCGACGACCAGCGCGAGCACAATGTCCCGCACCAAAGTGCCGCCGCCGTCCGAGCCGCTAAACCCCCGTGATGCCATCTGTCGCGATTTCGGATACAGAATAGGGATCAAATCGGGCGGACGCTATAATCCCCGATGAAACAGGAATCGACCGCTTTGCCGCTGACCAAGCAAGAGCCCAATTACCACGAACCCAGCGCGCCAGATCTCGCGCGAACCCGGCCGCGTCTCGCAATCGTTGTCCCATGCTTCAATGAAGAGCTGGTGATAGGCGAGACCGTCCGCCGGCTGGCGGCAGTATTGCGCGACTTGCGCGAGAGGGGACAGGTCGCGCACGACAGCTTCCTGTTTTTTGTCGACGATGGCAGCGCAGATAAAACCTGGGGCCTCCTGCTCGATCTCAACCAGTCCAATCCCGAAGTCAAAGGCCTGAAGCTCGCGAGGAACTTCGGCCATCAGAATGCGGTCCTGGCCGGCCTGTTGACCGTCCGGCACCGCGCCGACTGCGTCATCTCGATGGACGCCGACTTGCAGCACGACGAACAGGCCATATACGACTTCCTGGGCAAGTACCGCGATGGCGCGGACATCGTTTATGGCGTCAGGCGAGACGCGGGCAACGTGCCACTCTCGAAAAAAGTCGGCTCGTCGCTTTTTTATTGGCTGATGACGTCGATGGGCGCCAAGGTCGTCAAGGGCCATCCGGACTACCGGCTAGTCTCGGCGCGAGTTCTGGACACTCTCGCGGACTACAAAGAGGTCAACGTCTTCCTGCGCGGCATCTTCGCGAACATGGGCTTCAGATCCGAAGTAGTCTACTTCGACGTGCACGACCGCGCCGCCGGCACCACCCACTATTCGTGGCGAAAAATGATCGCCCTCGCCCTCGACGGCGTCACTTCATTTTCCGTAGTCCCGCTTCGGATCATCGCGATAGGCGGCGTATTGATCACGCTGGGCGCATTAGCCGTCGCCGTGTTCATCATCTTCAGCGCGATTCGTGGCGACGTCGTCCCAGGCTGGGCGTCCACCGTCCTTCCGATCTATGTGTTAGGCGGCATTCAAATTATGACCCTAGGTCTGGTGGCGGAATATATTGGTAAGATTTATTCAGAAGTGAAGCAGCGGCCGCGCTTCATAACAGAGCAAGAGCTATCGTGAATGTCTCGTTAGCGTCCTGCGCCGCCTGCGATTCCACATCCAAAGAAAGCATGTTCGGTGGACTGCTGCGCTGCCGCCATTGCGGTCATGCCTTCGCTCCGCCAGGCGCCACGGAAGAGGACCTCGCAGCTATCTACACCGAGAGCTACTTCGCGGGCGAGGAGTATCATGACTATCTTGCCGACAAGGACGTGGCCCAGCGCAATTTCCGTTCGCGCTTGCGCGTGCTGAAAAAGTTCATGGACCCCAGTCGTCACCGGCGTCTGTTCGAGGTAGGATGCGCCTACGGATTCTTTCTCGAAGCTGCAAAAGACTCTTTCACCTCAGTACAAGGAGTCGACGTATCCGCGGCCGCAGCGAGTTATGCGAAAAATAACCTGGGTCTCGACGCCACCTGCGCAGACTTTCTGCGGTACGACCTGGGCAGCTCCGAGTTCGACCTTACTTGCATGTGGGATACGATCGAACATCTAGCGCATCCTGATCAATATATTGCCAAGCTAGCCGATCATATGAAGACCGGCGCGCTGATAGCCATCACGACCGGAGACTTCGGCAGTCTCAACGCACGAGTCAGGCGCACCAAGTGGCGCCTGATGCATCCGCCCTCGCATGCACACTATTTTTCCATAGCCAGCATAACCACGATGCTCGACCGGTTTGGCTTCGACACCGTCTATGCCCGGCACTGCGGCTACTACCGCAGCTTGCGGAGCATGGTCTACGGAGTATTCGTACAAAAGCACGGCGACACGCGCGCTCTCGACGTCTTGAATCGGCTGGGTGTCGGCGGTCTCCCGCTTTACCTTAACTTCTACGACATTATGTATGTGATAGCGCGCAAACGTTGATCGATCTCGCACTGAACAAGACGGTGGTCGCAAATACTAGCTCGTCTTTTCCGTTCAATTTTCTTGTAAAAGCCCGCCTGGTTGAGATCCGCTCGCGCTAGCCAACGGCCTCATGTGTGCAACTTACGCGTCGAAAGCAAGGTGGGATTTTGATGCACAATTAGAATAAGGATTCCGATGATCGAGGCGATAGCTATCAGGTTATTGTAGATGAAGTGAGAATGTAGGGGCGTCGGTGTTAGATCGTGACGGCGATAGAGCTGAAGGTACCCGCTGTCGAGGATCAAGTCGTAGCCGGCCGGCGGGTTGCCGAGTGGAGCACGCGGCGGCACCTGCTCGAGAATGTAAGGCGGTCGCTCTGCGAGCTTGGCAGGAAGATCAGGAAGACCGCGCACGCGGCTTCCGCCCTCCCATAGATTGTTGGGATCGTGGTTGTATTCGAGCGGATCGTCGTTGATGCCGGTTAACACTGGGAACTGAACCAGCGACCACGACGAGATGTCAGTGCAGATATGCAATACGTGCGTGGCGGTCGTAACGTAGCCGTCGCGGATCTCCTGCTCCAATCGGTCGATGAGCGGCATCTCTTCGTTGCCGAATGTCCAACGCCGATCGGAATGACCAGACCAATAGCCGTCCGCAGCGGTCTGCAGATTGAAGCCCCATTGCTCAGTTATCGAATGCTCGACGGAATCATAATCTACCGGATCTTTAATCTGGTTCCACGGATAAATCAGGATAGTAAGCAACGCGAAAAAAGTCGCCGGCTTTGACCAACGGTCGTAGGCAACCGAGAAAAGAAACCCCGCGGGCAAGGTCAGGAAATACGGGACCCAATAGTCCCAGAGCTTGATCCGTAAATCGGAGACCATCATGCCGGTCGCCGCGCTTTGCGAGATCGGACGCAGGATCGCATCCAGGTATTCGCCGACGATTCCCAACGACAGCGCAACCACCACTATCGCCGCATAGGGCATCGCAGAGGCTCCTTCGCCGTAGATGGTTCCAGCAGCGCCGACCAGCCCGATGAAGCAGAACAGCGTGAGAATCGGAAGGTTCCCGGCGATCTGAGCGTATAGCGAATACGGCTCGACCGCATGCCGATACAGCACCGCCAACACGAACGCGGCGATCAGCGCCACGTTGAGCCAGCGCAGCCGAGCATGGTCACGAGTAATCGAATCGTCGCGGAGCCGGTTGACGCCGACGACGATCAAAACTACCCCCGCCAGCAAGCATAACGGCAGGATTGGGTAGCGCAGCGTCCGCGCGAGCCCGATCGCAAATTCGGGAAGCGCGAGCATGGTCGCACCCGCCAGGCTCAGCACTCCGGCCTGTACACGACGGAAGTCACCTTCCGCAATCCAGAAGAGCAGCGCGGCCGACGCGACAATCATCGCGAATCCGCCATCGATCGCATGCGCGGCAACCGCAGTCCCCAACATCGCCGCTCCTAGAGCCATCAGGATGCGTCGCCGTCCCGGATCGAGAAAGAACGCGAGCCCCAATCCGAGCAGCGCAAAATCGACCGCCGTCCCGCGCATCCCCTGTGCGCGCCGCAGGATGCAGGTCGCAAAAATAAACAGCGCGGCGATTCCCCCGGCGGTGTCATTGAACATCGTCTTGCCGAGCCGGTAGGTAGCGAAGAACAACAGCGCGCTCATCGGAACCATCGCGGCGGTCTCGGCCAGGGTTGCGAAGCGGGCGTGACTTCCCAGCGCGAGCAGCGCATAAAAAAGTTCGAGTGCAGGGGTCTGCGCGTACGGTCCCCAGCATCCGTATGGATCATTGTTGAACGGCAGGTAGACGTGAAACGTCAGGATGCGCTGTGCCGATGACGGATACGAAAGCACATCCATGAACGGCGGTACCGGCGAGCCAAGTTGCAGCGGCAAATAGGATATCGCGAGTAATGCCGTCGCGAGTGCGGCCAACTTCTGACCCGAGGTCCACGCTTCAAGCTTTATTGTCGGCGGACTCCGCCACAGGTAGACACTGCCGAGTGCAAGCAATCCCCACACCGTCGGCGTGTTGTACAAGCCGATCGGACCAACCAGGTTGCCAAGCAGGTAGGCGAAGACCCAAAGACCGCCCGCTCCGGCCAGCAGCGCGTCGGAAAGCACCAGTTCGTGGTCGAGCTTGAGTGCGATTCCAGCCAGTAGTGCGGCGCTCCAGGCCCAGAAAATCCAGACTTTGAGAGCATTCCACGCAGTGGTGGGCAGGACCGTACGGATGCCGGCATAGGCGGCGCTCCAACTTAGATGGTATGGAAAATCGCGCAGCCGATGGATCGCCAAAAGGGTGACGATCGCAAGGCCGATCCAGACCGCGATCCATTGGCGACCGTCGCCGCGGTCGCCTAGTTTTGCGCTTCCATCCGCCAAATCAGGATCAACGCCGCAGCCGCGACAATTGTGGGTGCGAATGTTAACAGGATGTGCTGGGGCGCGTACACTACTTCGATTTTCTGGCGACCCGGCGGAAGTTTGATTGCGATCAAGCCCCTCTCGGCACGGAGTTCACCGCTACCGCGGCTCAATCGCCATCCGGGATAGCTATTCTGGTTCACAATCAATGAAGTCGCCGACGGAACGTTCACCTCGTACCCAAGGCGATTCGGCGTCCACAGCGTCTGGCTGACTGTCCCCGCGCCGAGCAGATAGTACTCGCCTCGATAGCCGGCCTGATTGTATCCCAGTGGGCCTTCCGGGACGTCGCAATATCCGTATCCCTGGCAATTCACCGATCCCATGTTGGCTTGCGCAATCTCGGTCATGTTGCCGGGACTCGCCACCCAGTACTGGCGAAACTCAGGCGACGGCGCGATCTGCGCGGTGTCATTGTGAAACAGGTATCGGAGGTTCGGAGCACCGACTACCCAGCTATCCACGATGCCGACAGCGATTAATACGATCGAGATCCGACGCCCCATCGTTCCGAACTTCGAACACAGGAAATCGGTGCCGATAGCCGCAACGACTCCAACGCTGAACACAAATGGAATGAGATAACGTCCTGTGATCCCAGCGTTTTCGCCCATCGGTAAGTAGCGGAGCATCAGGACTGGAGAATGTTCGCCGGTAAATCCACGAGCGAAGGAAATGAATATCGCGGCGGACAGAAGCCACGGCAGTGCTTTCACGGGCCGGCTGACAAGACCGATGACCGCCAGCACGGCGAAGACGATCGAAACGTACGCTCCATACTCGGAGAACAGAAATTCCGCGCCGGTGACCCGGTAAAGGTCTTGATTGCGTGAAAAAAGAAAGTACGAAATCATTCGTGCAGTGATCATTTCGAGTCCGAAGGTATGCTTCGGATAGACCGTGAGTTGCTGCGCCATCGGAATCAGTTTCAATCCGCCGAATGCGAGGCCAAATATTCCGATGGCCAGTCCATAAACTAGCGGCCATAAGCTTCGGTTAACAATCGCGATCATAAGCGCCGCCGATCCGATAATGATCGCCGTATACAGGAACGTGTAGTTCCCCTCGGTCAGCGTGAGCGCGCAGATAGCGCCTCCTATTGCGGCGGGAAGAAATTCCCGGCGGCGAATCGAAATCAGCAGCAGAGCAGCGACCCATGGAAAGTAGAACGCGGGAAGGAAATTCAGATGACCTACGGCAAGATGAAGGTAGATCCACGAGCTGGAAGGAAAGACCACAGCACCGACGATTGCGGCAACCCTACCCAATCCCATCACGCGCGCCAGTACATAGCCACCTGCGAATCCGATCGCGAGGTGACCGATAATCTCGATATACAAGCCTGCGTAAGGACCAAATAGGATGTATGGTATCAAAGAAGGGGTGACCACCGATGACTCAGGATTGCTTAGCATTCCCATCCCGCCGCACTTATATGGATTCCAGAAAGGCAGTTGATGGAAATGAGCGATCGTGAAGTACGGAACCCATCGAAGTTGCGTGAACAGATCCCAGTCGCCATTGGCAGGAAAGCGCCCGAGATGACTGAACACCGGCCCACTCCCTATCCATCCGGAAATCCCTGGTCCCAGATAGGCGACGTCGCACAGCATCGGGTACGAGAACATCACCGCAAATGCGAGAGAGCCGATAGCCAGGCACGCGGCCTCGCGCCGGTCGATCGGCTGAAACCGCCCGTCATTGGTGCTTATTGAAGCCGCCATCGACATCACCCGCGACTCCGCGAATGCGCAATCGAGGCTAGCAAGCTCGCCCTGTAGCTCTTAATGCTGGGAGGTACTTTCAGGCTGTTGCGGACTTGCAGCGCTTGCAGGCTGCTGGCTACTCGCGAAGGGCCCGGGTTGTAAGAACTTAACTCCACCAGAATAGGTGCCAGTGTTCGAGTTCCCACTGCTATCGGTAGCAATCGGGCCGTTCTCTTCATTCAGCTCGTAGAAGGCCACCGGCGCGTCCGCCAGCACGGCCGTGTCGTAGGAGGCGTCGGAAGTTGCAGTAGCATGCGCAGTTATCCTCTCAGGACTGAGAGCCGAGTTATAGACTGCCACCTTCGCGAGCGTGGCGTTAGTCGCCCTGTCACCGCCTAGATCGTTGCCGATAGCCCCGCCACCGGATGGCGCGTGAGGCGTGTTCGGTGCCGTCGCGACCTGCGGAGCACCATCGATGTAGAACTTCGGAGCCGTTCCTGCCGCACCGATTACGAACGCAATATGATGCCAGGCGCCCGGGCTAAGTTTAGGATCGCCTGTCGGATACATCCACGCAGTGTTTTCGTAAAGACCAATGAGCGCATTGCCCGGATAGTTGGTATCAAAACTGGTGTGACTGGCCCCTACGCCGATTCCGTATCCAGTGTTAGCGTCTCCAATCTTGACAAAGCAGCCCTTTGGATTGGCGGGAAGTTTAACCCAGGACTCGAGAGTTACATTGGCCTGCGCCGTAGTTATGTTAGGTATCGAGACCTGTCCTGATCCGTCGAATGAAACCGCCATTCCGGTGGAAGTGGATGCTGCTCGTTGGTTACATCCTGTTACCAGCACCGGCCCGCTGAGAGTTATGATGCCGATTGCAAGACCTATGACTATAGGGAGAAGACGGCGCGACATGTACATCTTCATCAGATCTATTGGATCCACCTCAAAGCGGAAAATGCGATCAAGAGGTATCTGATCACTGCTTGTTTATTTGTCGCGAAATATTAGCATTTTCCGGCTCGCCCTCAAGCTCTTGCCTTGTTCCTTCTTCAGTTCCGTTCCTAAGCCTTCTTTGCGAACGGGCGGTCGCGCTCTGTGAGTGCGCCCTTGAGGCCTTTCTCGCGGCTCGCTTTCATCCAGTTCTTCACCGTGTCCGTCTGATGCGCGATCACGTCGATATCGGCCGACGACTGCTCGGCCGCGCGAATCCCGATGATATCCAGGTAACGATTCACCGCCGCCTTGTGCAGCATCAGCAGCTCCGCCGGCACCATCGCGACCCGGCGCGCATAGTTCATCGTCTCTTCCTCGAGCTTGTCTTTCGGGAAGACGCGATTTATCAGATGCCATTCGAGCGCTTCTTTCGCCGACATATAATCGCCGGTGAAAAAATATTCTTTGGTTTTGCGCGGACCCATCAGCACCGGCCACATCGACATCGTGGGCAGTATACCAAGCGAACGGCCCGCCGGATGCCCGAACTGCGCATCCTCGCTGGCGAACACGATATCGCAATGGCCGACAAACTCGGTGCCGCCCGCGAGGCAGTAACCGTGCACCTGCGCGATCGTCGGTTTGTTAATCGCCCACAGCCGCTGCCATCGCTCGATCGTCTTCTGCAGCCCCATCCGGTCGTTGGTGACGGTGAAGGTCGACCCCGGATGTTGCGTGCCCTGCAAGTCGTAGCCCGCCGAGAACGCGCGCCCCGCGCCGCGGATTATCAGCACGCTCGCCTCGGCGTTCGACTCGTACTCATCCATTACCGAGTCGAGTTCATGCAGCAGCTTCTGCGACAGCGCGTTGAGCTTCTCCGGCCGGTTTAGCGTCAGCCGGTAGATTTTGTCCTCGACCTTTTCGTAAATGACGGTTTCGTAGTTCGCCATATTTGAAACTCCGGCGGTTACTTGACCGCAGCTAAAAAATCGCCAGCCACGCGCACCGCTTCTTCCGGCACTTCCCAGAAAAACATGTGACCCGCGGCCTTCAACGTATGCTTTTTCGATCCCGCTATTGCACCCTGCAGAACGTCCGCGTTCGGATACGGCACGATCGAATCGTCATCGCCGTGAATAATAAGTGTGGGCGAGTTGATTTGTCCAAGCCGCGCGAAGCTGTCGAAGCCACCAATCGCCTGACCCTGCCGCATGAACGTATGCATCGGCGTCACCGGGTAATTACCCATCTGGGCAATCGCCTGGGTGAGAACAGCCTGCCCCGCTTCCGAATTGAGAAACGCCTTTCCGCATGCGACCGAAAATGCGCGCCGCGCCTGCTCGATCGGATCCATCCCGGGCGACGGTATCAGGTTGGCTATCGCCGCCGGATCGGCCGCAACCGAATGACTCGCGCCGCAGTTGGTGCATCCAAGCACCAGCCCGCGCGTGTGCTCGGGATACGCGAGCACGAATTCCTGCGCGATCATCCCACCCATCGAAATTCCGAAAATATGCGCGCGCGGCGTCTTCGCATGGTCGAGCACGGCCGCGATATCCGCCGCCAGATCGCCGAGCGTGAACTCAATGTCAGGCTTATCGCTTTCGCCGGTGCCGCGATTGTCAATAACAAAAATCTTGAACCGCGCTTCCATCTGCTTGAGGAATGCCTCGCCCCACCCCCGGCCCGGTCCGCTAAATCCCATGATCAGCGCGACCGGTTCTCCCTGTCCTCGAATTTCGTAGCGGAGCTTAAGCCCGTCTCTGGTCGGGGCGAAATCGCGAACTGCTGCCACGTCGGTATCTCCTCCTGGCCGGAATCTTCGTTACGATGAATACTAACTAGAGGCGGGAAAGGTTCAAGCTGCGGTATTCTCGAACGCGGCATCTGCCAGGATCGCTGCCAGCAGCCGATAGACTTCGCGATTAACGATCAGGCCCACGTGCAGTCCCGACACTTCGTAGTTGGTGCCCTCATCGTCGATGCACGATTGCCACTGCACGACCTCGTCGCGGCGCGTGTAGATCGCGCTGAAGCGACTGCGCGGCGGAGTCGGCGCGAACACTGCCTCGGCGATACCGCAGGAGCATTCCATCGTGCCGCAATTTTCACGGGCGCTTGAGAATGTCTGCCAGAACGATTGAATCGCCTGCAGCGTCGGACGCATCTGATCGTGCACTCCGGTCCACCCGTTGCGAATCGGCGAACCCAGCGCCACCACTTCACGCACGATCGCGGGATTTGCCGCCGCGATTGCACGTCCGAGGACGCCGCCCAGGCTGTGCCCGATGATCGTTACGCGCTGTCCGGTCTCGCGTGCGATCTTTTCGACGCGCCATCCAACCAGTTCCACCTTGCGCCGCGGACATCCGACATTGAGATCGATTCCCGACAGGTACGGCTTGTATCCGATCCGCCCCAGCCATCGCGCCAACGTGCCGAGCGACCAATCGCCCGCAGTAAATCCCGGAATCAGCAGGACGGGACGGCCGTCGCCGCGGGGAACTCCGACGCCATAGCCGATAGGGTCGCGAGCGAGCGACGCAAACTGTTGCAGGTAGTCGAAGTACGCAGACGCCGTGAGTTGCAGCAGCATTCCGTTGCTAGAGTGTCTCTCCCCCACGCGTTATGAAAACGCGTTCGCGCGACACTGCCACGAAAAAGGTTCCCAGTAAAGTAACGGAGAGCCAAAACTGTGGATAGTCGCTGATACTAAGGTGCAGGGGTCACCCCTGCGGAAGGAAGTGTGAAACCCACCGCGGGTTTCACATTAAATCGGTGATTTCCCCTTCCCCGATTTCTCAGCCCTTCGGCAATCCCAGCACTCTCTCGCCGATGATGTTGTGCTGGATCTGATTCGTCCCGGCGTAGACTGTTGGGCCGCGCGCCGCGAGCATCCGGAACGACCACTTGCCCTTATCGACCGCGAACGGCGCGTTGAATTCGAGCTGGCTGAACGGCCCCAGCAGTTCCATCGCATACAGCGCAATCTTGAGTCCAAGTTCCGTCCCGCACAGCTTCATCATCGAGCCTTCCGGCCCCGGCGGCATCCCCTTCAACTGACGCGTCAACTGCCGATAGCCGGTGTATCGAAGCGCCTGCGCCTCGGCCGCGAACTCCGCGACGCGTTGCCGCACGCTCGAATCGTCCCACGCATTGCTGCCGTTGCGCGGAATGCGTTTGGCGAGCCGGGCCAGTTCGTGTACCTCGCCGATATAATCCTGGCCGCCGCCACCACCGCGCTCGAACATCAGCGTGGTCATCGCGACCTGCCAGCCGTTATTGCGCTCGCCCACGATATTTTTTTTCGGCACGCGCACGTCCTCGAAGAAAACTTCGTTGAAGCCTTTGCCTCCCGTCATCTGCACCAGCGGACGCACGGTCACGCCCTGGCTGTGCATATCGATCAGCAGGTAGCTGATTCCCTTATGCTTCGGCGCGTCGGGATCGGTGCGCACCAGCGCAAAGATCATGTCCGCGTGCTGCGCCATCGAGGTCCACACTTTCTGACCGTTGACGACGAAGTCGTCGCCGTCGTCGATCGCGCGCGTCTGCACCGACGCGAGATCAGATCCCGACCCGGGCTCCGAGTATCCCTGGCACCAGACTTCCTCGCCTTTCAAAATTTTCGGGATATGATTTTTCTTCTGCTCTTCGGTCCCCCAATGCATCAGCGTCGGACCGAGCAGACTTATTCCCATTCCGATAAACGGCTCGCTCAGTCCGAGCCGGTTGAGTTCTTCGCGATAGATCAACCGCTGCATCACGGTGGCGCCGCGCCCACCGTATTCCTTGGGCCAGTTGACGGCCACCCAGCCGCCTTCGTTCAGCTTCTTGTGCCAGTTGACGCGCGCCTCCCAGTCGCCCGCGCCCTCGTCGGCCATGATATTGCTCGGCGGCGGTGCAAATTTCTTGTTGGCTTCGAGCCACGCGCGTACTTCGCCCCGAAATGCTTCGTCTTCCGGCGTATAGTTAAAATCCATCGACTGAATTCTTCTCCCCTGATTTACGAATCTCGCGTGGCGCTTTAGCCCTTGGGCAGTCCGAGGACACGCTCGCCGATGATGTTATGTTGTATCTGATTGCTGCCCGCCGCAATCGTGCCACCGCGCGCCGCAAGCATGCGGAACGACCACTTGCCCTTGTCGACCGCAAAGGGCGCCTTGTACTCGATCTGGCTGTACGGCCCGAGAAGTTCCATCGCGAACAACTGGATTCGCATGTTCAGCTCGGTGCCGCATAGCTTCATCATCGAGCCTTCCGGCCCCGGCGGCATCCCCTTGAGCCGGCGGGTGAGTTGCCGATATCCGGTGTAGCGCAGCGCAGTCGCCTCGCAGGCGAACTCTGCGATCTTTTGGCGGACGCTACCGTCGTCCCACGCAGTTCCGCCGTTGCGCGGCAACGACTTCGCGAGATTCGCCAACTCGCGGACTTGCGCCATCCCGCCGCGATCGCCGCCGCCACCCGAACGCTCAAACATCAGCGTCGTGATCGCGACCTGCCATCCCTGGTTCTTCTCGCCGACCAGGTTTTTCTTCGGCACGCGCACGTCTTCGAAAAAGACTTCGTTGAATCCCTTGTTGCCGGTGATCTGCACCAGCGGCCGGACTGTGACGCCGGGGCTGTGCATGTCCACCATCAGGTAGCTGATCCCCTTATGCTTGGGCGCTTCGGGATCGGTCCGCACGAGGAGAAAAATCCAGTCGGCGTGCTGCGCGATCGAGGTCCACACTTTCTGACCGTTGACGACGAAGTAGTCGCCGTCCTCGACCGCGCGCGTCTGCAGCGACGCCAGGTCGGATCCCGATCCGGGTTCCGAATATCCCTGGCACCAGATTTCCTCCGCCTTCATGATCGGCGGGATAAAGCGCTGCTTCTGCTCCTCGGTCCCCCAATGCAACAGCGTCGGCCCGAACAGGCTGATACCCATCCCGATCATCGGCGCGGTCAGGCCTGCGCGAGCGAGCTCCTCGTTGTAGACGATATTCTGCAGGATTCCCGCGCCGCGTCCGCCGTATTTTTCCGGCCAGCTCGGCGCGAGCCACCGCCCCTCGGCCATCTTCTTCGCCCACTTCTTCTGCTCTTCGAACGCGCCTCGACCCTCGGCCATACCGATCGTGGTCTCGCCCATATGCGGCGCGAATTGCTGGTTGACCTTGAGCCACTCGCGAAACTCCATCCGGAACGCTTCGTCTTCGGGATTGAAATTAAAATCCATCGCGCATTTCTCCTGGCACGGCTCGAGCGCCTGTACCGGCTGTTAACGATCACCCCACTGATCGTGTGCGGCTTGAACTTAAAACATTAGCCCCACCCTCTGCAAAGGCTGGCCGCTCCCGCCGCGTCCGGCTAAATCATACGCATGGGGACGCCGAAAAATCTCGCTCCGAATCTCTGGATTGTGGACCAGCCCGACTTCGGCAGCGGCCCGGCGAAAGGAATCGGCACGCGGATGACGGTAATCAGGCTCGCGAGAGACGGCCTGTTTCTACACTCGCCAACCAAGCTCGACGATGAAACCAAACGAGCGCTCGACGCGATTGGCGAGGTGCGAGCGGTTGTGGCACCTTCGCGCGCGCACCACCTGTTCGTCGGTGATTACATCAAGACGTGGCCGGCGGCGAAGCTCTACGGACCGCCGGGGCTGGTCGGCGACATCAAGGATTTCCGCGCCCGGAGCGGCGCACGACCAGACCTGAAACTCGACGCGGTGCTCGGCGACGAGCCACAATCTGAATGGGCCGGCGAGATCGATCAGCACCTGTTCAGGGGCGCGCGGTGGTTGAACGAAGTTGTATTTTTCCATCGGCCGAGCCGCACCGCGATTTTCACCGATCTGGTATTCAACGTGGCGGCCGATTTCAAAGATGCACGAATATTCTACACGCTGGTCGGCGGCCGCGGTCGTTTCGGACCTCATCGCATAGTTCGAATGATAATTCGCGACCGTAAAGCCGCGCGCGAATCTGTTGCGAAAATTCTCGAATGGGATTTCGATCGCGTAATCGTAACCCACGGCGACGTGCTGGAATCGGGCGGCAAAGCAAAATTCGCCGCCGCCTTTTCGTATCTGTGAAGCGTCTCACCTCTCCTCCCGGGAGAGGTCGCGCCGCGAGGGTGAGGGCGCTTGCATCGCGATGAATTCTCGCGCCCTCACCCGTCCGACGACACAAATGTCGTCGACGACCTCTCCCTAGTTCGCGGCGGGCGACTCCGTCGCCAGCCGCGGGAGAGGTAAAGAACCGGGATTCTTCGCTACAGCAGCTTCCGCTCTGAATGACTGAACGACACTGGAAAAGAACCGGAGAGCAAAAGGGCGTCCTCGCCATTTTGCGATTAGCACTTAATCACTGTGTGTAGGGGTCACCCCTGCCCAAGGAGGTGCGGAACCCACGGTGGGTTCCGCATTCAATCAACTGATCTACCCTTCCCCGCGTTTGACAAGACTTTGGCGATTGCGGAGAGTCCTACTTCAAGCATGATTGTAAATTTCAAGATCGATCTTCCGGACGACCTCTTCGACGCCCAATTTACCGAATCCAATTTCGCTGCCCGTGTCCGCGAGCTTGCCATCCTCGAACTCGTGCGCCTCAAGCGCCTGCATGAGCACGAGGCCAAGGAGATGCTCTCGCTCGAGCGCTACGAACTGGTGGAGAGGATGAAGGCGGCGGGTATCGCGCCGACCGAAGATGTCTTCGCCGAAATCAAGGGCGAGCTCACCAAAGCGATCGATTCCAAGCGCGTCAAAAGCACCAAACCCAGGGAGTAACCACATGCGCCTTTTGCACACGATGCTGCGGGTCAACAATCTCGACGAATCGCTCAAGTTCTACTGCGACCAGCTCGGGATGAAACTCCTGCGCAAGCACGACTTCCCCGGCGGCGAGTTCACCCTCGCCTTCGTCGGCTACGGCGACGAGAAAGACAACGCGGTCATCGAGCTGACCTGGAATTGGGGCACCTCGAAGTACGAAATCGGCACCGCCTATGGACACGTTGCGCTCGGTGTCGACGACATCTACCAAACCTGCGCCGACCTCAAACAAAAAGGCGTCAACGTCGTGCGCGAGCCCGGCCCGATGAAGCACGGCACGACGCCCATCGCGTTCATCGAGGATCCCAACGGCTACAAGATCGAACTGATTCAGCAAAAGTAGGCGCCGGGCGATCCGCGTCGCGAAAGGAACAGGTCAGTCTGAAATGAAAGCTGCAGTGTTCAAGAAAAGAGACGAGATGGCCGTCATCGACGTGCCCGATCCGGTCGCGGGCGTCGGCGAAGTGGTGCTCAAGGTACACAACTGCGGAATCTGCGGCTCTGATCTTCACGCGGTTCAGTATGGCATCGGGATGCCGCCGGACACCGTGATGGGTCACGAATTTTGCGGCGAGATCCATTCGCTCGGCACCGACGTCAACGGCTACCGCATCGGCGATCGCGTCACCTCGCTGCCGTACATCGCATGCGGCGTATGCACCTGGTGTATGCGCGACGACGCGATGCATTGTGCCAAGCTCCGCAGCCTGGGCCTCGGCCAGCTCCCTGGCGCGTACGCCGAGTTCGTCGCATGCAGCTCCGCCAGCCTGCTCAAGCTCCCCGCTAACGTCAGCTCCCGCGCCGGCGCGCTGGTCGAGCCGCTCTCGGTGGGCCTTCACGGCGTGAATCATTCGTCGATCGAGCCGGGCATGGGCGTAGTCGTGATGGGCGCCGGTCCCATCGGTCTCTCGACATTGATATGGGCCAAGGCCAAGGGCGCGAGCGCTGTCGTCGTGTCGGAACTGGCGCCCGGCCGCACCGAGCTCGCGATGCGCCTCGGAGCAAGCGCAGTCGTCAATCCGACCAAAGAAGATCCGGCGGAAGCGGTAAGAGCGATCACAGGACGCCCGCCCGAAGTTGTCTTCGAATGTATCGGCGTAAAATCCACGCTCGGCGCGGCGATCGGGATGGTCGCGCGGCACGGTCAGGTGGTCGTGATCGGCGTATGCATGGAATCCGACAGCATCTATCCGCTGAGCTGCGTGATGAAAGAAGTGCAAATCAATTTCGCACTCGCCTACACCCGCGGCGAATTCCAGGAAACCATCGACGCACTCTCGAACGGCACCATCGACGCGACCCCGATGATCACCGACGTAATCAATGTCGAGGAAGTCCCCGCGATGTTCGTGGAGCTAAAGCGCCCCGGCACCCGCGCCAAAGTGATGGTGGAATTCCCGCATTGATTTCACACCCAAAAAATTCGTTGATCGGGTTCCTTTCTGGATGTACTTATTTGATCAGAAGTTGAGATGAAGCACGCTCCCCGCGTGCCGCTGTTTCGAACAAGAAACGGCAACCGGAAGGAGGCAAGTAAAATGAGCGACCACAAAACGCATGACCAGCACTCCCATGCGCATGGTCCAAACTGCGGACATCCCGCGGTCAAACACGAGGGTCACGTCGATTATCTGCATGAAGGACATCTTCACAACGCCCATCAGGGTCATGTAGACGAGCATACTCTGGCGGAGGGTGGCTCGAATCCATCCGCTTGCACGCCATCACATGGATGCGGCGCGCATGACGCTAAGCACACCCATGGCACGGGGTGCGGACACGAAGCGGTACCGCACGGCAGCCACACCGACTATGTCGTCAAAGGTCATCTGCATCATGCGCATCAGGGGCACTGCGATGACCACGGCACCGTTGCAATGACGTGATGAAAAAATTAACGAGGGTCTGCTGACGGCCCTCGTTTCTTAATTCTAAGGTGCAGGCGTTCCCCCTGCCTAAGGAAGTGTGAAACCCACGGTGGGTTTCACCACTAAATTAAACCCCAAAAAATTCCCTGATCGCTCGGAGCGATTCGACCTCCGTTAACGACGGCGCATGCCCCACGCCCGGCACCTCGAGCACCTTTGCCTGCCTGAGGACTTTGCACATCCGGCTCGCGGTGGCGCGGTCCAGGATATCGCTATCCGCGCCACGTACTATCAGCGTCGGGCATGCGATTCGCGCATACGGCACCCATAAATCGAAGCGCTGCTGCGCGGTAGCTCCCCGGAGCGGTCGGCGCACGTTGGGATCCATCTTCCACAACAGGGCGCCGTCGGTGCCGGGTTTGACCGACCACTTGACCTGATCGGCGACGACGCTGTCCGCGAGCTTCGCCATCGCCGGATAGTTTTCCTTGTAGTACTTCACCACTTCACCGATATCTTTGAATCGCTCGGGCGCCGTGCCGACGTAACTCGCGATTCGCGCCATTCCCGCCGGATCGATCTCCGGCCCGATATCGTTGATCACCAGCCGATCCACCCGATCCGTCCATCCGCCCGCGTACATCATCGAGATTATCCCGCCCATCGAGGTGCCGATCAGGCTCGCGCGCACGACGCCCAGCTCTTCGAGCATCTTCGCGAGATCGGTCACGTAGTTCTGGTTTAGATATTCCGTCGGCGGTCCCCAATTGCTGTCGCCGCGCCCGCGCACGTCGACCGAAATCACGTGGTACTTGGCCGCCAGATGCGGTGCGAGCGCGTCGAAGTTATGCGCGTTCGCGGTCAGCCCATGCACGCATACAACCCACGGCGCGCCGTCGTTGCCGTAATCGATATAGTGAAGCCGCAGTCCGTTAGCATTGACGAATCTATCCGACGCCATCTTTGTACCTCACCCTGCCTGCGGAGTTTGCGCGACCTGCCACAATTTCTCCGGCACGATTATCAGCCGGCGCCCGTCGCGAGTAATAACCCCTTCGCGCTCGAAGTCGTTGAGCTGCTCGGTCGTGCGCTGCCGCGACGCGCCCACCAGCTCCGCCAAATCCGCATGCGTCAGCTTGATCGTCAGCAGCGTGCCGCGCGAATCACGCACACCGAATTTTTCCGCCAGCTCGAGCAGCGCACCCGCCAGCCGTTCGCGAAGTCCAAGTCCCACGAAGTTCGCGTAGCGGACCAGCATCCCCCACCATCGCCCGACCGTCGCGTCCAGGATGATGCTGAGCCGCTCGAGCGGGACGCCGAGCACAGTATCCACAAAAATATCGGGCTTCACTACCGCCACCATGCAGTCGCTGAACGCCTCGCATCGAAACGGGCGCGTAGTCTGCGGCAGCAGCGAGGACAATCCGAATACCTCGCCCGGCCCGACGAACCCGACCAGCACGCGCTGCTGGCGATTCACGTAACACAGCTTCGCGACCCCCGACAGCAGGACATAAACGTGGCTCGAGGCCTCGCCTTCGTCGAAAATCGCGCTCTCGCGGCGCACCCGGAGCAGCGCCGACGCCGCCGCCAGGCGCTCTGCCTGCTCATCACGCATCCATGAGAGCGACTTGAGTCGCATTAGCGACCTTGCCTCAACTGCGCCTTCGGCTACCATAAAGGTTAGCTAGCACATTCGAATCAATTGTCGCGAATGTGACAGCTAACACGATTTTTAGACCAGACATGCAGCTTTGGTCACGCCTGCGACAAACGTAAGCGTAACTAATCCTTGACGTAACTGTGGTATTAACGCAACTTACCTAGGTCAATTATCACGTGACTTTTACCGATTCGGAGAGGGACATCTGAAATGGCTGATAACAACGACAACCCAAGGAGCAAACTGAATTCCAACGACACCACTTTCTCAGATGAGATCTTGAAACTCGCTCAGTGCCTGATGCCGGAGCCGCCGACTTCCAAAGTAAAGCGGATGGTTGCCGACATCACGAACAAGGGAATCGATCGCCAACTCCACGAACTCGGATGGAAGGCGTATGACACCGTAATCGGCGCCGCCAACAACGCCACCAACCGCGTCTTCACCAGTCCGACCGTCGGCAACGTACTCGGCGGCGCAATCGACATCATGCTGCGATATCAGCGCTTCAACGTCGCCTTCGCCGGCGCATTCTTCTCGGCGCTGTGGCCGGCGGTAGGCCTGCCGTCGGCGACCGAGGTCGAGTCGATCCGCAGCGACGTGCGCGCGATGCGCGAAGAGCTGCGCGACGCCGTCGCCGACCGCGACTTGAAAGACGATTTCGCAAGTGAGGTGCACAAAGCCGTCCGCGAATCGATCATCAGCCACAATGCCGTCGAAAGGGCTGCAGCTCGCGAACAGAATGGCCAAGCGGCGGATGACGGCCGGCCTGGCGCGTATCAATTCTCAGTATGGTCGGGATGGCCCGGCGCGGATCCGATGGAGCTCGGGGAAGATGTCGGCAATTAACGAAATCGCTTCGCTCTGGATGGAAGGCACGATGCGCACGCTCGACGCGTTCCGCACCGGCTTCGGCGCCACCATGGACGATCCCCCGCCCGCGACGCGATCGCGCGTCATCTACGAGTCGGGCCTCGTCCGCCTGCGCCACTACGAAGCTCGCGGCGAGAATCAGAAGCGCGTGCCCCTGCTGCTGATCTACTCGCTCATCAAACGCCCCTTCATCCTCGACCTGCAGCCCGGCCGCAGCGTGGTCGAATATCTCGTCAAGCAGGGCTTCGACGTTTACCTGATCGACTGGATTCCGCCGCGCACCGACGACCGCGATCACGGCTTCAACGAGTACGTCAACACCGAGATCGCCAACGCCGTCCGCGCGATCCAGATTTACACCGGCATCCAGCAGATCTCGATTCTCGGCTACTGCTTCGGCGCGCTGCTCGGCCTGATGTACAGCGCTCTGCACAGCGACAACGTCAAAAATCTGGTGACCCTGACAATCCCGCTCGACACCACCACGCGCCAGTTGCCAATCGAGCATCTCACCGCCGCGATGACCTCGCGCAGCGCCAAGATGATCGTCGATATGTACGGTAACGCGCCGGCCTGGATGATCTACTCGTTCTTCAACACCCTCGCGCCGACGCATCACATGCTCGACAAGTTCGTCGGCGCCTATCGCAGCTCCGCCCGCCCCGGCTACCTCGACACCTTCAAGCTGTTCGAGCGATGGCTCCATAGCGACGTTCCGATGGCCGGCCGAATTTTCCTCGAGACCTCCGAGATGTGGCGCGAGAACTCGCTGATGAAGGGCACAATGAAAATAGGCGAGTCGATCGCTGACCTCACGTGCATCGCAATGCCGCTGCTCAACGTGATCGGCGACCGCGACGACATCGTCAATCCCGCGTCGAGCGAGCCGCTGCCCGAACTGGTATCGAGCGACGATAAACAGAACCTGCACTATCCAACTGGCCACATGGGCGCGGCGATTAGCGCCGACTCGCTCAAACGGCTATGGCCCCAAATCACGAATTGGCTGAGCGCACGCGACGCTTAAAATTATCCAACGCTGGAAGCCGCTGTCTGTGAAAATTGGACCACGCGCCCACGGAGAGCGATATGCCTGACGAAATAAAACCACCGGCTCCGTCGCACAAGCGACACAGGAAAGGGACCGAAAAAGGACCCAGGGGAAACGTAGCGTCCCAGAAAATCGCCGACGCCGTCGGCGCCGCGGCAAAAACTATCTCGATCCATAACGTCAGTAAACCAACCGGCGGGCACGAGCCGCGCCGAGAATCAGGAGAAAAAGGAATGTCAGCGCACAAAGAGAACGGTTCCATGTTCGAAGGACTGAGCAGCAACCTGTTGAGCGTCGAGGGCGCGAAAAAATTCGCCGCCTGGTACATCGACACCAGCGAAAAGGTCGCCAAGCAGGCGATCGAGATGCAGGCCTCGGCCACCAAGTGGGCCAAGGAAACCCCGCTCGCCCCGATTTTCGACGCCCAGATCGAGTACGGCAAAAAGTTCGTCGAGCGATCCGCCAGTGCCGCCCGCTCCCTCTGGCGCCTCGAATAGCTTCGACTACGATCGTCGCCTCACACCCATCTTGTCTCTGCTCCCCTCTCCTGAAGGGAGAGGGACCAGGGGTGAGGTTCTTCCCTGAAATCCCGGCCTCTCCCTGACCGCCAGGGAGAGGCCCGCTATGCCAGCTGCTCGTGACCGTCGTCGTCGCATCGGCTATCCTTTGAGTCCTTAGGATCTCCGCGATCATGGCTTCCGACGTCACCGCTGCTCCTCAATCCTCAGGCGTCTCCGAAATTTCGCGCGATGAGCTGCTCCGTCGCCTGCACGATTCTTCGCTCACAATCGTCGATGTCCTGCCGCAAGCCTCGTACCTCGAGGCGCACATCCCGCGCGCGATCAACATTCCTCTCGAGCAAATTCAAACTCACGCGCGCGAGCAGCTTCCCGATTTCGCCGCCGAGATCGCCGTCTACTGCGGCAAATTCACATGAACTCGCGCCCAGCAGGCGGTCGCCCTGCTCCACGAACTCGGTTATTCGAACGTTCGCGACTATCGCGGCGGTATCGCCGATTGGGTCGAATCGGGATCGCCGACTGAGAGCGCAACCGACGCGCCGCCCCCGCCGGAGCCGCAACCTGATACTTACGCCACAATTCCTGTCGGCCCTCCGCTCGAGCCTTCATCCGACGGAGCCGTCGGCCGCGGACCCGCCCGTCTCTCCCGGATGCGCCGGCTCGACAAATCCGTGCTCGACCTGGTCGAGCAGCGCTCCACCCTGCAGCTCTTCCTGCTCTGGATCGGCACGATTCTGCTGAGCAGCCTCTGCTTCTGGTTTGGTGCGCTAGTCGGCGAGCATGGACTGATCGAAGGCGGCCGCCCGGTCGGCGCCGACCTCAACGGCTTCGGAAGCGCGCTCTACTTCAGCTTCGTGACCGCGACTTCGATTGGCTACGGCGACATTGTGCCGAGTGGCTTCGCCCGCGTGGTCGCTGTCGCCGAGGCGGTTACCGCACTTCTGATTTTTGGCGCGGTGGTCGCCAAGTTTGTCTCGCATCGGCAGGAAGAACTGGTCAGCGAAATCCACCGCGTCACCTTCGAAGACCGGCTCGATCGCATCGAGACCAATCTCCACATGGTGATTTCGGAATTGCTCGCGATCACTGCGATGACCGAAACGAAAGCGCCGCTCAATCGAATCAACACCCGGCTCGAGAGCGCAGTGATTCTTTTTTCCGGCGAGTTGCGCACCACCCGCGATCTTCTGTATCAGCCGCGGCTGTTGGTCGAGGAAGGTGTGCTCGCCGCGATTCTCGCCACCCTCGCCTCTGCGATGAACGTGCTGGCTGAGCTGCTCACCTTAATGCCACCGGAATTCGCGCGCTCGCAGCCACTCACCATCACCCTCGATCGCGTGACCGGCCTCGCCGAGGAAATCTGCGGCGAATGCGTCCCCCACACCTACACCCCCCGCCTCGTTTTCTGGATGAACCAAATCCAGTCCACCGCCCAGCGCCTCAAATAACTCCGGTTCTTAACCTCGCCCGTTGCTTCATGGGAGAGGAAGCCGGCCGCATCGCGGCCGGCAGGCGAGGGTTCCGGGCGCAAGCACAATCTCAATTCGGTCAGCGGCTTTTGCTGGCGCGCTTGACATAACATATTGCAATATCTATATTGCAAATCATAATAATTCGGCGTTGACGCTCAATCGCGACGTATGGCGCCGGTAAAGATAAAGACGGAGCACGCGTGTGGTGGAACTATCAGTCGAGGGAGATCATCTCCACGTTCAAATACTTGGTTGGGACAAGTTTCTCGGCATGAGGAGCACCATCAACGTCCCCCTCACGGCGATTAAGAGCGTTCGCGAGGCGCCGGGGTTCCCCGAGTTCCAATGGACTGACGTGCGCGTGCTCGGCACAGGAATCCCCCGAAAAATTGCTATCGGCACCTACTGGATTGGCTCGCCGCATCGCTGGGCCTTCCTGGACGTTCGAAGTTCATCGAAGGATATCGTCGCTTTGGAAATCGAGGGCGAATTCTACAGCAGGATCATCGTTGAGGTGAAAAACGCTCCGGCCGCCATTCAGCAGATTCGTGGTTCCGCGGTTCTAGCTGGATAAAACGCTATGAAACTTGGCGAAAAACTTCGATACCTCCGCCTCGTCGAGGGCACCCTCCGCGGCCTCGGCCGCGAGATGACACAGCAGGACCTCGCCCGCGCCCTCAAAAAGGAAATGGGAGGTGGCTTGAGCCAGTCCTACCTCTCGCAAATTGAAAGCGGGGCCCGCCCTCACCTCACTAACTCGTCGCGCATGTTGCTTGCGCGCTTCTTCAAAGTGCATCCCGGATACCTGGTCGACGATCCCGAGGGCTACCACACCGAGCTCACCAGCGATCTGCGCGCCACTCAGGATCGCCTCGACCTATGGCTGATAAACGGCGCCGAGGAGTTCACCGCCGATCCCGAGCTGAGTCATGCGATGCTCCTGATCGCCAGGCATCGCGACACGCGCAAATGCCTGGTGCTGCTGGGCGCCATCCTCGAGGCGCCGGAGCTGGTCGACCGTCTAAGTGAAGTGCTTAAGCCTGTCGCAACCACGCCTCCTCATCGAGACGGCGCAAGGAAGCGCGCGACGGGAGCAACTCCATGAACTGGGAAATGTTCTATCTCACCTGCTTCCTCGTGGGAGTAAGTCTAAGCCTCATCGCATTTGTCGGCGGGAGCTTGCATCTACCTCACGTGCACTTCCATCTCTCACACGGCCATGCCGCCATTCCCGGTGTAGGTGGCGGTCACGCCGGACTAAGTCGCGGCCCTGAGATGCCCGCGTTCAACTTCGCGACTATCACCGCCTTCCTCGCATGGTTCGGCGGCACCGGCTATCTGCTGACGCGCCACTCAAGCCTGTTGGTCGTAGCAGTTATTCTTCTGGCGATTGCCGCGGGACTGAGCGGTGCGACTATAGTCTTCTGGTTCATCGTCAAGTTCCTTCTCACCCACGATCAGGCCCTCGATCCGGCCGACTACGACCGCGTGGGAGTCTTAGGCCGCGTCATCAGCACCATCCGCGCAGGGGGCACCGGCGAAATTCTCTTCTCCCAGGAAGGAACCCGTCAAACCTGCGGCGCCCGCAGCGAAGATGGAACCGCGCTCGCTCGCGGCACCGAAATCATCGTCACTCGCTATGAACACGGCATCGCCTACGTTCGTCGATGGGACGAGATGGCCGATAGCCATGTGGCTGATAGGACTGCGAATTGATTCAACGCTGAACATTGACTGTCAGAAGGGGAGTGAAGTATATGCCGCAGATACCAACAGATGTGTTAATCATTGCCGGAACGGCCATCGCCGCCATCCTGCTCTTGATGGCTGTCTTTGCAAACCTGTATCGGAAAGCAGGACCGCATGAAGCACTTATAGTCTACGGCTTTCGTGGTACTCGCGTGATTAAAGGCCACGGCACAGTTATCCTGCCGATGGTCGAGAATGTCCGCGGCCTCTCACTCGAACTGATGTCCTTCGACGTCGCGCCGCAACAAGACCTGTACACCAAGCAAGGTGTCGCAGTAACTGTCGAAGCAGTCGCCCAGATCAAGGTCAAATCGGATCCTGAATCGATACTTACCGCGGCCGAGCAATTCCTGACCAAGCCGCCCGAGGATCGCGAAGCTCTCATTCGCCTCGTGATGGAAGGTCACTTACGCGGCATCATAGGTCAACTCACGGTCGAAGAAATCGTCAAGCAGCCCGAGATGGTCGCCGACCGGATGCGTTCCACCTGCGCCGACGACATCAACAAGATGGGCCTGGAAGTGATCTCGTTCACCATCAAGGAAGTCCGCGACAAGAACGACTACATCGCCAACATGGGCCGCCCGGACATCGTCAGGATCAAGCGCGATGCGGACGTGGCCGCCGCTGAGGCCGACCGCGACACCGCGATCAGGCGCGCGATCGCTCTAAGAGAGTCGGCAGTAGCCAAGGCGCAGGCCGATCAGGAACGCGTCACGGCGGAGACGGCCTCGATGGCGCGACAGGCCGAAGCGCAGCGCGACCTCGATGTGAAAAAAGCGACCTACAATGAACTGGTCAAGCGCCAGCAGGCACAGGCCGACAAGGCGTACGAGATCCAGACCAACGTGATGCAACAGCAGGTGATCGTCGAGTCCGTGAAGGTCCAGCAGGCTGAAAAGGAACAGCAGGTAAAGGTCCAGGAGGCCGAGATTCTGCGCCGCGAGAAAGAACTGATAGCCACCGTGCTGAAGCCGGCCGAAATCGAGCGCCAGCGCATTCAAACTCTGGCCGAAGCCGATAAGTCCAAGACGATGGTTGAAGCTGAGGGTCATGCTAGCGCTATTCGTGCGCAAGGCGAAGCGGAAGCCGAAATTATTTTCAAGAAAGGCGACGCCGAAGCTCGCGCGATGAACGTAAAGGCCGAAGCCTATCAGGAATACAACCAGGCCGCCGTACTCGACAAGCTCATAACAGGACTACCCGAGGTGGTGAAGGCGCTGGCTAGCCCATTAGCTAATGTCGACCACATAACTGTGGTCTCCACTGGCAATGGCAACTCGGCCGGGATGCACAAGATAACCGGCGACCTGACTGAAATCGCCGCACAAGTGCCGGAGCTGTTCGAAGCACTCTCGGGCATGAAGATGTCGGACTTACTCGGCAAGATCAGAACAATCGGCGACAAGGCCGACCGTCCGGACCGGCTGCCGCCGCCCGACGGAAACGACAAGACCAAGTAATTGCGTTGCAGCAATGCAGCCAAGGAGTTCGTTATGGCACTCATGGATCGTGTAGCAACCCTCGTGCGAGCCAACCTCAATGACTTACTCGACAAGGCCGAGAATCCCGAGAAAATGCTTAAGCAGGTGATTCTCGACATGGAAAACCAGTTCATGCAGGTAAAGACTCAAGTCGCGATCGCACTCGCGGACTTACACCTGCTTGAAAAGAAAAAAACCGAGAATAGCGAGAAGCACGCCGAATGGATGCGTAAGGCTGAGCTGGCCGTCGATAAAAAAGACGATCAACTCGCACGCGCCGCGCTCGAGCGCGCCGTCAGCTTCGAGATGCTCGCCGAGAATTACGACGAACAGATCTCATATCACCATACCCAGGTCGAATCGATGAAAGCTGCCTTGAAGCGCCTGGAGCTGAAGCTCTCCGAAGCCCGCGCCAAAGCCGATATGCTGATCGTTCAGCACAGGCGCTCCCGCGCTACTCATCGCACCGCTAACGCCCAACACTCATCGGGCACCGAGCACGGCACCTTCGAACGCATGCGTCACAAAGTGGCCCGCGAAGAAGCCCTCGGCATGGCCAAAACCGACCTGCTAGGCGACGACCTCGACGTCCGCCTCCACGCGCTCGAGCGCGACCAAAAAATCAACGCCCTGTTAAACGAGATCAAATCAAGAAAGTCCCAAAGCGCTTGACACGAACCCAAAGAGCCTGAGAGCAAAAGGGCGTCCTCGCCAATTTGCGATTAGTATTGGATGCAGGGGTCACCCCTGCCCGAGGAGGTGCGGAACCCACGGCTGGTTCCGCGTTAAATGAAATTTCTCACGCGGATTGCGCATGCGCGCGCGGTCGCATCGATTCAGCCAGGTCAGCCGCGAACCGGCGCGCGTCGACGGGCGGCAGTGTCGACACTGTCACGCGGATTCCGGGCGCGCTTTTGATTCGATAGCACTCGCCCGCACGAATCGCCCATCCTTTCGCCGCCATCGCATTCACCACTCCCGCTTCTTCGGCGACCGGCACCCAAACGTTCAGCCCCGAGCGCCCACGCGCTTCGATTCCGTGTTGCGCGAGCGCCTCGATCAGCGCTCGCCGCCGATGCGCATAAGCATCGGCAGCCTTCTGCAGGATCGCGGGCGTCTCCGCATCCGCCCACATCATCGCGACGAGGTCCTGCAGGATATGACTGACCCATCGCGGTCCCAGGCTCTGCCGCCCTTGCACTCGGGCAACAGTCAGCGCGTCACCGGCCATCACGCTCAGCCGCAGATCGGGTCCGAGCGACTTCGACACCGACCGAACCGTCGCCCAATGCGCGCGGCCTCCGGACAAAGTGATCGCCGGCGCACCCGCCACGGGACCCGCATGATCGTCCTCGATCAACACGGCTTCAGGATACGCTGCGAGCACATGGCGCAACTCGGCCGCGCGTTTGCGATCGAGTGCGGCGCCGTTGGGATTCTGCGCGCGCGGCGTCACGATGAACGCCTTGGCGCCCAACTTGAGCGCGCGATTCAAATCCGTGGCGATCGGCCCTGAGTCGTCGATCGCGACCGGCTCCGTGACCAGCGCCAATGCCGCAACCAAATCCAGCACGCCGGTGTAACTTGGATCTTCAACCGCGACGATATCGCCGGGTCGCAGATGCGCTTGCAGCACGCGTTCAACCGTGTCGAGCGCTCCGCTGACGACCGCAATCGATTCGGCGGCGACGCCGTCGCTCTTGAATTGCCGCGCGGCGAGCTTCACCAGCGCCGCGCGATTCTCCGCGTCGCCGTATCTACCCGGGATTCCGTCGAGCCGCGCGAGATACGGCTTCAGCTTTGGTAGCATCGCCGGGTCCGGGCCGCCGTCCGCCAGGTTGCGCAGCCCCGGCGCCGGCGGCGGAAAGACCGCGCGCGTCAGCAGCGGCGGCCGCCGATTGACCACGGTCCCGCGACGCCCCGATCCATGCACCAACCCGCGCACTCGCAGCGCGTTATACGCGGCGGCCACTGTGGTCGGACTGACGCGCAGCTTGACTGCGAGCGCGCGCACTGTAGGCAGCCGCTCCCCCACCCGCAACCTTCCGCTGCGAATTCCATTTTCGATGCTCGCGGCGATCTGGTTGCTTGATTCTCCGCGGATTTGATATTGTACCGATACGTTCATCATTACGTACTGTAACAAAAGGAACTAGCGGATGGAAGAGAGACAAAGCCAGTCACAGCGGGATGCCGGATTGAACTCACGGAAAAACGCGATTGCGCCCACTTTGCGCACTCGCGTAAAGCGCCTGCCCAAGCGCGCGTCCTACGATCGCGACGCCATCTATTCGATCCTCGACACCGCGCTGGTTTGCCACGTTGGCTTCGCGATCGATGCGCAACCATACGTGATTCCCACGCTTCACGTCCGCATCGCCGACCGTCTTTATATTCACGGATCGGCTGCGAGCCGAATGCTCGGTGCGGCGGCCGAGGGAACGCCGATAGCAGTTACGGTGACGCACATCGACGGCCTGGTCCTCGCGCGATCCGCGTTCCATCATTCGGTCAACTACCGTTCGGTCGTGATTCTCGGCGCGGCGAAGCTAGTCACCGACGCGGCTGAGAAGATCGGCGTGATGAAAGGTCTGATCGATCACGTCGCGCCCGGCCGCTGGGATCATATTCGACATCCCAACGAGAAGGAGCTGGCCGCAACTTCGGTTCTGTCGATTCCAATCGTGGAGGCATCGGCGAAGCTCCGAAGCGGTGATCCACTCGACGACGATGCTGACTACGCGCTGCCGATTTGGGCGGGACAGATTCCGTTTGCGACGAAAGTGTTGACGCCGGCAGCCGATGCGCGTCTCGATGCGTCGATTCCAGTTCCGGCGCACGTGATCGAGTACCGATTGCCTGCGAATAGAGGAGCCAGAGTCACATGACGGCGATGGTGGTGATGGAGGCAGGAAGATTTCTGATCAGCGCGGATCGATCGAAGCTCGACGTCGATGTGATTCACCGGTTCCTCGCGCGCTCGTACTGGGCGGCCGGAATCCCGCGTGAGACAGTTGTGCGGTCGATCAAGAATTCGCTCTGCTTCGGCGTCTACGACAATGCCAATCAGGTCGGTTTCGCGCGCGTGATCTCCGACTTCGCAACGTACGCGTACATCGCCGACGTTTTCATCCTCGAGCCGTACCGCGAACGCGGGCTGGGCAAGGAGCTGATGGCGTCGATCATGGCGCATCCGGATTTGCAGGGACTGCGGCGATGGAGCCTCGGCACGCGCGACGCGCAAGGGCTATACACGCAGTTCGGTTTCGAGCCGGTCGTCAACACGCGGTCGCGCACGGTCATGGAAATCGTGGACGCGGAGATCTATTCGCGTTCTTGAACGGCTTGCATCGACGTTCTATATAACAGGTGTTAGGGACCGCGACCGCCGGCTGACGCTCGACTTGGGCGCAGCCAGGAGTGCGCATCGCGCTGTCACCTGCGGAGGCACAAATGGATTTCAAGTTCAGCGCCGAAGACGAGGCTTTTCGCGCGGAGTTCAGCAGCTGGCTCAAGGCCAACCTGCCCAAGGCGGGTAAGAGCGACGACGGCGCGGACTTCATGAGCGAAGGCACGGCCGATGACTGGAAGCGGCGCGTCGAGTGGCACAAGAAGATGCACGCGGGCGGATGGGTCGGAATCAGCTGGCCCAAGGAGTACGGCGGCCGCGGCGCGACGCTGACGCAGCAGATCATCTACAACGAAGAGCTCGCAAAAGTTGACTCGCCGATGCTCGTCAACGGACTCGGCATCATGCTGGTGGGCCCGACGATCATTCATTGGGGCACCGAGGAGCAGAAGAAGAAGCACATTCCGAAAATTCTTTCGGCGGACGAGCTCTGGTGCCAGGGATATTCCGAGCCCGGCGCCGGCTCCGACGTTGCCAGCTTGCAGACCCGCGCGGTCGAGGAAGGCGACTACTTTATCGTCAACGGGCAGAAGGTCTGGACCTCGGACGCGCATCACGCGGACATGTGTATCCTCCTGGTGCGAACCGATCCGGAGGCGCCCAAGCACAAGGGCATCAGCTACATCCTGGTCGATATGCACAGCCCCGGCGTGACCGTGCGTCCGCTGGTGCAAATTACAGGCGACGCGAATTTCAACGAAGTGTTTTTCGAAGACGTGAAGGTGCCGAAGAAGAACCTGATCGGCGAGAAGAACCAGGGCTGGCAGGTCGCGATCACGACGCTGATGTTCGAGCGGTCGGGAATCGGCGGCGGCCGCGACATGATGGGTCAGGTCAAGGAGCTGGTCGAGCTGGCGAAGTCCGTCCGCAGCAACGGGCACACGGCGTGGGAAGACACCAGTGTGCGGCAGAAGCTGGGAGGGTTCGCGTGCGAGGCGGCTGCGCTGCGCTACACTGGATTTCGTCAACTGACGCGGCGGCTCAAGGGCTTGCCGCCGGGGCCCGAGGGATCGGTGCTCAAGCTATGTACCAGCGAACTGAATTTGCGGATGAACAAGTTCGCGATGGAGATGCTGGGGCCGTACAGCCAGATGGAATTCAAAGCGCCGCATGCGCTCGACAAGGGCAAGTGGTCGTACCGGATGCTCGCGTCGCGCGCGCTGACGATCGCGGGGGGCACCAGCGAAATCCAGCACAACATCATCGGCGAGCGCGTGCTCATGTTGCCCAAGGGCTAGTAACTTTCGAACTGAGTAATCGACGAAGGGCGGCCCTCAGCGGGTCGCCTTTCTTTTTTGGGATGTAGGGAGACAGGCATGGACGGCAAACTTGTCAGGCTAAGAGCTTACGAGAAATCGGATCTCGACGCCGTGATGAAATGGGTCAACGACGAAGAGGTCACTGATTTGCTCGGCGGAGAGATGCTCGCCTATCCGGTCTCGTCGATCGCGGAGGCAAAGTTTATCGAGGCGTACGCAAGCCCATCCGATAAGCAGAAGAACTTCGCGATCGAGACACTCGCCGAGCGCAGATACATCGGTGCGATTTCGTTCAACGTGATCGATTGGCAGAGTCGACACGCCAGCATCGGCATTGTGATCGGAGACAAGTCACTGTGGGGCAAGGGCTACGGTACCGACGCGATGCGGATAATGATGAGGCTCGCCTTCGACAAGATGAACCTTCATCGGCTCTATCTGGATGTACATGACTACAATACTCGCGCGATCGCGTCGTACGAGAAGTGCGGATTCAGGCGCGAAGCAGTGCTGCGCGAACACCATTTCGGGCGCGGCAAGTACTGCGACACGATCGTGATGGGGATTCTCGAGAGCGAGTATCGCGCCCTCGCCTAGCGCGCGTTACTGACCGGTCCCCTGGAGGTTCACCGTTCGCGGACCGCTCGAGCTGTTGTTGTTGATCGTGAGGAGGCCGGGGCGCGGTCCTTTTGCCGTCGGAACGAAGACGACGGCATAGATGCAAGCCTTCTTTGGTTTCAGCGAGGCGCCGCAGGCTTTCGATATTTGAAAGTCGCCGGTCACTTGAGCACCGATCAGAAGAATTGAGACGTTGCCTTTGTCGGCCGCGGTTATTTTCTTTGCCTTGCTCTTCTTGCCTAACTTCGTGGAAAAAGCCACGGACCTTGGCGAGACGACCAGCGTCGCCGCCACGGTAGGCATTGGCGTTGGCGTAAACGACACAGTCGCGGTCGGCGTCGCGGTGGCGGTGGATGTCGCGGTCGCCGTGGCGGTAGGACTGGATGTCGGCGTCGGCGATGTTATCGGAGTGCGCGCCGTTGTTGGCGTTGCTGAGATTGTAGCGGTGGTGGACGGCGTGGCGGTCGCGGTGGCGGACGCCGTCGGCGAAACCGTCGATGAAGCGGTTGGCGTCGCAGATCGAGTAAGCGTCGACGTCGGCGAGGGCGTACCAGTTCGCGTTGCAGTCGCGCTGATCGACGAAGTCGGCGTCGGTGTCAGGGTTGGTGAACCTGCGGTGGTGGCGGTTGATGTGGGCGTGGCTCCGGGCGAGCCCTCACCGGACAGCTCGAATATCCCACGCCCGTGAGTTGCGGCGAATATCACTCCGCTCAGATTCTGCTCGATATCGAAAACGGCGACCGCAGGAATTACCCCGAGGTTGAACGGCGCCCAGGTATTTCCGCCGTCGGTCGTTCTGAAAATGCCGATGTCGGTCGCGGCCAGCACGGTGTTCGCGGTTGGGTCGTTGCGATCGACCAGCAATCGCAACACCGGAACGTCGGGCAGCGCGTTCGCGGGGGGCGGGCTCTGAAGGTCAGGATTGCCGTCGGCCTGTGTCCATGAACCGCCGAAATCCATGGTCACGAAGACGTGGCCCATCCCGGTCGCCGCCGTGAAGCCCGAAAGGCTCAGGTACGCGACTGCAGAATTGAACGGGTCAACCGCGATTCCCGTGGCCTGCGTGGAATCGGGAAACACGATCGGCGGCAGTTGCGCGGTCTTGTCGGTCCATTCCGCCCCTTCGGGCTGCCCTACGCTCACCTGCATGTCGGCCTGGTCGGTGGTGAATATTTTGAACGGCGTTGGACGAAAAGTGGTGCTGGTCTCCATCGCGAGCGCGTAGGCCTTGGTGTGATCAGAGGGCGCGATCTCGAGATCCTCGAGCGCGCACTCGCCGCTGTTGCATCCGCCGGTCAAATCCTGAGTCGTCTGCTGCGCCCATGTCGCCATCCCGTCGTTCGAAACGTAGACCGAGTGCGCACCAAACAGGACGCGCTCAACGACGGCCGGATCGCTGGCGATCGGCGGAAAATATGCAGCGCCGAGATCGCCCACCGTCGCCATCGCGGTCTGCAATGCGGCGCTCGACGCGGCAGAATTGAACGCGACTCCGCCGTTGGTCGAGCGCGAGATCCATGCTCCGGCCGAAGTGGTCGCGAAAGTGTGATAGGCGAAAATCGGATTGACCGTGTCGAAGAGTGCGAAGCCTCCGTCGAGGTTATCGACCTCGGTCCAGCTCGACGCGGGCGGCTGCGTAGCGTTGTAGAGCGCGGTGCCGTTATCCTGGAATCCGGCGATGGCGACGTTGCTATTAGTCGGATGAGGACCGACGGATTGCGCCTGCGCGACACCGATGCTCGCGTTGAGCGGCGCCCAGGTCAGCAAGCCGGCGTCGAAGCGATAAAGCCCTCCCTCGTTGCCGAGGTAGAAGCTGTGCGCACCTGCGGGATCGAAAGCGATCGCATGCTGATCCGAATGCGTTCCGCCGCTCGGCACGAGCGACGTCCAGCCGGTGCCGCCATTGGTCGAGCGGTAGATGCCGACGCCGCCAAACACGACGGTTGCGCCGCTCGCGTCGGCGGGATCGATCGCAATGGTCTGGTCGAAGAACGACTGCGAAAAGTTACTCGAGCTGGATCCGTCGAGGGTCACGGCGCCGAAGGTCGTGCTCGGCACCGACGCTTGCGACCAGGTGACGCCGTCATTGATCGATTCGTAGAATCCCGAGAACTCGACGCCGTCAGCCGCGCCGACGATCGCGTACGCAACGCCGTTCGCGGCGGCGACGCTCGCGCGGCCGACGCCGCCGGTCAGGTTCGGCAGGCTGGCGAGAGTCCAGCTGAACCCAGAATTGGACGAGCGGAACACTCCGACCCCAAGAATCGAAACGAGCACCGCGGTTGGCGACGCTGGATCGATAACCACTGATTCTGCAGGACACGGGTCGTAGGTGAAGTACGGACACGCCCCAAAGGTTCCCGCGGGATATGAAATCCACGACTCGCCGCCGTCGCTCGAGCGCCACAGCCCGTTCTGGCTGAAGTCGCTCTCGACCCACGACGCCTCCGCCCGGTTTGCGCTGGAGCCGTAGGTCACTGCCGCGTAGATTGTGCGCGGCGTTTGCGTGGTATCGACGGCGAGCGAAGCGATCGACGCGTTCGCGAAATTGGTCGCGCCGAGTTGCGTCCAGGTTACACCGAGATTGCTCGAGACGAACACTCCTTCGCCGTAATATGAGTCTGCCGTGCCGTTGCCTTCGCCGCTGCCGACGTAGAGCGTTGGATTCGGGCTGGTGGTCGTGTCGAGCGCGAGGGCGCCCACTGCCAGCGTCGGCTCTAGATCGAATATCGGTACGAACGTCCCCACGGAATTGGCGCGCATCCAAACGCCCCCATCTCCGGTACCGACGAACATCCGTCCGCTCGCGGTAGGGTCTGCTACAATGGCGGTAACCCGTCCCGTTACGCCGGCGATTGCGGTGCCCATCGCGACGCCACCGAAGGTGGGAACCTCATTCATCAAAGGCAGAGGGCCTAGTTGATTCCATGCGAAAGAAGCACCCGCGAGGGTCGAGTCGCTCGCATTCAGTGCGGCGCCGCTTGGTTTGCGCTCCTGCGTTCGCATTTGAGAGATAGCTTTGCGATATGCGCCTGGGGGCAATCCAAACCGCAGTCCTCGCTTGCTGAGCAAGAATGCCTCGCGAGCGAGTCGATCGCGCGCGCGCATCGATCCGGACGGGTTGAAGTTAGCGCGGGCCGATAGCGAGCTGGCGCGAATGGGCGAAAACAAAATCACCGCGAGACATGCTGCGAGCAGCAAGCCGCCCGCGGCGGCAAAAAGCAATGGCGAGAAACCCCTGGACAAAGCGAAGACCCCCCTTCCGGCCCACGTCCAGTAGTCACTCTACTATCATTATATATGCGAACCAACTAGCTAGTGAGTATTAACAAATAGTCAGTCGATTACCTATTTCATTCTCCTCGTCTCAATCTGAGTATTCCTTTGTCTACGATAGGCAGCACTTGGCTCTGCCGTTGTATGCGACAGGGTCGAAGTGCTCGACGGAAGATTGTGGGCTACGGCGGTCAGACTGAGGTGATTCGAAAGCCAATCTTCGGAAAATGATTCACGATTCGGCCCAACTCCGGCACGTCGCGCTCGATCGCGATCTCGTGAATCGTACTCACGACTACTCTGCCGGTCACCGGATCGAAGCCGTAGTCGTCGGGCGTCACTGACACGCGGGTGCCGGCTTCGAGTCCGTTTGGATCTCGCGAGTCGACGTTCTCCGCAGTCGCGGGAGTGCTGTCCTTCGCTACCTTCAGGGCCTCATCGGGATCCATTGGATGCACGTCGCCGTAACCCATCGCATCGACGCGCTCGAACCATCGCATGAGGTTCGCGAATTTCTGCGCGAGACCGAATGCGGTCGGCTCGGCGCGCAGGAACCACACCGGATGGAAGCAGGCGGCGTCGGCGAGGCTGAATGAGCCGCCGAGCAGAAACGGCGTGGATGCGAGTTGGCGATCGAGGATCTCGAGAAACGCGCGCAACTGGTTTCGCGAGTCGGGGGCGTTGCGCGCGATGTCGCCGAAGTTCGCACCCTGGATCATCTTCGAACGGTCCTCGATAAATTCCTTGGGCACCGCCGCCCCGAGCTTTTCGAAAATCACCGGCGTCGCCGACCAGAACAGCCGGCGGTCAGCCCATTGATTCATCGTGTCGGCGGCGGCGGTGAGCCCACCAGGATAAAGCGTCGGCTCGGGTTTCAACTCATCGATCTTTCTGATGATGATTCCCGTATCGCTCCATGCGTCGGCGCCGATTTGGAGCACCGGGATTCGCCGATAGCCTCCTGTGAGCGGCACCAGTTTGGGCTTCGGCATGATCACCGGCTGCTCGACCGAGCGCCAGCTGATTTTCTTGTGCGCAAATATTTTGCGGATCTTTTCGGAAAATGGCGAGGTCGCATATTGATGCAGAATTATTTCAGGCACGATTTCCTCCATCGGGAGAAGCTGCTCGATTCTTAGCGCATAGAATTTCCAGTCGCTACCGGAAAACTGATAGGGTCCCGTCTATGCATGGTCATCACGAATTCGATTTGTTCGAAGCGATCTACACGACCCGCTCGATGCGGCGGCTGAAACCCGATCCCGTGGCCCCAGATCTCATCGTCAAGGTGATCGAGGCGGCGACGATGGGTCCGAGCGGGCATAATCGACAGCCGTGGTTTTTCATGGTCGTCACGGAACAGGAAACGAAGAACTTCGTCGCCGAACGCTATCGCAAAGCGTGGGAAGTCGTGTTCACGCCGACCGAGCGCGAGGTTGTCGTCAACGATCCTCAAAGCCAGCGCGGCCGAAATTTGCGATCGGCGAAATATCTCGCCGAGCATATCGCCGACGTGCCCGTGATGATTTTCGCGAGCGTGAAAAAATACACCGATCGCGCACGTGCGGGGCAGCCGATGTGGGGTGCGATTTATCCGGCGATTCAGAACTTGTGCCTCGCGGCACGCGCTTACGGACTCGGCACGTCAATCACCGGGATGCATACGATGTTCGCCAAGGAGATCGACGCGATGCTCGGCGTGCCGCCCGAGTACGCCAACGTCATACTGATTCCGATGGGCTATCCGAAGGGCCGATGGGCCCGGCCGGATCGCAAACCTGCCCTGCAAGTGACGTTCTGGGAGAAATGGGGTAACAGACGCGAGAGCGTGCCTGATTGAATTCAAGCGTCGAGCACGGCCAGCACGAAATTACGCTGTATCTGATCGCCCGGCTTGACGCGAAACTCCGCGATGCGCCCGTTGGCCGGCGCCTTCACCGGTATCTCGACCTTCATCGACTCGATCACCATCACTTCGTCGCCGCGCGCAACCTGCGCACCGCTCTCGACCGACAGTCGTAGCACCTTGCCGACGGCCGGGCTTTTAATATCCATCGCGCAATGAATCCTCGATCGAGCTTGATAGCAGGCACGGCTCGCATCTACCAGCACTGAAAAAACGCCTTGTGTTTTCGGCGCGCTTGGTTGTAGAGAAACTAAATTGGCGCGATGGTCCGGCTAATGGAGAGACGGCATGAACAGTTTTGTCGCGGCTCGAACGCTCACTGAATATCCGCGCGGCAGCCATCGATGGTCACTGCTGATTCTCACTGTGTTCGCGTCGATACTCGGCGCGTACGACTTCCAGCTCGCACCGCTGCTGCCAATCCTGCTCCCGTACCTGCACATGAGCCATACCGCATATGGCGCGTTCATCACGTTCTCCGTGCTGATCTCCGGCATCTCCGCATTCTTCGGCGGCCCGCTGGCCGATCGATACGGCCGCGTACTGATCATCGACGTATGCCTTGGCTTCGTGACTGCCCTGCTCTTCCTGAACGTATTGATCACCAACATCGTGACCTTCGTGATCCTGCGCCTGCTGATGGGAATCGTCGCGGGCCTGACTGCCGGCGCCGGCGCCGCATTGATTCGCGATATGTCGCCGCGGCTCAGCCGCGCACTCGCATTCGGACTGCTGACGATTGGACCGGTCGGCGCGAACTTTCTCTCCAACTACGTTGCCGGCGCGACGCTGCCGATTTATCACACGTGGCAATCGCAGATTTGGATTATGGGTTTTTTCGCGGTCGCGATGTACATCCCAATCGTGTTGTGGCTGTGCGATCTGAGTCCGGAACTCCGCATGCAGATCATGAAGACCGAAATCCAGGCGCTGGCCGCCGAAGGACGGCTGCCCTCGGCCTCCGAGCTTCCGTCGAGCACGGGAGACGCCTTCCGCCGCCTGCTCGGTCACATGGAAGTCTGGCTGCTGGTGATCGGGATCACAGCGAATCTGACATTGTACTTCGCGATCCAGGGTTTCGGGCCGTTGATGTTCACCGAGGCGTTTCATTACTCACCCGCGGAAGCGGCGAAGATGAACGAGTACTTCTGGCTGGCTAACCTCGGCGCGCTGGTGCTGACGGGGCTCGTGTCCGACCGTCTGCAAATGCGCAAACCGATCGCAATCTTCGGCGGCATCCTCGCTTCGCTGCTGATGGCGTGGTGGATTCCGAAGTTCGGCACCGAGATGCCGCGAGCGACGCTGATGATGGTCGCGTCGCTGATGGGATGCTTCCTCGCGATCGCTTATGTGCCGTGGGCCGCGCAGTTCTCCGAGACCCTCGAGGACGTCTCGCCCGCTCTGCAAGCCACCGGCTGGGCTTTCTTCGGGCTGGTTGCGCGCGCATGGGTTGCAATCTCCGCACCACTCTCGCTCTATGTCGCGGTCCACTACGGATGGGGTCAGTGGGTGAAGGTCGCGCTCGGCGGAATGGTTATCTACATCGTCGCAATGGCGTTCTCGCGCGGCCATGCCGCGGTCGAGGAGCATGCTCACGCCGCGCCGGCGACCGATCGCGTAACGGCAGGCTAAGGATTCTTCCCCTCTCCCTGTGATGGAGAGGATTAAGGTGAGAGTCCGAATACAGCGCGCTCGGCGCGCGATTCAAGATTCTGCTCCTTGCCTAGGGCCGCATCGTGCGCGTGCGAATCCCCAACTGAGTTGGGACTATCTCGTACGCCTGATGCACCCAGTCGACGAGCAGCGGCCGCGTGTCGCGCGGATCGATTATCTCCTCGATGCCGAACGCCTCGGCGGTGCGCAGCGGCGATCGCACGGCGTTGAATTTATCCTCGAGCTCTTTGCGCAACTTTTCCGGATCGCTCGACGCCGCCAAGTCGCGCTTGTAGGCCGCCTCGATTCCGCCCTCTATCGGCAGTGAGCCCCAATCGGCCGACGGCCACGCGTAACGCAGATTCAGCCCGGTCGTGATTCCATGGCCCGCGCCCGCGACGCCGAACGCCTTGCGCACCATGATCGCGACCAGCGGCGTAGTAGTCTGGAACATCGCATACAGCGCGCGCACGCCGCGCCGAATCGTCCCCGCCATCTCGGCCTCGCGCCCAATCAGGAATCCGGGCTGATCGACGAAGTTCACCACCGGCAGATGAAAAGTGTCGCAAAGGTCGATGAACTTGACCATCTTGTCTGACGCCGGCCCGTCCAGCGAACCGCCAATCGAAAACGGATCGTTCGCCATCACGCCGACCGGGAATCCGTCGAGCCGCGCAAATCCCGTCACCAGCGACGGCCCGAAGAACGGTGTCATCTCGAAAAATGAATCGCGATCCATCACGAGCTCGACGATTCGCCGCGCGTCGTAACCGTGTCGGCGATTGCGCGGGACGATACTGATCAACTCCTCTTCGCGACGGCCCGGATCGTCGTCGGGCGTCGTTCGCGGCGGCACATTCCACACGCTCTGCGGCAGGTACGACAGGAAGCGGCGAATCTGCGCGAGCGCGTCATCCTCGGTCTCGGCCTCGTTATCGACCGAGCCACTCATGTGCGCGTGAATCTCGGCGCCGCCGAGTTCCTCCTTGGTGAGATCCTCGCCGACGCCCCATTTGACGACCGGAGGTCCCGCGACGAAGAGCTGACTCGTCCCTCGCACCATCACCGAGAAATGCGACGCCGCCACCCGCGCCGCGCCGATGCCCGCGACTGAGCCCATGCATCCCGCGACCACAGGCACCTCGCCCATCAACTTCACCAGCACGTCGAAATCCGGATTGGCGGGAACGTAGGTTCGCTTAACAGTCTCGAACGTCTTTACGCTGCCGCCGCCGCCGGTTCCGTCGACCAGCCGAATGATCGGGATATGCAGTTCATGCGCGATCAGCTCCGCGTAGCTGCGCTTGTTACCGATATTCGCGTCGGCCGCACCGCCGCGCACCGTGAAGTCGTCGCCGCCGACGACTACGCGCCGCCCATTGATTCGTCCGGTGCCGCCGACGAAGTTCGCAGGCACGATCGACGCGAGCGTCTCGCCCTCGTATTTCGGCACCCCCGCCAGCGCGCCGTACTCGTGAAAGGTCCCGGGGTCGAGCAACCGCTCGATCCGCTCGCGCACTGTGAGCTTGCCGCCATCATGCTGCCGCTTGATGTTCTCATCCCCGCCCATCCCCTTCGCAAGCTCAACCCGGCGCCGAATTTCCTCGACCTCTTTCTCCCAGGACATAACAATTCTCCCGTCAGATAGGATTCCTGATCCTATAAACCACGCAGATACGAATTCACACAATCGAATTTGAAACCCGCGGTGGGTTTCAAACTTCCTTCGGCAGGGGTAACCCCTGCACCTTAGTATCAAGAAAGATGCGCGACGGAGTTTACCCCGAGTACTCGTAGGGTCCCTGTTAGATGTTGTTCGGGTGGAGTCGAAGGTGCCGTATCTTACCTCGCCCGTTCAGTTACGGGAGAGGAGGCCGGCGGGCGCAGCCGCCGGTAGGTGAGGGTTCCGCGATCACGCCACAAAGGCTAAACCAGCGCAGTGCCGGAATCCGGGATCGCCTGACGGTCTTCGATTCGCGAAGCTTGTGTGAGGAGTACAATCCATGAAAGCGCGTAGAACAACGCGACCAACATCAATATCGATTTCATTCCTGTCCACATCGAAATCGATTCGAGCATCCCACCCAAGAGCGCTCCGAGAAGATTTGAACCAAGTGCGTCGCTGCGAAATCCTTCGCAAGCGAAGCTGACGATAAATACGATGCCTGCAAAAAACACCGGCAGGCACAAAATAGTGGTCGAAGCGAGCATCTTGGCCCAGAAAGAGCCGAGGAAAAAGGCTTCAGGTGGAACAATGTAGGCCACGAGGATCGAGATAAAAATCCCGACATAGGCAAACGTCACGGCGATGCCCGGCCGCCAATGCACAATCAGGTTGGCAGCCACAATCAGCAGCATCAGACCCGATATCACGATCGAATTGACTACCCATGTGGTACCGAACAGCAACGCCATCCGGCTGATGATATTTGCCTCGAGCAGCATAAAAGCGGCGCCGAGAAAAAAGAAGTGCCATTGCAGCGAACCAATTGGAGTACCGGTCTCTCTTAGGAATACGCAACAAACAACTATCAGCACCGATAAAATAATGATCACTGAAGCGGGAATGCCGGGTTCGTGCTGATAGAAATACGGCCAGTCGTCAGTGGTCAGCGCGGCGACTTGTAAGTATGCATCGCTATTGGCAGCAACGTAGGCAGCCAGCCCCGGATCCTTCAACGCCTGCGCGATCCGTTCCTGCGAACCCAGAATCAAAAAACGGCCTCCCTGGGTCTGCAATGGCGGAGTGCCGAATGCCGCCTGACCCAACTCTCTTAACCGTCCGCCGATCCACGGGGTCAGAACCGCAAACTTGATGATCATAAGCCCGCCCGGCTTCAGCAGAGCTTTGGTTTGGCGGATCGCCTCTAGCGTGTAGACGTAGTTGTCGATCCGAATCGTCGAGTAGTATGAACTTGTTGTGTGAGAATCCAGGAATGAGAAAATGATGAGGTCGAATCGTTGGTCCGTATTCTGTACGTAGCTTCGAGCGTCATTCAGGATCACGTGCACACGAGGTGAACTGTACGGCTGCTCGAAGTGTAGCTTCCTGCCCAATTGCAGAATAAGAGGGTCGATTTCCACTGCGGTTATGTCGCCCGCACCGTTGCGCAACGCGGCGGCCGCGTCGTTACCGGTGCCGGCACCCAGCAACAGCACTGACGCGGGGTGTGGAAAGAAGCGGTATGGCAGATTGTAGCGGCTCCACTTCAGGGCTTCATTTCGAGAATAATCTGGATGAGCTGCCACGAAACGATCAGAGAGATTAAGGATCTGCTGATAGAAGGTGCTATTGGTACTAATCTTCCAACTCAGTATCTCGCCTGCCTCACGCTCCGGTTGGAGGGTCAGCTTCTGGTAAGGCGACCAGTAGACCTTAGTATCGTTGCCTGCCGGAAGACTGGTCAGCACAACGCAAAAAAGAAATGTCACCAGCGCGGTCCATCGCAGTTTCGGCAGTTTCCAGAGCAAGCATACAGCCACAGCTCCAGCCACCACGAACCAAATGGAAGGTGGCTGAAATTCAAAGCACAGCAGTGTGAACAGAACGATTCCGGCCAGACTCGCCAGAATATTGACCGTATAGCCGAAGATGCCGTCGCTGGCGTGTTCTAGGAACCATCCGACTAACTGGCCAACCGGAATAAACAGCAGAGCTATTACTCCGAAAACGCACACAACAAAGAACGAACCTGAAAAGGCTCCTGCGACATTGTGAATATTGAGCGGCAAGGAAGGAACGCCCCAATAGTCCACTTGCGAGATGGCGCCGATAGACCCCGTCAGCTGCCTTATCGTGTCTCGCAGCCCGTCCGAAGGAAATTCGCACAACAGGCCGAGCGCTATCAGTGGTACGCAGAGCGCCATCAGATTGATTGGCCGACGCGACAGATAACAACCCAGCCCGAAACCTAGATAGCACGCAATCAATACGAAATTTTTGAAGTAGGCGAAGATGGTGATTTCCGAAGAAATCCATCTGATCATCAGGAGTTCAAGGAATAACCCCAACAAACTGATGAGTGCTAATCGAGCGTAGGAGAACCCGCCCAACGTCTCGGGTGAAAATTCAAATTGCGCGACCCATCTCTGTAACGATGGCCACCGGCTAGCTTCGCTCGGCATTCGGTAAAGCCAAAGACCGAACAGATTGACGTATATCCCGACCACCAGGACGATCCCCACCCATACGTGTTCCATACAATCCCCCGGCACTCTCGAATCCGAGCCACGCACTGTAACCGTAAGCTTAGAGTCTGCGTTTTCAGAATGAACACAATCTGTCAGCGAAGGATGACAGGGCGCACCAGGAAGAGCGCTACCGAAAACAGAAACGATCACATCTAAAGACCGAGAACGATTCCCTCATCGACGCAACTCCGCACTATCCACCGCTACACAGGGTAGCATTTCGCTGCCTGCCCGCCAATTGATTGGTCGTGACGCACGCAGTGCCCTATTCCTCTAAGGGTTCGGCCCGAATTTGATCAGTACCCTGCGGGTCGCGGGCGTTTCTCGACCGCGGTCTTCCTGTTAGCTTCTATGCGTATCTGATTTTTTCACTATGACGACGAACACTATCTCTGCGGCGCATCCGCGCCGTGCCCTGCTCTCCGGATGGGGGCGGTATCCGCTTTCCGAAAGCGACGTTTACCGGCCCGATAAAATTGCTGAGCTGCAGGCTGTTGTGACCGCTGATTCGACCTCGCTGATCGCGCGCGGGGCGGGGCGCGCTTATGGCGATGCGGCACTCAATGATCACCATCGTGTCGTCGATTTGACGCGGCTTAATCGGATGCTCTCGTTCGACGCAACCACCGGCCTGCTGCGATGCGAGGCCGGGGTCACGATTGCGGAGTTGATCGATGTCTTTTTGCCGCGCGGATTTTTTCCGCCGGTCACTCCGGGGACTCGATTCGTTACGCTTGGCGGATCGGTCGCAGCCGACGTTCACGGCAAGAATCACCATCGCGATTCGTCGTTGGCCTCGCACGTGACTAACTTCGATCTGATGGTCGCGTCGGGCGAGGTGCTTAGATGCTCGCGCGAGGAAAACTCCGATCTGTTCTGGGCGACCGTCGGCGGGATGGGACTGACCGGCGTAATCCTCGAGCTTGAACTCAGGATGCGGCGGGTCGAGAGCGCCTATCTCGATGGCGAGTTGATCCGTGCAGGCAACGTCGACGCCGCGATCGAGGCCTTCGAGCGTATCGACGCACAGTACGGCTATTCGGTCGCGTGGATCGATTGCAACAGCACCAGGAGCGCGCTGGGCCGATCGATCCTCAACGTCGGCAACTTTGCGACGCTCGAGCAGTTGCCGCGAAATCTGGCGCAAGATCCGTTGAACACGATGCCGAAGCTGAGCCCTCCCGTGCCGCTCGATTTCCCGGTCGTGAACTCGCTGACCGTCAGGGCGTTCAACGCGCTCAACTATGCTTTCCATCGCGAGAAAGCGGCCCACACTATTTTCGACTGGGGCAGTTTTTTCTACCCGCTCGATTCGATCCGCAACTGGCCTCGAATCTATGGCAAGCGCGGCTTCGTGCAGTATCAATGCGTATGGCCACCCGATGAGAGCCGCGCGGGCCTGATCGAATTGCTCGAGGAGGTCACGCGCAGCCGGCGCGCTTCGTTTCTCGCCGTGCTCAAGAAGTTCGGCGCGCAGGACGGGCTGATCTCCTTCCCGATGCCCGGGTACACGCTCGCGATCGACTTCCCCGTGACCGACGGGCTGCTCGAATTTCTCGACACGCTCGACGCGATGGTGCTGAAGCGCGGCGGGCGCGTGTACCTGGCCAAGGACGCGCGCATGTCGCCCGAGACGTTTCGCGCGATGTATCCGAATCTCCCCAAGTGGCAGGCGGCAAAAGCCGTCGCCGATCCCGGCAACCGCTTCTCGTCGAGCCTTTCGCGCAGGCTGCGGATGACGGAATAAATTCCGTCCTACTATGAACAGAGTTCTGATTCTTGGCGCTACCAGTCCGATCGCACGCGCACTCGCGCTTCGGTTCGCATTCGATGGTGCGCGATTGTACCTGGCTGCGCGCAATGCCGACGAGGCGCGGCGGGTTGCAGAGGACGTCAGCGTTCGCGCGGGGGTGCCCGCACTTTCCGGCACCTTCGACGCGTCGGACTTCGCCTCGCATGACGCGTTCATCCGCGACGTGGCAACCAAGCTCGGCGGACTCGACGGCGTCATCGTATGCTTCGGCACGCTCGGCGACGAGGACGTTGCCCAGACCGATCCGGCCGAGGCGCTCGCCACGATTCATCAGAACTTCACCGGCGCCGTGTCTTTGATGACGCTGGCCGCGCGCCATCTCGAACAGCAGCGCTCGGGCTTCATCATCGTGATCGGGTCGGTCGCCGGCGAACGCGGCCGCAAGAAAAATTACGTGTACGGATCTGCCAAGGGTGCCCTCGCCACTTTTGCGCAAGGACTTCGCGGGCGCCTGGCCACATCCGGCGTGCACGTGATGACGGTAAAGCTCGGCACCGTCGATACGCGCATGACCTGGGGACGCGAGGGCGCTCTGCTGACGATTCCGCCCGCCAAGGCCGCCGACCTGATTTACGCCGCGTATCGCAAACGCGCTGAAGTCGTATATGTGCCATGGTTCTGGCGCATCATCATGGGAGCGGTGCGGATGATCCCCGAGAGCCGCTTCAAGCGTCTCAGCTTCTGACGCCGCGATTTTTATGCGGGCGAGTTGGAGAATAGAAAATGAAAGTAAAGCTTGAAGTTGCTGTGATGCTCGCTCTCGCGACTCTGTCGACCGCCGGCTGGGCTCGCGCGGGCGTAAATCCCGGGGATACTGTCACGGCGGATCAGGCCGACAAGGTGGTGGACCTCGTCAGTCCGGGAAATTTCATCCTGGTTAAGCAGGGCATGACGATGAAGATCGTGCCGACCGATCGGCTCGAGTGGCCCCCACCGTACAAATCGGCGACTGAGAAATACTCGCCGCAGGTGAGCCTCGCGCCCGATGGGACACTGAAAGGCTATTCTGCCGGGCTGCCGTTTCCGCTGGTCGATGCGAACGATCCGAATGGGGCGCTGAAGGTGATGTGGAATTTCAGCTACCGGCCGCTCTACACCGACGACGCAGTATCGAAGAATGTCGAGATCGCCAGCTATCGACCGGGCTCGTCGCCCGCCGATCCAGTCGAGCATCTGACGATTGGCAACGTGGGATTTTACAACAACATTGGGCGCACCGAGGTCAATCCGATCCCGACCGACCCGGAAGCTACGAGGGGAGGAATCCGTTACCGCTTCGGCGCGTACCCGTTTCTCGAGCCGTCGGAGATGCGCGGATTTGGATTTATCCGCTACCGCAGTATCGATCCGAAGATCGAGGACAACAGCTGGATGATGAATCGGCGAACCCGGCATGTGACCCGGGCGTCGGCCAGCGAACTCTCGGATGTCATGGGACTACTCGACACGACCGCGGGCGCCGGTGCAGGAGGAGCGGGCGCCGGAACCTATGCGAGCAATCTCGATCCGGATTCGTTTTTTGGCTTCGCCGCGAAAATCGAGGACTTCAATTACAAGTTCCTCGGCGAGAAGCCGATGCTCGCGGTGGTGAATGCGGAGAACTCACCCGCCAAGGCGTGCCCGACCGACGGCGGACGAACAGTCTGCCCCGAGAACTGGGAAATGCGGCGGCTCTACGTGATCGAAGCGGACGCAAAACAAACTTCAGTACTCGGCAGCGGCGTTTCGATTCCGAAGCGGATTTTTTATATCGACTCGGAAGGATGGTTCATCACAGCGTCCGACCAATACGACCGCGACGGCAAGCTGTGGAAGACAGTGGCAACCTTCAACGCGTATCGCGACCGTCCGATTCCGGATGCGCGCGTAGCAATCTGGCCGTTCAAGCGGATGTTCCAGACCGCGCTGGTCGACGAAGACGTCACCAACGGCTTCTCGACCGTCGTGCTCTCGCCAGGAGTTGAGACCGACGAGCACGAAAGCTGGTACATCAACATGGGAATCGCGACCGACAATTTTTTCAATCCCACGACGATGTCGAACGCGGCGCATTAGGAATCAATGTGAAACCCGCGGTGGGTTTCACGCTTCCTTCGGCAGGGGTGACCCCTGCACCCAGTACTAAGAAATCGCAAAATGGCGAGGACGCCCTTTTGCTCTCAGGTTCTCTTCCTGTGTCCATTGCATTTCTTCGTGTCATTGCAGTTCTTTGTGTCATTCAGAGCGCAGCGAAGAATCCCGTTGCCGATCCTCTCTCCGCGTCCGGTTCCCCTTCCCTCGAGGGAAGGGATTTGGTTGCTGGCGCGCGCACCGAATCGTGAACTATAAGTGAGAAATCTCGGACGCATGCGGAGCCACTATCAATGTCGAATCGTCTCGATGAGATCCAGAAACTGACCTTTACCGGCGCCGTCGATGCTGACGGGCATATCCTCGAGGACGCTGGTCTGTGGGACCGTTATATCGAAGCGAAGTACAAGGACCGCGCAGTCAGAGTCCGCACCGACGCCAAGGGACTCGAGTACCTCGAGGTCGCGGGTAAGCCGTCGAAGGTTTTCAGCGGCGGGCGGCTCGGCGGACTCTCCGCGATGGGTGCGACGCGCAACGACAAGTACGACGCCCCACCCACGTACCGCGGCTTTGCGCCGTTCGGCGCGATGGACGCGAAGGAACGGCTCAAGCGAATCGACCAGGAAGGCCTCGCCGCCGCCTTCCTCTATCCCACGATGAGCCTGCTGTGGGAGACCGAGACCGAAGATCCCGAACTCGCGCAGGCATGCACCCGCGCCTACAATCGCTACATCGTGGACTTCTGCTCTGAGAGCCGCGGCAAGCTGATTCCGATCGCACATCTGTCGCTCGGCGATCCAGCCGCGGCCGCGGTCGAACTCGAGCGCGCGGTCAAAGCGGGATGCAAAGGTGGATGGGTCGCGCAATTCGTGATGACGCGCAAACCGCATGCGCATCCAGATCACGACGTGCTGTTCGCCAAGGCGCAGGAGCTCGACGTGCCGATAGGAATACATCCGTCGCTCGAGCCGGTGTGGGCGGCGCCGGGACGTTACGATCGCAAATTCATGCGCTGGAATTATTACTTCCTGAATATCGTTGCGGCCGACGCGATTCGTCATGCGTTCACCAGTTTCTTCCAGTACAGCACCTTCGACAAATTTCCGAAGATGCGGCTGGTGCTGCTCGAGGCGGGCGCGGGATGGATCGATTACTGGCTGGACAGGCTCGACGCGGTTTACGAGAGCGCGATGGGACGGACGGTATCGCTCAAGGAGAAGCCGAGCTTCTACTTCAATCGCAACTGCTGGATCTCAGCGGACCCCGACGAGCGCTCGCTGCCCGCGATGGTCGAGCTGTGCGGCGCCGACAAATTCTTCTGGGCGTCGGATTTTCCGCATCCCGATCACGTCGGCAATTACATCGAGGAGGTCGAGGAGCTTGCGCACAAGCTACCGGCGTCCGCGCGCGCAAAGGTGATGGGCGAGAACGTGATGAAGGTCTACAAGTGCGAGCTGCCGCGGTAAAAGTTGAATGACAAAGCTCCCGTTCCTGCAGTCGTACTCCGGCCAGACAGCCGAGCAACTGCTGTCGCTGGAAGGTGAGTACCGGATTGATTCTCTCGTCCTCGTGTTCGAGGAGGCACTCGGCAAAAAGGCTTACCGTGACGGCGCTAGTGCGCTCAGCGCTGAAGAGAACGTGATTCTCGCGATCGAGGCACTCGAGCGTGAGGTAAACAACGGGGGCTACAGTCAATTTTTCGAAAACTCTTCTCAAGAATACGCACCAATCATAGTACCAGCGCTTATTCGTATTGGTTGTCCGAAAACAGCCGAGATCACGCAGACAGCTATCGAGTCCCTTCATCTTCCGGACCTTAGCGTCGAGGCGATTGAAGCCGTCGTCGCGGCGAACGAGATGAACATTGAAGTCCTGAACGATTGCGACAACTCCTATTTCGGTACGGGAGAAGACATCGCCGGTCAGCTGTTCGCATTCATCAAGAAAAACAGAGACGCCATATCACTATGACGGCGGCGGCGACCCTGGAGTACGAAGGGAAACCGTCTGAAGAGAGCAAGCTCCGGTAAGGAACAGAATCTTGAATCGCGCGCTAAGCGCGCGCTGAATAAGGACCCTCACCTTTGATCCTCTCCCTTTCGGGGAGAGGGGAAAATGAAGGCCCGCGAGGTTTTGTCTCGCGGGCCTTTTGCATTCACTAGAAATGTTCGAGGTTTAGCTGGTCACCGTCCAGGTATCGCCCTTGCCTAGCAGGATTTTCAGGTCGCCGGCGCCCTGCCTTGCTTTGGCGTCTTCGAGCTGCTTGTTCACCGCGCCGTCGTAGGTCGGGCGCGATACTGCGTAGAAGACGCCCACGGGAGTCGGCAGCGGAGGCTCGAAGTTTCCGAGCATGAACGCGAGCGAGAGATTGGTCTCGTCGTGCACGACGAGATCCGCCTCAGTGACGCCTGCGCCGAGCTGCACTGACTCGGGGCGCATCCCGTTCATCCTGATTCCCATGTCGCGATTCTTGCCGAAGATGAGCGGCTTGCCGTGCTCGAGAATCAGCTGATGGTCGGCTTTGAGCGCCTTGTCGCTGACGTCGTTGAACGCGCCGTCGTTGAAGATGTTGCAGTTCTGCAGAATCTCGACGAACGACGCCCCGCGATGGGCGTGCGCGCGCTTGAGCATCTCGCCGAGATGCTTCTGCTCGACGTCAATCGTACGCGCAACGAACGTCGCGTGCGTGCCGAGCGCCACCGTGATCGGATTGAACGGGAAATCCACCGAACCGGCGGGCGTGGACTTGGTGACTTTGCCAACCTCGGAAGTCGGCGAGTACTGGCCCTTGGTGAGTCCGTAGATTTTGTTATTGAAGAGCAGAATTTTCAGATCGACGTTGCGCCGCAGCACGTGGATCAGATGATTGCCGCCGATCGACAGGCCGTCGCCGTCGCCGGTGACCACCCACACGTCGAGATCGGGCCGCGAGATCTTTAACCCGGTCGCGAACGCCGGCGCGCGGCCGTGAATCGTATGGAAGCCGTACGTATTCATGTAGTACGGAAATCGACTCGAGCATCCGATTCCCGAAATGAAGACGGTGTTCTCCGGCGCGATGCCAAACTCGGGCATCGTCTTTTGCACCGCGGCCAGGATCGCGTAATCGCCGCATCCGGGGCACCAGCGAACTTCCTGGTCGGAAACGAAATCCTTGCGGTTAAGAGCGGTAGCCATTTTCGATCAGCCCTCCAGGGCCCGGTTGATGCGGTTTTCGATCTCGCTGACCTTGAACGGTCGGCCCTGGATTTTGTTGAATCCGAAGGCGTCGATCAGGTAGTCGGCGCGGATCATCTTGAGCAGTTGTCCCATATTCATTTCGGGAATCATGACCTGCTTGAAACGCTTGAGCGTCTCTTCGAGGTCTTTCGGCAGCGGATTCAGATAACGCAGATGCACGTGCGAGACTTTTTTGCCCTTCGCGCGCAAATGCTTGACCGCCTCGCGAATCGGGCCGTAAGTAGAGCCCCATCCGAGCACGACGAGATCGCCTTCGGCGTCGCCGAACACTTGCGTCGGCGGAATCTCGCGCGTGATACCCGCAATCTTTCGCGCCCGCGTGCGAACCATCAGCTCGTTGTTGGCCGGCGAGTAGCTCACGTTGCCGGTGAGATTCTCGCTCGACAGGCCACCAACTCGATGCTCGAGACCCTTGGTCCCGGGCACCGCCCACGGACGCGAGAGAGTCTCAGGTTCGCGATTGTACGGCAGGAAGCCCTCGGGGTTGGTCGCGAATTCGACTTTGATTTCAGGAAGCTTATCGGCGTCGGGCAGCAGCCACGGCTCCGCCCCGTTTGCGAGCTGGCCGTCGGTGAGCAGGATCACCGGCGTCATGTACTTGACGGCGATTCGCACCGCCTCATAGGCGCAGTCGAAGCAATCGGCCGGCGTCGACGCTGCGATAATCGGAATCGGCGACTCGCCGTGGCGACCGTACATCGACTGCAGCAAATCCGCCTGCTCGGGCTTGGTCGGCATTCCGGTAGACGGACCCGCTCGCTGGATGTCGGTAATCACCATCGGTAGCTCGACTTTCACCGCGAGGCCGACTGCCTCGGCTTTCAAGTTCATGCCGGGGCCCGAAGTAGTCGTGATTGCAATCGCTCCGCCGAAGGATGCACCGATCGCCGCGCACACGCCGGCAATCTCGTCCTCGGCCTGGAAAGTATAAACGGGGAAATTCTTGAAGCCTGAAAGCTCGTGCAGGACGTCGCTGGCGGGGGTGATCGGATACGAGCCCAAAAACAGCGGACGTCCCGATTTCACCGCAGCCGCCACGAATCCCAGCGCAGTCGCGCTGTTCCCGGTGATATTGCGATACAGTCCCGGAGCGATTCGCGCAGCTGGCACTTCGTACGAGCTCGCGAACATCTCGGTGGTCTCGCCGTAGTTGAAGCCGGCCTTGAGCACCTTGATATTCGCCTCGAGAACCTCGGGCGTCTTCTTGAAGCGGCTCTCGAGATAGCTGAGCGTGCTCTCGATCGGACGCTGATACAGCCACGACAGCATCCCGAGCACGAACATGTTGCGGCATCGGAAGACCGCGCGATTATTGAGGCCCATGCCATGCACGGCGAGCGAGGTGAGCTTGGTCACGTCGACTTCGATCACCTGGAACTTGTCGAGCGAATGGTCGGTGAGCGGATTGGTCTTGTAGCCGGCGCGCTTGACGTTGGAATCGGTGAACGCCTCGCGGTCCACGATGATGACGGCGTTGGGCGGGACATCGTCGATGTTGGCCTGCAACGCCGCGGGGTTCATTGCGACCAGCACGTTGGGCTCGTCGCCGGCGGTGAAAATTTCGCTGCTCGAAAAATTCAGCTGAAAGCCGCTGACCCCGGCCAGGGTTCCCTGCGGCGCGCGAATCTCAGCGGGAAAGTCGGGCAGTGTTGCGATATCGTTGCCGGCCAGCGCGGATTCGGCCGTGAACTGCATCCCCGTCAACTGCATCCCATCGCCAGAGTCGCCCGCAAACCGGATAACAACGTGGTCACGCGTCAGATGCGGCTTGAGCGCAGACGCGGCGGAACCATGCGACTCGGCAGCTTGTCCAGCCGCCTCAGGTGGAACAGCCATCTCAGTCCAATCTCCTTGTGGTTAAAACTTGATTGAAATTTTCTCCGACAATCTCGAAGCCATGCAAATACTCGAACACGCGGATTTAAAGCATAGCTAATCTAAAGGAACCATTAAAGGCCCACTTTTTGGCCTGCAACAATCAGCGAATCTGAAAATCGGTAAATTCCCCTGTGAAATCCGACCACTCTTCGCGTACCTCGGCTACGTGCGCCGACGGTGGCCCCAGATGTGCCCAGGCTGCAAGCATTTGCAAGTTCTCACGGCTCCCTTCCGCGACGATTTCGACGTCTCCATTGGGCAGATTGCGCACGTATCCGGCAAGTGCAAGTTCTTTCGCCTCATCATAGGCGGAAAACCGAAACCCGACTCCCTGCACTCTCCCACTGATGATTAGATGCAATCTCGCGCGCTCTTTTTTGCTTTGAGTTGTCAAATCGTTCCTGCGAGAACCGATTCGAGACCTTTCTGATCAAGCACTCGCACTCCTAGGTCCTGGGCCTTCTTCAGCTTGGATCCTGGCTCGGCGCCCGCAACTACGAAGTCGGTCTTGCGGCTGACTGACGATGTGACTCGACCCCCAGCCGCCATGATTCTGCGCTCGGCCTCTTCACGCGTCATCGATTCGAGCGTACCAGTGAGCACGAAAGTTTTGTCGCGCAATGCGCCCCGCCCTTCCACGACGGCCGGTACTTCGACGTCCAGCAATTTGATGAGCCGCTTGACGGCTTTCAGGTTTCGCGGCTCGTCGAAGTACTCGCGGATGCTGTGCGCAACTTCATTGCCGATATCTCGCACGCCAAGCAGATCGTCCTCAGACGCATCCGCGAGCGCGTCCATCGTCTTGAACTTCAACGCTAGTTGTCGCGCGGTATGCTCGCCGACGTGTCGAATCCCGAGCCCGTTGATAAACCGGTCGAGTGTAGTCTTGCGCGCTTTCTGGATCGCATCGAGCACGTTCTGCGCGCTCTTGTCGGCCATTCGCTCGAGGCCCGAGAGTTGATCCTTGGTGAGCCCGAACAGATCGTCGAGCTCCTTCACCAGTCCCTTCTCGACGAGTTGCCCAACGAGCTTATCGCCCAGCCCTTCGATATCGAGGCAATATTTCGATGCGAAATGACGAATTGATTCGCGCATCCGCGCCGGACAATTCGCGTTGACGCAGAAGTAACCGACCTCGCCTTCCTCATGCACGATTGCCGCGTTGCACACCGGGCAATTCGTCGGCATCTCGAACGGCTTCGCGCGCGGACTCCCTTCCTTGGTCACGCGAATCACGTACGGAATCACGTCGCCGGCCCGCTCAATCAGCACGGTGTCGCGCTCGCGGATATCCTTGCGCCGAATCTCGTCGAGGTTGTGCAGGGAAGTGTTCGAAATCGTCACGCCCGCGAGCTGCACGGGCCGAAGCTTGCCGACCGGCGTGAGCGATCCGATCCTCCCGACCTGCACGTCGATTTTCTCGACCACTGTCTCCGCCTGCTGCGCCTTGAACTTGTACGCAATCGCCCAGCGCGGCGATCGCGAAACCTCGCCGAGCTGCTCCTGGAGCGCGTAGGAGTTCACCTTGGCGACGACGCCGTCGGCCTCGAAGTCCAGCTCGTGGCGCTTTTCGGTGATCTCGTTCCAGTAGTCGAGCACCGCGTCGATACCGTTGCATACGCGCGACAGCGGATTTACGCGGAGCCCGAGCGCTTTGATCGCTTGCAGAAATTCCCATTGCGATTTGAAAGTGGCGCCCTCGATCACGCCGGGCGCGTAAAGAAAAGCGTCGAGCGGCCGCGACGCTGTGATCTTCGGATCGAGCTGGCGCAGCGCGCCCGCCGCTGCGTTGCGAGGATTCGCGAACACCGGCTCGCCGGCCTCGTCGCGCTCCTGGTTCATCTTCGCAAATGCCTTCCGCGGAATGATCACTTCGCCGCGCACTTCCAGGACGCGCGGGATTTTTCCATGCTCAGGATGCTGCAGTCTCAGCGGCACGCTCTTAATCGTGCGGATATTCTGCGTGACGTCTTCGCCGTTGATTCCGTCACCCCGGGTCGAGCCAACCGTCAGCCGCCCGTCGTCGTAGACCAGCTCGATGCCGAGTCCGTCGAGCTTGACTTCGGCTACGTACTCGATGTCCGCGTCGGATTTCAGCAACCGCCTGATGCGCTTGTCGAACTCGCGCATCTCCTCGGCGTCCATCGCGTTGCCGAGCGACATCATCGGCCGCCGATGCACCACTACGCCGAATTTTTCGCTCGGCGCCGCACCCACACGCTGCGTGGGCGAATCGGGCGTCGCGAGATCCGGATGCTCGCGCTCGATCGCCTCGAGCCGGCGCATCAGCTTGTCGTATTCGGCGTCGGAAATTTGCGGATCGTCGAGGACGTAGTAGCGATAATTCGCGCGGTCGATCTCGCCTCGCAGCTTTTCAGCTTCCGCGGCGAGACTGTGCGGATCCTGAGCCATAACTGCTAATTCGTTTTCGGCAGCACGCCGTAACGCTTGAGCGTCGAAGGATCAGTCTTGGCGGCCTGATCGCGCACGGGCTTCAGCTGCGCACGAAGCATCGTGATGAAGGCCTTGCTGCCCGGATCGACCGGCGGCGGGTTACCAGTAAGTCCGTGACTCACCCATTCGCTCACCGCGCGTTCATCGGCAGACGGTTCCTCGGACGCCGCGCGCTGCTCAACTATCACCGAGCCGAGCCACGCGAAGGCATCGCGGATTCTTGGCACGAACGTTGGCCCGCCGTGATCGGCGCCGCGAATCAGGCGGTACTCGTGCGCGATATCGAGGTCCCACAGCACGCGATGCAGAAATTCGGTGCCATCGTGCGCATTGAGAAAATCCTCGTCGCCGACTTCGAGAAAAATCGCGAGTCCGGATTCGCGAATCAATAGCGCGTTGGCGCGAGCGCGGCTGGCTGGATTGTTCGCCTCGAACAACAACGGGTCGCGATTCTCACCGAGCAACTCGCGCGGGCCACCGACGCCATGATGGAGTCGATTTCGCGCGCCGATTTCCGCGTCGCGAAAGCCGGGTTCGAGCAGCGGCTGTATCGCGGCCACCGCGGCAAACCGATCCGGTCTCGCGAACGCAATCTTCAAAGCTCCGTAGCCGCCCATCGAGATTCCCGCGATGAACGTCGAGGCGCGGTCCTGTCCCGCGTTGTAGTTGTCGCGAAGCCGCGCCAGAAACTCCTCCGCGATCAGGGACTCCCAACGCGCGCTACCGTCAGGATGGTCGAGGTAGTAACTCATCGCGCCGGTGCTGGCCGACGCGATAACCATCGGCGGCATTATTCCGGCCGTCCACCACCGATCAAACAGAGGCTTCAGCGCGGCGAGGTTCTCGCGGTTGCCACCACCACCGTGCAGCAAGAGGCACAGCGGAAATGCACCGCCGTCGTTTTCGTTGTAGGCGGGCGGCACGAGGACGGCGTATGGCACGCCTTCGGGCGCGAAGTCGGCGGGAAGATCCGCCAACTCGATTCGTGAGCTGCTCTTGTCGCCCATACTTCGGAGATGAGTTAACGGCGCGCGTAGCCCATCGCGTCGAGGAAATCGTCGAGCGTCGGAAATCGCATGTACATGTTGTGACGCTTCTGGTCGCCTATGGTCGTGCTCGATTCCGACGAGTACGCGTGCCCCGGATACACCACCGTCGCGTCGTCGAGATTGCGCAGCGTATCGTTCAGGCTGTGATACATCGCCTCGGGATCCGATCCCGGCAGGTCCACGCGCCCGCACGAGTTGACGAACAGCGTGTCGCCGGAGATCAGGTTGTCGTCGACCAGGAAGCACTGCGAGCCCGGCGTATGCCCGGGAGTGTGCAGGAACTTCAGCTCGAGATCGCCGACCTTAATCGTGTCGCCCGCGTCGACCTTGACCATATCGGAGTCCGACAAACCCGCGACCTGCTTGACGCCCTCGGCCTCATGCTTGTTCACGTAGACCTTGGCCTTGACGTTTTCGAGCATCTTGGCGGAGCCCTCGATATTCTGGCCCATCATGTGCCCGCCCAGGTGATCGGGGTGATAGTGCGTGATCAGAATTTTTTCGATGTCGTAACCCTCGGACTCGGCGAATTTCCGAATCGCCTCGACGTCCCACGCGGGATCGACGACCGCGAGCTTGCGCGAGGCGGGATCGCCGACCAGGTAAACGAAATTCGCCATCGGACCGATCTGCGCCTGTCGAAGATAGAGTTTTGAAGTATCAGCCATCGCAGGATTTCCTCGCTCAGGATTTCGCGCCTCGATTCGATCTGTCCTTCGCTGCGCGCGCCGACTTTTCTTCCTCTTCGATTCGCAGCGCGCGGTCCCATAGAAATTCGGGCTCGCCCAGCCGCTTCGCGACCCATCGCGACTGCACGAACAGGTGGTCGCTCAGCCGGTTCACGTAGATGATGAGATTGTCGTTGATGTCTTCGTCGCGCTTGAGGCGCCAGCAGACGCGCTCGGCACGCCGGCAGACCGTGCGCGCCTGATGCAGGAACGCGTTGAGCACGCCACCGCCGGGGAGCGTGAATGATTTCAGCGGCTCGAGCTCCTTCTCCATCGCGTCCATCTCTTGTTCGAGTTTCTTGATTTCGCCGGCGCCCATCTTATGCATCTGCGGATACTCGCCGTCGGGCGGTGTCGCGAGTTCGCTGCCCACGTCGAAGAGTTCGTTCTGTATCCGCCGCAACGATTCCGAATAGGGCTCGAAGTCAGCGCCGAAACCCTCGCGATATTGCGGCAAATACGTGCGAACGATCCCGACGATCGAATTCAACTCGTCGATCGTGCCGTAGGCCTCCAGCCGCGCACTCTCCTTGGGCACGCGCTTGCCGCCGACCAGTGCGGTCTGTCCCTTGTCGCCGGTGCGCGTGTAGATTCGGCTGAGACGAATCGCCATCAGACTCCAGCCTTCGCTTTCTGCGCGGCGTACGCGGCGTCGCCGAGGTCAGTGGTCAGCGGCAGTCCCGCTTCCTTCCATCCTGCGACGACGACTCTGCCCGACGCGTCGCGCTGGCCGCCGAAGCCGCCGACAACGTTCGTCAGGTCGGTGAAGCCGGCATCTTCGAGCATCTCGCACGCGCGCTGCGAGCGTCCGCCCGACATGCATCCGACGACGAGTTTCTTGTCTTTAGGAAGTACCTTCTCGGCGACTTCGATAAAGTCGAGATTCAACTGCATCTGCCCCGGACCCTTCGCAACCATCACCGGAATATTGATTGCGCCGGCGGCGTGTCCCGCTGCGAATTCTCCTTCGGTGCGAACGTCGAGGTAGAGCGCGTCGGGATTCTGCATCAGCGTTTCGTATGCTTCGGGTGGGACTTGCTGTTTTATCGGCATCAAATTTCCTTCTTTCGGTATTGAGACTCTATCAGATCTCTACGGCTTGGGATTTCCCACGCGCTCATAATGCACTACCTCGGTGCGCGTTTTGAGCGGCTTCGCCTGCGGTGGATTCTTCGGGTCGGCGTAGCCGAACGGCAGGATCGTGAAGATTGCCCATCCGTCCTTGACCCCGAGCATCGCGCCGATCTTTGCCGCGTCGAAGTTGCCGACCCAGCAGGTGCCGAGGCCGAGCGCCCATCCGGCGTCTGCCATGTTCTGGACCGCTTGCGCGCAATCGACGTCGGCCCATCGCGCATTAGCGACGTCCTTGAACACGACGATCGCCGACGGCGCGTCGGTGACGAACTTGCCGGTCGAGCACAGCGCGCCGATCTCCTTTAACGTATCGCGATTCTGAATAACGACGAACTGCCACGGCTGCATGTTGCGCGCGCTCATCGCATGACGGCCGGCGTCGACGATCTTCGAAAGTTTTTCACGCTCGACCGGTTTGTCAGCAAACACGCGCTGCACCTTGCGTGAGAGGATAGCTTCAAGTGCGTCCATGGAATCCGCCTCCATCTGAAATTGCGTTCGTCAGGCCAACTTGTAATATCAAGCGGCTGCTGAATCCAGTTTCTTTTGTCATTTGCCCTTCTTGTGTCATCCCGAGCGTAGCCGAGGGACCCCGGATCTTTTGCGGTGCTGGCCGCTGCACCCTCAACCACGGCTCAAGCGAAACGCTCGGATCATCCGGCGTTCACATCGATCGCACCATGGTTGGGGTGCGCGAGTTCGCGGCGAGAAAGATCCGGGTCCCTCGGCTACGCTCGGGATGACACCGGGCAAAAGACGACTGAATTAAAGGCGTTGCCTTAGCCGCGTTTGTAGACTGAAAACTCCTGCTCGAGTTTTGTTACTCGCTCCTGAATCGATGACAGGCGCTGGACGCCGAGGAAGAATTGCACCAACTCGTCGTGGCCGGCCTGGCCGCCGGGGCTCATCACTTCGACCAGCTCTTCGATCAGGCTGGGGAATTTTTCGCTTGGGATGTAGTAGTTGGCCCAACCGAAGTTGCAATGGCGATGTAGAATTTTCGCAATCGTTTTTTCGAGAAGTTCGCGGCGGCCCGCTGGATGCTGTTGTTCGTTTTCCTTGTTCACTGGATCGCTCCCCTGGCTCAGATAGTGCTGGTGTTTCCCCGTTCAGGCGCCCTTTTTGACGGGCGCGGGCGGTGCGTCCTCGGCCCACAAAATCTTGTGATAGTCGAAACGCATGTCCTCGATGATATTGAATTTGACGATTTCGAAATAGGGCGAAAGATCGAAATCGCGCGGCGTGACCAAAGTCGGCGAGACCATCCTGAGGGCGCCGTATTGCAGCGCGCCGGTGGTCGACCTCGAGCCTATTGGCCATAGCTTGCGCCGCGGAGGCTCGGGGACAGTCTGAGGCGGCAACTGCTCGTAGGCCGGCACGATCGGGAACTTCACGCGATGGAATGATGACGCGATCACGCTCGAACAAATCACTCGCGTCGGCTCGCCACTGCCGAACTGGAGCGCCTGGCGGCGAAAGCGCGCGGGCACCAGGCTCACCGGCAGGAAGTAGCGCGCAAGATCGATCACGTTGCGCAAATCGTAGGTGTCGCCGACGCTGCGAATCGCCTCGTCCATCACGTCGGCCAAGTCGGCCGAGGACAGGTTGAACGGGCGGCATACGCGGATATTGAAGTCGCGATATTTTGTGAGCGGCGAGAGCACGACGCCGGCCTCGACGATCGCCTCGACCAGCAGGAAGTTCGCTTCCTCGCCGAATTGCGCGACCAGCGGCGCCTTCATCGCGGGATTGCGGCGAATCGGCTCGTCACCGACGTACAACGCGGAATGCGACCACGAACTTTGGGTCAGATATTTGATGCATTCGCTGATGCGTTCGTTTCCCTCGATCAAAATGACGTCGCCTTTGCGAATGTGACGCTTGAGCGCGGCAATGTCGTTCGGGATGTGGAGCGCGTAAGTTTTTATCGGCTTGGTGAGCAGACCGACGGCCCATTCGCTCATCCGGTCCAGCAACCAGGAAATGATCCCCGATTTTTCGTGCCGAGCCATGAATGAATATAGGAACCCCAAAGGCTGTGAAACAAGCGGGGGCATCTTTCCAGCAAGCAGCCGGAATAATCGCCTGCGCGGCGGGCGGCAGGGGTGACCCCTGCACCCAGTGTAAAGCGCAAAGTTGCGCGCGGCGCGCTACTTTGCTCTCAGGGGCGGGTGACGCGAGACAGGTTAGGTCTTGAACTGGCCTATTATTGCGTAGAACGGGACGTTCAGGGTGGCCTGGTCGGGGTCGTCGGTTTTTATCGTCAGGTTGCCGCGCAGCTGGCCGTCGGGAGTGCCGTGGCGCAGTGTTACCGTAACCTTATATTCCTTGCCTGGAGTTACTGGTTCGGCGGTCGCGGCGACGGCGGGGCTGCTGCTGGCGACGTCGAGCACCTTTATGGGATGCGGACCCTGGTTGCTCAGCTTGAAGATTCGCACGATGTCCTGGCCGCGCGGGACAATCCCGAATGAGACCTGCGCCGGATCGATATTCAAATCGCCGGTCACGTTGCCGAACACGTCGACCTGCAGCGGCACGCGGTTGGTGGTGATTTTGATCGAGTCGTCGAACGGACCCACCGGCATCGTCTTAAGGAGCGTTACCTTAATCAGTGCGCCGGGCTTGCCGTCAGGGCGCTTGTCCTGCTCGACCTTTATATTTGAACTCGAGTTGCTGACCGGGCCGACCGAGAACGTGCCCTTGCCCGGATTCAAATCGTTAACCAGCAGCTCCTTGGTTTCTTCGGTCCCGCGTTTCACGTCGCCAAAGGCGACTTCGCCCGGCACCGCCTCGACCTGCTTCTTGACGATCCCCTGCACGGTCAGTGCTACTTGCGGATTGTTGGGATCGTTGGTGGAGACGGTGATGGTGCGCACCTGGTGGCCCTTCTGAAAATGGGTGTCGAAGGCGACGGCGATATCAGTGGTGTCGCCGGGCGCGACGTGCATCTTCGAAGGATCGCCGGTGGTGCATCCGCATGAAGTCTTCACGCCTTGAATATCGAGGTAGCCTTGGCCAGTGTTCTTGATGGAGAAGGTGTGCTTGACCATCGTGCCTTCGAGCGCGCTGCCAAAATCGTACAGAGGATCGGAAGGAACGGCCTTGGGCACCTGGCCCGGCGGCGCGCCGTTGCCGCTGGGAATAAGAGGGTTCATGCCGTCCTGCGCGAACGTGGGCGCGCATGCGAGCAATCCGATTGTCAGTGCAATGAGAGCAAGTTTTATTTTTTTCAAGTTAGTCATGTGACTCGTGGCGAGGCGGTCGCGCCTCGAGCCGTCATCCTATCAAGCATGGCGCGGAGCGTTGCGGTCAAGAGGCCTTGCTTACCGGAGGGTGTTGCGCGGCGTCGCGACGGGCCGGCTCGTAGCGGCTTAGAAAGTCGGTCGCGAATTCGCCGCGGTTGAAATCCGGGTCGTGCAGAATTTTCAGATGCAACGGGATGTTGGTCTTGATGCCGTCGACCACGTACTCGCGCAGGGCAGCCTTCGCGCGCGCGATCACTTCGGGGCGAGTCTCGGCATGAACGATCAGCTTCGCGATGAGCGGATCGTATTGCACCGGCACGCGATAGCCGTCGTACAGCGCAGTCTCGACGCGGACGCCGAGACCGCCGGGAGTATGATGATTGGTCACGACGCCGGGGGAAGGAATGCCCCGCTCGGGATCCTCGGCGTAGATGCGAAATTCCATCGCGGCGCCCTCGAAGGTCACCTGCCGCTGCTTGAGCGCGAGCTTCTCGCCCATCGCCATGCGGATACTTTCTTTCACCAGGTCAACGCCCGTGACCATCTCGGTGACGCCGTGCTCGACCTGGATGCGGGTGTTCATCTCGATAAAATAAAACTCGCCACTGCCAGCGAGCAGAAATTCCACCGTGCCGACGTTCGAGTAGCCGACGACTTCAGCCGCGCGCACAGCAGCCTTGCCCATCTTCTCGCGCAGGCGCGGGGTCAGAATCGGGCACGGCGACTCCTCGACGACCTTCTGATGACGCCGCTGAATCGAGCAGTCGCGCTCGCCAAGATGAATCGCGTTGCGCTGCAAGTCGGCAAGAATCTGAAACTCGACGTGACGCGCACGCTCGAGATATTTCTCGAGGTACATTTTCTTCGAGCTGAAGGATGCTTCTGATTCGCCCTGCGCCAGCGCAAACAAACGCGTCAACTCGTCTGCGTTGCGAACGACTCGCATGCCCTTGCCGCCGCCGCCGGCAGCCGCCTTGATCAGAACCGGGTAGCCGAGGCGTTTCGCGTCGACCTGCGCCTCGCGCAATTCAGTTACTCCGGTGCCCTCGCTGCCGGGCAGGACGGGTACGCCCGCGCGCTTCATGATTCGTCGAGCGCGTGGCTTGTCGCCCATCAGCCTGATATGACGCGCGCGCGGACCGACGAAGTTCAGCCCTGACTTCTGACACGCCTCGGCGAAGTCGCCATTCTCGGACAGAAAGCCGTAACCCGGATGGACCGCGTCGGCGCCGAAGGTCGTCGCGGCGCTGAGAATCGCGGGGATGTTGAGATAGCTGTCTTCAGCTGCAGGCGGGCCGATACATACCGACTCATCGGCCATCCGCACGTGCAGCGCATTTTTATCCGCCGTCGAGTAAACCGCGACCGTCTGAATCCCCAGCTCGCGACACGCGCGAATTATCCGGATTGCGATTGTCCCGCGATTTGCGACCAGCAGTTTTTTGAACATCGGCGAGCGCTCCGCCCTTTCAGATCACTTCGATGATCATCAAGGGTTGACCGTACTCTATTGGATTTCCATTCTCGGCGAGGATTCTGATCACCCGCCCCGCGGCCGGCGATTCGATCTCGTTCATCATCTTCATCGCCTCGATTATGCAGAGCGGCTGGCCCTTGCGGACCGACGATCCTTCTTCGACGAACGGGGCAGCGTCGGGCGAGGCGGCGCGATAGAACGTCCCGACCATCGGGCTTTCGATCAATTTCTGATTCGGCGCGAGGTCGACTTTTCCCGCCGCCTTCGAGCCTTCTTCCGCGGTCGCCTCGACATGGCGGGTCGCCATCTTGATGGGCGAAGACGCGCGCGCCGCGATATGCGCCTCCGAGCCGGACTCGGTCTGGTCGACCGACGCGCGACCGCCGCCGCGCACCAGCCGCACCTTGCCCTTCTTGTCCTCAATTTCGAGTTCGACCAGCCCGTAATCGCGCATCAGGACCAGCAGGGTCTTTAGTTCGCGTACTTCCATCCCGTCTCCGTGTCTTGCTGCAATCGCGGATCGGCCGCGCTCTGGTTCGTTGCCCGCCATGGCGTTACACACTCCGTCGGCGCGACTCCTCGACAATCGTGCGCGCCGCTCTGAGAGCCAGGCTGTAGCTCTCGGCGCCAAATCCCATAATTCGGCCATGCGCGATATCTGCAATCGTCGAATGATGCCGAAACGGCTCGCGCCGATACACGTTCGACAGATGCACCTCGATCACCGGAATATTCACGGCCGCGATCGCGTCGCGAATCGCAACGCTGGTATGCGTGTATGCGCCAGGATTGATCAACAATACGTCACACTTGCCGCGGGCCTGCTGAATTCGATCGACGATCCCGCCCTCGCTGTTCGACTGAAACGTCTCAACCTTCATTTCGAGTTCGCGTCCCAGGCTTTTCAGTTCCTTGTCGATATCAGCCAGGCGGGTCCGGCCGTAGACTTCGGGCTCGCGTTCGCCGAGCAAATTGAGGTTAGGTCCATGAACGACCAGCACTGCGATCAGGCCACTCACGCCGCCGGTTGCGGCTCGATCGGCTACTTGCCCTGCTTTAACCCTCGTCACCTTCCCCGCACCACCTTTCATTGAACCGCACCCTGAAAGCGACTGCAAGCACGGCCCTCTAATGCTGTCCACCGGTCAGTCATCACTTGACTGGTCATCGCGCGATTTGAGCGCATTCTGGTACACTTCGCGACGAGCAATCCCGGTAAGTTTTGCAATCACAGCGCTCGCCTGTTTCAAGCCAAGTCCCGCTTCGCGCAAGACTTCGAGCGCTTCCCGCAGATCAATCGCGACCGATCCCGCATCCGCATTTCTGCTCGCTTCATCCGAAGCGCCCGCCACGACGATCACGATCTCACCGAGCGCGGGGGTCGCGCGAAAGCGCTGTTCGAGCTCGCCCAGCGTCCCGCGAATCGTCCGTTCGTAAGTCTTGGTGATTTCACAGACAACAGCCGCGTCGCGCGATTCTCCAAATGCGGTCGCCATCGCGGCCAGCGTGTCAGCGACACGGCGCGCGGCCTCGTAAAAAACTATAGTGCGCGGCTCGCGACGCAGATCCTCCAGCGCTTTAGCCCGCGCGGCGTCGCGTGTCGGAATAAATCCCTCGAAGGTGAACCTGTCGGTCGGAATTCCGGCAATCGACAATGCCGCGATCACGGCCGACGCTCCGGGGATCGCGACTACGCGGAGATTCGCCTCCAACGCAGCGCGCACCAGGCGAAAGCCGGGATCCGAAATTGCGGGCGTGCCGGCGTCAGTGACGAGCGCGATTTTTTCGCCCGCCTTCAACCGCTCGACCAGCTCCGGCACGCGGCGATCCTCGTTGTGCTCGAAATGACTCACCGTGGGCGTACCAATCTGATGACGCGCGAGCAACTGTCCGGTGCGGCGCGTGTCCTCGCATGCAATCAGACTGACTTCTGCGAGAGTGCGAATCGCGCGCGCGGAAATGTCATCGGGATTTCCGATCGGCGTCGCAACTACGTACAAAATTCCGCCGCCTTCGGTTTGTCTATTTGCGTGCTGAGCCATTAGTATTTGGACTGACTATACGCCTTCCGGAGAAACCAGCGTGGCAGCAGGCAAAGCTACCCTCCTCATCTCATGCATCGACCGCCCCGGCCTCATCGCGAAAGTCGCCGGCCACCTTTACACACTCGGCTGCAATATTATCACTTCTGACCAATACTCCGACGACGAGGACGGCCATTTCTTCTGGCGCATCCATTTCGAAAGTTTGCGACTGCCGGTGAGCGAGCTGTCGAAAGAACTCGACGCTTCGATGACGTCGCTGCTGCCCTGGGAGCGCCTGAAGTGGATTCTATTCGACGCCGCCCGACGCGATCGCATCGTGATTATGGTCTCGCGGCTGCCGCACTGCATGATCGATCTGCTGAGCCGGCATCATGTCGGCGAGCTGGACGGTGACGTGGTCGGGGTCGTCAGCAATCATCCTGATCTGGAATCGCTGGTGCGCCCGTTCGAAGTTCCGTTCAAGGTGATTCCGGTTCCAAAGAATGGCAAAGGCGACTCCGAAGCCGCCCTGCTGAAGCATCTGGGCGAGCTGCGCGCCGACACTGTCGTGCTCGCGCGCTACATGCAGGTGCTATCGGGCGAGTTTCTTCGGGCATGGGGCAAACCGATCGTCAACATCCACCACAGCTTCCTGCCCGCCTTCGCGGGACAGCGCCCGCACAAACAGGCACACGACAAAGGCGTCAAACTGATCGGCGCCACCGCGCATTACGTAACCGAAGAGCTCGACGCCGGCCCGATAATCGCGCAAGCCACCACGCCGATGACGCATCGCGACACCGTCGCGGACCTCGCGCGCAAGGGCAAGGATCTGGAAGTGATGGTGCTGGCGAAGGCGGTGCGCGCCCACCTGAAGAAACAGGTGCTACTGCATCACAACCGCACAATAGTTTTCGAATAGCGCGCTGAGCAAGTCCGTCATTCTGAGCCGTTGCGGCGAAGAATCTCGCCGGACGTTCTTACGTGCGGCGTCAGTGGGGCACGCGCTACGCGCGAGATCCTTTGCTGCGCTCAGAATGACCAATAAAAAAAGAAGCAATCAAGTTGGTCCGGTGAAAAAACTGATCGACCTATTTGCGAACGAGATGATCGGCGACCAGTACAACCCAAACACTATCGTCGCGCAGGCCAGCACTCCCATCAGGCCATAATTCCAGGCCTCGAAGCGGACGGTGCCCTCGTCGCCGCGCGGCTGCTCGAAGAACATCATGCGAATCGGCTTCAAGTAGTAATACAAAGACACTACCGAATTGAGTATTCCGACAATAGCCAATATGTAGAACTGACCTTTAATCACTGCGGCGAACAAATAGAATTTGCCGATGAATCCGACCGTCAACGGTATTCCGGTTAATGAAAAAAGGAAGATAGTCAGTGCGAGTGCAGGAACGATTCCGCCGCGCCACGCCAGGCCGCGGTAGGCCTCGACGTCCTCGCGCCCGGTCGAGTTCGCGACGATCATCACGACCAGGAACGCACCCGCATCCATTACGTAGTAAGCGAACAGGTAGAAGAGCATTGCGCGGATGCCGTCGTTGGACAGCACCACGAATCCCATCAGCGCGTATCCCGCCTGTGCGATACTCGAATACGCCAGCAGCCGCTTCATGTTGGTTTGCTGCAGGGCGGCAAGGTTGCCGAGCGTCATCGTGATGATGCAGACGAAGAGCAGCAGTTGCGGCCAATCGACGCCGGCGAGTGCAGTCCAGCTTCCGCCCGCTGCCAGATGCGAAATCGCAGGAAAGAAAAAGCGCGTCAGCAGCGCGAAGCCGGCCGCTTTAGATCCGATCGCGAGGAAGGTCGTGATCGGAATTGGCGCGCCGGTGTAAACGTCGGGCGCCCACATGTGGAACGGAACCGACGACACCTTGTAACCCATCCCGGTCAGAATCAGCACCAACGCGATGAACACTGCGAGGACAGGCAGATGCGCTGGCGTCGACAGCGCCTTGTTGATCACGCTGAAGTCGAGTGAGCCGGTGATTCCGAAAATCCAGCTCATGCCATAAATCATCGTGCCCGACGCGACGCCGCCGTAGATCAAATACTTGAGCGCGGCTTCAAGCGAGCGCCGGTTGTGCCGCAAGAATCCCGTCAGGATGTACGAGGTCAGGCTGACGAACTCGAGCGCCAGGTACGCCATCAGCAGGTTCGCCGACTCCGCCATCAGGAACATCGCGAATGTGCTCGCGAGCAGGATCGCGTAGTACTCTCCCTGATCGCAGTTCTTCACTTCCTCGGAGCCCATCGACATCCAGATGGCGACGACGGCGGCCAGAGCGATTAACACGCGGAAGTAAATCGCGAACGAATCGAACACGAGCATCCGATGAAACAGCCACGCGCCACCTGGCAACGCCGGTTCTATCCCGAGCCGGATTAGCGCGACGGCGGCGACAATCAGCGCCACTGCGCCGATAGGCGACTTGTCGAGTACGATCAGATCGATGATCACGATCGCCAGAACTCCGGCCGCGAGGGCCATCTCCGGCATGAAATGTTGCAGGCTCGCGAGGTTTCCGAGGTCCATCTAATTCCTGCCGGGCACTAGTGAAGCATCGCGACGGCCGCGCCCGAGGTCGACAGCACAACCTGGTTGAGATGCACCAGCGAGGTGTTGAGGAGGCCGAGAATCGCATGCGGATAGACGCCGAGTATCAGCACAATGATGCCGAGCGGCACGAGAGTGAAGGCCTCGCGGAAAGACAAGTCCTTAAAGTCTTTGTACTTCTCGTTCAGCGGCCCGAGGTATATTCGCTGGAACGTCCACAGCAGGTAGCCCGCGGTGAGAATCGCGGTCGCCGCGCCGAACGCCACCATGATCGGATGTGTTTGCCACGCGCCGAGGAGCACCAGCACTTCTGAAATGAAGGCGGACATGCCAGGCAGTCCCATGCCGGCGAAAAACGCGAAGCCGGTGATCGCAGTGTATATCGGCATCTGCTGCGCCAAGCCGCCGAAGCCATTTATCTCGCGATGGTGCGCGCGATCGTAAATCACACCGACCAGGATAAAGAGCATCGCGGTAATCGTGCCGTGATTGAACATCTGCAGAACGGCACCGTTGATTCCCGCCGCCGTAAAGGCAGCCAGCCCGAGCATCACATAACCCATGTGGCTAATCGACGAATAGGCAATCAACTTCTTATAGTCAGTCTGTGCCATCGCGCACATCGCGCCGTATACTATGTTGATAGTGCCGATCACACCGAGAAACAGCCACGCGAGCTGGTAGCTGGCGGCAGGCAGCACCGCAAAGTTGACGCGCAAAATTCCGTAGGTGCCCATTTTCAGCAGCACGCCCGCAAGAATCACCGAGATAGCAGTTGGGGCTTCGACGTGCGCGTCGGGCAGCCAGGTATGGAACGGGAACGCCGGAATCTTGATCGCGAAACCGATGAATAGCGCGATCCATGCTATTTCCTGAAAATGCATTGAGTAATGACTTGAGTTCGCCGCCAACTCAGTCAGATCGAAGGTCGGAGTCGCGCCGTAGTAATACAGTCCGAGCATCGCCAGCAGAATGAGTACTGAACCGAGTAGTGTGTAGAGAAAGAACTTGATCGCGGCGTACTCGCGGCGCGGACCGCCCCATATGCCGATGAGAAAGTACATCGGCAGCAGCATCACTTCCCAGAAAATATAGAAGAGGAAAAAATCGAGCGACACGAAGACGCCCATCATGCCCGTGTCCAGCATCAGTAGCATCGCATAGTAACCCTTCTCCGCGCGATTGATGCCGAAGCTCGCGAACACCGAGATGAACATGATGAGAGCGGTCAACAGGACCATCGAGATGCTGATGCCGTCGACGCCGATGAAGTAGCTAATGTGGTACGCGGGCATCCACGACGCTTTCTCGGCGAACTGCACTGCGCTGGTGGTAGTGTCGAAGTTTTCGTACAGCCAAGCGGCTATCAGGAGTTGCGGTATTGTTGCCGCGACCGCGATCCACTTGAACGCCGGCTTCATCGAGTCGGGCAGCGCGAGAATCAGCACCATCCCGGCGATCGGAACAAAAGTTATCAGCGTAAGCGCGTGGCTCATTTCAGTTTCGCTCTTCCCGTTGGTCTTGATAGGGCGTCATGTTCGTGCGACCGCGCGTGCGAGCAGTATCAGCATGACCGCGGCCAGAATTCCGTACAGGTATCCGTTGATCGAGCCGGTTTGCAGCCGTCGCAGCCTGCCGCCGACGTTGTAGGTCACATTCGAGGCGAAGTTCACCAGCCAATCGACTACGTAATGGTCGAATAGTCCGGACAGCCACGAGACGAATACTACAATCCGAGCCGCGAGATTCACGAATCCGTCGATAATGTTAGTATCGAACCATGCCAGTGCCCGCGTCGCGAATAGGTACGGCTGTACTACTGCTCGATCGTAAAATTCATCGACGTAGTATTTGTTGTATACCCATTCGTAGGGCACTCCGCCGAACATTTCACTGAAGCGCGCGGGGTCCAGCCTGTGCTGACGGTACATCAGGTCGGCAAGGTACCATCCGGCGATAACAACTATAACTGTGATGACTGCGAATCCCGCTTCGATGCCGTGGTTATGGATTCCAGCTTCGGTTACGCGGCGAGTCACCTCAGAGCTGAAGATCGGATCCAGGAATTCTTCGAACGGTTTGAACGAGACCATGAATTCCGGCCACTTCAACCATCCGCCGATCACCGAAAGGGCGCCAAGAACGATGAGCACGTATGCCATTGATGGCGGCGATTCGTGCAGGTGATGTTCCTGCTCGTGCGTGCCGCGGAACTCACCGAAGAAAGTCATGTACACCTGGCGCGACATATAGAAGACGGTGAATCCGGCGCCGAGCAGCAGGAACGCCCACACGAGGAAGTGCCCATGCGAGAACGCCTGCCAGATGATCTCGTCCTTGGAGAAGAAACCGGCGAACGGAAAAATGCCGCAGAGCGCGAAGGTCGCAGCCACGAAGGTCCAGAAGGTTATCGGCATCTTGTGGCGCAGGCCGCCCATCTTGCGCATGTCCTGCTCGCCGCCCATCGCGTGGATGACGGAACCCGATCCTAAAAATAGGCATGCCTTGAAGAACGCATGCGTCATCAGGTGGAACACGCCGGCCGCGTACGCGCCGACGCCCAGCGCCGCGAACATGTAGCCGAGCTGGCTCACGGTCGAGTACGCGAGGACTTTCTTGATGTCGTTTTGCGCGACGCCTATCGTCGCGGCGAACAGTGCCGTCGCTCCGCCGACCAGCGCGATCACGCCCATCGTGAACGGCGACATCGAAAATAAAAAGTTGAGGCGCGCCACCATGTAGATGCCGGCCGTGACCATCGTCGCGGCATGGATCAGCGCGCTGACCGGAGTCGGACCGGCCATCGCGTCCGGCAGCCAGACGTACAGCGGAATCTGCGCCGACTTTCCGGTCGCGCCAATGAACATCAGCAGTGTGACGAAACCAACCAGCTGATGAGCCGAGCTGTAGCCGGCGAAATTTATCGGCACTCCTGTGAGCAGCGGAGCGTAGTGAGCGACCTCGCGCGTCACCAGGGTCGGATGCCCGAGCGCCTGCAGGCCAGCGAATAAACTGTAGAGCGCAATCACGAATGCGAGGTCTCCGACGCGATTTACGATGAAGGCCTTGTTGCCGGCGCTCGTGTTCGCCTGGACCTTGTACCAGAAGCCGATCAGCGCGAACGAGCACAGCCCGACGCCTTCCCAGCCGACGAACATCAGCCACATGTTGTCGCCCAACACCAGCACCAGCATCGCGAAGGTGAACAGGTTGAGCCATCCGAAAAATCGCCAGTAGCCGTCGTCATCGTGCATGTAGCCGGTCGAGTAGATGTGGATGAGGCCGCCGACGCCGGTGATGATCAGCGTCATAAGCATCGACAGCGGATCGAGCCAGAACGCGATGTCGAGATTGAGTCCACCGACGTCGAACCACTTCCACAAGTCGTCGAGCATGAACCGGTTTTCCGGCGGCATATTCAGCATGTAGTAAAACGCGCGGGCCGCCAGCAGGAACGCTGCGAGCACGACACCGCATCCGACCAGGCTGATCGCGCGCTTGCCGAACGTCTTCTGCAGCCACGCGCCGGCAAGAAAATTGATAGTCGCGCCAATCAGCGGCAGCAACACGATCAATCGAATGAACGTAACCGGAATCGGATGATCCATTGTTTCGCTGCTCAGCTATCCACGCAGGGTCTCGGTCGCATCGACGTCAATCGTCTTGAAGTTCTGATAAATCGCGAGCACGACAGCCAGTCCGATGACCGCCTCGGCGGCCGCCAGCATGATTACGAAAATCGCAAAAATCTGCCCATCGTATTTCCCGCCGCCGTAAAACGCGAACGCAAGATAGTTGATATTGGCGGAGTTGAGAATCAGCTCGACGCCCATCAGGATTCCGATCGCGTTTCGGCGCGTCAGAACCGTGAACAGCCCGAGCGAAAATACGATCAGGCTAAGCACCAGGAAATGGTTAAGCATTATTCCCCCGCCCATCCCGATTCTCCCACTCCCCTACTCCCGCGCTTCGTGACGCGAAATGACGATAGCTCCGATCAGAGCCGCCAACAGCACCAGCGATGCGACCTCGAACGGCAACACGTAATCACCAAGGAACGCGTTTCCGATCGCATAGGTGGTCGGCGCGGGCGTGACTGCGGCCACCTGATGCCATTGCGTCCGCTCGATCGCGTACAGCATCACCAGCCCGGCGATACCCACTGTGAAGATGCCAGCCCCCGTTCCGACTGCGCGATTCGATACGGTGACGTCCCCGATTCCCGCCGTGAGCATAACCGCGAAGATAGTCAGTACCAAAATTCCGCCGACGTAAACGAGTAGCTGGACCATCGCGACAAAGTCCGCCGCGAGCAAAATGTAAATACCTACTACGCCCATGAACGCGCCGAGCAACGCGAATGTCGAATATACTATGTTGCGCGAGAACGCTACTAACATCGCCGACCCTACAGTCAGCGCGGCTAGCGCATAGAATATTACCTGTGCGAGCATCGATTCGATCTTCCCCGGGTTGTTGGCAAGCCGCGCGCGTTACGCGGGCTCTTCTTCGGCGGCCGGCTTTTCGCCGCCTGGTTGCGCCCATTGATCGAGGTAGGTCATGCCGCGATTCAGAATCGGCGCGATTTGCGGATCAGTCTCTGGCCCCTTCTTGGGCTTGTACGCCATCACCGGATCCTTGACGAAGCGGCGAATCAGGCTCTCGAGCGAATAGTCGGCGCCCTCGAATTCCGTCGTATGATGGATCGAGCCGGTCGGGCACGGCTCGCTGCAAAGCCCGCAGTACATGCACTTTGCGATGTCGATATCGAATTGCGACAGCAGCATCTGCCGCGTCTGCGGGTCCTTGTCCACAACGATTACGATGCAATCGATCGGACACGCGCGCTCGCACGCCAGGCATCCCGTGCAGATTTCGAGATCCACTTCGAGGATTCCCCGGTAGCGGAACGGCAGCGTGTCCTGCACGCGCACCGGCATTCGATCGGGATACTGTACCGTGTACGGCTTGCGCATGAAATGCGACGCCGTCACCGCCATGCCCTCGAAGATGCTCGTGACTGCGTCTTTTATATTTCCTACGTACTCAGAAACCGCGCTCATCAATAGCCTCTATATAGTCGGATTGAAGTAAACTTCCATCCGCGAACGCTTGAGATAGTATATAACCCGCTGAGTGAATACTGCGCCGAGCGCGATCGCTCCGGCCAACATGATATAGCCCATTAGTGAGTTGCCGTCGGGCCAAATAGCTACCCACACTGCGGTTCCAATCATATTCACAAACGAAATTGGTACGAAGTATTTCCAGCAAAGAGTCATCAGCTGATCGATACGCACTCGCGGCAGCGTTGCGCGTATCCACATCGAGACGAACACCAGGAATAGTACTTTGACGTTGAAGGTGATCGCTTGAAGTATATTCATCGCGACTACACTGTTCGTCACGTGCGGGAACTGCCAGCCGCCGAGGAACAAGGTCGCGATTATCGCGCCGATGATAAATAAGTTTCCCCATTCCGCCATGAAGAAGAACAGGTAGCGCATCCCGCTGTACTCAGTCGCGAAACCTGCGACCAACTCAGATTCGGCTTCGGGCAAATCGAATGGCGTGCGATTACCCTCGGCAAGAGCCGATATATAGAGGATGTTGGCTGCGACGAAGGTGAACGGATTGGCGAACAGAAACCAATGCTGCGGCGCCCAACCCTGCGCGCGGATGATTCCCTGCATCGACAGCGTGCCGGTCATCAGCACGACCGGGAAAATCGAGAGCCCCGCGGGTATCTCGTAACTGACTATTTGCGCCGCCGATCGGATTCCGCCGATTAGCGACCATTTGTCATTCGACGCCCATCCCGCCATCAGCACGCCGACCACCGTAAGCGCGGTGACCGACGTCATGTAGAGGATGCCGACGTTCAGGTCGGCCAGTATCAGCGACGACGAGAACGGCATCACCGCCCACGGCAGTGTGAATGCAAGCATCACCAGGTAAGGCGCCATCTTGAACAGCGGCGGGTCTGACTCGTCAGGGATGATGTCTTCCTTGCAGACGTGCTTCACGCCGTCGGCCAGCCACTGCAGAAAGCCCTGCGGACCGACGCGGTTCGGACC